>NZ_JAOCZL010000018.1:521860-651306 GCF_041414825.1 Pseudoalteromonas sp. 68 DY56-GL68
TTACAAGTCAGTTGCTCTACCAACTGAGCTAAGTCGGCACACTAAATTTGTGTGCTTTGCACAATACTGATGTTCTCACTATTAGATACAACACCAATATATTAAATAATGGTGCCCAGAGGCGGAATCGAACCACCGACACGAGGATTTTCAATCCTCTGCTCTACCGACTGAGCTATCTGGGCAATATTCGGTTTTTGTGCTGAACATCCAAAGAGGATTTTCAATGCAACTCCTGATGGCTCTACCGACTGAGCTATCTGGGCAATATTCGGTTTTTGTGCTGAACATCCAAAGAGGATTTTCAATGCAATTCCAAATGGCTCTACCGACTGAGCTATCTGGGCACTAACTTTTACACGCACTTTTAAGCAACAAATCTAGTTGTCGCTGTCTGGGCGTGCGGCGTATTAAACGGGTTTTGCCCTCTCAAGTCAACTTTTTTTTAAGGATTCTGACTGTTTGAACAGTTTTCAATCAAGATTGCTATTTTTCGTACTTTTACGGTTACTTATGCAGCAAAAATTCCTATTCTAATAGTTCCCTACAACGATTATTACTTTGGTTAAGTAAAAACGTGGTGAATTTTTCTTCGTTGATGGTAGGATTGTGTTAATCAATCAAGTAACTACTTCTTACTGCTGTAAAATTGTTGGATAAAAGCCATGTCGAGTAAATCAACATCTCCTGTAAAAGGGCTATTACCGTTATTTATTATAACAAACCTTGTTATTACACTTTTTGCGGTTGTAGCTTACTCTTTTTACCCAACAAAGGATTCTAAAACTCAAGTCACATACCCTAGCCTAAATGCTGTGCAAGTAGTGGAACAATTATCACCACCCTTAGTAAGTGCACTCACAATGCCGGGCCAAGATAAGGTCAAAGAAGTACTGGAGCTTAGCCTTTTACTCAATGCTGGGTTTGATTACTACTTATATAGGTACGAGGTGAATGGTGATGTGTCTTTGGTATTTGCAAACAATAAAGAAGAACTCATCGCTGTAACGAAAGTAAATCAGCAATTAGAACAAGCCAGCATAATTCACAAAGTGCTTGAATTTAACGACCAACCCGTTGGCGAGTTAATCGTAAAACAGCATTCACAAGAACAGCCAATTGTTGAATCAGCTGTAATGTCATATGTATTAGCTGCTGTCGCTCTGATTGCACTTATTTTTCTGTCTGTATTATTAAATGTGTATATTAATAAACGTTTTATGAAAAGTAGTGAACTACTTAGCGATGAACTATTAGCTATTACAGAAAACCAAAATTACCACACTCATGTTACTGAAACCCTTGACTTTGGTTTAGATATTGTAGCTAAAAACATTAACCATTTACTTAGTAAAGTTCAGTCTGCAATTACTGAAAATAAAGCAGCACAACAAGATCTACAAAAACTACAAAGTAGCCTTGAAACTGAAGTACAAAACAGAACACTGGCACTTGAACAAGCAACATTAAAAGCAGAGCAAGCCAACGAAACTAAAACAACCTTCTTAGCAACGATGAGTCACGAAATAAGAACACCAATGAATGGGGTGATTGGGACTATTGATTTGCTGCGGCAAACAGAGCTCGATGGTGCACAACATAGACTTAGTACAATAATTCGTGATTCTGCCTTTTCATTGCTTGGCATTTTAGATGACATTCTCGACTTCTCTAAAATCGAAGCAGGAAAACTCAATATCGATAACATCCCTTTTTCGGTCTCAGATACTATCGAAGAAGTAGCCCGTGTGCTGTCTTCTGTCGCTAAAAAGCGTAACTTAGATCTGGAACTTGCCATAGCACCCGATATTCCGACTAACTTAATTGGCGATACAGTGCGCGTACGCCAAGTGCTTTATAACCTATGTAGTAACGCGATTAAATTTACAACCACAGACGATAACCGAAAAGGTCATGTAAAAATATCTGTCGAAGTCACGCAAAACACAACCGATCATTACACCTTGCGTTTTAGCGTTTCCGACAACGGTAAAGGCATGACCAAGACACAGCTTCGTGAAATATTTAACCCATTTATTCAAGCCGAAAGCTCTATTACGCGCGAGTATGGAGGCACAGGTCTTGGGCTTTCGATCTGTAAGAGCCTTACCGAGTTGATGCTAGGTACGATTACTGTAAACAGTGATTTGGGGATCGGTAGTGAATTTATCGTTGAGCTGCCGTTTAGCACGCAAGGAAAAGTTAACTTTGCTCACAAACAGGTGATGAAAAACCAACGAGTGGTTGTTGTAACTCAGCACGAAAGCAGACAAAGCTTGTTAACTCGTTATCTTTCATTTATGGGCGCTACGACAATCATTGCCAATAGCAATGAAAAAATAGAAGCAGAGCAAGATAAAAAAGACATAATTTGGATTCTCGATGGCATCGAAAGCATGGAGGATATTAACTACATACTACGCCGTTTGCTTTACACCTTAGAAGACAACCATCAACAAGTGATTGTATTAAGTAAGCTAGATGAAGCCACAGTTAATCATAAAAATATTTTTTATTTAAATGCAGCACCACTATGTAAGTCTAACTTTATGGTGTCGTTATTAGTTGCTGCAGGCCTTCATCAGCCAAAACAAATTTCCTCTGCAAAAACACTCAATAACTATTTGAGCGTGGATCAAGCCCGTGAAGAAAATAAATTAATCCTTTTGGTTGAAGACAATGTTCTGAATCAGCAAGTGCTGACAGATCAATTACATTTATTAGGTTATGGTGTCGAGTTGGCTGAAAACGGTGAGCAAGGATTAGAAATGTGGCGTGAAAACCACTACTCGATCATTTTGACCGACTTACACATGCCAAAAATGTCAGGCTATGACATGGTTGAAAAAATTCGCAGCGAAGCCTCTTTGCTTCCTGACATCAACGCCCAACCCTATATTGTTGCTATTACCGCTAATGCACTGAAAGGGGAAAAAGAGCGTTGTTTAAGTATTGGCATGAACGACTACATTACAAAACCTGTCGAACTCAACGTACTTGAGGCAACATTGCTAAAGTGGTCGCATAAAGTCGACCCAGAGCGTACTCCTCTTGAAATAAAACAACCTGCCATGCCAATTGATATGAGCATGCTTGGTAAATACATAAATAACGATGAAGCTAAAAAACTGCGTTTCTTTAAAATGTACCTTGAACAAAGTAATCAACTAACTAAAGAGGTAAATACAGGGGTGATCGATCATGATTTAGAAACCATCATTTCGTCATGCCATCAATTAAAGTCAATTTCCAAAACAATTGGGGCAATGAAAATTGCCGAACTTGCAGCAGCATTTGAACAACGCTGTAAAGAAGAAGAGCTAACAAGTGACGATCTAATTGAGCTGCGCGACGAGTTCGAAATCGAGTACTCTAAAGTAGCACAGTTCTTAAAAGAACAAATCAAAAAAGCCGACCAAGAAAGTGAAAATTAAAAAGGGCCAATCGGCCCTTTTTAATTTCTGTGCTTATTTTTCAGGTGGACGATAACCTTCAATTTCAACGTCTTTACCTTCAAACAAAAAGCCAACCATCTGCTCTTCTAAAAAAGTGCGGTGTTCTGGGTCCATCATGTTTAGATGCTTTTCGTTGATCAACATCGTTTGTTTGTGTTGCCATTGGCCCCACGCTTCTTTACTGATGTTGTTGAAAATCTTTTCACCAAGCTCACCTGGATATAGTTGGAAGCCTAAGCCTTCAGCTTCTTTTTGTAACTTTTGACAAAATACTGTGCGTGCCATAATTGCTCTCTACTCTTATTGCGTGATGTTATTGTAATCTATTGCGCGTAATTGTTTAACCAGCTTTTTCGTAGGGGCTGCAAGGCCGACTTCAACAGACTCATCAAGCGGATACCAAACCAATTGACGCTCATTAATAAGATCTGGAATGCTTGGCAATGATAAAACATGTGGATTAATGGTCAGCTCAAAATGCGAAAACACATGAGTAAACGCTTCAATTTCCTGTGTATTAGCCGTTAAACCATGCTGGGCTAAAAATGTTTCTAGCTCGCTTAACTCACTAAACTCGAAAAAGCCAAATAAGCCTCCCCAAATTCCTGAGTTAGGCCGTTTTTCCATAAGTACTTTATCGTCACAGGCTAAAATAAGCTGATGACTTGACTTTTTCGGTACAGCCTTTTTAGGCTTTGAATGCGGAAACTCTTTAACTTTACCTTCATTAAAAGCAAGGCACTTACTGTTTAAAGGACAAGGCTCACAGTCAAACTTGCTACGTGAACACAGACTTGCCCCTAAATCCATCATTGCTTGATTAAACTCGGTAACCGACTCTTTAGGCGTTAATTGTGATGATAATGACCACAGTTGGTTTTCAACTTTTTTAACCCCATACCAGCCTTCGATCATAAAAAAGCGCGCGAGTACACGTTTAACGTTACCGTCCAAAATTGGGTGATGCTGACCAAGCGATAACGATAAGATAGCCCCCGCTGTTGAGCGACCGATCCCAGGCAAATCCATCACTTCTTCAAGCGTGGTTGGAAACTCACCTTGGTATTTATCACGGACTATTTTTGCCGTTTTATGTAAGTTACGTGCGCGAGCATAATAACCAAGGCCGGTCCAGTGATGCAGCACTTGATCTTCATCGGCATCGGCCAGCGCAATAATATCAGGAAAGCTCTGCATGAACTTTTCAAAATACGGAATGACAGTGACGACCTGGGTTTGCTGAAGCATAACCTCAGAGATCCACACTTTATAAGGGGTTTTATTTAACTGCCATGGAAGAGTTTTACGGCCGTGAAGGTGATACCAGTCAACCACTTGGCTCGCGAACCAAGTTGACTCCTTATTGCTTAAATTCAAAATAACATCTTTACTTGCTGAAGCTCATTGCGGCTCAGTCTATTGCAGTTAGTTAGGCCAAGCAAGCTAAAAGCTTGTACTCAAGGCGCAGGTCAGGGATAATACGCAACCTTTTTCTATAGTCAGTGTTTTTATCAGGCCAAAATATATGAGTGACTCAAGTAACCCAAACCTCGAGCAAGCAAAGCAAGAGGGTAAATATATCCGCACAATTCGTAGTTTCGTTAAGCGCGAAGGTCGCCTAACAAAAGGCCAAGCAGCCGCCATCGAAAAGTGTTGGCCAACAATGGGCCTTGAGCACAAAAATGGCATGCTCGATTTTAAAGATGTATTTGATAACGATAATGACGTCGTGCTAGAAATCGGCTTTGGTATGGGTAAGTCACTGGTTGAAATGGCTAAAAACGCTCCAGAGCTTAACTTCATCGGTATTGAAGTACACCGTCCAGGTGTTGGCGCTTGTTTAATGGATGCCGACGAAGCCGGAGTTACTAATTTACGCGTATTCGAGCACGATGCGGTTGAAGTATTGGCCGATTGTATCGCTGATGAAAGCTTAGCTAAGTTGCAGTTATTCTTCCCTGATCCATGGCACAAAAAACGTCACCACAAGCGTCGTATCGTACAGGCTGAATTTGCACAAAAATTACGTAGCAAATTAAAAATTGGTGGTGTTTTTCACATGGCAACTGACTGGGAAAACTATGCTGAACATATGCTTGAAGTAATGCAATTTGCTGAAGGTTACAAAAACCAATCAGACACGAATGATTATGTTCCTCGCCCAGATTCACGTCCATTGACGAAATTTGAGCAACGCGGTCACCGTTTAGGTCACGGCGTGTGGGATCTAATGTTTGAGCGTACAAAGTAATATAAGGTAAAAGCAGCATGAGCAAGTTAACCAACCCAAGTTTATTATTGCTTCGAAATGAAGACGAGCTTGTTGGAAAGTCCATTTTAGTGGTTAACTTCGAGCAAGATGGCTTTTTACGCGAACTTACAGCGCTAAACCCTGACGCCAAAATTACTGCGTTCAGTTATAATCACGCTAATGCCATGTATGCCAGCAAAATTGCCGGTGTACATGCCGTGGTTGATCACACTATTCCCAATGGCAACTATGATTTAGTTATCTACTATTATCCAAAGGCGAAGCCTGAAGCACTAATGTGTCTTGATAACATTCGTGCTGTATGTCACCAAGATGCCCAGCTGTTTGTGGTAGGTGAAAATAAAAGCGGCGTTAAATCAGCAGAAAAGCAACTAAAAGACTACTCTGGCTTTAGTAACAAAATCGACAGTGCCAAACACTGCATTTTGTATCTATTTTCTGAGCTTACGCTAAACAATAGCTTTGATATCAGCCGGTATCACAAACAATTCCAAGTCAAAACAAACGATCTAGAATTTACAGCTATTAGCGTGCCTGGGGTATTTAACCACGGTGCACTTGATGTGGGTACAGCAGTACTTCTTAATAATGCGCCTCATATTAACACGGGTAAAGTGCTCGACTTTGCGTGTGGTGCAGGTGTTATTGCAACTTACTTAGGACTCAAGCAGCCTGAACTTGAATTTGTGTGTAGCGATGTAAGTGCGCTGGCAACTTATGCCACTGAGCAAACGCTTGCGCTAAATAACCTCAAAGGTGAAGCTTTATTAAGTGATGGCCTTGAAAATATTAGTGGCAAATTTGATTTAATCATCAGCAACCCGCCATTCCATACAGGTATCGCCACAGATTACAGTATTGCCGAAGCATTTTTAGCTAATGCTAAACAACACCTAACCAAGCAAGGTTCATTAACGATTGTTGCTAATAGCTTTTTAAAATACCCGCCCATCCTCGAGGCGCAGTTTGCTAGTTTCAACACAGATTTTAAGAATACCAAATTTGCCGTTTACTCTGCTAAGTAGCAAAAATGCCTAATAGCCTATTCCGTGACTAAATATTTTTCCTAATATTTAGTTACTTTCTATTGTCTTTGCTAGACTAAACAGTTACTAATAATATAAAAAAGATTGGCTTAATAAGGCATATGTCAATATTCAAAAGACAAACAAGTATTCGTAAAGCATTGACTAATGCCGTTATGTTAGTCACAGCATTATGCTTGTCATTGTCGATCTCAATTTCGACTTATCTTGATGTTAAAGAACAAAAAAGCCTTATTATTGATAAAATAACGATCCTCTCGAAGATTGTCTCTTATAATGCCCAAGTGACTGTGCTATTCGACGATAATGACACAGAAACTGAACGCTTAAAGTCATTTGAGTCTGTTCCATTAATCAAAAATATTCATATTTACTCTATTGATGAGTTATCTAACGAGCCCGTCTTCTTTAGTAGCTTTAATGCCAGCAAAACGCCGCCAGTGCCCATTAAAGTCAGCAGCATAAATGAACTATTAGAGCCTCATATAAAAGATAAGGTCATTGAGCTTATCACTCCCATCGTTTACGAAGGCAACACCATAGGCTACGTGTATGTTCGAGGTGGATTAGACAGATTAAACCAATACATCAACAGAAAAATCATTATTGATATTTTTCTGATACTTTTTGTCTTAGTGTTGGTGTACTTTGTCGCGCGCCAGATTCAAAGGCGTATTGCTAACCCAATCGATGAGCTCAGTGTGTTACTGCAAGATGTGTCAAAGAACCATAATTACGAAACACGGGCGAAAAAGACAAATATCGATGAAATAAATCAACTTGCTGCTAGCTTAAATATCATGCTTGCGCGCACACAAAAGCAAATTGAACGTCATGAAAAAGATAAACAAGAAATAAAGCAGCTCAACCAAAGTCTCGAAGAAAAAGTTAACCAACGAACAATAGCCCTACGCGAGGCAAATCAAGAGCTTCTTAATACCCTAGAAAGAATGCACCAGTATCAAAACCAAATTGTTGAAAATGAAAAAATGGCTTCGCTTGGGCAAATGGTTGCGGGTGTTGCCCATGAGGTAAATACCCCTATTGGACTAGGTATAACCGGTTCCACCCTATTACGCGATAAACTTGCAGAAATTTGTACACAGTTTGAACAAAAAACCTTAACCTCAACTCACTTAAAGCGTTTTATTGACGATGGCATTGAAAACCTCGATCTCATTTATCGAAACCTGAATCGAGCAGCAGAACTTGTTTCAAGCTTTAAAAAGGTCGCAGTGAATCAAGATAGTGAGAGTACCTCACAAGTTAATCTTAATAACTTATTAAGTGATGTGGTGCTTTCTATGCGTTCAGAAATACAGTACCGCAACCCTAACATAACAATAAACTGTGACAAAGACCTGAATATAGAAACCAAATCAGGGCCCTTACAGCAAGTTTTACAGCAACTCCTAAGTAACTCTGTGATTCACGCATTTAATGATGATAAAGACAACGAAATCACCTTTAACGTACAAAAGAATGAATCAAACTTCACTATTCATTATTTTGATAATGGTATCGGTGTTGAAAAGTCAGTAAAAAAACGTATTTTCGATCCATTTGTTACCACTAAGCGTGGTGAAGGTGGCAGTGGGTTAGGCATGCATTTAGTTTACAATTTAGTCACTCAAGCGCTTGGTGGCAGTATTGTGTATGACGAGTTAGCGCAAGATGGGGCACACTTCATTATCACCTTACCAATGAATGAAGGTGGAATACGATGAGAAGTATTGTTTTTATATTGCTGCTGTTTTCATCGTGGTCGGTTTTTGCTAAATCTCCAGATCAAGTTAAATCTGCTTTTTTGTTTCAGATTGCAAAGTTTGTCGAGTTTACCCACGATGACATAACCCGCCCTATTTCATTTTGTTTTTATGACTTAGAGTACGGACCAGGTGCGTTCCTAAAAGATAGAAATGAACTGCAAATTAACAAAAAACCAATCAAGGTTATTTTAGTGAAAAAAAGTCAGCAAATTTCTGAACTTTCTCAGGTTTGTGATATCACATACGTTGATGAAACATTAGAAAATGATATACTTCCACTTTGGACCGATACAATTTCATTGGATACTTTAACCATAGGTGAAAGTATCAGTTTTTTAGAAAACGGCGGTATAGCCTCTCTGGTTCAAGAAGGAAATAAAATCCGACTGTATATCAATAAGCAGCACGTATTGCAGCAAAACTTTAAAGTGCAATCTCGATTGTTAGCTATGGCTAAGTTTTATCCAAATTGATTTTACTTGTTAACAATTGGATCTAATCCTATAATCTCTAGTATTCGGTTTTGCTTGGTAATACCGAATTTTTGTAAATAAAATTTCCGAAAAGGTTAATATACAATGCAAACGCCAGTCATTCTGATCGTAGAGGATGAAGACGTAACTCGACTAAACCTCGTTAGTTTATTTGAAGCTGAAGGTTACAAAGTTATTGAAGCCATTGATGGCGATGATATGCATGACAAGCTTACAAATAATGATGATGTGAACCTTGTAGTTATGGACATCAATCTGCCAGGTAAAAACGGGCTAATTTTAGCACGTGAGCTACGCCAAAAACGCAACGTTGGTCTAATTTTCTTAACTGGTCGTGACAACGACGTTGACCGCATCTTAGGTCTTGAGATTGGTGCTGATGATTACATCACAAAACCATTCAACCCACGCGAATTAACAATTCGTGCGCGTAACCTTATTACACGTACAGCGCTTGGTGGTGAAGAAACAAACCTTGAAACAAATGGTGTGATTACATTTAACGGTTGGGAACTTGATGAAAACAGCCGTTGTTTAACATCGCCAAGTGGTGATGCTAAACGTTTACCTAAAGGTGAATACCGTGCACTGCGTCTAATGCTTGACTCTCCTGGTCGTATCTTCAGCCGTGAGCAACTTATTAAGCACATGACAGGTCGTGAGCTGCGTGCTAATGACCGTACTGTAGACGTTACTATTCGTCGTATCAGAAAACACTTTGAAAGCGATAACAGCACATCTGAGCTTATTAGCACCATCCATGGTGAAGGCTATCGCTTCATTGGTAAAATCGACAGCTAATTAGAATTAACTTTCTAACTGTTGTAAAAATGATTGGAGGGCGTCACGCCCTTCATTTATTTTAACTGCTAAAACATCCAGCCACTGTTGTAACTCTTCACTACTTTGTTCAAGCGCGCCGTGCTCCATCTTCTTCGCGTGTAACTGCACATCATTTAAGCCCACAGAGCCAGCCGCACCTTTTAGTTTATGGGCAACAGACTTATACTCTTCTCTATCATCTGATGCCAAAGCATCTGCAAGCTCTGTTTGATACTGCGGGTTCAACTTATTGAATAACTCACAGCTACGATTAAAGATAACTAAACCCATTGAACCAACAAAGTCCTCAATGGTTTCTATATCGAGAAGCTCAACGCGAATACCCGATAAGTCTTTTTTAGTCGCGGCTTTGATTGGCTCAGGCTGACAGTTTTGTTGCTGCTTAATATCAAATAGCTCACCGAGCATTTTATCAAGTTTAGTGGTGTTGATAGGCTTAGCGAGTGCCCCTTGAATGTTAATACCTGCAAGCTCTTCTTCAGCACTACGCACGTTTGCAGTCAACGCGACTATAGGCAGGCCATCAAAATGTTCATCCTCACGGATTTGGCGAGCTACTTCGTCACCATTAATGTCTGGTAACTGCATATCAAGTAATACGAGATCTAAATCATCTTCGGTATAAACGAACGACAATGCATCTTCACCGGTTTCCGCCCAAATAACCTCATGCCCTCGTTGCTCAAGTAAGTTAGTGGCAATTTCAGCATTAAGAGGAACATCCTCAACCAATAAAATATTTAAACTACGCACAGCATAGCTTTTCTCTGTCGGTGCAATACAAAGCTTAAGCGGTATTTCCACAACAAATACACTTCCCTCGCCCTCTGTACTACTCACGTGAATTTCGCCTTTCATTGCAGTTACAAGTGCTTTCGTTACCGCTAGCCCAATGCCAGAGCCAATTGCATTGGTACCATTCACATCTGGTGCTTTATAATACATATCAAAAATACGGTGTAGTTGCTCTCGTGGGATCCCTTGCCCAGTATCAGTGACTCGCATAACAAGCCACGGACCATCAGGGCGGTTTTCACGGCGGCACTCAAGCTCAACATGACCTTGCTGAGTAAACTTCACAGCGTTATTAATTAAATTCCAAACAACCTGGCGTAAGCGAGTTGGGTCGAGCGACGCATAAACATCCAGCGTGCCTTTACGTTTAATATTAAACTCAAGCCCTTTTTGCTCAGCAATAAGGCCTGCAAAATTCACTACATCGTTGATAAAGTCAGCGACATTCACAGAATCCGTGACAATATCTAATTGCTCACGATCAATTTTGTCTAAGTCAATAATATCATTAAAGATATTACCAAGCGTTTCGGCACTAGAAAAAACTGTATTACACCAGCTACGCTGCTGCTTATCGAGCTCAGTATCAAGTAACATACGGGTTAAACCAACGATACCGTTTAAGGGAGTTCTTAGCTCATGACTTAAGGTGGCAATAAATTTCCCTTTATCTTTATATGCCGCTTCAAGTGCTTGAGCAGCCTCTTTACGGCTAGTAATATCACGGCCGAAAGCGAGCAAACCAATGTACTCCCCTTTTTCATTGATAAACGGTAACTTACGCATCTCAAACCAGCGTTTTTCACCATCCACAGGGTATTCAACATCCAAGGTAAGTGCTTGGTGAGTTTGTGCTACCTTTTTATCTGTACACAGCACTTCAGGAAGGTAATCACTAGGGTAGATTTCTTCAACGCTCTTCCCTATTAACTCTTCACTACTTTTACCTATAACTTGTTCAAACATTTTATTACAGCCTGCAAAAACACCATTGTTGTCGCGGTAATAAAATAAATCGGGAGAGGAGTCGACGATTGAGCGTAGTAACATCCCTTGCTGTGCCAGCTCTTGCTGTGTTTTTTTACGTTCTGCGATTTCACGCCTTAGCTCTTCAATTGCTCTGTGCTTTGCATGAAAAGCCATTTTACGTTCATCAATCTCTTCATTTAAGCGACTGATATTGTCTTTTAGTGTTTGGTTTAACAGCTTTTCTTGCTTAGTTGCACTATCCAAATAACTGTAAGAGGCTTCTAACTGACGAATTGAGTTTAATAATACAGAAATTAAAAGTGGCGATACGACTGCGGTAAAAAACATCACCGCAAGAACATCAACCAAGGTAACTGTGCCCACAGCCACATAATAAAACATACATGACAGAATTAATGACATGACTAACAATAAGGCATAACAAACTGCGGCAGTTTTAAACTCACCATATTTGGAGATCAAGCTTGAGAGTGTGCGAGCCCACGGACTCAAAGACGAATCAATCATAGATAAAGCTTAGGCACATAATTGAAAAAAAACAGCATAGTTAATTTTACCACTATTCCTTTAGAAATATTCATATTGTGCGATAAACACAGAATTTTTTCATCAACGCCGATTTTTTATATTTTTTCATGTAAACTACCGCGCTTTAATAACTGCAAAGAAATGAGTATAACCATGCAAACCACAATGCCTGACATTGCTGATACAGCACCTGCTTTACAAACTGGTAAATTAGACTGGGTTGGCATGGGTGAAATTGAGCTCCCTTTTATTTTTGAATCTCACAATATTGCCCCTGTAAATGTGATTGCTAAGGCACGTGCTTTTGTAAACTTATACAAAGAAGATGCCAAAGGCATCCATATGTCGCGATTATTTTTGGCGCTTGATACCTTATCGACTGAGCAACATGTTAACCCGCAGACATTAGCACAAGCACTCGATGCTTTTATTACTAGCCATGATGATTTGAGCGACCGTGCACAAATTGAGTTTAAGTTTGAACTGCCGCTGCGTCGTAAATCACTGTTAAGTGGTAAAGTAGGCTGGAAAAACTACCCTATTCATCTTATAGCAAAAATAAACCAAGGCACCTTAAGCTTTGAATTAATGGTTGATGTTACTTACTCATCAACTTGTCCATGCTCTGCTGCACTTGCTCGTCAGTTAATTCAAAATGCCTTTGCTGAAAAATTTACTGACAATCAACTTGATAAACAAGCTGTCCATGAGTGGCTTGGCAGCACAGAGGGAATAGTAGCAACACCACACTCACAACGTTCGATTGCGAATGTAAAGGTGAAGCTTGATAACAGCATTGAGAGCTTTGATGTTGTTGGTTTAATAGATGCCATTGAAAGCGAACTGAAAACCCCAGTACAAGCAGCCGTAAAACGTGAAGATGAGCAAGAATTTGCTCGCTTAAATGGTCAAAACCTGATGTTTTGTGAAGACGCTGCCCGCAAAATTAAAGCCCTGCTTGAGGCACAAAGCTACGCTGATTATTGGTTGCAAATCAATCACTATGAATCTTTGCATGCGCACGACGCCGTTGCCATTGCGGTAAAAGGTGTTGCCAACGGATATACCGCTTAATTCAGTAACTCCTCACAACTTAGGCACATAAATTGCTAATACAATTCAGTGTCAATTTGTTGTGGAGTTACCAGATGGAATTCGCTTTATTATCAATTTTAGTTTTAGTCGTAGGGGCTTCTGTTGTTGCGTCAAAGTATACAGATGATGGCGGAAACCCATACCCTTTCACTCGTAAACAAAGTGTATTTACACAAGTAGAGAGTGCGTTTTTAAACCTCCTTGAACGTGCAGTAGGCGATCAATATAAGATCGTAAGTCGTGTTAAACTCATCGACTTAATTGACTGCAAACAAGGGCTTTCGCCTAAAGCTAAACGTGCTGCAATTACTAAAGCCAAAAACAAGCAATTAGACTATGTCTTAATTGATAAAGATAAGCTCACCATTGTTGCCGCAGTTGACCTTGTGAATAACACGAACAAGGATGGACACAAGGCGCAGCGTGATTGGTTTGTAAGTGGTGCACTTGAAGCAGCAGGTATTCCACATATCCGCATGAAAGTAAAAGCGGGCTACCAACCTAAAGAAGTGCGTGATGCGATTATGTTTAAACTCGGTAAACCTAGCGCAGCGCCACTAAGACCAACTCGCAACCGCGTAACAAAACCGGCGGTGTTGTCGCCTTCTCAGGCAAAAGCTCACTCAACAGCCTTGGCAGAAATATAAGGTGTCATAATTTTGGCAAAAGCAGACTTTAAGTCTGCTTTTTTGTTTTTACACTTGCTGAATTCTCGTAACTACTTAAGGTTGGGTATATAATCACCCTATTCAATCTAAGGAAACAAATATTATGCATGTTGGTATTATTGGCGCGATGGAGCCAGAAGTAAAAATTTTACGCGAAACCATGGTTAACCCAAGTGTAATGACAAAAGCTGGATTCACATTTTATACAGGTGAGTTAGCAGGTCATACTGTAACACTTGTACAATCAGGCATTGGTAAGGTTGCTTCTGCAGTTGCTACTACGCTTTTAATTGACAACTTCACTCCAGATTGTGTGATTAACACAGGTTCAGCTGGCGGCTTTGAGGCTTCTCTTAACGTGGGTGATGTCGTTATTTCATCTGAAGTTCGTCACCACGATGTTGATGTAACAGCCTTTGGTTACGAAATTGGCCAAGTACCACAAATGCCAGCAGGTTTTGCTGCACATCCTAAATTAATTGAAGCTGCTGAGCAAAGCGTAAGCCAAATCAGCGATGTAAAAACCATGATTGGTCTAATTTGCACAGGCGATTCATTTATGTGTGATCCGGTGCGAATCGATAAAGCACGTGCAGACTTCCCAACCATGCTTGCAGTAGAAATGGAAGGCGCAGCAATTGCTCAAGCCTGTCACTCACTAGACACTCCTTTTGTGGTTATCCGCTCTATGTCTGATATTGCTGGTAAAGAGTCTCCACAATCATTTGAAGAGTACATCGAAACAGCCTCTATTAATTCATCTAAAATGGTTGTTGCTCTACTAGAAAAACTGACGTCGGTGAGTTTATAAGGTGATTGCAAGTTTTGTTCAAACCCATTTGGACATTATTGTATTTTTTATAGCGCTCCTTGCTGAGCGCTTTTTCCCTTTAGTAAGCTGGTATCACCCCAATACACTACTGAGTGTTATTTTTTCTTCACTTGGCGATCGCCTTTACGATCAACATAATCCAAGAAGCTATCAGTATTTATCGTCAATACTTGCATTTACGCTTACAACTTTGCTGATTGTAGTACTGGTCATGCTATTTTTAGAGTTTGCCTTTTATCCTGAGCTGCTCAACGGGCTAATTCTTTACCTATTACTCAATAGCCGTGGACAAGAAAAGAAGACACTTCGAATTGCGCGCTTAGTTAAAAAAAATCAGAAAGCGGCTGCCAGAGAATTACTCGCGGGTTTAGTTGCACGAGATGTATCTCGTCTATCAGCCCCAGGGATTTGCAAAGCATGTATGGAGTCTTTACTGCTACAAAGCGCACGGCAGTATTTTGCCGTAATCTTTTTTTACTTGGTCGGCGGCGCAATAATATGCCTGACTTACCGTTTATTAACCCTTATTCACCAAGCATGGCGCGAAAAACAATTACCTAACAGCCCTTTTTTAATACCTATTGCTAAGCTGTTATTTGTACTTGAATGGATACCTATTCGACTTCTTGCCATGACACTTGCAGCAACAAATGCGAGTAAACAAAGCCTGCATTACATTAAACATTATGGACGCCATTTTTACCAAACCAATACTGGCTGGCTACTTAGCGTAAGTGCGGCATCACTGGGTGTGCAACTAGGGGGGCCTGCTTTATACAAAGGTGTGCGCTTTAACAAAATGCGTGTGGGTACGGAGCGATTACCCTGTGCAGATGACATTCCTATTCTGATAAGCCGACTAAATCAGGCTAAAGCATTTTGGCTACTATTTATCATCTGTATTGAGATAATCACATTTCTGGCCTTTGCTTAACAAATACAAAAAAACCAGCCGAGGCTGGTTTTTATAATACGCCTAATTAACGCTTAAGCGACGGTGATTTTAGCAAACTTACGTTTACCTACTTGGTAAATTTCAGTACTGCCTTTAGCAACTTCAAGCTTAGTATCTGTTACTTTTTCTTCACCATTTATTTTTACAGCACCTTGTTTGATCATACGCATAGCTTCAGACGTACTTGCAACAAGATTAGCTTCTTTTAGTAGATTAGTGATAAATACAGTGTCTTCAGCAATCGTTACTGTTACTTCTGGGATCTCATCGGGTAAAGCATTTTTTTGGAAACGCTTAATAAAATCTTGATGAGCACCTTCTGCCGCTTCTTTACTGTGGAAACGTGCAATCATTTCTTTCGCAAGCTCAATCTTAATGTCGCGCGGGTTTGCACCGTCAGCAACACGCTGTTTAAGAGCTGCAATTTCTTCGATAGATAATGCACTTAATAAGTCATAGTAGCGCCACATTAGCTCATCACTAATAGACATCACTTTACCAAACATATCATTAGGCTCATCAGTAATACCAATGTAGTTACCTAATGACTTAGACATTTTCTGAACGCCGTCAGTACCTTCAAGCAGTGGCATCATTAACACTGTTTGCGGTTTTTGACCTTCATCTTTTTGTAGCTCTCGGCCCATTAGTAGGTTGAAACGTTGATCTGTACCACCAAGCTCAACATCTGCTTCTAATGCAACTGAATCCCACCCTTGTACCAGTGGGTATAAAAATTCGTGGATAGCAATTGATTGACCACCGGCATAACGCTTTTTGAAGTCATCACGTTCTAGCATACGTGCTACTGTTTGACGCGCAGCCAGTTTGATCATACCTGCTGCACCTAAGTTTTCCATCCAAGTAGAATTAAATGCAACAGTTGTTTTTGCAGGATCTAGAATCTTAAATACTTGCTCTTTATATGTTTCTGCATTAGCAAGTACATCTTCACGAGTTAACGGCTTACGCGTCACATTTTTACCCGTTGGGTCGCCGATCATGCCGGTAAAGTCACCAATAAGGAAAATAACCTCATGACCTAAGTCTTGAAAGGTTTTCATTTTATTAATTAAAACCGTATGACCTAAATGCAGATCAGGCGCCGTTGGATCGAAACCCGCTTTAATTTTAAGCTTTTTACCAGACTTTAGTTTTTCAACTAGTTCGTCTTCAATTAATATCTCTTCTGCACCGCGTTTTATCTCAGCTAGAGCGGTTTGTAAATCCACTGTGTATTACTCCAAAAATTCAGCTTACCGGGCGTGGTGGCCTATCAGGGTTAAAAATAGAGCTAAAAATGATTAAATTTAGCAAGTTAGCTCCAGAAAAACTGCACCAAGAGCAAGCCAACTTAAGTATTTTAAGCATCAGCCTAGTGGAGCAGCGCGCGTGATTGTTCTTTATACCGCGTTATTGCATTTTTATGAAGGTACTTTAGTTAACTAATGCATATTTAGCTTAACATCAGACATATGCTGCAAATTTAACCAAAAAAGATTAACACGCTGAGCAATTCTAGCGTAAAATAGCGCTAGTTTAAATCTACAAAACACTGGTATTTGCTCTATTTTAGGTATATCCTGCAATATTAGTAATTAATTTTCTTGACAGCAGAAAAAGGCACGTTATGGTTCACGTAGTGCATAAACTCCCCAAAAAACACAAACTGCTTATTCTCGGTTTGGTTTCTGCTATTATCGGCTTAGCATTATTACCGTCAGAAAAAGCCACCGCTTCAAAGGATAACAGTGCCGACGCACTTGAAATTGGCAAACGCTACGAATTACAAGTTAAAGTTGATGATAACGAAAAACTAACTGAACTAAATTCAGAGCAAGCAGCTGCTAAATTACCAGAATACGACCTTGTCGATCATCAAGTACGTAACGGCGATAATCTAGCACTTATTTTCAAACGCGCGGGCTTTTCGGCGCAAACATTACATAAACTAATCAACACAAATGCTGAAACGCGTAAATTAACCAAAATTCACCCCGGTGAAATTTTGAGTTTTGCTACAGCTGATGACGGTTCTCTCGCACAGCTTCGTTATGTAATTTCAAAAACAGATACTCTGTACGTTACTTTAAATGATGAAGGTAACTACGACACAGCAATCGATAGTAAAGAAATCGAAACCTTGAGTAAGTCAGCCGGTGGCGAAATCAGCAATAGCTTTTGGACCTCAGGTATCGCCGCAGGGTTAAGTGAACGCCAAATAATGAATTTTGCTGACATCTTTGGTTGGGATGTTGACTTTGCAAACGACATTCGTAAAGGCGACCAGTTTGGTCTTATTTACGAAGCGCATTATGTTGATGGCGAGTACATAGGCGACGGCAAAATAATTGCCGCTGAATTTATCAACCAAGGCGAACGCTATTCTGCAATTCGTCATACTGATGGAAACTTCTACACACCTGAAGGCCGTAGTATGAAAAAAGCTTTCTTGCGTGCCCCTGTTAACTTTAAATATATAAGCTCAAGCTTCAACCCACGTCGCTTACACCCAGTAACGAAGACTGTAAAGCCACATAATGGTATTGACTACGCTGCTCGTACGGGGACACCGGTGGTTTCTGCTGGTAATGGTAAAGTGGTTAAAGCTGGCTACAGTAAGTATAACGGTAACTATGTATTTATTAGCCACGGCACTCAATACGTGACTAAATACTTACACTTGAACAAAAAGCTTGTTAAAACAGGTCAAAAAGTAAAACAAGGTCAAAAGATTGGTACTGTTGGTGCAACAGGTCGTGTTACAGGCCCTCATTTACATTATGAGTTTTTAGTAAATGGCGTTCACCGCAACCCTAAAACAGTTAAACTGCCTAAGTCAGAGCCACTACCACGCGATGAGTTAGCTAAGTTTAAACCAATTGCAGACAACTTCTTAGCGCAGCTTGAACGCAATCGTGAGCTACAACTGGCACTTAATAAGTAATCGCTAAAGTTGAATAATTAAAAACCCCAGTAACTAAGTTACTGGGGTTTTGCTTTATAACCACACTGTTCCTCTGAATTAATACATAGTGCGAGTTAGATTACATCTTGCTTTTTACTTTGTTAGTTGCCTGACTTAAAACTGGGTTATCTGGCCAGAAATGTTTAGGATAACGACCTTTCATCTCTTTCTGTACTTCTTTATAACTAGTTTGCCAGAAATTTTCTAAATCTTGAGTGAGTTGTAGTGGCCGCCTTGCTGGCGACAATAGCTCCATTAGAAGGGGTAACTTGCCCTGTGCAAGCAAGGGTGTGCTAGTCATGCCATAAACTTCTTGCATGCGTACACTCAGCTTTGCAGGTCCATCTAGCTGGTATGTAATTCTCACATTTGAGCCACTGGGGACGGTTAAACGCAGCGGCAAAAACTCATTTAGTAAGCTCTGCTGGTGCCAATCAAAACAATTTTTTAATGCTTCACTGTAATTAAGCTTTTTTAATTGCTCTACATTTTTTATCTCATCAAGGAAAGGTGCAAGCCACTGATTATTAGTCGTCAATTCGTCACTACTAATAACAGGAAATGACTGCGGCAATAATTTACTCGCTAAGCTCATTCTAATTAGTAATTGCTCACTTTCACTTTGTTCATTAAATAGTGAAAAACCTTTTTTATTGAACAAATTTAGCCATGCTTTAGTGCGCTCAGCTTTATCAAGAGGCTGTTTACTTGGCTGGCTTGCTACTGTAATAGCCCCTAGCTTTAGTTCCTCTTGATGAATAAAACGTCCAGATTTTTCATCGTATTCACAGCGAGTTTGCTCTGAAAACAAATGCCCTAGCTGATCTTCAAGTTCATTTGGTAAAAATGCGACTGCCGCAAATATTCGACCCCCTTTGTGGCCGCCCATACTGGCAATAGCGAGATAGTCATCGTTATGCCAAAACTCATCACTTAAGTCGGCCCCCGCGCCATTGGCGAGCAAATAGCCGTTGCCACGCTTTTTCGCTAAGCGATCTGGGAATGCAAAAGCCACCAGCAAAGCAAGGGGCTGCATATTTAGCTCACGCACTGCCTTCAAATTTAAACGTGATAGCCAATAGTTTAATTGTTGCTTAAACAGTGGATGAGGCTTTGTATACATACTGTGAAGTGCAAGCTTAAGATCAGCTGGTATACTCACACGACTCTCAAGCAGCGCCACTAAGTATGCAGCGAGTTCATAAATTCCCGGCATACTTGCTTGAAGTTGCTTAGCCTTAATAAGCATATGTGATAAACGAATATCCGCTCCAAAACTAAGCATTTGGCTACCGATTTTTGTTAGTTTTTCATTTTCATCAAGCGCTTCAAGCATTTTTAAAAGTGCTGTTGCGTGTTTAATTTGCTGTGGGCTTGGTGCATCAAGAAGGTTTAGTTCAGTAACAGCTGCGCCCCACTGCTTAGTTTCAAGCAGTAGTTGGCTAATATCACTTGTTAGGATTTCTGGGGCGTCATGGCTGTTACGACGTTCAAACGTTTGCTTACTACCTAGACGATATACCACACCTGCTTCTAAACGCCCTGCACGGCCTGCGCGTTGTACCGCAGAGGAACGAGAGATGCTTTGGGTTACAAGTTCAGTTACCCCCGTTTTTAAGTTGAAGCTGGCTGCACGGCGCTTACCGCTGTCGACAACAATACGGATCCCTTCAATCGTTAAGCTGGTTTCGGCTACATTTGTTGTCAGCACGACTTTTCGCTTACCTTGTTGTGCAGGAGCTATAGCAGCTTGTTGCTCTCCTTTGCTTTGTTCACCAAATAAAGTAAACACTTCGCAATCATCAGCAAGATCGTTCAATGCCTGTTTTACACGTAAAATTTCTCGCTGACCTGGTAAAAACACCAAAGCACTACCAGTTTGCTCATTGAGTGCTTGCTTAATAACCGCAGATATATCCTCTAACCATCGGCTTTCATCTTTAAGTGGAACATAAATTTCATCAATTGGGTAACTTCGCCCTTCAGATGATATTATTGGGCAATCAAAAAACTCACTGTACCGCTCACCGTCTAAAGTGGCCGACATGAGTAAGATTTTTAAATCGTCTCTAAGGGCTGCTTGTGTTTCAAGCGCAAAAGCGAGGGCTGTGTCTGCGGCAATCGAGCGTTCATGAAATTCATCAAAAATAAGTAAATCGACACCGGTTAACTCAGGGTCATTTTGTAGCATCCGTGTCAGCATCCCTTCTGTCACAATTTCCAGCTTGGTTGCATTACTAACTTTTGATTCACCCCTAATGCGCAAACCAACACTTTCACCAACGGCCTCATTTTGTAAAGACGCCAAGTATTGAGCAATATTACGTGCAGCCAAACGCCTAGGTTCAAGCATAACAATCCGCTTGAAGTGGCCTGCTTGCATCAGTGTTAATGGCAGCCATGTTGATTTACCTGCCCCTGGTGGCGCTTGCAGCAAAGCCATAGGGTTATTTTGTATCGTTGTTAACAATGATTGGTAAATATCTTGTACGGGCAGCACGTTTCTTTCTCTTACTTTATTTTTAGCTATTGTAACAAAAAACAGTCGACGACAATGACTCTCCCTTACAAGAAAAAATTACAGGGTTTTATAAATAACTAAGAACAAATTGCAGTAAAAAATAAACGCATTATAGATAAAGCCAATTATTTACAATAATTTCAACAATTTAATTAATTTAATTGAATGGCATATCAATTGCTTTTATTAAAGTGAATGTTTAAAAAAGTAAGGAGATAATGATGAACAGCGATCGTTTAGAAGGCAATTGGAAAGAGTTGAAAGGTAAAGTGCAACGTAAATGGGGCGACCTTACCAATGATGATTTAGATAGAATCGAAGGTAGCCGTACAGAGCTTGTTGGTAAAATCCAGCAAAAATACGGCAAATCGAAAGAAGAAGCAGAGCGTGAAGTTAATGACTTTGAGAAAAGCCATTAATTTTGCAGCCTAACAAAAGCCGCCATCGGCGGCTTTTGTACTTATTTTGTTAGTGCTATTGCTTGGCCTGCAAGAGAAAACACATTTTTAAGCATTAACTTTAAAATATGCCTGATGGATGCATACGTAAATGAGATTGCTTTAAATGGATAGCCGCAAAAAGCCAGCATGTAACCTAAAATCCCCTTCACATCACTCGTATAATTTTTAGAGAGATCGATACTGTCGGTTAATGCTTTAGCAATTTGGTCATAGACGGTAAGCGTATTCGTGTAGTGGTTTTGTATCGCATATAACTTGCCTGTATCACGTAAATATGTGATTAATGCAGCGCCTATTTTTCTTGCCCACCTTGAAGTACGGCTGCACTCTAATCGCTTATCATAATCAAGCCTGACTTCTTCTTGAATCCGTTTTTCCATGCCTTTATTGATTGCAGCATAACTTTTAAAATTACTCGCAGTATGTAAGTAGCCTGGCGTTTGCTCTGTCATACTATGGGCTTTTGGAGTAATTGTTGCAGCACCATTTAAAATATATTCTTGCTCCGTATGCATAAATGGCCAGACTGGCACTAAAGGTACGGGGTCGGCGGCATGTACACAGCGATAAACATGGTTATTTGTTGCAGCTTCTGTCTGTATAGCAAAGCTATGATAACCAACTCGTGGAGCACCAAAAGTATAAAGCTTCACATTTGCACCAAAGTGATTTTTTAACCAATTCGCAGCTAAATTAGCCAAAGCACCGCCTAAGCTATGACCCACAACATGTATATTTAGCTTTTGGCTCGCTTTTTTACTAAAAAATTGTTCTAACTGCTTTCTAAATGAGTTAAAAGTGTGATTAAACCCCGCATGCACAGGCTGACTATTGCTACAGGTACTCAAACCACAATTAAGGTCAGTAATCACATCTCGCATTTTTGCCGTGCCGCGTAGTGCTAAGACATAATCACCTTCAAATAGTCCCTTTTTGCCTTTTGCAATACAACCAAAGTTGGTCGAATGAGTAAAAACGCGTTCAAGAATAGAACCACTGACACCTTTTATAGAGCCAGCTTCCATTAAAAAAGTATTTTTTAAGCGTCGATAATATTCTGTAGACTCTAATGGAGCTCTTTCCAACGTTTCATAGGCCAATGCGGCAAAATCAGCAGCAAAAGCTGGCGTTAATGTTTTCATATTTATTTCCCTATATTAGAATTAATGGTCTTCATCATCAGATTCAATTTCCGATAAGCCATAGTATGAGTCTAGATCTATAACTTCAAAGTCTTCATCCCAACGAGCTATACCACCAGCACTTAGTTTATAACCTTCGACTTCATCATTTCTGAAAAAGAAAGATACTTCTTCATCAGATATATCTGCTTTCAAACAACTTAATTTTTTAGCATATTCATGACGATACTTTGTACCTGATAACCTTGATGTCCATAAGATATATTTAGTGCCTTCATAAAAAAGCGTTATAATTTGAGATGTGAAAAGCTCTGCAAATGGCACAGCTGGTTGGTTAGAGCGAATATTGGCTTCTGGAAAAGAAAAGCCGCCTTTGTCATCAGTATATACATAGTTTTCTACATATTTTCCGTCAGAGAAACAAAGTAGCCTTTCTATTTTTGCGTTAATTAAAGGTTTGCCATTTTCACTCACTTGGCCTTTGACTTCGGGGCATAGGTGTACCTTGTATGCACCAAAATAGTTACCCAACTTCTTAAATGATTCTAAGAGTGACATTAAAAATGAGCCTCAAAACAGGCTGTGAACTTAACGGGAAGAAGATGTTGATGATATTCCTTATCTTGACTCACTATTCACATGCCCTTGTAAATAATGAGCACATAGTACACAACTCAGCGATAAAAAAGAATAGTATCATTGTAAATAATTGTGCCTCAAAACTATGCCAAGCAGATTAGTCTTTAGGTATTTTGCTTTTTAAAACTTGCTTGAAAATTGATATTGAAAGTTATTTAAAGGAAAGAAGTTAACGCTATGACGAGGCTTAAGTGTTATGACTGACACTCTTGATCATCAGATTCAATATCCGATATACCAAGATAAGAATCTACATCTATAACTTCAAAGTCTTCATCCCAACGCGCTATACTCGCAGCTCGAAATTTATAACCCAGAACTTGATTATTTTTAAAATGAAAAAAGACCTCCTCATCAGATATATCTGCTTTCAAACAACTTAATTTTTTAGCATATTCATGACGATACTTTGTACCTGATAACCTTGATGTCCATAAGATATATTTAGTGCCTTCATAAAAAAGCGTTATAATTTGAGATGTGAAAAGCTCTGCAAATGGCACAGCTGGTTGGTTAGAGCGAATATTGGCTTCTGGAAAAGAAAAGCCGCCTTTGTCATCAGTATATACATAGCTTTCTACATATTTACCGTCAGAGAAACAAAGTAACCTTTCTATTTTTGCGTTAATTAAAGGTTGGCCATTTTCACTCACTTGGCCTTTAACTTCGGGGCATAGGTGTACCTTGTATGCACCAAAGTAGTTACCTAACTTCTTAAATGATTCTAAGAGTGGCATTAAAAGTGAGCCTCAAGACAGGCGGTGAACTTAAGAAGAAGATGTTGATGATATTCCTTATCTTAGATCTCTATTCACATACCCTTGTAAATAATGAGCACATAATACACAACTTAGTGATAAAAAGTAGCATCAGTAAAAATAATTGAGTCGGCGGGGCTTATTAGGCTGGCTCGTGTTTGGCTAAATCTGGCTCAGCAACTGTTTGGTTTTTACCTTGAGATTTTGCTTTATATAATCGCTTATCAGCGATATTTAAGCACTGATCAATACTGTCCATATGGGTTCGCTGATACAAACCAATACTTAAACTCACATTGAAGGAATGCTTACCACTTTTAAATGTATTATTTGCTAGTTGTGTGTGTATTTCATCAGCAACGTTTCGTGCGCGAAGTTCATGCCCTTTTGGGATTACAATTAAAAACTCTTCACCACCCCAACGCGAATTAATGTCTTCATCGGTACACACTTTCTTAAAGATATCGGCAATAAAGATAAGCACTTCGTCACCCACTTGGTGACCATAGGTGTCATTCACTTGTTTAAAGTTATCAACATCAATTAAAAGAAACACGGCCCCCTCTTCGAAGCAACGACTTTGCATACACTCAGTCGCATAATGTCGGTTTGATAAATCGGTCATGGCGTCGGTGCGGGCCAGCTTTTTGTTTATTTTAAGTTGCGCTATGAGCTCACGACTGTACTTATTTCGGTAATACTCATAGAACGCACCAAGAATACATAAAATTGAGAAACACAGCATAACTCGTGTAGGAAAGTAATGACTTGGATAACTGTAATAACCCAATTTGTCCGTGTAATAAAAGAGAGTTGAAATCACACAAGCAAGTACGATTAAATCTATCGCTCCACGCTTTAAGCCACGAATAAAAAAGGTCACAGGCGAGGCAATAAATAAGCATAAAGGACCTGTTCCATGATTACCGCCAGACACTATCAAAAAGCACATAATCGCGTACAAGGTGTAAAGCATCAGAATAGCAATTGTATGGTCGCGATTTTTAATAATAAACGGACTGGCAAATACACCCACTGCAACCACTAGCATAGTACTAAGAACGGTGTAGCCATCTAAGTAACTAGTAATAGACATAAAAAAGAGGTAACAGCCCCAATGAATGCAAATACACGTAAAAACCGTGCTTTATCTTGCTGACTTGCATTGACTGTATCGATCACACTTTTGCCTTGCGTTTATTATTGCTTATTCCTAAATAACTTTAACACAAATATCTAATAATGAAGGCGTAATACAGCTTTTCACATGCTAAATGCTTAACAAAAAGAATAAAGTATTAAAAATACCGGCCTTTTTGTTCATTAAGGCTAGGTTATTTCTACCTTAAACAGGAGCAAAGTTTCTATAAATTAATTACTTATAGCACTATCAAAACTGAGTGCTAGGCAAGTGAAAGGTTAGCCCTCTTTATAGGGCTGGTTATTTTAACTACGACGAACGGCTGCATGCGCGACTAACTCATCAAGTTGGTTCTGATGCTGACGAGCCTGTTTTTGCTTGATCTGATGTGCTTTTTTAGCAATGACGCCCTCTAACCCCTTCGTGAATGAAAGTTGTTGGATGCAAGCATGTTGTTGACGTGATTGATCGCCTTGTAGTTGCGTGACTCGTTCGGCCTGCTGCTGCGATAACCCATGTAGAATGTGTTTCATACCTGCTAAATTTTGCAAACCAATTGCATTACCCATCTGGTTGTTTGTTTGCATATCGTCGATAAATTGCTTTAATTGGGCTAATCGCTGTTGTTCTACCTCGGTTTGCTGTTTCAAAACAGCCTGCTCAGAGAGCATGCTATCAAGCTTTTCTTGCTGCATATCTTTAAACTTATCTAGCATCATGTTTTCCTATTAACTGCGAAAGCTGTTGATTTGTAGTCGCAAAGTCTGCTTTTTCATTTAATGATTGGCATAAGAATGCTTCTATTTGTGGATACAAGTGTACAGCTAAATCCAATTCAGCATCTTTCCCTGCTTGGTAGGCACCAAGCGGTATTAATTCATGCACTTGTAGGTATCGACTGTAGAGCTTTTTAAGCTTATAACAAAAGGCAAGCTGCTCAGAGGAGACAATGTTAGGCATAACACGGCTTATAGATGCACCAATATTAATAGCTGGATAATGACCTTTTTCTGCAAGCGTTCGGTCCAATACAATGTGGCCATCTAAAATAGCCCGCGCATTATCCGCAATCGGATCTTGCTGGTCGTCCCCTTCTGCTAACACCGTGTAGATGGCAGTCATTGAGCCTTTACTTTTTTCACTATTTCCAGAGCTTTCAACTAACTGAGTCAGCTTACTAAATACCGATGGTGGATACCCCTTAGCGACAGGCAACTCGCCAACCGCAAGGCCTATTTCTCGCTGTGCTTGCGCATAGCGAGTTAAAGAGTCCATCAATAACAGAACATTTAAATCTTGGTCGCGATAAAAAGCAGCCAATTGATGACTTAACTCCGCCGCTTTTGCTCGCAAAAGCGGTGAATCATCAGCAGGGGAAGCAATTACGATGGCCTTTTTGAGCCCTTCTGGGCCAAGACTTTGCTCTATAAATTCTTTGACTTCCCAGCCACGCTCACCAACTAAAGACACAATTACAACGTCTGCACTGGTAAAGCGAGTCATCATGGCCAGTAGCTTACTTTTACCGACACCTGAGCCTGCAAAAAGCCCTAAACGCTGGCCTTTTCCAACGGTAAAAAGGCCGTTTATTGAGCGGACTCCCACATCCAAGGGTTCGCTCACCCCTTTACGCTGCAACGGATTTAAAGAGGGTTGTTTTTTTAGAACGCAATCAGCTCCTAAATCAACACGACTTAAGTTACCTAAATCGTCTATCGGTTGCATTTGTGCATCAATTACTCTTCCGAGTAAAGACATATCAATCTTTATCGCTTGTGTATCAGCAACAGCTCTGACTCTCGCACCAGCGTATAAACCATCTGCTTTATTTAGTAGCATCAAGAACGCTTTGGTATCATCAAAACCAATCACTTGAGCATCATTCCACGTACCATCAATGCTCTCGACTTGGTATTTTTTTGCCATTAAAAACTGCCCGCCGACAGCTGTTAATGTCATACCATTGACTCTTACAAGACGACCGTAACTTTGAATTAAAGGCGGGGCTGTCAGCTGTTTTGTCGCAGTACTAAGAACATGAGATAACACAGTATTACTCATGAATAACTTGACCGTTAAGAAGGGCTGGCGTTATATCAGTAAGTACAGCATCTAAACGCTCTGAAAGAGATAAGCTATGGCTTTGCTCACTAGAAATAAGCTTTACGCTGCCACTTGCAAGTTGAGGTTCAAAACTCACTGTTAGGGGTATTTTATCAAAGCTTGAATCGTCAAAAAGAGCCGCATCAGCGCTAGAAAACACAATTTCGTTAACATCATCTCGCCCTGCTAATAAATTGAGGGCCTGTTCGACTAAATCAATTAAGCAATTAGGCTGCAAAGTTAACTCACAGGCAATTACCTGCTCCGCGACCTTCGCAACTAACACACTAAGATCTTTTAGTACTTCATTAGACAGCAGATTAAGTTGTTGCTTTGTTTGCTGTGTTAGCACATCGAATTGTGCCAGCATTTGCTGCTTTAATTCTAGTTCACGCTCTTGTAATAATAGTTCAGCTTGCTGCGAGACCCGCTTTTCTATATCAGCTTGTAGCGCCGCTTGACCTTGCTTTAATCCCTCATCAAAGCCTTTTTGCCAAGCAGCCTGTTCAGCTGCGTCAATACGCTGCTGAACACTCTGGTGCTGCTGTTCTTTTGTTAACGTTGGAAACTGATAAGCTTGCATAGCACTTAACCCGCGGTCTCTTCTTCGTATAGCTGATAAGTGATTTCTTCTCGCTTGCTCATATCACGTACAATGCTCATGATTTCACGACGTGCAGCATCCACTTTACTCACCGGCTGTGATGTTGTTGCTTCTAACTGCTGTTGATAAACTTGCGCTAAGCGTTTTGGTAATGCCCCCAAAAGGCGCGCAACAATTTTTTCATCTGCACCTTTTAATGCCATCAACCAAAGCTCGTCAGGTACATCGTTCATTAATTGAGAAAGGGTCTCATCACTTTGCAGTAATAAACTGGCAAAGTCATACATACGCTCTTGTACTGCATCTGCCACTTGTAAATCATGCTTTTTAATAACTTCAATAATTTGGCTTTTATTGCCGTTATATCGACTCATAATATCAGCAACTTTATCAACCCCATTTACCTGAGAGCCGACTTGCTTGCCAACAAATTCAATACAAGCTTCAATGGTTAATCGAATATCATCCATCACATGCTCACTGACTTCTCGTAAGCTGGCAATACGGTATAACAGGTCTTCGTGCTTTGCTTCAGGAAACAATGCAATGACAGCAGCAGCTTGATCGGCGGGTAAAAACGCTAAAAACAGCGCTTGCATTTGCACATGTTCATGCTCTAAGAAACGTACAATTAGCTCAGGTGGGATCCACTCTAAACGACGCAGATCATCACTCATCGCGCCACCATAAATATCATCTAACATGCCACGTGCGAGCTTACGTCCAACGGCTTTATCAAGTGCTCTTTCAAGATACAGCCTTGATGCGCCATTAACCCCACTTTCGTTACGGTAACAATCGAAAAAACTGGTGAGCGTGTCAGCTACATCATTTTTTGTAATGTTAGAAATACTGGCCATTCGCTCTGAGATTGCCTGTACCTCACGGCGACCGAGTTTACGGATCACGCTTGCTGCATTTTCTTCGCCCATACTGAGCAGTAAAATAGCAGCTCTATCGAGTGACGCACGAGCAGGTGCTGACATTGTCACATTATCTTGATTTACTTGACTCAACTTCAACTCCTTGCTCTACCCAATATTTAATCACAGAGGTTACACGCTCGGTTTCTCGGCTTGCTAATAACTGCATGTGTGCTATTTGCTCTTCAAAATCACTGCCTATCTTAGGCAATGCAATATTTTCACCTTCCTGCTCAGGCTGTTCATTTTTGCTATCTCGCTCAAGTGCGCCATCCAGAGGTGTACTTTGTCTTTCATAAGCATCGCTTTTAGCAGCAGCTAATTTTTCTTGCTCATTTTCGCTTGGTGGTGAAGCTGTTGTTTTGCCTTTAATCAAATGATTTACCAGCGGTCTTACCGCAAAGAAAATAAGCATTAAGCTAATAAAAGTACCGAAAATGTAACGAGCATACTCTCGAATTTCAGGCATTTGCCACCATTGTAATCCGTCAGACGGTACAAAAGGTTTTGCTTCAACAAATGCAAAACTGGTGATATTGAACTGATCGCCACGCTGCTCATTAAAACCGGTAGCTGTTTTAACCATTTCGCCTAAAGAATTTAGGCCTTCTTGGCTCCAACCTTCAGCTGTGGCAGCGGCTTGTTCATTAACAAGTACAGATACGCTCATTGAGCTTAAGCGTCCAACTTCAAAACGAGTATGGGTAACAGAGCGGCCATTTTCATATTCACGGCTACTTTCACTGCGCTCAGATACTCGCTCATTTTCAGCCTCTTCACCTTCTTGATCTGGCAGTGGAGGTTGATTAGCCAGTGAACCTGGAATACCACCGGCAAATTGGTCTTGTCGAGAATCTGATTTAACCAATTCTTGCTTTAACACCCCTTGTGGGTCTACCGCTTCACGTGTTTCTTCAACAACGCTAAAATCAACATCTGTTGAAACCTGAATTCGAAAATTTCCTTCACCTAAAATAGGCAGTAACATAATTTCAGCGCGTTGCTCTATGTTACGTTCAACCTTTTCGATAAAAGCGAGCTTCTTATCACTTTCTTTACCAACGGGAGTGGTATCAAATAAATCACCCGACAGTAACTTTCCGCGCTGATCGACTACTGATACATCTCGCGGGTTTAAACCAGGTACTGAGCCAATGATGAGTGAAATAATAGCTTCTACTTGTTCAGGTTTTAGTTCATGCCCTGGCGCTAAATCAACCATCACAGATGCAGCTGATTTTTGCTCTTCCCTGCCTATAAATAAGCTACGCTTTGGTATTGCTAAATGTACTCGCGCATTGCGAACACCTTGCATATTAATAATAGTGCGAGCAAGTTCTCCCTCCAAAGCATGTTGATATTGCATCGATTCCATAAACTGGCTTGTGCCCATCGATACTTTAGCACTGAGGTTATCAACGCCCTCAGGCATTGAAGCTTTAATACCACGTGCCGCTAGAGTGATCCGTGCGTCTGCTAGTTTTTCTTGAGGAACTAAAATATTGCCTGTGTCGTTATCAATGCGAAATACAATTTGTTCTTTATCCAATATTTCTAAAATATTGGCTTTATCGTAACTTTCTTGGTTTCCATAGAGCGGCACGTAGTTCTTTGCTGATGTCCACAAAATAACAACGATAGTTGCAGCTACTAACGTCGCCAACAAAGCGATTGTCGCGACATTTCTATCATGGCTTTTATTTGAAAAGTTTATTTTATTTGAGAAGTTTACGACTTTTTCACGTAGGTTTGTCTCCCCAGACATCGGCGGTACAGCTTTAGTTAATTCGCCTTTCATAACAACCTCTACAGTGACATACGCATGACATCATCAATGCCATTAAGTAGTTTATTGCGTACTTCCATTAACATTGAGAAGCTTAGGCTCGCTTTTTGACTGGCGACCATCGCCCCAACAACATCATCTGTTTGCCCCGTATCTACCGCATGCATCATTTGCGATGAGATATTTTGTTGCTCATTAACCGCGCGAACAACTGTTTTGAATTCGGTACTAATTGCTGCGTCTTGGTATTTACTTGCTGCAGGCGCAATGGTCTCTGCCGCAGCTAGTTGCTGCATATCAGTCATTTTTCCAAGCAGAAGGCGTTGACTTTCAATAGGTGACATTACTCTGTTCCTTAAATTAAGCGATTGCGTCTATATCCATGCCATACTCACGCATGGCAGCTATTTTGTATCGAAGAGCTCGGGTACTCACACCGAGTGCCTCTGCGGTTTGGGTTCTGTGTCCTTTGAAACGGCTAAGTAAATCATAAATATAATCAAATTCAGCTTGTTTCTTGCTATGTTTTAACTGTGACGCACTGGTTGTCGTTAGTGCTTTAACGTTTTCAGGTAGGTTTAGATCTGCCGCTTGGATTTCAACACCGCGAGCCATCACTAATGCCCTTTGCACTACATTTTCCAGCTCACGAACATTACCTGGCCAGTGATAGCTATGCATTAACTGCTCTGCCTGTTGACTAAAGTGAAACTTCTCATCTCCGTATTTAGCAATAAAATACTTTGCTAATGGTAAAATATCGTCACTTCGGTCACGTAATGCTGGCCACATTAACGGCAATACATCTAAGCGGTAAAATAAGTCTTCGCGAAAAAGGCCTTTTTCTACTTGCTCACGCAGCGGCTTATTGCACGCTGCAATCACACGAATGTCGAGTTTAATGCGTTGATGACTGCCTAATCGCTCAACCTCTCGCTCCTGTAGAACACGAAGTAATTTGGCTTGCAGCTCTAAAGGCAGTTCGGTTATCTCATCCAGTAAAATAGTGCCGCCATTTGCAAGCTCAAACTTACCCGCTTGCTGTGCTACCGCACCGGTAAATGCACCTTTGTTATAACCAAATAACATAGACTCCAGCATATTTTCTGGAATAGCTGCACAGTTAACCGCAATAAATGGCTTATCTGCACGTGGAGAAGATTGATGAATGAAGTTAGCTAACTTTTCTTTACCTGTGCCCGACTCACCCATAATCAGTACGCTTGCAGATGTTTGTGCTGCACGATTGGCAAGTCTCAGCACTTGCTGTGATTTCAGTGACACAGCAATTAAGTCACTCACACCATGCTTCATAGAATCAGCGTTGCGGATGGTTAGTTTTAGTTGATCAGCAAAAAACGGTTTAAGTAAAAAGTCGACAGCACCATTATTAAGTGACTGTGAAGCAAGCTCACCTTGGTTCGATTCCACAAGCGTGATAATTTGTCCACCTTGATGAGTTCTTTTAACTAGTTTTACCAAGTCAACCAAGTTCATTTGTGCTTGTTGAGCATCAATTAATACCAGTTCAGGCTGATAACTCAAACAATAACCAATAGCATCGGGGATCGAATCTGTGTACAGAAGTTGATACTGCTCATCATTGATCGCCAATTCAATTTCACGTGATGGTTGTTCTGGCGCAAGCCATAGTAGATGTTTCTGATCCATATTCCTTCTCACACCTTAGCTTTTTTGACGAAATAGACGAATTAAGACGCGTCTATTTGACGACTGACCGTTCGAATCTGAATTGCTTGCCACGGGATAGCGTCCTCCGTGAGCCCTGATTTCAATTAACTTTGCATCGATCCCGTACTCGATAAGTCGGGATGCCACATCATCTGCTCTTTCTTTCGATAACAAACGATTGGCAAGCGGAGAACCTACATTGTCTGTATGTCCATCAATCATGACTTTCTTAACTTTAGGATCGAGTTGAATATAACGAACTAGTTTCTCTAAATAACTCAGGTCTGCGGCACGTTTAACAACACGCTCTCCTGAGTCAAAATTAATTTCATAATCTCTCGCTTGTCGCCAAGACAAAGGCGCTAATTTTTCACGGCATTGCTGATATTGATCAATCGCGTTATCGCTATGAGTTGTAGGAAAAGTCAGTCTGAGCTGCTCATCACCAAACCCGACGATTGTATCTAACCAGTAGCCCTGCTTAATGGCGCTTAAAATAGGTGCAACACCTTGGTTAAACGTAACCTGTTGCTGTTCAATATTGGCTGAAAAGAATTGTATAGAAGGGGCAATCGCTCGTTTATCTTGCCAATCTGCTGTACGAGCAAATACCTGTACATCCGTGATATCACGCTCAGTTAACAGCCACTTAAAATCCAGATGCTGTGGCTCTGAAGGCTCGCTGATAATCGATAATTGTGCATAACTATCTAGTTTCTGGCTAAGCTGGCAATAAAAAGCATCGCCACTGACATACCATGTTGCCTGCTCATAATTTTGGGTAATTACGCGTTCAGCTTTCACAGGCAATGCATAAGCAGTTATAATGCCTACAACAATTAAAAAAGTTGCCTTAACAAGCTGATGTGAGTTATTCATTCGTATTCCAATTATCATAAACAGCCCAATTAAGAGCTTTAACGTGTATAATAAGCGGAACAAATTGCCTGAAGAGGCGAATAGACGTGCCGCTAAGTTAATGTAACCCCACTATCATGACCTTGCGGTTTTAGACTGGAAGCTTTGCGTCCTACCCTTTCGACGTAGTTTGCCATTTAATTGTCTTAGTGTTTCCAACTAAGTAACTGTTATTATAAAACAGTTAACAAGTACCTAATTCTTAATGATTATAGATAAAAAAAACTAAAAAGCAACATTATGGGTATTTATTCATATTAAATTCATACGCCACATACTATCCTAAGGAACCGATAATACTAACCTTAATGTTATCAGGCACTTCGTTATAAGAAAGTACAGATAAACCTCCCTTCGTAAATGAACGAGCATAGCGCGCCAGTAATGGTCTTAGCTGCGGAATAACAATCAACACAGGGTTAACACCTTGAGATTTCATTTCATCTGCAATCACAGGCATGGCTCGTTGAAACTGGCCAAGTAAATTAGGGTCTACAGCGAAACTATCTAATGCTACCTTCCCTGCTTGCATTGCTTGTTCTAACGAACTCTGCATCGTTTGCTCTAGTTTTTCATCTAAGCTATAAGCAGCTAATTCGTCACGACTGCCCATCACTTGTTTTACTAACACACGTTTTAGTGCACAGCGTACATCGGCAGCAAGTAGAATCGGGTCTTTTGTGACTTCAATACTGTCAACTAAAGTGCCTGCAATAGTCACGATATCACCAATCGCAACATGCTCCTTAAGTAGCATTCTCATCACTTTTAGTTGCAGGTTAATTGGTAAAGACTTTTCAAGCGCATCAGCCAAACTAGGTGATACAGCCTTTAATCTTTCGTGTAAGTTTTGAATATCCTCATAACTGAACAGCTCATCTAAATGCTCTTTTATCACTTTGCCCATATGCGTTGCGATCACAGTGGCTAAGTCGACAACTGAATAACCCATATTCAGTGCCTTGGCTTTATTTTGCTCATCAACCCACACCGCTTCCAAACCATAAGCCGGATCCGTCGTTAGTTCACCATCTAACTGGCCGTAAGTATCGCCGGTGTTTAAAGCTAGTAGCTGCTTGGCATTCAGTTGAGCAGACGCAACGGCCACTCCCGCTAGTTTGATTTTATATTCTTGAGGATTAAGATTTAAATTATCTTTAACTCTGATTTCAGGTAACAAGAAACCAAGTTGTTCAGATAAGCTCTTACGCATACCACGTATTGTTTTTGCTAGTTCCTCGCCTTTTTCCTTATCGGCCAAATAAACTAAACGAAAACCAAGCTCAACGCTTAAAGTATCGACATGCGGAATATCTTGCCAGCTCAGAGCTACTTGTTCTTGGGCAATTGTATCTGTAATGCTTTGCGCTTCTTCTAACTGCCCTTGTGGTGTCTTTTTGTAAAGTCGCCAAGCAACATACAAAAGAGGCAGTGCAAAGCCAATAAACGCAAGGCTTGGCATACCTGGTACAATACCTAACACCAACATGACTAAGGCGGCGGTTAGAATAACTCTTGGTGAGGCAAGTAACTGGCTTCCCACCGCTTCACTCATGTCACCTTCATCGTTCATTCTGGTAACAATAATTGCTGCAGCAACAGCCAGCAGTAATGAAGGGACTTGCGCAACTAAGCCGTCACCAATTGTTAAAAGAGCGAAACGTTGAAATGCTTCAGCCATGCTTAAGTCATGCTGAAATACCCCGATACTGACACCACCCAGTAAGTTGATTACTAAGATGATCAGACCGGCTATTGCATCACCGCGTACAAATTTAGAAGCACCATCCATTGAACCATAGAAATCAGCTTCTTGTGCCACGGTGGCACGTCGTTCTTTAGCTTGTTCTGGGCCAATTAATCCCGCATTTAAGTCAGCATCAATTGCCATTTGCTTGCCTGGCATTGCATCAAGAGTAAAACGTGCTGCAACTTCAGAGATACGCTCGCCACCTTTGGTGATTACGACAAAGTTAATCACCATCAGAATAATGAATACGACGATACCGACAACATAGTTGCCACCAATCACCACTTCACCAAATGCTTGAATGACTCGCCCTGCCACATCAGAGCCTTCATGACCATGTAGCAAAACAACCCTCGTCGATGCGATATTTAGGGTAAGACGCATTAAGGTTGCAACCAACAGAATGGTTGGGAAAACAGAGAAATCGAGCGGCTTTGAACTTGAAACAGCAACCAATAACACGATCACAGAAAGTACAATATTGAAGGTGAATAAGGTATCCAGTAGCCATGCGGGTAATGGCAAAATAACCATAGATAAAACAGCTAACAGCAATACCGGTATAGCAGTGTAAGGTCGGGTTAAACTACGCCAATTCAAAGTCATTCTCCACCATTATGGTTTTTGTAAATTTTTGGGAATTTCAAGTTCAGGCAATGGCGCTGGCGCTTGACCTCGCCCTTGCTTGTAAGCCTTTAGCTGCATTACATAAGTAAGTACATAAGCAACCGCTTTATAAAGTCCATTAGGTACTTCTTGGTCGATGCGTGTCGAAAAGTAGATAGCCCGCGCTAAAGCAGGTAACTCAATGACTTCTTTATTGTGCTGACGCCCTAATGTTCTGATCCTAAGTGCCATTTCATCCATACCTTTAGCGACAACATAAGGGGCTTTGGCTTTTTCTTCGTTATAGCGAATCGCAACCGCATAGTGTGTTGGATTTGTAACAATCACGTCTGCTGTGGGGACCCGCTCTTCGATACGCCTATTTGCTTGCTGATATTGAATTTGCTTAATTTTGCTTTTGATCTCGGGGTTACCATCGGATGATTTGCGCTCTTCCTTGACTTCTTGATGGGTCATTTTAATTTTATCTAGAATTTGTTTTTGCTGAATAGGCACATCAATCACAGCCACAAATAACAGCAAAGTTACAGTGATCATCATAGCTAAAAATAGCAGGCTAATACCTTGATTAAGAGCCACCAGCAAGTCTTGATTTTGTAAGGCTACCAACTGTTGCCATAGCTGAGTCAAAAAGCTGAATAAGCAAATAGCTAACAAGGCAATTTTAATCATCGACTTTAACAGTTCAGTCAAAACTTGCTTACCAAACATTCTTCCTAAACCCGAGAGAGGATTTAGCTTACTTAACTTAGGTGCAAGTAATTTTTTTGAGAAAATAAACCCACCAGGTAACACACCCGTGATCCACATAGCACAGAACGCGAGCAATAAAAAAGGCACTAAAGTTGCCAGCATATCGAGTATTGCTTGAGCAATGGCATTTGGCATGAGTTTCGTATTATCGATAATACTATGATCCAGTTGCATACTTGTGCGCATCAAGCCAATAAATAGGTCATAAAATAAATTAGCGAAAAACAATAGCCCTGCCACACTCACCATTAATAAAATAGCCGTATTAAGTTCTTTAGAACGCGCTACTTGCCCGTCTTCACGTGCTTTTTTGAGGCGCTTTTCACTGGGCTGTTCTGTTTTTTCTTGTGCGCTGTTATCTGACATTTACCCTCCCATAGCCGTTTTAAATACGGTTAAAACATGGTAGGTCAGGTTAGCAAATGCATTGCCTGTGTAACTAAGCGTCATAAATACACAAAAGAAACCCATTATTAAGGCCATCGGAAAGCCTAAAACAAAGATATTCAAAGAAGGAGCTGCGCGACTTGCTACACCAAACGTTAGATTGACTAACATCATGGCAATCACGCCAGGTAGTGCAAGCAGTAAAGTAGAGGCTAATAACCAAGCAAATAAATTAACGACAGCCATAATGTCTAAGTTATAAATACTGCTGCCAATCGGCCAAACAGTAAAACTCTCAACCATGACGTGCAAAGTAATTAAATGACCGTCAGCGGCAAAAAACAAAAGCGCTGCCATTATCCAGAACAACTGCCCTAACAATGCAACTTGGTTACCACTGCCTGGGTCCATTACCAAAGCCATCGATAAACCCATTTGCATCGACAACACAAGACCAACCAGAGACATCACTTCAAACAACAACCGCAAGGCAAGCCCCATTAAGACACCAAAAATGATCTGCTCAACAGTCAGCACGACAGCATCTAACGAAAAAATATCAACGGCTGGCGCGAGTGGTAATTGCCCTGCCACTAAAAAGGCCAACATCATAGCCACAGCGATTCGCGCGCGTGGAGTCACTGCAGGGTTTTCAAATACTGGCATTGCCCACAGCAAAGCCGAAAACCGAACAAATGGCCACCACATGGTACCCATCCAGCTAACAATGTCGTTACTAGTTAAAGCAATTAAGGAGTTCAACCAAAAACCCCTGGGATCATAAACTTAAGATCTTCAAACCACGTCAATAAGGTGCGTACTAACCAATGCCCTGCAAACACCACCATTAACAGTGTTAGCAACATACGAGGTAGAAAGGTTAACGTTTGTTCTTGAATAGAGGTGGCACCTTGTATAACTGCCACCACAATACCCAAGATAAGCCCTGGTACTATCAGTACCAAAATCATCTCTATAATGGTATAGACTGCATCGGCAATCAGTTGCGTGGCCATCTCAGGACTCATATTGGCCCTCCGAATGTCGCAGCCAGCGTTCCTGCCACCATTGACCAACCATCAGCGAGTACGAACACCATCAACTTAAATGGTAAGCTGATAATCAAAGGGGATAGCATCATCATACCCATCGACATCAATACGCTGGCAACCACTAAATCAATAATCAAGAAGGGAATAAATAGCATAAAACCGATTTGAAAAGCGGTTGTCAGCTCACTAAGCACAAAAGCAGGCATAAGCACTTCAAATGGAATTTCATCCGCTTTTAAGTTGGTGGGCTCATTAGCAATTAAAAGCACTTGATGTAGCTCGCTTTCACGTGTTTGCTTAAGCATAAATGCACGTAGAGGCTGTTCAGCTCGAGCAAGTGCTTGCTCTAATCCCATCTCTTCTGCCTGAAAAGGCTTATACGCATTTTGATATATATCTTGCCAAACCGGACGCATAATAAGCATGGTAAGCATCAATGCAATACCAATTAAGACACGATTTGGAGGGCTTTGCTGTAGACCCATTGCTTGGCGCAAAATCGCGAGCACAACAATGATCCGAGTAAATGAGGTCAGTACCATTAACAACGCCGGTATTAAACTCAACACTGTCATCATTAACAAAATTTGCAGCTTGACGTTATAGTCTTGCCCTTGCTCTGTGTCTTGCAACGAGAACAATGTTAATTCTTGCGCGTTTAACCAAGTTGGTAAAAGAAGGATAAGTAAACCAAACCCGACGTTGAATGCACTGCGTAAATTCATTACTTAACTATCCGCCTTTTCTTGCTCATCTTGGCTGATAAACTTAATGCCATATTGGCCATCAACCAGTACAACTTCAGCTTTCGCAAAATATACACCGTTCACTTTCACATCCATCGGCTCACCTGCGGCTTTGTCTAAGCGTAAAACATCACCGTGTTTGGCTTGTGATAACTCACCTAACGTTAATTCTGTGCTCGCGACTTCTAGCGTAATAGTTAACGGCACATCAGCAAATACAGACATATCATTCTCATTGCTTGGCTCAGCGGTTAAGTCGTCTAAGCCATCAAGATCTAAACCTGCTAATGCATCATCAAGGTTGTCAGTCATAATTCATTTACTCTTTATTTGTGTTATCTGTAATTTGGAAAGTCAAACTGGCATCTTGTTGTACAATTTGACCTGTAAAGAAGGTTTTATTACCTAACTTGAAAGAAGCAGGCTCACTGAGTTGAATAGGCAATACCTCACCATTTAATGCCGCTTTTAACTGCCTTAACGTGACTTTTTTGCGCGCCATTTCAACATGTCCTTTCACTAAAAATTGGCTGCTTTTTTCCATACTTAATAAGTGTGTTTGTTGTTCGTCATGCTCGCCCTGTGGTTGACTAAAGAAAGCCACTGGTAACCAAATGAACCAGCTGATCACATCGTTATCAAGAATCAACCGTACTTTAAATGCAAGGTAATTGACCGCGCTCGGCAAGTTGTTAGTGCTACATGGTTCAGCGAGTAAGCATGCCCGCTCTTTAAAAATAAGCTCTTGAATACCTTGAACTTGTTTTTGTAATAACCGTGCACAAATGCGGCTTTCTGTACGCGTTAACTCTGCTGGCGGCTCTTCTGCTACAGTCTTATTAGCTTGGCTTAAATCACCACCGAGGCATAAATCAGCCATTCTGTGAGCACTTGTGTAATCCAATGCGATATAAGCATCAGCGTCTATTGGCTCAAAAACAGCACTTTTAAAGAAAACGCGTTTCGCTTCAGCCAGCCAGCTTTGCAAGGTGCTGTGTGAACATAAGTTAATATCAACGGCAAACTGACTATCATTAAATAGCTGTCCTAACTCAAATTCGATGGCTTTATGCAAACTAAACTCACCCGCTCGCTGATGGGCAATTTCGTATTGACGTTGTTGCTGCGTGATCGCATACGGCCTAAACTCTTTACCTTGTTCAGCCTTGAAGAGCTTTATTTTTGGCTTAACAAATTGCTTCATAAAATTTTCCAATATCCAAAAGTGTGGCTATAAAGTCGTTGTGTAATTAGCCTGCTTTTGTAACTCAGCAACTAACTCTATACGCCTTAATTCATCTTTCTTTTGCCATTCAATACCAACAAAGTTCAATTTCTCTGTAACGGGGTGCGTATAACGAATTGTGCCAATAAAAGCATTACTATCATTAAATGCTACACGGACCTTGCCCGGTAACTTATGCTCATTAGGCACCAACATTCCAGCCCCACCTACGCTGATATCTTTAACCACAGCACGGCATATAAAGTAGTTAAACAACCATGAATGATGCAGCTTCACGGCAATGCCACCTTGCTGCATTGCCGCAGGAAGTTGAGTATCTTGCTCACAAAGAGGCCAGCGAGGGTGAGTTCGTTTCGACTCTTCTGACTTATTCATATAACTCCTGAGAGCGTAATACGGGCTGATTTGCTGTTGCGGCACTGGCGGCCTTTTTAACAGGATTATTGATGTTATCCTCAGCGAATAACGCCTCTAACTCTGATTCTGCCTTTTTGGTCAGTATCAGGATTTCGACACGTCTATTTTCACTCGCAAATCTATCTTTTTGATTAATCGGTCTATTAGAAGAAAAAGCATTAACTTGCATAACTTGGTTTGTTGGCATCCCACCTGCGGCCATGATTTTTCTTGCTTGAAATGCACGTGCACCTGACAAGTCCCAGTTATTCGACTGAGTTCCTTTGAATGCACTGGCATCACTGTGACCCGAAATAATGATTTTGTTTTCAATACTTCTGAACAGGCCACCTAAGTGTAAAAATAAGTCTTCAAAAAATGGCGACATCGTTTGCTCTGAACGCGCAAACATTTGATGATTTTTATCATCTTGAATAATCACTCTGAGCCCAGAACTGACTTTTTCAACGTGCAGATTGTTCTGTAATAGCTCTTCTTTGGCTAAATCTTGAAAACTACTTAGCAATAAACTCAGCTCACTCGATGCTGCAAATTCACTGTCTATCACTGAATTAAGCTTATCGCCTTTACCCGCTAAAGGCGCATGATCGCCTTTAGGTACTTTTAAATATTCACTCATGCCTGGGCGAGGATTATCAGGTGGCAAGCGATTTGATGCTTTATGGTCAACAACAGAAGGAGATCCCCCTAAATCGACAGGAAAAGGGCTATTGCCTGGTTCAAATAATGCGGGACTACCATCAAAGATTGAATGTGTGCGCATATAATGAGCAATATCTTTTCGCTCTTGCTCATTGGTAATAGCCATGATCCATAGCACCATGAAGAACGCCATCATCGCTAATGTGAAATCAGCAAAGGCTACTTTCCAAGCACCACTGTGTTTTCCACTCTTTGCTGAGCGGCGACCACGTTTAATAATTACTGGGTTAGAATTATTCATTTAAGCTGCTCGGTTATTGATCCACTGTTCCATCGTGGTAAAAGAAGGTTTACTTTCTTGTGTTATCAGTTTTCGACCAGAGTCAGTCGCCACAATAGCTACATGGCCTTTTGCGTGGGCTACTAACATAGCTCGAACACATTCAAGCATAGTCATTTGTTTCTTAACATACTGCTGCATAGCCGATGACAAAGGTGCCAGTAGGCAGTAACAGCCAAAAATACCAACAAAAGTTCCCACCAGTGCAGCTGCAACGTGATAGCCTATTTCGCTCAAAGGGCCATCTAAGTGCTGCATCGTGATAATAATGCCACCTACCGCTGCTAGAATACCGAAGCCAGGCATTGCTTCGGCAATATCGCCTAATGCATTTGACGGCTTCATTTTTTGCTCTTCAATTGAAAAGATCTCTTGCTCCAACATTGCATCGAAATCATGTGGGCTAATTTTCCCCATACTGTATAGACGAAGGTTGTCACAAATAAATGTTACTAACTCAGGGAAGGCTGTTACCTGTGGGTAGGCTAAAAAAATTGAGCTGGTATCAGGGTTTTCTACATGGTCATCTAACTCTTTAATTCCTTTTAGGCGAGCCAGTTCAAGTAAGGTGTATACCACCATGAGCAAGTCATGATACAAGTCTTTGTTATTTTGATTTTTATTGTCAAAGAATTGATATTTCAACTGACTTAACATTTCAGTTAAAACATGGCGTGAATTACCAACAATAAGCGCCCCTAAGCCCGCACCAAAAATGATTACAAACTCTGCAGGCTGCCACATACTCGCTAAGTTACCACCAGCAATAGCAAAGCCACCTAGTACGGCGGCCAGCACAACGACTAAACCTAATATTCTTTGCATAATTGTTTTCCCGGTTGGTTATTCACTTTGTTGAAGTTTTCTTGTTAAAGATTCTATTGCCAATTTATGTAGTTGGCAGACCCGTGCTTCGGTTAAATCAAGGGCAAGGGCTATTTCTTTCATGTTCATTTCATGGCTGTAGTAAAGATGCAGTAACAACTTGTTTCTTTCTGGTAGGCTGGCGAGTGCTTTTTGTAGCATTAACGCTGTTTCTGTATGTGATAACTGGCTGCCCGCATCAGTAAACGAGTCATCGTGACCTAGCAATGCTTCAAGGCTATCAATTGCTTCAGCTTGACTTGCATAATGCAGTTTCAACAGCTGGTCTAAATCAATATCCAATGCTTGGCATAGCTCACTATCACTGGGCTCTCTACCTAGTTGCTTCAATAACTTGCGCGAAGCATCACGCAATTGATGCGACTGTTGTCTTAGTTGTCGTCCTCGCCAATCTATTCGACGAAACTCATCTAGCATCGCGCCCCGAATACGCTTAAAAGCAAATGCCGAAAATTGTTCGTCGACATTTCGACCATAACGACGAATTGACGAAAGCAGTGCCACTAAACCTATTTGCTGAATATCGTCCATGTCGACAACAACACCCAATTGCGTTCGCATGTGGGAAGCTGCACGCTTCACTAAGTATGCATACCGTTCGAGTAGTTCACCCTCGGTATGTGTACTCATTAAACCTGCTTGCTGCTCATCCGAAGATGGCCATTGTTGTTCAACTAACATACGCGTTCTCTACTGAATGAAAACATTGGTTATTAATACATCAGCCAATTCAAGCGATGACTTATTAGCCAACACTTTATTAAACTGACTAAGTAAGTCTGTTTGAACTTTCTCTACATCGGTAAATGTGCTTCGCACAGTAGCGTGCTCCATATTCGCAAAGTTTTTTACAAGCACATTGCGTAGTACTGGCATAAAGGTTTCTGCATCTGTTTCATTTTGTAAGGTTGGTGCAAAACCAAGGCTCAAATCGAGCACTAAATAACGAGCATATTCATCGTCAGCAACACTGATAATAAAGCGATCCATTGCGATATATTTAACGTCTGGTTTATCAACAGAGGCCACCGGGGCTTGCTCTGCTTTTGATTCTTGAAAATAGCTTGCACCAAAAAAACCAAGTGCTAATAATCCGACAGCAAGTACTGCTAATTGTATTTTTTTCAAAGTTCCACTCCCATTTCTATATCAGTCTATTCAACCAATCTTGTTGCTGCGCTTGCCTAGGCTCAACGGAGGTAGGCAAATCATTTAACTGATTAGCTGCAATATCTTGCTCTTGTGTAAATTCGTGTGTTTGTTTGTGCTGCTGATGTTTATCGCTAATATCAACATCAACAGTACTTTGCTCAGCATTAGTGAGTGATTGGCGAAGTTGCTCAAGCGTTTGTTGCATGGCTTCACGTATTTGTGGATTACTCGCAACAATGTGTACTGTGGTTTTTTCTCCCTCAACACTAATACTTATGTCAATACTGCCTAACTGGGGAGGATCAAGACGGATTTGCGCGCGTTGAACCTGTTGGCCTATTTGCAACTGCACCTTGTCATGCAGCACATTCAGTAAGCGTTGGCCCCATTCACTACTATTTGTCGATAACGACTCAGTTCGCCACTGCTGCACCTGTGTGGCTTGCTCTGAACTGGCAGCAGAAGAAAAAGAAAATGAGCGACTTAATTCTGTCGTCGCAAAATTGGGCTGCTCAAGCGCTGCCTTAACCTTACTGGGCTGTGTTGGGCTTGTTTCCAGCATTAAAGCCGGTCCTACTTTAGTTTCACTTGAGCGCAACGTTTCCAACTCAGCCACAGGGGGCATTTGCGGTTGCTGGCTGCTAAGTGGGTATTCTTTACTCGGCGATACAATAGCCGTATTCAAACTTGATGCATTAAATAAAGGTGCTTGCTTTTTAGTTAACTCAACAGTTTCATTGTTTAATAATTGATTAGCTGCCGGTATAGCTTGAGCACCATTAGGGCTAGGCTGTTGTAACTCTTTAGCGTACGAAGCACTCGCTACTTGTAACTGCTCCTGCTCTGTAGCATTTGCTATCGACTGAGTAGATAAACCATCAAGCAAGGTTTTCGAGGCTGGTTCACCCTGTGTAGTAGGGCTTTGCTCATTCACACGTATTTTTTCTGATATAGCTTCATTTTCAGCAGCAGCCTGCATAGCTGAAGTAAGGCTATTCTGCGCAGGAAGCGAGCCTAAAGCTTGTGGTTCTGTAACTCCCTGAGAAGCGGGTTGAATAGGCAGGGCTGAATCAACTAGGTCCATATTGATTTGTTCTTGTTCTGTTGCTTCAGCACCTTGTTGTGACGATGTTTCAGATAATGCAGAGATACCTGACGCTAACATGCTTGACTCATTTTCAGCTTTAAACTGTGTATATACACCTGAGCGCCATTGAGACGGTAGCTCAAATGGCTTTTCTGTCTCTACTTGCTCAAGCTCAGAGCGAAGCTCACTAGTAGATTGTGCGTGTTCTTCATGTTCGGTTAAATCGAATTGGCTTGTTTCAGGGTCAGTAAAGTTTGCTTGAACCTTTTCAGCACCGGCTCTATTCCCTGAAACATGTGGGTGTATGATTAATTCTTTCATTAACGCGCACCATCAGTAAATTGTTTGTATGCAATAATGCCGTCACGATCTTTTTGATGTTGCTGCATACGTGTTTGTAATTCGTTTTTTTGCGCATTAATTAATGCTAGAAAGTGTGAATATTCACCTTTCAACTCACGCACTCTAGACTGCCAACTTGGATACCAAGGTGCTAACTTCGCCTCATTAAGGATCTGCATTAATTGCTGATCAAAATGACGAATATGTTGCCACTGCTGCTCTTCTATCGCTTTCGACATAGCTTGCAATAGGGTTTGAATTTTCTGGTCTGTTTGCTGTTTATTCATCATGATCATTTCAATTAAAGCGAGCAGCCGTAAACAATTCAGAGCTGCATTAACACCAGCTTAACGAGCAAAAAGCATTCCAAAACACAAAGCATTGATATATAAATAAAAAATTAATTTGCAACATGCTGAACGGAAGTTTAATTTCCGCTTATCGGAAAGGTAGGAAGTAAAGAGGAACTTAAGCGTTTGTTGAGAGTGCTAAGTTACAAAAAAAGCCAACTAAAAATGCTGGCTTTGGATTCAGAACAAATAACATTACTTATAAATAAGGTGTGATTAAGCAGCTTGAGAGCCTAATCCTGCCCAACCCTGCTGTAGGTTTTGCATAACTTCACGTACAGATGACAATGCAGATAAATCATTTTGAAGACTTGCAGTCATTAAAGCACCACCACAGTACTCATAAAGCTGCTGCATATTAACAACGACTTCGCCGCCTTTTTCTGTATCTAAAGAGGCATCTAAACCGCCAAGAATACGCATCATCTTTTCAATGCCCTGAGCTTTTTTATCAAAACGCTTTTGCTGTATATGACCAGCTACACGCTCAAGTTCATCTAAAAACCCATCGAATAACATTAAAACTAACTTATGAATATCAGCGCCAGCCGCACGGCTTTCTACTGAAGTATTTTTATAAGCTGAAAAGCCATCATTTAAATCATACATAATTAATACCCTTAAAATTGTCCCATTGATGACTCTAATTTAGAAATCGTTATTTGCATTTGCGTAAATTGTGATAAGTAACGGTTGTAAACTTGCTCCATAGAATATTCATGGCGCTGTTGCTTATCCGTCACTAGGTTTAAACTCGCCTGCAATGTGTTTTTCTTATCATTAATTAAGCCATAGCTTTTTGTGTATGGCTCAACACGCTGCTCGAGTTTTGCCATCAAACCATCAGCACCTGTTAACATGTGTGTTAGTTGCTCTGGTTGTGTGGCAATTGCATCTTCTAACTTACCTTTATCAATAGATAGCTTGCCATAACGGTCAAATTCAATACCAATGGAAAATAAGGTTTTCCCTGCAAATTCACCTTGAAAGTCATTACGCAATGAACGCCCTATTCCCGATGCCATAACATCTCTTTTTAACGCATCGTTATCATTTATTGAGCTTAATAATGTATTGAATTTATCAACAAATTGCTGAATATTCTCAACGCTTTTCTCATTATCTTGTGCGACAGACACTTTAATGGGTGTCTCTCCAGCCTGCTGGGCTTGAGTAAGGTTAATGCTCACACCATCAATAACATTATCTAGTTGGTTACTGGTTGAGGTCACCGTAATATTTGAGTTTGCACCTAGCTTTACAATAGCATCTTGCGCACTGGTTAATTCCTGCTGTGATGCAATCGCATTACTAATATTTGCACCATTTGCATCTGCACCGGCTGTAAATGTTGTTGATACAGTATTTGCAGCACCAGACTCTTCACTGGTCAGCACTAAAAATGTTTCACTCCCTGAGCGCATCAACGTCGCTTTTACGCCACTATTGTCAGCATGATTGTTGATTGCACTGGCCAAGTCAGTAAGCGTTGCCCCCGCAGGCAAACTTGCTAGGTCAACAGAGAAGCTATCCGTGCCAAGGCTAACAGCCAATTCGCCATCGGTCGATAAGGGTTGGCTTGGATCAAAACTTAATGCTATCTGGTGTGCTTGTGCTAACTGCTCAACAAAAATATCGTAGTCACCGCTGACTGCATCAGCTGAGGCTGTCACATTCATATTTGTTTCGCTACTCACAGACGCTGTATTAGTAAGCAAACCTGTATCAGGGTCTTGGTAATCTTCTAATGCATCAAAAAAATCTGATAAATCATTCTTAAGCTGAGTAAATGCTTTAATTTGATTATTATATTTTGCATATTGCGTAGATAAAATCTGATCTTTTGCTTGTCGCTCAATTTGCGTGTATTGACTCGCTAAATTAGCGGGATCGATGCTAAGCGCTGATGTCATATTGGCTCTCCAATTAACGATAACGAAAGCACTTTACAAAAAAATGCTTTCGTTATTGAAAAGCACCGCTTAATTGGCGGTGCTTATTATAATGATTAGATTAACGTAGTAGTGAACCAATCATTTGTGTTGTGCTGTTTGCTGTACTTAGTACTGAAATACCAGAGTTCATAAGTAGCTGTTGCTTAGTCATATTTGACGTTTCTTGTGCAAAATCAGCATCCATTAATTGACCTGCAGAAGCTTGCGTGTTCTCTTTCATGTTTGTAACGTTGTTCATTGTGTGCTCAAGGCGGTTCATTGTTGCACCTAAACCAGAACGAGCTGTACCAATTTCATCAATGATAGTGTCAACAAATGCGATTTGAGCTTGAGCTGTTGCTACATCAGTAAACGCTGCTGCGTTACCAATTGCAGTAGTTACGTTGCCAAGCTCAGTTGAGATATCCACACCTAGTGTTTCTGCTGCACTTGCACCTACTTGGAAATCAACTTGACCAGCACCGAATTTACCAGCTGCATCAAGTAGTGTTGTACCGTCACCAAACGACGTGTTATCCATGATGTTAGTTAGCTCTGCTGCAAGAGCTGTGTACTCTGCACTTTGTGCTGTCCACTCACCGGCACCATTTGTGTCACTTGCACCTTGCGTTGCAAGTTCTTTCATACGGTATGCAATATTTGTCATTTCTTCAAACGCGCCTTCAGCTGTTTGCATCATAGACATTGCATTGTTACCGTTATAAAGACCTGCTTCTTGACCACGAACCTGTGCATTAAGACGTGTCGCGATTTGCAGACCAGCAGCATCATCTTTTGCAGAGTTAATTTTAAAACCAGAACCTAAACGCTCAAGTGCAACAGAAAGATCGTTGTTGCTACGGTTAAGTTGGTTTTGAATAGAAAGTGACGCCATGTTTGATTGAATTGATAAAGCCATTTTTAAATTCTCCTGTGAATTCTATTTATTTAACTTTCATTTATTAAGAGCGACCACCTACTGTGAAAACTAAAATTTTTTTTCTATTTTTTTCATTTATTTTTAAATCTGTTCAAAACCGCCTGTTATTAAAAACGCAACAGCGTGCTTCAAGGCACGCTGTACGAATTTAAAAACTAATTTATCTTTTAAGCTAAAGCGTATTTCACCATACTACGGGTCATGTTTGCTTGTGCTGTTATCACAGCAATATTATCAACATTTGGCGTAAGCATTTTTGATTTTAATGATTGGCTAAGTTGCGTCATTTGCTCACCAGAGACATCTGCACTTTTTTCTATTTGCTGTAATTGGGCTGTAAGCTCACGGTGCTGGGCTTGGATTTGTAATAAATTAGCCTTTAGCTGACGCTGAGCACGATTTATAAAATCTAAATGTGCGCTGACATCTTGCTGTTTTTTTACCGACTCTTCTAGTTGATCAAGCGGACTTGCGAGCTCTGAAAGTTGGAGTGAAATAGGATTACCCGCTGCAACCCTTACTCCCTGGCCGGTAATGACCCAATTTTCTTTAAGTGCATCACTGTACTCAGGAGATGTAGTGAACAACAAACGGTTATCGCGGTTAACCTCAACATTTATTTGCTGCTTGGCGAATGCTTCAGCAATCGTATTTAAGTTTTCAGCTTCACTTTGATTAGCCGGTAGCTGTAAATGTACGGCTTTACCGCTTCGTCCTAGCAGCAAATGAATACTTTCATCGTGCGGACGCTGTGATATCAAATCGACTTTACTATTTAACTGACGCACAACTTGAGCATTTGGCTGCTGCACTTTAAGTTGCGAATTTAGACCTGAACTTTGTGCGCTTGCTTGTTGCTGCAGTTGAGTAATTTGCTGCGTCATACTGTGGCTTTGTAAAGCAGAAACCGGTGCACTACTAGGCATTGATTTTAACTGTTGCGCGAGCTTTTCTAGACCTGAATATAACTGTTTTATCGTCATTTCACGATGTTCAACTTGCGCCATCGCTTGGCTCAACTGCCCCTTTTTAGCCCATCGAGATAATACGGCAACTTGGCCTTGTTCAGGAGCTGTATTTTTAGCTGATTGCTTTACATCACTAGCCGACACCGAGCTCTTCTGCTCAACAACAGATGCTTTGCTCGACTTAACTGATTCAATCTGCGTTGGCTTCTCGCTACCTTGAACAAGCATGATTAATTATTCCTTAAACAATAACTACTTAATATATGAAAACAATGAAAGCTGTGTAACATTTGCATACACTTGCATCGAAGACTCATAAGCAGCCATTGATTCGTTCATGCGAATATAGGCTTCAGGGTAGTCAACTGCACTAATGTCATCACGCAGGTTAGTCGTAAACGTATTGATGTCTTGGTTGCTGGTTGCCAACGAATCCATTGATGCCATCGTGCCACCGATCACTGTTATTTCGCCGGTAATATGACCTAAGTAATCAGATAAATTATTAATCATAGTGCGTGACTCATTACCAACACCTGCAGCAGGTGGGTTGTCAATTAAATCCAAATAATCTTTCATGGCGTTTAAAAAATCAGCATTAGGGTCTAAATCACTACCGATAATATTTGTTAATACGTTAGAGTCTGGTGATACTGCCACTTCGCGAATACGTTCATCACCGTTATAAATGTAATCTCCCGCTGCATCTTGAATAAAAGGCTTATTATTGGTTTCGCTACCAGAAAATAAATAACGCCCTTCGCCATCCTGAGCATTCATTAAATCGAGCATTCCTTGAAAAATCACCCGCATTTCTTGTCCAAGTGCTTTTAATTGCTCAGTGCCCATTGAACCATCTGCCGCAGTCGTAATGAGCTCTTGTAATGAGTAGCTCTGATTTACAATGCCTGTTAGCTGTACTTCTTGCTGACCTAAAGCGTAATTGACTGCATCCATGTTGCTTTGATATTGCGATAAAGACTCGATTTCACTTTCAAGCTTTAGCAACATAACGGCACCTAAAGGGTCATCCGATGGTTTCGAAATACGCTCATTGGTCGACAATTGAACTGATGCTTTATTAAATTCTGCAGTGTTATGCTGGATATTTTTAATTGAATTAAGATGAAATTGGTGACTACTAATACGCATGACTCACTCCTAAAACATGGTTAGTAAAGTATTGAATACTTGATCAGCCGTAGTAATCACTTTGGCATTCGCGCTGTACATTTGCTGAAAATGCAGCAAATTAGCAGCTTCTTCATCTAGGTTTACGCCGCTTCGGCTATCTCGAGCAAGTACCGCATTGCTATTTAACACTTCCGAGGTTGTCGCACTGTTTTGATTTTGTTTACTTGCAATCCCCAAATCCCCAACCAACACAGAGAAGTCATCATCATTACTTTGAATAGCCGCAATAATATTGGCGACATTGGCGTTATCGCCACGCCCGCCTGCTGCAACCCAATTTCCTCCAGCATCAAACTCCCCCCCTATTAACGCTATTTTTTCTGGGGTAATTGCAGGATTAATTTCGATTGACGATAGAGGGTTTGCAACGTTGTAAGTAAATAAAGGAATACCAGCATCACCATTTAAGTCAAACCCTTCAGATAAAGCAGTATTCACATCATCGGCAAAGTCTTTGACCAAATCACTTAGTTTTTCAAGTGTTGGTTGAATAACTTGCAAGTCGGCACTAATTAAGCCACCAAACTTACCACCGACTTGGTCATTAAGTGTAAATGATTGCCCCTTTAATGACGTGCTAACCTCAGTTCCCGCAACTGACACTGTTGCAGCAGAAGTACCAATAACTAAAGGCGCGCCACTTAGAGTACTAATATCAAGGCTGCCATCATCACGTTCAGTGATGGCAATGCCTATTTGCGATGATAGCTCTGTTATTAATTGTTCGCGCTTGTCTTTGAGTTCTGCGGTAGGCTGCTTATTTGCTATAGCTTGCACTATATTCTGATTCACGTCCGCGATCTGTTGAGCTGTTGAACTAGTATTACTTGCTAGGTTCGTCATCTCTAGGCTCAATTTATCTATTTGTGCCGAAAGCGCGCCATTCATTTGTGCTAAGTCTTGTATCAACCCTTCAGATGAAGAAATAATTTGCTGTCTATATGCATTTGAATCAGGGCTACTTGCCGCAGCATTAAAGGCATTTGTTATCTGCCCAACAGCATCATTAAAATTTAACGAGTCTGTACCAACAATTTCTTCTACATAACCTAAATATGTTTGCTTGCTTTGATAATAAGACAAGTCAGACTGCGTGCGCCAAATATCATCATTTAAAAATGCATCGACAATACGATCGACTGAATTAACATAAACACCGCCTAACGGCGAGTTGCTCGTAGCAAAACTTGCAGCTTGACGTGAGTAGCCATCAACCGCTGCATTTGCAACATTTTGACCTGCAACCGTCATAGCGACATTAGCCGCATTTAAGCCACTCATGGCGTTACTTATCATTGACATAGCAATTACCTAATCGGAATAATATTAAGTGATTGAGCGAATGCAGGGCCACTTAAACGCTCAACAGGCGCAGGCGCTGCCTCAACTTCATTCACCTCTTTACTATGTTCAGCGACAACTTGTGCCATTTCCTTAAATTTATTTTCAACCGGTGTAAACTTTTCGCTAAATTGACGAACGATTGCCTCAGCTAAACCTAACTGGTTATTTGCAGCTAGCTCCTGAGCTGTTTGGGCATCATACATATCACGAAATTGCTGTTGCTCTTTGCTTGCAAAAAAGCCATTTTGTGATGACACGGCCTCGGTTGCAGCATGCATGTTTTTCAAAACCAACTGCAAGAAAATAGCTTCAAATTGCTCCGCAGCCTTTTGAATTCCTTCCTCTTGCGTATTATTAGCTATAAGCTGCTGAACTTGACCAGGATCGATAGCAAGCGATTGTAAGGTATTAAAATCCGGCTTGGTTAACTCAATAGTCACTGTATTGACCCCTTATTAAATCACGAGTAGTTCAGCTTCTAAGGCTCCAGCCTTATCAAGCGCAATTAGAATTGACATTAACTCACTCGGTGTAGCACCAAGCGCATTAATTGCTTTTACAATTTCATCCAGCGAAGTCCCTGTCGGCATCAGTAACATACCATTGTGTTGCTCCTGCACATCGATATTACTCGATTGCAATGGCATCGTTCTGCCATTCGAAAATGCGTTAGGCTGTGAAGCCCCTTCCATTTCAGTTATCGTAATGGTCAAGTTGCCATGACTTACCGCAGCTTGGTTCACTTTTACCAACTCGTTCATCACGACCGTACCAGTACGACTATTAAAAATAACACGTGGCTGTTTAGAGCCTTGTTCTACACGAATGTCTTGAAGCATTGACATGAAAGTGTTGCGGCTATCAGGGTCGATTGGCGCACTGACTTTTAAACGCCCCCAGTTTTCAGCACTTGCAACCGATGGCCCAAAAACTTTATTGATCGCTTTAACAATGTTTCGAGCGGTTTGGTAATTGGGTTCTTTTAAATTCAAAATTACATCAGGTTGCAACTTGAACATATCAGCCGTGTTACGTTCAATGATCGCACCGTCAGGAATAATCCCCGACGTGGGGACGTTTACTGTGACAGATGAACCATTACGGCCACTGGCATTCGTACCACCTACAACAAGGTTACCTTGCGCCAGTGCATATACTTTGCCATCAATGCCCTTTAAAGGAGTAAGCATTAAACTCCCCCCATGAAGGCTTTTGGCGTCCCCTAAAGAGTTAACCGTTACATCAATTGCTTGGCCAGGGTTGGCCATAGGAGGAAGTGTTGCATGCACAGCAACCGCTGCGATATTCTTCGATTTAGGCAGACGGCTTTCATCCATTGTGACGCCGAACTGTTTAAGCATATTATTCAAAGATTGCGCAGAAAACTTTACTTGTGCCTTATCGCCTGAGCCAGCTAGACCAACCACTAAGCCGTAGCCTACAAGCTGATTGTCTCTTACTCCTAATACATCAACCAGCTCAAGAAGCTGGCGTGAAGACGGCTCTGCTCGAACTGGCGTAAAGCAACTACTAAGAACAAGCAATAGTAAAAGTATCTGTTTCATATCTACGCTCTAAAATGGGTTTAAATAACGGCTAAATAAAGAAGTAAACCAACCTGGGCTTGATGCATCGGCCAGTGTGCCGCTACCTGTATAGCTAATTTGTGCTTCGGCAACTCTTAATGATGAAATGCGGTTAGCTACGTCAATATCATCTGGGCGAACGAGGCCTTCCATTTCAATGTATTCATCACCTTGATTTAGCTGAATCTGTTTGCGTCCTTTAATCACTAATGTGCCATTTGAAAGCACATGAATAACGCGCACTGTGATTGCACCGCTTAAAAAGTTTTGCTGACTTGCGCTACTACCACCATCAAATTCAGTGCTTGAACCTATTCCTAAATTAAAATCAGCGACATTCAAGTTACCCGCTAAAGGCACCGACACATCAACATCAGTATTTTTTTCTAAGTTACTATCAGCACTTTTGCTCGACTGTGTGCGCTCATTTAAAACAACCGTTAAAATGTCACCCACTCGATAAGCACGTTTATCGGAATACAGAGAAAACATATAGCTGTCACTGTAAAGGCTACCGTTTTCATAATTTAAGCCTACTTGATACGCATCTTTAGCGACTTCATAGTCTTCGCGTGCTCTGGATTGTTTTTGAATCGGGCACTTGGGTTCACCATGAACAACTTTACATTGCACATATTGTTCATGATCGGTACTGCTACACCCTGCTAGCAGCATAACCAATAAAACAGTAGCACTTAACTTAATCATAACAATCACACATTCTGATTAATGAAACGCAACATTTCGTCAGCTGCAGATACGACCTTAGCGTTCATTTCGTACGCGCGCTGTACCGCAATCATACTTACCATTTCATCAACAACACTGACGTTCGAACCTTCAATGGTAAATTGCTGTAATTCACCAAATGCTTCTTCACCTGGCACACCTTCAATGGCTTCACCAGAGGCTGCTGTTTCACGGTAAAGGTTACCACCTAAGCTCTCTAAACCAGCAGGGTTTGCAAAATTAACCGTTAGTAACTGACCCAATTCAATTGGCTCAACGCCATTATCAACAACTGCACTCACTGTACCATCGCGACCGATGGTGACTTTAGTTGTCCCCTCTGGTAGGGCGATATTTTGCGCAAGCGGTAAGCCGTTACCATTTACCAATAAAGACTCTGAATTTAATTGGAATTGACCATTGCGCGTGTAAAGTAGCTCACCATCTGGGCTTTCAATTTGAAAAAAGCCTTGCCCTGCAATCGCAACATCTAATTGATTGCTGCTTGTCTCAAAGCTTCCTTCAGTAAATTGCTTTTGCGTACCATTAATACGCACCCCAGTTCCCACCTGAATACCCGACGGTAACTGATTCAAGTCATCTGCTTGTGCGCCTGGTTGCTTCTGTACTTGGTAGAATAGGTCTTCAAATACGGCACGGTCTTTTTTGAAACCAGCCGTGCTCACATTTGCTAAGTTGTTTGAAATTGTGGTCATACGCAAGTCTTGCGCTGCTAACCCTGTTTTACTTACCCATAATGCTGAATTCATTATTCACTCCACATCCTAACCGCGACCGCTAACCAGCTTATTACCACTGTTTGCCAGTTCATCAGCTGCTTTCATCATGTTGATATTCATTTCAAATTGGCGGCTGATATTCATTGTTTTAATCATTTCTTGAACCGCATTCACATTCGACCCTTCCAGTACACCTGTACGCAAACGAATAGCTTCATCCATGTCTAGCGGCTCAAGGTTCTCAGCACGAAATAATCCATCACGCCCTTTAACCATCACCGCACCTTCATCACCGGTACTAGCAAGTTTAATTTGTGCTTCTTCAGCGATAACACCACCACCGAGCGGAACCACATTAATGATACCGTCAGGAGCAATTTCTAACTCTGCAAAATCCCCTAACTGAATATCACCGATATTGCTTTGCACACGGCGATTGTTTACGGTTAAGAAACCATCTGCATCAATTTCAAGGTTGCCAGAGCGCGTATAAGCAGGTTCGCCATTGTCATCAATCACTTCTAAAAAACCACCATCGCTAAGAGCAACATCCAGTTTTCTGCCAGTGTCCATCATAGGGCCCGCTGATAAATCGGTAGTGACTGGCAACATTTGTGCGTGATAACGAGTGCGAAACCCACTGCCTGTAACTTGCATTGATTGCGCTTGCTCTAAATCAGCCTTAAAACCTGCGGTGCTTACATTGGCTAAGTTATTGGCTGTTACTTTTAAGGCTGTATTGTTTAGTTCAGCCCCTGAGACAGCGGTATAAATTAACTTTTCCATAAGATGAAACCTTAAGTATTACTAAATAAAATTTGCATCATTTCATCAGCACTACTGATGGTTTTCGCATTTGCCTGGTAGTTCTGTTGGAACGACATTAAGCCGACTAACTGCTCACTGATATCAACATTAGAGCCAACATACGCACCTGCGATTAACCCGCCAACTGTGCCACTATCTGGCTCACTGTATGAGGCACCTCCAGAGTCACGGGTTTCATACCAAACCGTATTATCACCCGCTTCTAAACCATTTGTGTTTGCAAACGAAGCAAGTACAACCTGCCCTTGAAGCTTAGATTCTCCGTTAGTGAATGTGGCGAAAATTTTGCCATCTTCTTCAACTGATAAACCTGAGAAAGTGCCTGCTGAATAGCCACTGGCATCATTTTCAAGAATATTAAAATTAGTACCAAACTGCGTTGTTTTTGCCATATCCAGCGTTAAAGACATTGGCGCAGCACCACCACCAACAGGGAAAGCCATGGTAATTTCACGTTGACTATAAGGGTCAAGAACGTTGTCATCTTCTTGTGCTGGCGGCGCAGGAGGCGTAAAGCCTGGATCAAGCGGTTGCATTTGCCCATCGGCATCAAAGGTAATATTAACAACACCGGCTGTGACAACATTGCCATCTACAACAACATCCTGAGTATCAGTCACAGCCCCTGCGGGGGTACCCAATGCACTTGCTGGTAGTGGTGAACCATCCATAAAGTACATTACTTGCCATTGGTTATCAGCTGTATGATTGAAGTATTGAGTCAATACATGGCTGTTACCTTGCGAATCGAATACTTCTGTTAACTGTGAAAAGTTATACTGTGTGCCATCGGTAGGATCAAAATTATTCGGTGCTACAGGATAAGAAATAATGTCGCTGGCTGAGCTTAAGTTGCCATGAAAATCGATTGCATCAGTTGCGACAGCTGGAATGTTCGCACCTTGTACTTTAAGGTCCGTTAACGCACCAGGGACGATCTCAGCTTCGCCAGCCGCATCAGCATCACTCACGCCATAACCTTGCAGCTTCGCCCCATTTACATTAACAATATTAAGCTCGTTATCTAGGGTAAATTGCCCTGCTTGCGTATAAGCAATACGATTACCTTCAGAGATAGCAAAGAAACCTTGACCATCAATTGCAATATCAAGTGCGTTACCTGTTCTAACAATATCACCACCAGTTACAAAGTCTTCTTTGATATCTGAAACACGTACACCACCACGACTACCACCATTATACACTGCGGCAAATTCTGTATTACCGGTTTTATAACCAGAAGTTGATGAGTTAGCGATATTATTACTTGTTACTTCTAACCCTGTTTGAGTGCTTTTAAGGCCGCTTAAACCTATATTAAACATAGACATAATTATTCCTCTTTAGTCTAGGCAACTTGATTAATATCGGTTAAGGCAAAATTACCTAAGCCATCAACTTGCAATAAAATATCGTCGCTGCTGCTACCCACAGAGACGCGCTCTACTTCACCATTTAGCCAAGGTGTCAGGCGTTGTGAAACACCATTGGTTGTCGAAAAAGCATTAATCGAATAGCCACCCGCATCTTGTTCATCAAATTCGAAATTCAAAGAACCCACACCACTGTATGCCAACTGTTTTTCTTCAACTAACTGGCCATTACTGTCATAAAGTTGCACAGTGACTGAATCAGCAGGTGTTGATAAGTTAACAAGACCCGACACTTTGCCCTCTTTTTCTAAAGCAACCACATCCGCTGGCACTGTCACTGTTTCACCAACTAAGTTAGTCGCTTCAAGGACTAACATGCTGCTACTGTTATCTAAACTCGCGCTGGTGTTATTTTTTATACTTTGCAATGATTCAACATTTGAGAATTCAGCTAGTTGGCTAACGTATTCGGTTCCGTCCATAGGTTGTAACGGATTCTGATTACTGATCTGTGCCACCAGCAACTCTAAAAACATGGTCGACATTTCTTCTGCCGAGTTAACATTACCTGAAATACTTGAGCTTACATTGGCAGTATTGTTATTGCTTTGTGTGGTATTTGCGATATCCATGGTGCTACTGTCCTAATTTAAGAATACTTTGCTGCATGCTGTTAACACGCGACATAACATCAACGGATGTTTGATAACTACGACTTGCTGACATCATGTCTGCCATTTCTTCAAGTACATTGACGTTCGAATAAAAGACATAGCCATCATCATTGGCAAGTGGGTTGTTAGGCTCATAACGTTGCTCAACAGTACGATTAGACTCTGTCACACCCATGGTATTGACAGCAGCCGCCACATTTTGCTGATCAAAAGAGTCTTTATACATGGCAGAAAAAACCGGCTTAAGCGCCTTATACGCGCCCTCTTCGGTAGACGCCGCCGTGTCAGCATTAGCAAGGTTAGAAGCAATGGTATCTAAGCGCATGACTTGAGCACGCATTGCACTGCCGCTAATGTCATAAATAGAATTAAAAGACATTATTAATTTCCTTTGATTACTTTATGCAGGCCACTGATTTTCATGTTTAGAAAGGTCATACTGGTCTGAAAATCCATACTGTTGTTAGAGAATTTTGCCTGCTCGACATTGAGCTCTACGGTATTACCGTCACTGGATGCTTGATACGGCACACGATACATCAGCTCATTGGCAGTAATTCCCGCAAAGCCTACATCATTGTTATGCTCCATACTCGCTGCGACATCGCCCAAAATTTGCTGGTAATCCACATCTCTTGCTTTAAAATTTGGGGTATCAACATTTGCTAGGTTACTTGCGATAACCTCAGCTCTGTCTATTCTCAACTGCATAGCAAATGGGTGTACGCCTAACGCTTTATCAAATAATGCCATTGTTGCCTCAACTGACTACGTCTTGTATGCTCGTTTGCACATTTTGAATTCGGTATAAGGCTATTAACAACCTTTATGCCAAATTTTATAAGACATATTTTTCAATGAGTTACTGCAATAAATTCAATCTAAGGCACGTAAAAGCGGAAGCAATACTTCCGATACGGAATGGTGCTTTTTTCCTCTTTTTTGGAATTATTTCCTTATTATTTTCAGCTAATGTCTTAGCAAGCAATTTTCAAAAAGAGATTAAACGGTATATAAATAGCGAAATAACTCATTACTTGGGCAGCATAAACAAGCAAGGTCAACAAAAAAAAATTGCGTTATACATTCCAGCTGCAGCAAAAGAGCTTAGCTGTGATCAGTTATCAATAAACAGGGTAAAACCCAATTCCATTCCCGCAGGTAGAATTCGTCTGACCGTCAGCTGTGCAGATCCCATTTGGCAATTTAGAGCCACCGCAAAAGTTGATCTGTGGCTCAATTTAGTCGTTGCTAAACGTGACTTACAACGCGGCGAAGTGTTAAGCAATGAGTTACTAAACTATGACTCGATTAATATTGCAAAACACGTTTACGGTATGGAAACGAGCACAAATGAATTGATTGGAATGACAGTTAAAAGAAACATCAAGCAAGGCGATTTAGTCACTCGCAGACAGCTCGAAAATAACTACCTAGTCAATAAAGAGCAGCATATAAAACTTCTCATCAGCACAAGCTCCTTTACTGCAAGTGTAAAAGCAATTGCACTTGAGGAAGGAATTAGAGGCCAAATGATCAAAGTAAAAAACCTCAGTTCTGGTAAAATTGTTGAAGGCCAAGTGATTGATAAAGGGGTTGTAAAAGCAACACTTTTATAAATTTAAAAATAAATTTAAGAAATCGATAAATTGGGTCGCTTTACAAAATTAGTAGAAAATTAATTGGGGATTGATAATGAACATAAACAACAAAGGTAGCAGTAGTCATGTTGAGCAAGCTGCAAAAGTGAACAACTTTATTGATTCGGGCAGTCAAGATATCAGTAAAAAATCTCACACCGCGGCGAACAAGCAAGCAAGCGCAGAGCAAATTAGTTCACTTAGTAAAACAATCGATAATACCTTTGAAGACTTAGCGTCAAAGCCTGATGTTGACTTTGAAAAAGTAGCAAAAGTAAAAGCCGCTATTGCTAATGGTGAGCTGTCGCTTGACCAAGATACATTAATCAATGCCCTACTAGAGTTTCATAAAAAATGACCATAAACAGCATTAAGCAGTTTATTGAAAGCCTACAACACGACGTACGCAAGCTTGATTCACTCATTAGTGCACTTGAACAGCAGTATGTGCTTCTAAGCGAACGAGATACAACATTACAACAGCACAACGCCAAGATGTCTGCTGTTTTACAGTCTTTAGATAAAAACCATCTAAGCCGTGATAACTATTTACAGAGTTTAGGGCTTGCACAAGGTAAAGAAGGCTTAATGATGTTAGTTGAAAAGTTGCCAAAAGAAATAAAGCTAACAACACAAACATTAATGCAGCAGTTAGTCATTAAATCAAAGCATTGTCAGGCACTTAACGAACGCTCAGGTTTATTATTAGCCAGACAAAAACAGTTACTGCACAGACTAACAGGCACACAAAGCAAAACCGCTTACCCTGAATCACCTTTTTAATTTTTATGCCTCCCCTAGCATCACATCAGTTTATTGGTGTGGTGCTTTCTATTTTAAAAAAGCTAATCTAGATTTATAAGTTAGAATTAGATGACGTTTAAATTAATATTTTCACACCTAAGTTTAATGAGATATTTACTTTTCATATTAAGCACTTTTTTATTTGGCTGCAGTTCAAGTAATAATACTTTGCATAATAATGACTTGCTCGATTCCTTCAATAAATATAAATCCCTGTACGGCACCCCTAGAGAGCAAACTTTACTAAAAAAAGAGCTCTGGGAGGCTTTAGTGGAAGCAAGATCCATAACTGATAAAACAGCATTTGTTGATCCTCTAGCAAAATTCCCCACAGAAATTACCAAAATAATTGATACTAAAGAGTCAATTGATGATAAAGATGGGTGTTTATTAGTAAGCGGTACCAATACCAGCGGAGTCCCTCTTGATTACTACATTTCATTTAATCGAGAAGACAATCGTTGGATAATAAATAAGGTCACCGCCAAGTATTTTCTCGATGGTTCTGAGCGATACCTTGAAAAAGCGGTGTGTGATGAACAAGAAAGAATGAATTTATGGCTTGAATCAATGGAGAGTAGAGATAACTCATAACAACGAAAGTGATTAAACGAGATGAAGTTACGGAAAAGCTTTACAAAGTTTAACCCCATCGGTTAGAAGGATTAACTTGATGCATCGTACGAGATTTAAAGTACGAAAGTTAAAGTTAGGTACTTAGCCTTATTCACAATTAAGTATCGCTTTAGAGTATCGGCTCTAGCACCACTCCCTCAAATTAAGACTCTATCATGCAAATCTAAGCACCATAAAAAAAGCCGAGTATTTACATACTCGGCTGTTTACTATTCTGGCTCGTAGCCTAAATTAGGCGACAACCAACGCTCAGCTTCGGCAAGTGTCATGTTGGTACGCTTTGCGTAATCTTCAACCTGATCTTTTTGAATTTGCGCCACTGCGTAGTACTTAGCTTCAGGGTGAGAAAAATACCAACCTGATACCGCCGCCCCTGGCCACATTGCGTATGAACTTGTTAGCTTCATGCCGATACGTTGTTCGGTATCAAGTAACTGCCAGATTTTCTTCTTTTCTGTATGCTCAGGACAAGCAGGATAACCTGGCGCTGGGCGAATACCTTGGTAGTTTTCACGAATAAGCTCATCGTTCGATAGATTTTCATCTACCGCATAGCCCCAATACTCTTTACGCACTTGCTCATGCAAGTACTCAGCAAACGCCTCAGCCAAGCGATCTGCAACGGCTTTAACCATAATCTTATTGTAATCATCTTGCTTAGCATCAAAGGCATCGGCAAGATCATCTTCTTCAAGACCACCGGTTACCGCAAACGCACCAAAGTAATCTGGGATGCCTTTAGGCGCGATATAATCAGCTAAACAGTAGTTAGCAAAGTCGGTTTTTTCAGTTTGCTGACGTAAATGACACGATGTAGTTAAAAGCGTTGTACGCGACTCATCGGTGTAAATCTCAATGTCATCCCCTACTCGGTTTGCAGGGAATAAACCAATGACACCAAGAGGTTGTAGCGCACCTGATTGCTCAAGCTCATCAAGCATTGCATTGGCATCAGCGAATAAGCTTTTAGCCTGTTCACCTACAATTTCATCTTCAAGAATACGTGGGTACTTACCAGCGATTGACCACGTCATGAAATAAGGTGTCCAGTCGATGTACTGCCTTAACGTCGCAATCGAAACATCTTTAAACTCAGTCACACCCAGCTTTTTCGGTACAGGTGGCGTGTAGTTGTCCCAATCCAGTTTTACAGCGTTGTCGCGAGCACGCTGTAAAGTAACGGGTTTTGAGCGCGGCTTTTTACGTGCTTGTTGTTCACGTACTTTTTCATACTCAGCCTTGGTTTTCTCTAAAAATGCTGGTTTTAACTCTTTCGACAATAAGTTAGAAACCACACCCACAGCGCGGCTGGCATTATTGACATAAACCACACCTTTATCATACTGCGGCTCAATTTTAACCGCGGTATGCGCTTTAGAGGTTGTTGCACCACCAATCAGTAGCGGTAATTCAAAACCACGACGGGTCATTTCTTTAGCAACATGCACCATTTCATCAAGCGATGGGGTAATCAGCCCTGATAAACCAATAATATCGGCTTTCTCGTCTATGGCGGTTTGCAAGATTTTCTCTGCCGGCACCATCACACCAAGGTCAATAACCTCGTAGTTATTACATTGCAGTACCACGCCGACAATATTCTTACCAATGTCGTGTACGTCGCCCTTAACGGTTGCCATAACCACTTTACCATTGGTTGCGCCCTCTTCTTTTTCAGCTTCAATGAAAGGGTCAAGATAGGCAACGGCGCGCTTCATCACACGAGCTGACTTAACAACCTGAGGTAAGAACATTTTACCCGCACCGAATAAGTCACCTACTACGTTCATGCCGTCCATAAGCGGGCCTTCGATCACTTCGATAGGCTTAGCTTTGCCCTTGCGGCACTCTTCGGTATCTTCATCGATATACTCAGTAATACCTTTTACTAGCGCATGTTCAAGGCGCTTTTCAACAGGCCATGTACGCCATTCTAAATCTTCAACTTTCTCTGCTTGCGCCATACCTGAGTACTTTGGTGCAAGTTCAACAAGTCGCTCACCGGCACCAGGGTCGGTATTGAGGATCACATCTTCTACAGCTTTGCGCAGCTCTTCAGGGATATCATCGTAAACCGCTAATTGGCCCGCATTTACAATGCCCATGTCCATACCCGCTTTAATCGCGTGGTATAAAAACACTGAGTGAATAGCTTCACGTACAGGGTTATTACCTCGGAACGAGAACGACACATTCGATACACCACCCGACACTTTACAGTGCGGTAAGCCTTGCTTAATTCGACGCGTACCTTCAATAAACTCAACAGCGTAGTTATCGTGCTCTTCAATACCCGTTGCTACGGCAAAAATGTTCGGGTCAAAAATAATGTCTTCTGGCGGAAAGCCAATATCATCAACGAGTATTTTGTAACTACGCTGACAAATCTCGAACTTACGATCAGCAGTTTCTGCTTGCCCAGTTTCATCAAACGCCATTACAACCGCAGCAGCACCAAAGCGCTTAATTAGCTTAGCTTGGCGGATGAATGGCTCTTCACCTTCTTTAAGTGAAATTGAGTTAACAATGGCTTTGCCTTGAATACATTTTAAGCCCGCTTCAATCACGTCCCATTTCGATGAGTCGACCATGATAGGTACTTTTGAGATATCAGGCTCTGAGGCAATTAAGTTTAAAAACTTTACCATCGCCGCTTTTGAGTCCAACATGGCTTCATCCATGTTGATATCAATTACTTGCGCGCCATTTTCAACTTGTTCACGGGCAACATCGAGAGCGGTCTCGTAATCTTCTTCCATGATCAAGCGCTTAAACTTAGCCGAGCCTGTTACATTGGTACGCTCACCGACGTTAGTAAATACAGCAATTTGGTCAGTCATGTCGGTTTCCTAGTTTAAGTTACACGCTTCAAGGCCCGATAAGCGCATACGCACTTCAAGCTCAGGTAATTGGCGAGGTTTAACACCTTCAAGGCCTTTCGCAAACGCCTTAATATGAGCCGGTGTGGTGCCGCAACAACCACCTACAATATTGATAAAGCCAGACTTGCCCCAATCAATAATTTCTTTTGCCATTTCAGGGGCTTCTAAATCATATTCGCCAAACTCGTTCGGTAAACCAGCATTTGGGTGCACCGAGGTAAAGGTTTCACAAACTCGCGATAACTCTTCAACATACTGGCGTAGTAAGTCTGGGCCAAGGGCGCAGTTAAGGCCGATTGAGAGCGGTTTAATATGGCGAATTGAGTTATAAAATGCTTCGGTTGTTTGTCCTGATAAAGTACGACCAGAGGCATCGGTAATGGTGCCTGAGATCATCACAGGCAAACTACGACCAGCTTGCTCGAATGCTTCCTCTACGGCAAACGAAGCCGCTTTTGCATTAAGCGTATCAAAGATGGTTTCTATTAAAATAAGGTCAGCACCACCTTCCATTAATGCCAGTGTTGACTCAACATAGGCAGCCACCAGCTTATCAAAGTTGATATTGCGATAACCAGGGTCATTTACATCTGGAGAGATAGAGCAGGTTTTTGATGTTGGCCCAAGCACACCAGCTACATAACGCGGCTTACTTGGATCGTTTGCCTCAAACTCATCACAGACGCTGCGTGCAAGTTTCGCTGATTCGAGGTTGATTTCGCGGCTAAGGCTCGCCATATCGTAATCTTCCATCGAAATGGTCGTGGCATTAAAGGTATTTGTTTCTATGATATCGGCACCGGCTTCTAAGTAAGCACGGTGAATATCAGCAATGATTTTTGGCTGAGTTAGACTTAATAAATCGTTATTGCCTTTAATAAGTACATGCCAGTCTTTAAAGCGCTCACCGCGATAATCCTGTTCTTCTAATTTATATTCTTGGATCATGGTGCCCATCGCGCCATCGAGGATTAAAATTCGCTGTTTTAACGCCTCGGTTAATTGTTCGCGTTTATTCACTGCATTACTCGGCATAGTTGTTAGTCCTTACGTCTTGGCTAACTAAGTTAATATCATACGGTGTAGTTTGGTACACATAATAGTTTAACCAATTCGAAAACAATAAAAAGGCATGACTTTGCCACGTTTTCGACGGTTCGTTGTCTGGGTTATCGTCAGGGAAGTAATTTTCTGGCTTAGGTGCATCCGCTGATTTTTCTTGGTCACGCAAATACTCCCCTTTAAGGGTATGTGCATCGTACTCTGGATGGCCAGTAATATACACTTGGCTGCCTGATTTATTTTTAATTAAGTAGGCACCTACTCGCTCAGAACCAGCTAACACTACGAGCTCGTCGCAGGCAGTGATCTTGTCGATATCAATATGACCATAGCGAGAGTGTGGCACTAAAAAGGTATCATCAAAACCACGAGTGAGTGCTGCATGGTCAAAATAACTTTTATGGGTAAATACGCCGCTTAATTTATTTGGTTTAAGTTCGCGCTTAAGGCCATAGTGATGATATAGACCCGCATGGGCCGCCCAACACGAAAACAGCGTAGACGTAACATGCTGCTCTGCCCAATCTAAAATAACTTTTAGTTCGTCCCAGTAAGCAACTTCGTCATACTCTAAATGAGCAAGCGGCGCCCCCGTGATAATCATGGCATCGTAGTTATTATCTTTCACTTCTGAAAAATAACGATAAAACGTATCCATGTGCTGTTCAGAGTTACTGCTGGTGCGATGGGTATCTAAGCGCAACAGCTCAACATTAACTTGCAGCGGTGAGTTTGCTAACAAGCGAATAAACTGCACTTCGGTTTCAACTTTGTTTGGCATTAAGTTTAAGATGGCCAAACGCATTGGGCGGATTTCTTGCGTTTTAGCACGACTTTTTGGCATTACAAACACGTTTTCTTGACGTAACTTTGCAATGGCAGGCAATTCATCTTTTACTGTAATGGGCATAGCTGGCTCCGAGCATACTTATCTGACTGCTAATTATGAACGGATAGTTAGAAATTTCAACCTCTAGATGTTTAGATGTCCAAATGAGTTTTAATTGTTTGAAAGCAAAGCCCATAAAAGCCTGTTTCGTTGACGTATACGCGACAGAGCCTCTACAATATACGCTGTTAATTTTTCCTATAAATTGAAGGCTCCTTTCATGGTGTTACCAGATAAGTTTATATTCTCGATGAGTCGAGTTTCTAAGGTTGTGCCACCTAAGCGCACTATCTTAAAAGATATTTCTTTACACTTTTTCCCAGGCGCAAAAATTGGTGTACTAGGTCTAAACGGTGCAGGTAAATCAACGTTACTGCGCATTATGGCCGGTGTTGACCAAGACTTTGAAGGTGAAGCTCGCCCTCAACCAGGCACTAAAATCGGTTACTTACCGCAAGAACCGCAGCTAGACGAGAACAAAACAGTTCGCGAAACAGTAGAAGAAGCGGTAAGCGAAGTTAAAAATGCATTAAATCGCCTAGATGAAGTATACAACGAGTATGCAATGGACGGTGCTGACTTCGATGCACTTGCGAAAGAGCAAGGCGAACTTGAAGCTATCATCCAAGCACACGATGGTCACAATATCGACAACGTGTTAGAGCGTGCAGCTGATGCATTACGCCTACCACCTTGGGATGCAAAAATTGAACACCTTTCGGGTGGTGAGCGTCGCCGAGTTGCGATCTGCCGTTTACTACTTGAAAAACCAGATATGCTTATTCTTGACGAACCGACTAACCACTTAGACGCTGAGTCAGTTGCTTGGTTAGAACGCTTCTTACACGACTACGAAGGTACAGTGGTTGCTGTAACCCACGACCGTTACTTCTTAGATAACGTAGCAGGTTGGATTTTAGAGCTTGACCGTGGTGAAGGTATTCCTTGGGAAGGTAACTACTCATCGTGGCTTGAGCAAAAAGATTTACGTTTACAACAAGAACAGAAATCTGAAAAAGCACGTCAAAAATCAATCGCACAAGAACTTGAATGGGTTCGTTCAAACCCGAAAGGCCGTCAAGCTAAGTCTAAAGCACGTATGGCACAGTTCTCTGAGCTTCAGCAAAACGATTACCAAAAGCGTAACGAAACGAATGAACTATTCATTCCACCGGGTCCACGCTTAGGTGACCAAGTTATCGAAGTGAAAGGCCTGAAGAAGAGCTTTGGCGATCGCGTATTAATCGATGACTTAAACTTTGCAATGCCTAAAGGCGCTATCGTTGGTATCATCGGTGCCAATGGTGCGGGTAAATCAACGCTATTCAAAATGCTAAGTGGTGAAGAAACGCCTGATAGCGGTGAGATCATTGTTGGTGACACAGTTGAGCTTGCAACGGTTGATCAGTTCCGTGGCGACATGGACGAAAGCAACACTGTTTTCCAAGAAATCTCTAACGGCCAAGACGTATTAAAAATTGGTAACTTTGAATTCCCAAGCCGTGCCTATGTTGGCCGCTTTAACTTCAAAGGTAACGACCAACAAAAATTCGTGAAAGACTTATCAGGTGGTGAGCGCAACCGCTTACACCTAGCTAAGCTATTAAAAGCAGGTGGTAACGTATTACTACTGGATGAGCCAACCAATGACCTAGACGTTGAAACACTACGTGCACTTGAGAACGCTATTTTAGAGTTCCCTGGCTGTGTAATGTGTATCTCGCATGACCGTTGGTTCCTTGACCGTATTGCTACACATATTCTTGATTACCGTGACGAAGGCCAAATTAACTTCTTTGATGGTAACTACACAGAATATGAAGAGTGGTTGAAGAAAACCTTAGGCGCAGAAGCGGCGCAACCTAAGCGTATTAAATACAAAAAAATAGGTTAATTGATACTTAAGCTATCATTATCAGAGCCCTGCACACGCAGGGCTTTTTATTTTGAAAGAAAAATGTTTGCATTTAGTTCTTATTAAAGTACCAACTTTAAAAAAGAACTAATCTCATGAAACACTTGCTAGCACTTATTCTACTGTTTTCATGCTTTATAAATAGCACCTTTGCATCTGAGCTTGAAAACCCCATACAACTTCCTCCTCTCACGCTTGAAATGGCTGATGGGAGCCAGCTTAAAACGGCTGAATTACTTGGCACGCCTTATATTCTTCACTTTTGGGCAACGTGGTGCCCATACTGTAAAAAGCTTCAACCTGGGCTTGAGAAAATTCATCAACAATATAAACGTCACGGCCTTCGCGTGATAGGTGTTAGCTTTCGTGAAGACGATGATGCAGCACCTCAGCAATCTTTAATAAACAGAGGGCATCATTTTAAAACAGCAATAAAGGCAGATCTAATTGCGCAACAGCTTGGCGTAAAAGGAACACCCACAACACTTTTTATCAATAAACAAGGCCAAGTTATTTGGCTAACCACCACATCAGACCCTGACGATAAAAAACTTCATGACAATGCCGCCAAACTCGTGAGTGATTGACTATACTCTAAGCTTAAGCATCGCTAAGGGTTATTATGAAAAATCGCCGTAAGTATTCGCGTATCTTGTTTTCTACACCAGCAACATTGGTTATGAATGAACACACATACAATTGTGAATTACTCGATATATCTTTAAATGGGGCACTGATAAGCCTTCCTGATAAGCTCTTGGCTGATAAAAATGCGCTGGCAGAACTTACTTTCTCGCTGCCAGAAAGCCAAATCACTATTAATATGTCTGTTGAAATCAGGCATATTGAGCCGTTTCATTTAGGCTTACACTGTGTCCATATCGATATTGATAGCATCACTCACTTAAAGCGGTTAGTAGAGCTAAACCTAGGAGACGATGACCTATTACACCGAGAGCTAACTATGCTAATACATACACCCGAATAGACTATTAACGGTAACTTTATTACCATAGTTAAAAACTGGCTGTGCTGTATTCGATGAATTTAAATCCACATTTACCTATCGTCTATCATCCTAATTACTCATTTAACTTCGATCCGAAGCATCGCTTTGTAATGAGCAAATTTGCATACTTATATGAACATGTAAAAAGCCTTGGTCTTATTAATAGTAATTTAGTCCAACCAAAGTTAGGCACGCCAGAACCACTCGAACTAGTACATTGCGATAATTATATTTATGACCTTTGGCATAACCGCCTTGACGAAAAAGCAATGCGCCGTATCGGCCTGCCTTGGTCTGAGCAACTCATGGCGCGTACTTTTACCGCCCCACTTGGCACCTTGCAAACGGCGCGTCTTGCCTTGAAGCATGGTATAGCATGCCATCTAGCAGGAGGCACCCACCATGCTCATACTGATTTTGGATCCGGCTACTGCATGGTGAACGACTTAGCGTTTACCAGCGAAACCCTAATAAAAAGTGGTGAAGTCACCAATATACTTATTTTTGATTTAGACGTTCATCAAGGTGATGGTACCGCAGCAATGCTCGCGCATCAGCCCTATGCCTATACCTGCTCTATCCACTGCGAAAAGAATTTTCCGTTTAGAAAATCAGCCAGCGATTTAGACATAGGATTAGCACCCAATGTGGCGGATAGTGAATACTTAGGCGTTGTTGACGATACGCTGAGTTATTTATTAAACACCCTTAACCCGGATTTAGTGCTTTATGATGCAGGTGTTGATGTATGGCAAGAGGATGGCTTAGGAAAACTTGATATAAGCTGGCAAGGGATAGAGCAACGCGATCATTTAGTCCTTAAGCGTTGCCTAGAGCGCAATGTACCTGTCGCAACCGTAATTGGTGGTGGTTATGATAAAGATCACCGTCGTCTTGCCGCGCGTCATGGCATAGTAGTAGAGCAAGCTGCACGTTTTTAAAACAAATAACGAAAAAAGGCCCGGTGGAGAAAAAACCGGGCCTTTGCTACTGTAACATTGGGATATGTTAGCAACTTTTTTCTAAGTTAAAACAAGTAGCTGTGGAGCTACCGAATGGTAATCTAAAGCCATCGCTATACTCAAAACCGTAATATTTACTATCGAAAAAGCAAACACTTGGCGCGCCCAGCCGCTTACATCAATATTGCGACGATAGCCACGAAGCGCCATTAGCAACCACCAAAAACTCGTTGTACAAGCCACAGCCATAAAAGCTAAACCTGTATAACCACTAATGGTTAATAACATCACAACCAACGCATACACGGCGATATATAAAACAATGTGATGCTTTGCCTTCTCGATCCCTTGCGCTACAGGTAGCACAGGAATTCTGGCCGCTTGGTAGTCGTTATAACGAAAGATTGCAATTGCATATGAATGAGGCATTTGCCATAAACTGAACATTACCAATAAAATCACAGCACCAGCATCAAACTGCCCAGTTACCGCACAATAGCCCACCACAGGTGGAACTGCGCCCGATAAACTTCCTACAAAGGTGCCGTACACAGAACGACGTTTCATATATAAGCTGTACACACCGACGTAAATGACGTAACCAAACGTAGCAAATAAGAGTGCCACTACGTTGGTATACACTGCTAATAATGAGAAACCAAAAACACCAAGCACGATGCCATGTGTCATAGCCGCCTTTGCTGACATTTCGCCAGTGACTGTGACGCGTTTGCGAGTGCGCGCCATAGCAACATCAATATCACGATCAATGACATTATTGATTGCGCATCCAGATGCTACGACTAAAGATAACCCTAGCAAGGTCGCGATCATTAACCATGGGTCAACATCACCACGAGAGGCTAGCAAGAATCCTCCCGCGACGGAGATTAAGTTGCCCATGATAATGCCAGGTTTAGTGACATTTAAATAACGTCGAAACACTTCCTCGACTCCTCTAATATTTCGCACAAACGCAAAATTACGAAAGAAACTAGCTAATAACAGACTGTAAGAACTGGAGACACAACCTCAAACTAACCAGCTCCTTTCGTAAACTCTTTAATCAATTACAAAGTAATTGTTATTAGTACATCATCATGGCGTTCGATTCGTAGATGATCCACACCGACAAACCAACCACCATTACGATAATGATAGCGCTGAAGATAAATGACAATGAGCTGGCCTTGCCGTCTTCAGTTTTAAAACTTAAATGCAAGAAGTACTTTAAATGCACCCAAATTTGTACAACAGCCATCGTCACAATGCACCATACGGTGGCTGGTTTTGAAAACGACCCACTGATTACAGCCCAAAATGGAATAGCCGTTAAAATCACCGACAACACAAAGCCAACTAAATAGTCTTTGATACTGCCATGTGATTGCGCGTTATGTGCGTGTACTTCTAGATTATTAATGACATGTGATTCACTGTGACTCATTACATTGCTCCCATTAAATAAACAACGGTAAATACACAGATCCACACCACATCTAAGAAGTGCCAGAATAGGCTTAAACAACTTAGGCGTGTCACTGTTTGCGGGTTTAAACCACGACGTAAAACTTCGATCATCATGATTGTCATCCAAATTAAACCTGCCGTCACATGCAGACCGTGTAAGCCCACTAAAGAGAAAAACGAGGTTAAAAAGGCACTTTGTTGTGGGCCATTACCGTGCGCAATTAGGTGATGGAATTCATATACTTCCATACCAATAAATACGGCACCAAAGGCAAAGGTAACCAGCAACCAAGTTAACGTAGCGGCCTTCTTCTGCGAATGCGCAGAGATCATCGCAAAACCAAAGGTAATACTACTAAGTAGGAGTGCCGCGGTTTCAACCGCAACAAAATCAAGTTCAAAAATATCTTTGCCAGACACGCCACCGGCTGTGTTCATAAACAGTACGGCATAGGTTGCAAAGAAAGAAGCAAACAATAAGCAGTCGGTCATTAAGTACAACCAAAAACCGAAAACCGTGTTGCCACCCGTATCGTGATGCTCATGGTCATGTGCATCAACATGACCTTGAGTATTATCTAAGGTGTTTAAATCAGCAGTGATAGAACTCATGCATTCACCCCTTTAGTCGCGGCGGTATTGTGCGCCGTTTCAAGTTCAACAATTTCATCTGGTTGCACGTAGTAATCAACATCCGCCGTATAACAACGTTTGATAAATACCGCGATAGCACCCAGTAAACCAAAGGCTGCAAGCCACCAAATATGCCAAATCATGGCAAAACAAAAGGTTGTTAATGCACCACTCATTAACACGCCAGCAGAGGTATTTTTTGGCATGTGAATTGGGCTATAAGAGACTTCTTGCTTGTAAGCTAGGCCTTTTTCTTTCATGTCAGTCCATGCATCAATGTCATCAACATGGGGGATTTTTGCAAAGTTGTAGTACTGCGGAGGTGATGCAGATGCCCACTCAAGCGTATGACCATTCCACGGATCGCCTGTTGTATCATCAAGTTGCTCGCGGTTTTTGAAGCTCACTACCAGTTGCACAACTTGGAATAAGATACCGAACATAATGATCACCGCACCGCCAGCTGCAATGTATAACCAAATGTTCCAATCAGGGTTGTTAGTGTGGTTTAAGCGACGTGTCATACCTAAGAAACCAAGTACGTATAACGGCATAAATGCCACGAAGAAACCAATTAACCAACACCAGAAAGATCTTCTGCCCCAGCTCTCGTCAAGTTTGAAGCCCATTGCTTTAGGGAACCAAAACGCAAAACCCGCTAAATAACCAAATACCGCACCACCAATAATAGTGTTATGGAAGTGAGCGATTAAGAATAAGCTGTTATGTAATACGTAATCAGCACCAGGAATGGCAAGTAACACACCGGTCATACCGCCGATAGTGAAAGTCACCATGAAACCTAGAGTCCAAAGGACAGGCACCGTAATACGTAAACGACCACGATACATAGTGAATAACCAGTTGAAGAGTTTCACACCCGTCGGTACTGCAATGACCATGGTCATCACACCAAAGAAAGCATTCACATTAGCGCTTGAGCCCATAGTAAAGAAGTGATGAAGCCAAACAATAAAACCTAAAATCGAAATTGCACCACTTGCGTAAACCATCGACTTATAACCAAACAGGCGTTTACCAGCAAACGTAGAGATAACTTCTGAGAAAATACCAAACGCAGGTAAGATCAGAATGTAAACTTCAGGGTGGCCCCATGCCCAGAATAAGTTGATATACATCATCGCATTACCACCTAATTCATTCGTGAAGAAGTGGAAATCGAGATAACGATCAAGCGTTAGCATTGCCAGTACAGCAGTTAAAATTGGGAACGATGCTGCAATTAAGATATTTGCCCACGTACAAGCCCACGTAAAAATAGGCATTTTCATTAATGTCATGCCAGGAGCACGCATTTTGAATACAGTCGCTAAGAAGTTAACTGATGTTAATAAAGTACCCAAGCCGGATATCTGCAATGCCCATATATAATAGTCGACCCCGACACCTGGACTGAATGACAACTCTGACAAGGGTGGATAAGCAACCCAACCTGTTTTAGCAAATTCACCGAAAAACAGTGAAATATTAATGAGTATCGCACCGCCAGCAGTTAACCAAAAGCTAAGGTTATTTAAGAATGGGAATGCAACATCACGGGCACCAATTTGCAGCGGTAAAATGATATTCATTAAACCAATCATGAACGGCATCGCCATAAAGATGATCATAATCACCCCGTGCGCCGTAAAAATTTGGTCGTAATGTTCAGGTGGTAAGTAACCACTTGCACCGCCGGTAGCCATCGCTAATTGCAGTCGCATCATAATGGCATCCGCGAAACCACGGAAAAGCATAATAAGCGCAAGAATGATGTACATCACACCTAAGCGCTTATGATCAATTGAGGTGATCCAGTCGTGCCAAAGCACGCCCCATTTTTTATATTTTGTTACTAAGCCTGCCACTAGCAAGCCTAAAACAGCAACCACCGTCATGGTAACCATGATAATTGGTTCATGAAACGGGATTGCGTCTAATGTTAATTTACCTAACAACGACATGATTATTCCTCATCCTCGCTATGCCCTTTATGAGCTGAGTGCTCTGGCATTGCGTGTTGCATTGCACCGTGTGAGCCATGCGCTTGCATATATTTCATTACGATTGAATGAAACATATCTTTATCAACACTGGCGTAGTATTTAACTGGGTCGTACTCACTTGGCTTAGCAAGTTCAACATAGGTCTGTTTAGTAAGCGCAGAGCCTGTATTTTTAACCTTATTCACCCATGTATCGAAATCAGCTTGGGTTGGGGTAGCAATGGCATTAAACTTCATGCCCGTGAAACCAGCACCGCTGTAATTTGCAGAGAAACCTTTAAAAGTTCCTGGTTCATCAGCTATCAAGTGAAGTTTGGTTTCCATGCCTGCCATTGAGTAAATTTGGCTACCAAGCTGAGGTATGAAAAACGAATTCATGGTGCTTTCTGAGGTGATCTTGTATTGAACAGGCACGTTAGCCGGAAAAACCAACTCATTCACTGTTGCAATGCCTTGCTCTGGGTAAATAAATAACCATTTCCAGTTTAAAGACACCACTTCTACAGTAAGGTGCTCACCCTTCCCTTCAAGTGGTTTATAAGGGTCAAGCTCTTGCGTTGATTGCCAAGTGATCACACCTAAAATAACCACAATAATAATCGGAATGGTCCATACAACCGCTTCAATCTTGTTTGAGTGAGCCCACTTAGGAGCATAAATTTCTTGGTCTCGTCCATCACGGTATTTCCATGCAAAATAAATTGTCATGGCAATAACTGGGATTACAACAATCAGCATTAATACCGTCGCTACGATAATTAAATACTTTTCGTCAGCCCCAATTTGACCTTTTGGATCAAGTACCCCGCCTTTACAGCCAGACAAAGCCAGCACTAAAGACGCTAGAGCAATATTACAAAGGTTACGAATTGACAAAGGAATATCCTACAACCTAAAAGTTAACACTTGTCGATAAGTACACGACGCTTCTCTGTAGCAAAAAACGGCCACAGACACCCCCAGCCAAGTAACGAGCACAGAAAATCGGCACGCTAAAATGTGGGAATAATTAGGTTAGCTGACTGAAATTTGGACGCAGAAGGCCCACTAGGTGCTTAGTAAAGACAACTTAGTAAACGACTAAAATGGCTGAACTTAAGCAACAAAGCTTATTTACAGACAACCATTTACACGAGGAGGAGCACGACAGCCATGAGCGCTGTGTACTACTAAAGACTTTATCGTTTCACGCGCTGCGAAGGCCGCTTTACGTAAAATGACACCTGCACGACGCGCAGGGAAGAAATGGAAGACCAACCAGCATAAACCAATAAGTAACTGGCAAGACACCACTGGGTAAGCTAAAAAGCTCAACACATTAAGTAATGGCGCTTCGTACAGAGCCCCTTCACTTAATAAGCTTCTTAACCCGTGAGCATCTTCTAATGTACCGTTGATTAGCATGGCTGAATTAATCAGCAACAAGGCCAAAACTGACATTAATTCTTTACCAGCAAAAAACGCACGCGCAGCCAACTGCAATCTAGCTAAACTAGACTGTTTGACACCTTGTGACTGATTAATTGCTCGCAAAACTCACGCCTTTTAAAACTTTCACCACATTTAAGGTAGTTGCTCTACCCTATTTTTTAATGCGGTAACATGATCTTCATCAATAAAGTTTCAGTAATTACTGAAATTTCGATGTGGAGTATAACAAAGTCAACTTATCATACAAGAAAAAATTAACAGCGGTCAGTTAACCAGCATTTAATTAAGCTATAAAAAAATGTAAATAACCAATACTAACTTAGATAACCACCTAAAAAATTAGAGGATTTTATATTACAAAGTGAAATAGATAGGAAAGAAATTGTATAAAAACTTCTTAATACTGCAAGGTAATGCAGCTTGAGACAGCTGTGTATCAGTACTCAAACCCAGAAGCATTCTAAATAATATCACTTTTTTATTTTTCATTCCCTAATTCAGTTACGCAGCATAATAAAGTATGTTAATTTACTATTGCCTCTTGTTGTTGATATACAAGGGTCCAAAACAAAAACGCGAAACTATTTTTAAGGGAATAATATGAAGTTTGCTATTACATCGACACTTCTCAGCTTGATGTTAACCACTCAATCATCATACGCCGACGTAGAAAAAATGAAGCATTTTTCAAGCTTTGATGATTTAAGTAATGTTAGAGTGATCGATATTGATAATGATTCGAATAAAGATATCATTGCAATGATTAATGATGACAGCCAAAGGTTGTATATTATTAGTATCATCGGCAATGATGAAACTGTCAACACGCCAGTAACCAATGCAATAGAGTTTGAGAGCGAAGGAGAATCAATTGCTTCGTTTGAAATTTATTACGATAAAAGTTCAGATAATCACTTTGCTATTATTATTAGCGATCAACGCAACGCACACCTTGTAAATTTAACTGCTAGAAAATATGTAAAAAAGATCCCAAATATAACTGCTGATAACGTTAAATTTAAAGACATAGATAACGATGGCAATATTGAGGTTATGCTAATAAATGAAAGCACTATGTATACGCTAGATATGCATAGCCTCGAAACAAAAGCGCACTACACCCTGCCACATTATGAGTTTACTGTCGGAAAGTTTACCAATCATCTGCTCAATGAAATGCTGACATGGGACGGCGAAATCTACCAAATTCAAGGCAGTGATGTAAAAAAAGTTGGCGAGCTCCCCGTAACAAGCAGATACCTATTTGCCAAAGATTTAAATAATGATGGCATGGATGAAGCTGTAGGTGAAAAGTGTACTATCGATGTAAATGAAAACAGCGTTATTTGGCCTTTGGAGAGTACGCTAGAAGATTGTAATCAAGATAATGACTTTTTAAAATACACTAGTAGATCGCCTTACTACAACAACGACCTTTATCAAGATTATACAGCCATTGATAACAATGCCGAGATGTACAGTGATTCGAATCGTAGGACTCACTTTAACTATTTCTATAACTATTTAACAAGAGAAGAAGAAGTCATTGGCAGGAGCGTCACAACACAGGATGGAGGCGATTATCAACCTAATATTCTTCATTATATCTATGAATATTTAGACTTGTATGGCGATGAGCAAAAAGAAACAATTGAGCAAATACAGAGACTCAATGTTAAAGAAGTGAGATTCGGAGAGGTAACTGAACTCGGCTTTAACGGCAATGCTTATTTAGCCATGCAAAATGAAGAGGTAAAGATTATTGAAGAGTATAGACAGCTTATTATTATCGCAGGTTCGAAGCGGGATCCTGCCTATTTAACAAGTTATACAATATTAAATAGTATTTCTCCTGTCACACAAACTGAATCATGGTCAAAAAGTGTAACTAAAGAGCTTTATGCTTCTAAAGTAGATAAAGTTTCCATAATACCTTTTGGTAGAAACACCGATAATAAAATTGTGTACTCGACTCAAGGTGAGCAGTGGAATCCCGGTATTAGGAAACACTATATATTGAACATGGATGGGTCTAATCATATCGAACAACCTTTTATTGGCTATTTCAAGCTATTGGGTGATATTGACGGTGACGGAAACCAAGAGTACCTCTACCAATATTCAGACTGGTATTATGCTGATCAGTCAAAACCATTTGAAGTCAGAGAGTTATACAGTGACAGCATCAAATATACGATTTCACTTATTGGTGAACCTCAACTTGATACATCAGAATTACTAACGACAATTGACTTTGACGGCGATGGTATTAAAGAACTTGTGTTTGAGCATCTAGGAACTAACAAGCAGACAGCCGTCTATAACTTTGTTAAAAACACCCACTCATTACTTGATTTAGGTGATATCCAATCACTTGATACTTTTACGTATAATAATAACGAGCAATTGTATACAACAACTCAGGACGGGGCTTTAGTATCTATTTCCGCCCAAGGAAATAAACAAGAAGTGACTAACTTCTGTGCATCATCAAAATTAATTGCTGTTGAGCAACACCTTAGTGGCCAACTTCATATCGCCTGCGAAAATGAACTAGGTGTATTTAATTTGGCAAATGCACAATATAACAAGCTGGTTACTCTTGATGTGGCCGCTACACATTCAGATATTGAAATAGTTAACGAAAAGACCTATTGGCTAATAACACACTCAAATGGCAGAGAACTATTTAAAATCGGCGAAAAAACAGAGCAACCTTATCAACTTAGTGTAACTGAATTTAACACCAATAAGTTCACGCCTGTTGAGTTTAAAGCATTGAGTGAAAAAGATTCCTTCAACTATCGCTTTTATATTTCAAAGGCACCTAGCAAAGGCAATATTACATTTACCGATAGGGCTCTTGGCCACTTTAGTTACACTCCCACAACTGGCGAAGTTGGCCTAGACCAATTTGAGCTTTCTATGTCTATAGGCGGAAGGGCCACTGAAAGTGTGTCGGTTTCAGTCAATATTGATGGAACACCTCTTGTCATTGAGCCTAATTCAATTTCTGCTCATTGGCGCACGCCACTGAGCGAAACTCTCTCCTTATCAGGTGCAGGTGAAAACAGTAATCTTCAACTTAACGTAAAGGTACAGCCAGCATCAGGCGAGTTTGTGTTTAGTAATAATGCAACGGGTGAGTTTACCTATACACCATTAATCTCAACGTTAGAGCCAGCTAATTTTGTCGTTAATATAAGCAACGAGATTGGTTTAAATATTGATAAAATGATTACAATAAATCATACCAATACATCCCCACAGACACAGGCTCTGGAATTAATCATCAATCAATCTGAAGCAGCTCAATTCGAACTATTAGCCCAAGATGCAGATTCAGATCCACTTACTTATGAGCTTGTATCTGAGCCAAGCATAGGTTCAGTAACATTAGACAACAACAGTGGAATCGCATCATATACGCCGCAAACTAATACAAGCTACGAAACTAGCTTTCAGTACCGCGTTTTTGATGGCATGAGCTACTCTGAGCCAAGTACAGTTACTATAACCACAAAAGCCGATGATACAGACGATAATGGCGAAGAAACAAAAGAAAAAAGCGGGGGCAGTATGCCCTTCTATATTCTTTCATTACTTATCATTGTGGGACTGCTGCGTAAATCGAAGTTTTCTTTCACTGTATAAACTTAGCAACTCCAACCTTTACTTGCTCTTGGGAAATATCCCAAGAGCAAGATTCAATAATAGCGCCTCTATTCTGTGTGCTTCTATAAAAAATCAACTAAAAACGCGCGCCGCTAAGTACCCCAAAGTTAAAAAGAATAAAAACAAGAAGATAAGGTTGAACAAAGGTTAGCCAAACGAATGTAAATATAATATTCTTAGCATTAAAATAAAAAGGAATAAAGGATATCTTATGCGGGGCTGTATACTTGCCATGACTTTGCTAATCAGTACACCAATAATTGCCACTGAAATTGAAAATAACGAGGTTGATGGTTTTGATAAAGCAGCGATTAATCTCACAGATATAAAACCTGTTTTAAATCGCATAGCCAAGCATCCTGCAATTACACTACAGCAACTCGGTAGGTCGTACCACAGTCAACCCATTTACGCTCTTGATATAGGCTCTGGCACCACAAAAGTGATGATGTGGAGTCAAATGCATGGTGATGAAAACACGGCCACCGCTGCACTTATGGATTTTCTTGATTTTATAACTTTGCCCGAAAACGCTAACTGGCTACAAAGCTGGCAAGACAAACTAACGCTCAGGATTATTCCCATGATTAATCCTGACGGTGCCAAAGCTCAAACGCGTCACAATGCACAAGGTATCGACCTAAACCGCGATGCAAAAGCATTGAGGAGCCCAGAGGGGCAAACACTCATGCGTGCCGCTAAGGAGTTTAAACCTGACTTTGGCTTTAACTTGCATGATCAGAACGCGTATTACGGTGCAGGAAAAAAAGGGAATCAAGCTACTATTTCTGTACTCGCCCCTGCCTATAATGATGCAAGAGAGATTAATACTAGCCGTGGCGAAGCCATGCAGCTTATCGCTCACTTAGCTAAAACAATTGAAACGATGATCCCAGGGCACCTAGCAAAGTATAACGACAGTTACTCGTATCGAAGCTTTGGTGATACATTTTCCGAAATGGGTATTCGCACTATATTAATTGAATCAGGTGCTTACCCGAGCGACCCTCATCGCCAAGTTGCGCGAAAAGTAAATCGTGTACTTTATAAAGAGATAATCGATACACTACAAAATGGCACGTGGAAAGCAGCCAGCATTAACCAATACAATGCAATTCCTTTTAATGCTAGTAATAACTGGGTCGATCTACTTATTGATGATGTGAATGTACAGAGCCATTACGGTGATTACAAAATAGATATAGCCATTAATAACAAAGGCAATGCACCACGTATCAAAGAGCTGGGAGATATAAGTAGCATTCGCCGTGGCTACACTCAAATAGATGCCAACAAGCTCGTTTATAACCCAGGTAAAGGTTTTTCTTTAACAGAACCAATTAAGCTTAATAAGAGGCATTATAAAGAGCTATTAAAGCAAGGTTATAGCTGCTTTTCAGGGGATTTCGCGAAACTCGATAACCGTTCCCACTGGCCAGTTTACTGGTGCCAAGGCGCATTTGATTCGCAACCTAAATTGCACGCCTCAGCGGCATTCTTACTTTACCAAGGACAAACCATAAAATACGCAGTACTAGGTTCAGAACTCATAAAACTCAATTAATAAACATTAAAAAAGCGCCTAAAGGCGCTTTTTTTGTGGTTAAAGAATTTGATTCTCTTTCCAGACTTGTTCTTTTGCCATGCGCTTTTTGCGCTTGTCACACGGGTCGTCGCAGTCGCAGGCTTTGTCGATACCAACAGCACCTAGGCCGCCACAACTACTGGCCATAGATTTCTTTTGCACAATCATACCAACAGCCATCGCTGCCACAATTAAAATAAGTAGACCAAATGTAAGAAGAAAAAGTGACATTGCTTTGCCCCTATTGTTCAGCAATAAAATTGAGCCCAACCTGTTGGGCTGTATGCATTATAAACTGCTTCTTGCCCTGCTACAAATAAGGTTTAAAAGCAGGGCTTGAATAAGTGACTAAGCCATTGTCTGACTTACCAATTAAATATACCGGCAGACTATGTTCTTCAGCATATTTTTGGGCACGATCCATCCCCATAACTGTCAATGCTGTTGCTAAGCCATCAGCCGTCATTGCTGAAGGATGCAATACTGTGACCGACACTAAGTCATGACGACTTGGCATACCTGTTACAGGATCAATTAAGTGACTATATGTCACACCATCCATTTCATAAAAAATTCTGTAGTCACCTGATGTGGCAATACCATTGGTACCTGGTTCAATCACTTTATGTACTTTACGCACGCCAGGCTCTGCATCTGGCTGTTCAATTGCAATTTTCCATGTGATGTTGCTTGGCTTAATACCCGATACACGCAGCTCACCACCTATCTCAACCATATAATTTGTTAAGCCGTGGCTTTCAATAACCTCAGCAACTTTATCTATGCCATAGCCTTTTGCCGTAGCCGAAAACGACAGTTCTAAACCGTCTATCGTTTTCATAAGGCCTGAATCTGTTAATTCAAGCTTATCAACACCAATCTTTTCAATCATCGCCGCCAGGGCTTCATCAGTCGGGCGTTTAGTTGGCTTTTTATCTGGACCAAAGCCCCATAAGTCAATAAGTGGCCCCATTGTCACATCAAGGGTTTTTGTTGACTCCCCAAGGCGAATTGACTCAGCCACAACCTTACGGAAATCTTCACTAATCGGCATAACCTGCCCTGCTGGTAGCTGGTTGAACTGATTAATTTCTGAATCTGGAATGTACGTCGACATAGATTGGTTTACATCTTTGAGTGCTTGCTTAATTTCAGAATGTAAATCAGCCCCTGCTAGTTTAGAAGGTTCAGAAAATACCTTGATGTGATAAGTCGTTCCCATGGTTTTGCCTTCAAAATAAAGCTCCTCAGCTTTATCTGCTTGGCTACAACCTGCCATGAGTAAAGTAAAAGTTAGTAGAAAAAAGGCCATCAAGCCTTGGCGATAAAACACTCTATTCATAGCACTCACCTTTGGGATACCGTGACGTTGATATAAAAATAAAAAAGCCTCGTAACACTAAGTGCTACGAGGCCTGTATTCTAACCAAAACTTATTGTTTTGTGTATGGTGTTAGCCACCGAAGTCATCTAATAAGATGTTTTCGTCTTCTACACCTAAGTCTTTAAGCATGTTGATAACAGCCGCGTTCATCATTGGAGGACCACACATGTAGAACTCACAATCTTCTGGTGCTTCATGATCTTTCAAGTAGTTTTCATAAAGTACGTTATGGATGAAGCCTGTGTAACCTTCCCAGTTATCTTCTGGTTGTGGATCAGACAGTGCTGTATGCCATACGAAGTTATCGTTTTCTGCTGCTAAGCCGTCGAAATCTTCTACGTAGAACATTTCACGCTTAGAACGCGCACCATACCAGAAGCTCATCTTACGCTTAGATTGTAAACGCTTAAGTTGGTCAAAGATGTGTGAACGCATTGGTGCCATACCTGCACCACCACCTACGAATACCATTTCTGCATCAGTGTCTTTCGCGAAGAACTCACCGAATGGGCCAGAAATAGTTACTTTATCACCTTCTTTTAATGACCAAATGTACGAAGACATTTTACCACATGGAAGGCTTAGGTCTCTTGGCGGCGGCGTAGCGATACGCACGTTAAGCATGATGATGCCTTCTTCTTCTGGGTAGTTAGCCATAGAGTATGCACGAATTGTTTCGTCGTCTACTTTAGACTCCAGATCGAAGAAACCGAAGTGGTTCCAGTCGCCACGATACTCTTCTGGAATATCGAAATCAGCGTATTTAACGTGGTGAGCTGGTGCTTCAATTTGAATATAACCACCGGCACGGAAAGGTACTGACTCGCCATCAGGAATTTGTAACTTAAGTTCCTTGATGAAGGTTGCCTTGTTATCGTTAGAGATAACAGTACAGTCCCACTTCTTAACACCGAAAATCGACTCTTCAAGTTCAATTTCCATGTCGTTCTTAACATTTACCTGACACGCTAAACGGCAGCCTTCACGCGCTTCACCTTTAGAGATGTGATCAAGTTCTGTTGGTAAGATATCGCCGCCACCTTCTTTGATGTGTACACGACACTGACCACAAGAGCCACCGCCACCACATGCAGATGAAACGAAGATACCTGAATCAGCTAGCGCGCCTAATAGCTTGCTACCTGCAGATGTTTTAATAGCTTTTTCTGGGTCGCCATTAATTCCGATGATGATATCGCCGCTTGCTACTAATTTAGATTTAGCACCAATGATAACTAAAACTAAAATAACAACGATAGCGATGAAAACACCAACGCCTAAGAAAATCTCATTCATGATTTATCCTCGCTACCTATTAAAGTGAAATACCAGAGAATGACATAAAGCCAAGACCCATAAGACCAACAGTGATGAAAGTAATACCTAAACCACGTAAGCCATCAGGAACGTCTGAATACTTCATTTTTTCACGGATACCAGCAAGTAAAGTAATTGCTAGTGCCCAGCCCACACCTGAACCGATACCATAAACAACAGACTCACCGAAGTTATAGTTACGCTCAACCATGAAAGATACCGCACCGAAGATCGCACAGTTAACTGTGATCAGTGGTAAGAAGATACCTAACGCGTTGTAAAGTGCAGGGAAGAACTTATCTAATGCCATTTCAAGAATTTGTACCAGTGCTGCAATAACACCGATAAATGTCAAGAAACGTAAGAAGCTAAGGTCTGCTTCTGGGTAGCCAAGCCACTCTAATGCACCTGGTGCAAGAACAGCGTGATAAACCAAGTTATTTACTGGTACTGAGATACCTAGTACCACGATAACTGCCACACCTAGGCCGATTGACGTTGTTACTTTCTTTGATACAGCAAGGAAAGTACACATACCTAGGAAGAAGGCTAAAGCTAAGTTTTCAATGAAAACCGCTTTTACAAATAAACTAATATAATGTTCCACTGCTCGCCCCTTACGCTTTTGCTTCTACTTGGTCTTTCTTGAAGGTACGAAGTACCCAGATGAATAAACCAATAATGAAGAATGCACTCGGTGGTAAAATCAATAGACCCATTGGTTGATACCAGCCACCGTTCTGTACAAGTGGGATAATATCAACACCGAATAGTGAACCTTTACCGAATAACTCACGGATGAAACCAACAGTTAGTAGTACTACTGAGTAGCCTAAACCATTACCGATACCATCTAAGAAAGACATTAACGGTGGTGACTTCATTGCGTATGCTTCAGCACGACCCATTACGATACAGTTAGTAATGATTAGACCAACGAATACTGAAAGCTCTTTTGCCGTTGCATAAGAGAATGCTTGCAATACCTGATCAACCACGATTACTAATGATGCAATAATCGTCATTTGCACGATAATACGTACAGATGATGGGATGTGGTTACGAATTGACGAAATAAACAAGCTTGAGAATGCTGTTACAAGTGTCAATGCGATTGACATGATAAGTGCATTTTTTAAGCTTGATGTTACCGCTAGCGCAGAACAAATACCAAGTACTTGTAGTGCGATTGGGTTATTTGCGAATACCGGACCAAACAGGACCGACTTCATTTCTTTAGTATCAGCCATTATTTCAACGCTCCTTCACGTACTTTCGCAAGGAATGGACCAAAGCCATGCTCGCCAGTCCAGAAGTCAACTGTATGATCAACACCATTTGAAGTTAATGTTGCGCCAGAAAGACCATCGATTTGATGTTCATTGCTTGCACCACTTTTCATGATATTGATTGGTAACTCTTTACCTTGCCATTTAGCAGTCCACTGTGGATTTTGAATTTCACCACCTAGACCAGGCGTTTCGTTGTGCTTGAAGAAATTGATGTTCTTAACAGTTTCACCATCACTCTCAAGCGCTAAGAAGCCATACATTACACCCCAAAGGCCATAACCTTGGATAGGTAGAATGATTGCATCAGTAGAACCATCTTCTTTTTTCGAGATATAAACAGGTGAATTCTTAGTCATGCGTTGAATACCCGCGATGTCTTTAATTCCCTCTTCTTTCAACGCAAAGCTACGCGCTTGGTCGAATTTAGTTTTCTCGAAATCAAATGAGTTAGGATCTGCACCCTCAACAAATTCACCAGTATCCATATCTACAACGCGCGCTTCAATTTTGCCATTGAAAGTCTCTGACACAGAGCCTTCAACGTCAATGTCAGCTGCCGCTAGGATATTACGTTGAATATCTTGAGTTTTGTTAGCTTGCTGTAAAGGACGAAGCTGAACTGAAGCAAACGATACGATGACTGCACACACTAAACATAGTGCAACAACAACGGTTAGCGTTTTGCCGATTGATTCGTTATTACTAGACATTACGTGCCAACCTCCGCTTGATATTAGCTTGCACTACAAAGTGATCGAATAATGGTGCAAATAAGTTAGCAAATAAGATTGCTAGCATCATACCTTCTGGGAATGCCGGGTTAACAACACGGATCATTACAACCATAAAGCCGATTAACGCACCGTAAGCGAACTTACCTTTGTCTGTGAATGATGCAGATACTGGGTCTGTTGCCATAAAGAACATACCAAATGCAAAACCACCAAGCACTAAGTGCCAGTGCCAAGGCATCGCAAATACTGCGTTAGTTTCAGAACCAACTGTATTTAGTAAGAATGCCGTTGCAACCATACCTAGGAATACACCTAGCACGATACGCCATGAAGCAATACGCACATAAATCAGGAATAAACCACCGATTAATAATGCTAATGTTGACGTTTCACCTACAGAACCTTGAATGAAACCGTAGAACGCATTCCACCATAGTTCCATGTTGCTGTAATCAAGTGAACCAACGAACGCTTGGCCTAGCATAGTAGCACCAGAGAATGAATCTACTGCTGTCCATACTGTATCACCTGAAATTTGTGCAGGGTATGCGAAGAATAAGAACGCACGACCAGCAAGCGCAGGGTTCAGGAAGTTGCGACCTGTACCACCAAAGATTTCTTTAGCGATTACAACACCAAACGTAATACCTAATGCAACTTGCCATAAAGGAATTGTTGCCGGCAGAATGAGTGCGAATAGTACAGATGTTACGAAGAAACCTTCATTTACTTCGTGCTTACGCACAGAAGCGAATAGTACTTCCCAGAAACCACCCACAGCAAACGTTACTGCGTATATTGGTAGGAAGAAGCAGGCCCCGTAAAACATTTTCGCGCCCCAACCAGAGTCAGCAGTTAATTCACCGCCAAATAATTGGAACAGACCAACTTGCCATGTGTTTGCCAGTTCAAAACCTTGTGCTAATGCACCCGCGGCCTGATGACCGATGTTGAACATACCAAAGAACATTGCAGGGAACGTCGCCATCCACACTAAAATCATCATACGTTTTAGGTCGATGTTATCGCGAACGTGTGTTTTGCCTTTATTTACATAACCAGGCGTATAGAAAATAGTTGCAGCAGCTTCGTAAAGCGCATACCACTTTTCATGTTTACCACCCGGTTCAAAATGCGGCTCAATATCTTCTAGAAATTTCTTTAAACCCATCTCTCTAGCCTTCCTTCTCGATCGTAGTCAAGCAATCGCGCAGGATTGAACCGTACTCGTATTTACCTGGACAAACGAAAGTACATAACGCTAAATCTTCTTCATCAAGCTCTAGCGCACCTAACGAAATTGCACCATCAAGATCACGTGCGATTAAATCACGTAATAATAGTGTAGGTAAGATGTCTAAAGGCATAACACGCTCATAACTACCAATTGGTACCATGGCACGGTTCGAACCACCTGTAGAAGTCGTCATGTTAAATAGACGGCTCGGAGTCAGGTGAGATAAGAAGGTACGTGTTACAGAGAACTTATTAGCGCCAGGCGCAATCCAACCGAAGAATTCTTTTTCGCGACCTTCAAGTAATACAGATACTTGAACATGGTAACGACCTAAGAAAGCATGTGGACCTTGTGAAGTAGCGCCTGAAAGCACTGAACCAGAAATTACACGGTTATCACCGTCTTCTAATTCGCCAGCAACTAAATCATCTAATGATGCACCTAATTGAGTTTTTACTAAGCGTGGGTTTTTAACACGCGGACCAGCAAGCGAAACTACACGGTCTGTGAAGATTTCACCTGTCAGGAATAAGTTACCAAACGCAATAACGTCTTGGTAGCCTAAGTGCCAAACCTGTTTGCTAGCAGAAACTGGGTCTAAATGATGAATGTGTGTACCAACAAGGCCAGCCGGGTGTTTGCCACCAAACTCATGTACTTCTACTTGAGGGATTGATGAACTAGGCACTTGGCTACCAGCTTGTTTACAAACAAATACTTTGCCGTCAGTTAAACGAGATACCACAGCTAAACCGGCTTCAAATGCTGCAGTGTTTTCAGCAATGATTACTGCAGGATCTGCAGCTAACGGGTTAGTGTCGATAGCCGTTACAAAGATAGAGCTAGGATTTGCATCCAAAGCCGCTACTCTGCTGAATGGGCGAGCACGTAGTGCTGTCCATTGACCTGACTGAACTAGTACTTCTTTCACTTTTTCACGGTCTAAGCTTGAAAGCTCGTCGGCCTTGAAAGAGTCAAAGGTGATTTGCTCACTGCCATTAACTTCAATAACAACAGATTGCAGCACACGTTTAGCACCACGATTAATTTCTTTAACTACCCCAGAAGCTGGTGCAGTAAATAAGACGCCTGGGTTCTTTTTGTCTTCAAAAAGTACCTGGCCTTTTTTGACTTGGTCATCCACACGAACATGCATGGTTGGACGCATACCAATAAATTCTTCACCTAGCACAGCTACACGTTTGACGGTAGAACCATCATGAATAACTTGCTGAGGTGCGCCCTCTATGGGTAAATCCAGACCTTTTTTTATGTTGATCATACGCACTTGCATTACATTAACGGAAAGAAACTGAAAAATCGTACCAACCACGTCGCTTCTTGATATGCTCAAGTTAAGTTCTTAGTATCTAAAAACTGCTTGTTTCACACCCAAACAAGCAACGCAGTAAACTCCTCACATATATTGCCCGAATTTTAACATCAATCAGGGTGACTATGCGAGAGCAAATATGAAATTTATACGACTGATGTGGTTATTTAGACTACAAAAAACCATTTGAATTAATTTCAATATAGACCAAAGTGCTATTGATGCCGTTTTATTTTCTCTTAAAAACAAAAAAGCCGCTTAAAAAAGCGACTTTTCCAAAACCAGCGTTATTTAATCACTAGTCAATCAGCTGCGAAATCGCCACATCAGGATTCACATCTTGTTCGTAATCTACGCTATCAATACCAAAACCGAATAAACGTAAAAACTCATTGTGGTAACCCACATAATCCGTTAATTCGTCAATGGTGTCTGTGTCTACCGTATCCCACACTTTTTGAACACGAGCTTGCACATCGTCTTCCAACTCTTTGTAGTTTTGGAATAAATGACCGCCGTCATCGAAACGTGGCGTTTCGCCGTAAAGGTTTTCAGTGAATAGCGCATGGATTTGTTCAATGGTACCTTCGTATGTGCCATCTGCTTTCATTACTTTGAATAACGCAGAGATATATAAAGGCATGATAGGAATTGCTGAACTTGCTTGTGTCACAACTGCATTTAATGAAGAAACATACGCTTCACCATTTAAGCCTTTTGTAGACTCTTTGATTGCTTGTGTTGCACGGTCTAGGTCTTCTTTTGCTTTACCAATCGTTGCGTGACCGTAAATTGGCCATGTTAACTCTTTACCAATGTAGGTATAAGCTGTTGTTTTGAAGTTATCAGCAAGGACATCGGCTGCTTTTAATGCGTCAATCCACATTTCCCAATCTTCACCGCCCATTACTTTGATTGTATTGTCGATGTCTTCTTGGCTTGCCGCTTCAACGGTTACTTCATCAATCACACGCTTAGACGTATTTAAGTTTTTTGTTGTGATATCTGAGCCAATTGGCTTAAGCGTTGATGAGTATGTCTCACCTGTATTTGGATCAGTGCGACGAGGAGACGCTAAGCTGTAGATAACTAAATCAATTTTACCTAAGTCAGCTTTAATCGTATCAATTGCTTTTTGCTTGATTTCATTAGAAAACGCATCGCCATTGATATTTTTAGACCAAAGACCCGCGTCTTCAGCAGCTGCTTGGAATGCCGCAGTATTATACCAACCCGCTGAGCCTGTTTTACGCTCGCTACCTTCTTTTTCAAAGAAGATGCCTAAAGTCTTAGCGCCACCACCGAATGCAGCTGTAATACGTGATGCCAAACCATAACCAGTAGAGGCACCAATTACTAATACATTTTTAGGTGCATTGCTCAGTGGCCCCTGTGCTTTCACATAATTAATTTGTTCTTGTACATGCTCAGCACACCCTACTGGATGCGCGTTAGTGCAGATAAATCCACGAATTTTAGGCTTAATGACCATTGATCATCCTATATCTATCACAATAAAAATTAGCGCTAGTTTAAAGGCTAATAGTTAAAATACAGGTCTGATCAGTAATATCAGTATAAATTACTAATCAAACCATACGATTAATCGAACTTTGAACCACCCAAACATTTCGGTGATTCAGGAGCCTGCCCTTGCTGTGCAGAAAACTCATCGGGCGTAAAAGTATGAATCGCCAATGCATGTATATGATTCGCTAATTCATCTTGTAATAATTCATTAATTTGACGGTGACGTGCAAGTAAACGCTTACCAGCGAACTCTTCGCTCACCACAATTACCTTAAAGTGTGATTCTGTGCCACGACTATGCATATGGCTTTCATTGACAACATTTAGGTGCTTACATTCAATACCCGCTGCGAGCTTTTCCTCAATTTGTTGTTGCATTGACATGTGTCATAGACCTTTAATAGCAAAATAATTGGTCGTCACTATATCAAGGGGATGACTCATTTTACCAATAATTTTATATTATCGAGCGAAAGGTTAAGTTAATACGGGGATGCATTAGCCTTTGCTGCTTTGGCAAGCTGTGTTGATAGTCACGTTGACTAAAGCCATTCATTATTAAGCAGCTACCACTATGCAGCACAATACTTTGTTTTTCATTACTGTGTTTGTGCTTAATTTTAAATACCCGCTCAGCCCCCAGTGAAATGGACACAATAGTCGGCTGCTCACCAAGCTCTTTTTCATCATCACTATGCCATCCCATACAATCTTGACCGTCACGATATAAATTGACCAATAACGCATTAAATGGAATGTGTAATTGTTGGGATAAGCGCCTTCGCATTGCATCAAGCACCTCAGGCCAAGGTTCAACCACAAGCTGTGTGCCTGAATAAGCATAGTTAATCTGCTTATCAGCGATAAAGCACTGCAAACGAGGAATAGGATGAGTTTTACCAAATACTGAGATATTGGGCTGTTGCCAATTTAAATGTTGCTGTAAAAAATAAAACAAATCGAGACTTTTTTGAGCACTCAACGCTTTCTGTTGATAATAAAACCCTTCAGGTAAATGATTAGGCTTGGCGTTTGGCTGTTGCATGTTAGAATTTACCCATACTTAAATACTTACCCTAAAACCATGATGACCACCCAAGTACAACTCGGCGATAATACCTATACACTAGAACGTTTTCCATTAGATCAAAAAAATCGCAGCCTACAAGCTTGGGACTCTGCCGATGAGTACCTTGTCACTTATGTAAGGGAGCATCATGCGCAGGCAAATTCAATCCTGATTTTAAATGACAGCTTTGGTGCATTGGCTTGTGCGTTTAATCAATTAACCACTTATTCAGTTAATGATTCGTATATTAGTCACCAAGCAACCTATTACAATTTACAAGCAAATGGTTTAGAAACAAGCTCATTGACGCAATTAAACTCTTTAGAGGCATTACCAAACAAGGTTGATTTAGTGATCTTAAAAGTGCCACGAAATTTAGGCTATTTACAACATCAACTTGCTGCAATCAGTGCCGCGTTACCTAAAGATGTTGACATAATTGCAGCAGGCAAAACCAAAGACATTCATAACTCGACAATTAAAGCGTTTAGCCAATTCATTGGCGAAACATCAACAAGTTTAGCCGTTAAAAAATCTCGCTTAATCATCAGTAAAACGAGCCAACTCAATAAACAAGCTGCATTTCCTGTAAGCTGGCCACTTGAAGGCAGTGAGTTTGAGATTCAAAATCACGCCAATGTTTTTTCGCGTGATTCTTTAGATATTGGCGCTCGCTTTTTCTTTAACTACTTGCCACAAACCAGTAAAGCACGCCACATAATTGATTTAGGCTGTGGCAATGGCGTGATTGGACTGATGACACTCAAACGCTGCCCCAAAGCACATGTAACCTTTGTTGATGAATCATACATGGCAGTTGAATCTGCACGCCTAAATATACAAAGTAATTTACCTGAGCAATTAGCTAACTGTGAATTTATTCAAAATGATTGTTTAACAGATTTTGAGCCGCAAAGTGCAGATCTTGTTTTGTGCAACCCCCCTTTTCATCAAGCGCAAGCTGTCACAGATCACATTGCTTGGCAGATGTTTAAACAAGCTAAGCAGGCACTTAAACAAGGTGGTGAATTAAGAATAATAGGTAATCGTCACCTCGATTATCATGAAAAACTAAAACGCATGTTCGGCAACTGTAAACTATTAGGTTCAAATAAAAAGTTTGTTGTTTTAAGTGCAAAAAAGACAACTTAATGGAGCAATATAAATGAAAAAAATACTTCTTTTAAGCATGTTGGTTGCGCTAACAGCGTGTAGTAACCAACCTAATCAACTGATCTTAAATCCTGTTTATAAAAGCGGTAAGGTTGCCTCAATCAATGCAAATATCAGTACCAGCGTCATTGATTTGCGTGGTGATAATGTAACCCTAAAAATTATTGAATCAGATAAAGTAAAAACCCTGGCAAGTCCAGGCCTGACTGAATCAGTAAAAAGCACACTTGATAGCGCCCTTAGCCGAAATGGTGCCAGTATTTCTAATCTTGCGACAACGCGATTTGAATTAGATATTCACGCATTACAAGCGATCGTCACTGAAAAAATGATGACACACACGAGTAATGCCAATATTGAGCTGGGTATTCGCGTAATAAGGAGTAATAGTAACTTTAGTAAAGTTTACCGCGGCAGTGCAAACCTTGAAGGGCCATTAAGACACGATAGAGCAAAAATTGAGAGTCAGCTGAATAAGTTGACTGAACAACTAATTACCCGCATTGTATCTGACCCAGAATTAATCGCTTATTTGGAAGGTTAACTATGAAGCGCATTTTTATACTTAGTTTTATCTTACTGTTCAGCCAGAACACCTTTAGTGCAACTGAGGGTAAGTTCATCCAAAAAGATAACATGTTTCCTCGTGTCGAAATTGTCACCACACTCGGTAGCATCATCGTAGAAATGGACCGTTCTCGCGCTCCTATCACAGTCAACAACTTCTTAACTTATGTCGCTGATGGTAGCTATAAAGGGAGTGTATTTCATCGTGTAGAACGTGATGAAGACAACGAACGAGATTTCGTTATTCAAGGCGGTGGCTACGATAAAGATTACGATGGTCTACACGAATACGACCCTATCTTTAATGAGAGCGGTAATGGTTTAAAAAATGATATGTATAGCATCGCCATGGCTTATCAAGACAGACAACCACACTCAGGGACACGCCAGTTCTTTTTTAATATGGATGATAATGACCATTTAAACCCAGGTCGTGACTGGGGGTTTGCTGTATTTGGCATGGTTATGGATGGCTATGAAACGTTGGATAAAATTATGCGTGTGGAAACAGCTTATAACGAAAAAATAGGTTACAGCTTTGTACCCAAAACGCCTGTGGTTATCTTAAATGTAAAAATGATTGAACCCACTGCACTATAAAAATAACAAGCGAACTCATCGCCCCACTCACATGGCAGTACTATGACAAAGACGCTTTCTGTTTCAGAGTATTTTTCGTACTTTAAAGACAAACGCTTAATCAATATTTTTCTGTTCGGGATCAGCAGTGGCTTTCCATGGGTACTCATTGGTTCTGTCATGTCTGCATGGCTAAAAGATGAAGGCCTCAGCCGAAGTATGATTGGCCTATTTGGCATTGTATTTGGGGCGTACAGCATTAACTTTTTATGGTCACCTTTGGTTGACCGTGTAAAACTGCCAGTTTTATTTAAATGGCTTGGTCAGCGTCGCAGCTGGATTTTACTCTGCCAGTCAGTCATTTTTATAGGTACCTTTTCACTTGCAGGGCTCGATATCAAAGCGAATCTTTGGTTTGCCGCCGCACTGTGCTTAGTCATTGCGGTTGCCTCTGCGACTCAAGACATCGCCATTGATGCGTTTCGTATCGATACTTTAAGTGAAAATGAAAGCCATAAAGCCACGGCAGCTGCCGCCATGGCAACATCAGGTTGGTGGAGTGGTTATGCTTTACTAGGAGCACTCCCCTTCTACATGGCTGATATCCCCTCTATTGATTGGCCCCAAGTTTACTTTTTCTTATCCGTTATCATGCTGCTATTAATGAGTAGTGTACTTTGGGCAAAAGAGCCCGAATCAAATCGTGAAGTTATTCAGGCTGAACTTGAGTCTACCTATCAGCAAAAGCTTATGGGTGTAGAACAAACGCGATTTGCAAAAATAATTGCTTGGTTAGCGGTCACCGTGTTTGATCCATTTAGAATCTTTTTTGCACGCAATGGTGTAAAAACAGCGCTCGCACTTTTAGCGTTTATCTTCCTATTTAAAATTGGCGAAGCCTTCCTTGGGCGAATGTCGATTGTGTTTTATAAAGAAGTGGGCTTTAGCAACAGTGACATTGCCACCTTCTCAAAAGTAGGCACTGCAATTCTTACCATCGCTTTTACTTTCGTCGGTAGCCTATTCAATCAACGCTACGGTATCGTAAAAGGCTTATTCATTAGCGGCATTGCTATGGCAGCGTCTAACCTTGCATTTGCTTGGATTGCTATTGCAGGCCCTAAATTAAGCCTCTATGCCTTTGCAATTATCATTGACGGATTTACACAGGCCTGGTCACTGGTGGCAATGGTCGCCTTTATTTCTATGTTGTGTGATCGCGCCTTTAGTGCAACTCATTATGCACTTTTAGCGTCACTTGGAAACTTAGGCAGAACACTCCTGTCTAGTTACAGTGGTGTTGTGATAGATGATTGGCTTTTAGGTAACTGGGCACTGTTTTTTGTGCTAACAGCGCTCATGGTAATTCCTTCGCTGGTATTTTTATTCTTAATCCGCCACAAGCTTTATGCGTTAGAGAACAATTATCATCGAGATAATTAACAAAAAATATAAAGGTGTGATTGGTATTTACCGAAAAGTGAGGATGACTATTTAGTGCATCCATGCACTAATTGTATTACTAAAAATGTATTAGTAACAGCAAATTAAGCGTCTTTTAATAGGTTAAGACCTTCGTATGGGTCTACTTCCAAAGCATCACAGTAACGCATAAACTCAATAACATCTAAACGACGTTCTTGGTTTTCAATTTTACCAATGAATGAATGTGGCGTTCCTAAAACTTGAGCAAGGCTGCGCATTGTATGGCCCTTCTCATGGCGTTTTGTTTTAAGCCACTTCGTTAGTTTTGAGTTTTCGTCAGAAGAAACTGTTTTACCCATCATAAAAATACATCTCCTACTAGATGATTTGAGTTAATTAATTAAAGAGTGAAATTTTGCCCGTCTCACTCTTGGACACATTATATACTAATAATTTTTTCTGTGAATTAATAATTATACAAATGTCCACGTTTCAGGTATAGACTGCTTTGCTTGGCAAGTCTAGTTTTAAAGCTAAAATTAAAGCAGATGCTCTATAATTAGTTATTTAACTGTACCAAAAAATTGATCAATTGGAACCGTGTTAAATATAAAATATAGCTTTTAAAATTGCATACTTATGCTTAAAGTGTACGTAAATACTGAAAAAGGCTAGAAAATGTTCCGAATATTATTTTTGTTGCCAATTGTACTATGTGTCATCTGGTACCTATTTCTAAAGCAAAATCGTATACCAATTAAACAAGGGAAAAGAGGATTTATGTATATTTTAATCGCCTCTGCACTGGTATTAGGCTTTTTCTTATTAATGATTCAGGTTACCCAAAGCTAGTAGGGCTAACATTAATAAGCCTCCCCCTGCCAATAGTACTTATTAACGAAACCCAGCTTCACTGTATCGTCATATACAAAAGGAGAGCGTTGCTACTAACGCTGTTTTCATTCTAAAAAGTTTTTCTAAGGGAAAAGCCAAAGCCATTGCTAAGATCAGCACTAAGAATAAAGGCAGGATGGTGTAGAAATAAAGGCAATAAAAAAGCCACATCATGTGGCTTTTCATATAATCAGTTAAACGCTGAAACTCGCTCCGCATCCACAGGTTGTTGTAGCGTTGGGGTTGTTTACAAAAAAACGTGCCCCTTCAAGCCCTTCAGTGTAGTCGACCGTCCCATCAACCAAATACTGAATACTCATAGGATCAATGACTAAGGTAACGCCATTCTTTACAATTTCTAAATCACCAGGGTTGGCTTTTTCATCAAAAGTAAAACCATATTGGAAACCCGAACACCCACCACCTGTTACATAAACACGTAGTTTTAGATCTGGATTTTCTTCTTCTTCAATTAACTGTTTAACGCGAACAGCAGCTGCATCACTGAACTTAATTGGCAACTCTTCAGACATACCAAACCCCTCAAAATCTATAATACTGTAATTATCTAATACCCGAGTATTTTAATCAAGTATCGACTGTCGGCTGAAAAGTATTTTCAGGTACGCATTGGCTAAGCTATCTGCATTGAACTAATGTTAATTTGTACGACTTTTTAATTATTTAAAGTAAGCGGTGAGGGATCATCATAGTGATTGACCAGTTAAGGCTTCATTTCATAAACTCTGACTTAGATAGTGCGCAAATAATCCCTGCACAGTACGATGTTTTGCTTGTTATAGCCTCAGTTCTTACTGCCGTTTTCGCCTCTTATGTTTCTTTTTTACTTTCTGCTCGAATCAAAAGCTCACACCTTAAAAATGAAAGTTTAGTATGGACGATAATGGCGGCCTGCTTTTTGGGTATCGGTATTTGGGGCATGCATTTTATCGGTATGCTTGCTTATAGATTACCGATAAACGTAGAGTACAACACCACAATCACCTTGGTATCAGTACTGCCAAGTGTGTTTGCCAGTTATATCGTGCTTTCAACTTCACTGAGCCACATAAAAGGACTTATTTTTCGAAGTGTTCTTATGGGAGCTGGGATTGGCAGTATGCACTTTGTTGGTATGATGGCAATGATGATGCCCGCTCATATGGCTTATGAGCCAAGGTTGTTTTCATTATCAATTTTTGTAGCAATCATTCTTTCTGGCATTGCTCTAAAAATAAATGACCTCCGACAAGCCCAAAAAACACATCAAGTACGCATGAATATGCTCGTTGCTGTCATTATGGGTAGCGCTATTTCCGGTATGCATTATATCGGTATGATCTCTATGTCGGTCTATACAACTGAGCAAACTGTTTATGTTACAAATCACGATAGTTCAACGCTTGCTCAGCTTGTTATTTCTGTACTATTGGTGTTAAGCCTTTTAGTACTGAGCGTTGTGGAACTGAGAGCGAGAAGCTTGCTTTCAGCTAAACTAAAAGCGGTACTAAATACAGTCCAAGATGTTGTGATTAGCTTTGATAGCACAGGTATCATCGAATTTGCTAACCCTGCTGTTTTACCTGTTTTTGGCTATCAAACAAATGAGTTAATCGGTAAGCACATCTATACACTTATCGCAGATAAATCAGCTGAACTCGAGCTAATCTTAAACACCGAATCAACAACGCTCCAGCAATCAAATAGCTTTAGTAAAAGCAGATTATTAAATGCTCTTAGAGCGAACCAAAGCGCATTTCCAATTACCATGACAATCAGCTCAATAGGCAACAAAGATATGGGCCCGTACGTTGCCACAATTAAAGATTTGAGTGACATCCACAACCAAGAAGCATTCACCCAAACCATATTCGATAACCTACCTATCATGTTGTTTGTAAAAGAAGCTAAACACTTAACATTTAGTCATGTAAATAAGGCTGGCGAGCAACTATTAGGAAAAACAAAAGAGCAGTTGATAGGCCTCAACGATTTTGACATTTTTAATGATGAAGACGCACTAAGTTATGCGCAAACAGATCGCGATGTACTCACAAGTAGTGATATTCTCACAGTTGATGAAAAGCCTATTACAATTGATGGCCGAACTCACTACCTTCGCACCCGCAAGCTCTCTATTAAAGATAGCCATGGAAAAGCACAGTATCTGCTCGATGTTTCAGAAGATGTCACTGAGCTCAAGCAAGCTAAAACCGAACTTGAGAACTTACACCAACGCATGGCAATGGCCGCAGATGCAGCCCACATAGGTATTTGGGAGTGGAATTTTGAAACCAACGAATTGATATGGGATGACTGGATGCACACCCTGTTTGAGATCCCTAAATCTCAGTTTAATGGTAATTATGCCGCATGGGCTAATACGCTTCACCCTGATGAATACGAAGCCGTTACAAATAAACTTAAACTAGCAGTGCTCAATAATGAGGAATTTCATGCTGAATTTCAGATTGTTCTTCCCAGTGGGCAAATTCGTTATATAAATGCCGATGGTAGAATCTACGGAAACCGAATGATTGGTGTTAATTTTGATATCACCAAACGAGTTTTAGCTGAGCAAAAGATCAGACAACTAGCTCAAACTGATCACCTCACAGGTTTGGCTAACCGCAGTGCATTAAGTAAATTCCTAAAGCATGAGTTTGCTCGTATAGAACGAACAGGCACAAAAGTAGGCTGTTTATACTTTGATCTTGATAAATTTAAACCCATTAACGATACCTATGGTCATTTAATAGGTGATTTTGTACTTGTAGAGATAGCAAAACGATTACAAGAAACTGCGCGAAAAACAGATTGTACAGCCCGTATCGGTGGTGATGAGTTTGTTGTAGTCATAACAGATATTGAAAATAAAGAACAAATAAATCGTGCCCTTATTAGACTAATCAATGCTATAGAAACACCCATAGCCTGTGAAGTAGGTTATTTACAAGTAGGTGCAAGTGTAGGTTATGCAGTCTATCCAGACGATGCTAAATCTCTCGATGATCTCCTTAAAAAAGCCGATGAACAAATGTATAAACAAAAGCGGGATTGTTCACTTAAAAAAACCACGATGAATACCCCGTAACTTTATACATCCGTTTAAAGGAGATAATTTTGCAAAATCACAAGGACTTAGTGAATTTGATTTGCTAAACTTGCGGCTCTAAGGTGCTGTGAGGAAAAATGCATGTGGCTTGAAACGCTGAGGCGTCGTCTAGCAAAGCCTAAAACATCTGTGCAATTGTGCTTACTAGGAGTTTGCGCAGGATTAATTGCGGCAGTACTGATTATATTATTCCGCCTCACAATTATGTTTTTTCAAAGTCTTTTTTTGGAAAAGCCCGATGACTTCTCTACCTTAGACACGCTAGAGCGTGTACTTCTTCCTATTGGTGCTGCCTTAGTCATCGCTTTATTTGCAGCACTAACGGGTTTTAAACATTACCGTTTAGGTATTCCTTTCGTTATCCACCGGATAAAAAAGCATTATGGTCATATGCCACTGTATAACACAGTCAATCAATTTGTTGGTGGGGCACTGGCTCTAATCAGTGGTTTTTCTGTTGGCCGAGAAGGCCCTTCTGTTCATATGGGGGCAACCGGTGCAAGCTTATTAGCAGATAAACTACATTTACCCCATAATGCCATGCGCACACTCAGCGGCTGTGGTGTTGCTGCGGGCATTGCCGCCTCGTTTAATACCCCGCTTGCTGCCGTTATTTTTGTAATGGAAGTTGTGCTAAGAGAATACAAAGTACATATTTTTGTGCCTATTATGCTCGCAGCGGTTACAGGTGCCCTTGCCACTCAATTTGTCTTTGGTGACGCATCGGAACTTGCACTTATCACTATGAACCCGCTTAGTGGCTGGCACTATCCTTTTTTAATTATTTTTGGCATGGCACTAGGTGCAGTCGCTTATGCATTTAATCAAAATTTAATGTTGATTATTCGCACTTTTAAACCGCTAAGTATGTTTCCTCGCTTATTACTTGCAGGCTTAATTGCAGGGCTAATCGCTTACATGGTGCCTCATGCAATGGGCTCTGGTATGAGTGCTATTACTATTGCCATTGAATCCCCTGATGATGTGCAATTTTTAACAACAATTTTAATCGCTAAATTACTTGCCACATTATTTGCAATTGGTCTGGGGATCCCAGGCGGTATTATTGGCCCCGTGATTGGTTTAGGCGTATTAATGGGTACCTTAATGGCATTTTTTGCCCAATTTATAAGCCCTGGAACTGATATTGCGGGTACCTATAGCATGCTTGGCATGGCTGGCTTATTAGCGGCCACCCTGCACGCCCCTCTTGCAGCACTAACAACGGTGATGGAGCTTACATCTAGTCCAGAAATTATTGTTCCTGCTATGTTAGTCATTTCTTCTGCGTATGTTACTGCTCTGCAATTTTTTGGCAATCGTTCTATCTTTATGCAGCAACTAGACTTTCAAGGGCTTGAATATCAAATATCCCCAGCAACCGAAGCGCTACAAAAGGTTGGAGTAATGGAAGAAATGGATGAGCAATTTAAACTGCTATACAGCGATGATAAAGAACAAATAAAAGAGTCATTAGACGCTTTGGATAGTCAAACGCCATTGATTGTTCATGATGATGAAAATGGCTATCGCCTTGCAGAGTATGACTTAAGCCTAATGTCTGACCAAAGTAGTAATATAAAGTATGTCAGTTTGAATGGTTTAAGTAGCCAAGCAACACTTGCCGATGCATTTGATCTATTAAAAGATAAACGTAGTGGCGCTGTATATATTTATAACCTACTGGATAACCAGCAAATTATGGGGCTTTTGCGTTGGGATCAAATCAGGCATATCCTTACCATACGTAACAGCTTGCTATAACAACTAAAAATGGACACAACAATGAGCGCGCTATTAGTTTACAAAACTTTTCATGTATTTTTTATGATTGCTTGGTTTGCGGGGATTTTTTATCTTCCTCGCTTGTTTGTATACCACGCAATGAGTGAAGAAAAAGCCTGCAACTCGATGCTAAAAGTAATGGAGCGCCGTTTACTGTTTTTTGTGACGCCGTTTGCCGTTTTAACACTCGTGTTTGGCGTACTGACCATTTTTGAATATGGCCGAGATTGGTTTAGATACAGTATGTGGCTGCACTACAAACTCGTGTTAGTGATTATCCTCTATATCTATCATGGCTACTGTTTCAAATTACTGGCTGACTTTAAACATGATCGTAATACTCGCAGCGATCGTTTTTATCGTATTTTTAATGAAGTCCCAGTACTTATTCTATTAGCAATAGTCGCACTAGCAATTATCAAACCTAGCTTATAATTTGCTGCTGTGTACGCTAAAAATTTGCTATAGTACGGCGCAAATTTATGCGGCCTCCCATATAGAGAGCCGGCGCCTTAATAAATGTGATTAGGAACAGCCCCATGTTAAGTTTCCAAGGTGAAAATATTCTGTCGGTTAATCAGCTTGACCGCGATTGTATTGAACGTATTTTTGCAGTTGCTAAAAAGATGGAGCCTTATGCTAAAAAGCAAAAGCGCACCAATGTATTAGAAGGCGCTATTTTAGCAAACCTATTCTTTGAACCAAGTACACGTACTCGCGTAAGCTTTGGTACGGCATTTAACTTACTGGGTGGTTTAGTTCGCGAAACAACGGGCATGCAAAGCTCGGCTTTAGCCAAAGGCGAATCGTTATATGACACCGCACGCGTTATCTCAGCGTATGCTGATGCCGTTGCGATGCGTCACCCTGATTCAGGATCAGTTGCAGAGTTTGCAACCGGTTGTGATGTACCTGTCATCAATGGTGGTGACGGCGCAAATGAACACCCAACTCAAGCCCTACTTGACTTACTAACGATTGAACGTGAACTTGGCCGTTTCAACCAAGGTATCGACGGTATGCATATTGCCCTAGTGGGTGATTTAAAATATGGCCGTACTGTGCACTCTTTATCTAAATTACTTTGCCATTATAAAGACGTTAAATTCTCTATGGTGGCACCAGATGGTTTACAAATGCCAGACTACATTTTAGATGCGGTAGATAACGCCGGTCATAAAATTCAAGTAGTGGATAAAATGGAAGGCAACTTAGCGGCAGATATTGTTTATCAAACCCGTATCCAAGAAGAGCGCTTCCCTTCACAAGAAGAAGCTAACAAATACCGTGGTGGTTTTCGTATCAGCCAAGCAATTTACAACGCACACTGTAAGCCAAACTCTGTATTGATGCACCCACTCCCTCGTGATAGCCGTTTAGAGGCAAACGAGCTTGATAACGATTTAAATAGCAACGACAACCTTGCCATTTTCCGCCAAGTACAAAACGGTGTGTTAATTCGCATGGCGTTGTTTGCTCTAACCTTAGATGTTGCCGACAAAGTTGAGCAATATGAAGTCGACGTGCCTTGGTTTAGCCGTAAGCGTAATAGCTAATACGCTTCATTCTGGGCTCTTTGAGCCCTTACAAACCAACTCATTTAACGTGACAACTCAATAGGACTATTCATGACAATTAGCAAAGACCTTTTTAATCGCGCGCAAGAATCAATCCCAGGCGGCGTTAACTCACCAGTTCGTGCCTTCAATGGCGTTGGCGGTACTCCTTTATTCATCACTAAAGCAGAAGGTCCTTTTACCTTTGATGCTGATGGCAACCGTTATATCGATTACGTTGGTTCATGGGGACCCATGATCATGGGCCATAACCACCCAGCTATTAAACAAGCGGTATTAGAAGCCGTTGAAAATGGCTTAAGCTATGGTGCGCCAACCGAAACTGAAATCTTAATGGCCGAAAAAGTAAAAGAGCTGGTACCATCAATCGAAAAAGTACGTATGGTAAGCTCAGGTACTGAAGCTACAATGAGTGCGATTCGCTTAGCACGTGGTTTCACTGGTCGTGACAAAATCTTAAAGTTTGAAGGCTGTTACCACGGTCATGCTGACTCACTACTAGTAAAAGCAGGCTCAGGTGCACTAACTATGGGTGTTCCAAATTCACCGGGTATTCCTGAAGACTTTGCTAAGCACACCTTAACTGTGTCGTTTAATAATCTTGATGAAGTAAAAGCAATTTTCGCAAAATACGCTGACGAAATCGCTTGTATCATCGTTGAGCCAGTTGCTGGCAACATGAACTGTATTCCTCCTGTACCTGGCTTCTTAGAAGGTTTGCGTGAGGTGTGTGATAAATACAAATCAGTGCTTATTTTTGATGAAGTAATGACAGGTTTCCGTGTTGCTTTAGGCGGCGCGCAAGCTTACTACAACATCAAACCAGATCTAACTTGCCTAGGTAAAGTGATCGGTGGCGGTATGCCAGTCGGTGCATTTGGTGGTAAGAAAGAAATCATGGATTACATCGCACCAGTAGGGCCAGTTTATCAAGCGGGTACATTATCAGGTAACCCAATTGCCATGGCTGCAGGCTTAAAATCTTTAGAGCTTTTAAGTGCTGAAGGCCTGCACGATGAACTTGAAGCAAAGAGCAAAGCAATTTGTGAAGGCTTTGAAGCCGCTGCGAAAAAAGCAGGCATTGCACTTACAACAAACTACGCTGGCGGTATGTACGGCTTCTTCTTTACTGACAAAGAAAAAGTAACGAGCTACCAACAAGCCACTGAGTGTGATTTAGAGCGCTTCAAAAAGTTCTTCCACTTAATGCTTGAAGAAGGCGTTTACCTTGCTCCTTCAGCATTTGAAGCAGGCTTTGTATGTGCAGAGCATTCAGAGCAAGAAATTAGCGACACCATAGCAGCGGCAGAACGCGCATTCGCTAAGCTATAAAATATAATTAGACAAAAAAGCCCGTAAGGGCTTTTTTTATGAATAAAAACAACGCAATCACAGGTCTACTCCTAATATAATTTCTAACTGGGTGTACCTGTGAATAATCTAATTAAACCTGCTGTTTTGTTAATGGGGCAATTAAGTTACAAAGCAAAAATGTCGCTAATGTTTAGCATTTTAATTTTTCCTCTTTGTTTAAGTTTATTTTTTTTACTAAGCGTTTTAAGTAAAGGAATTGAAATATCACAAAAACAAAATCAAGGGGTTCAAATATATCCTCAATTGCTCGCTAATTTACTCACTGCAAATCAAGCTGATAATATCAGTATTGCCCAACAAGTAGGTTTTGCGAATGCAACCACTGATGACGGCAATATTTTAGAAATAGTCTCGATTGAGTCACAGCTCGCTATTGTAAATGAGCTCAGTAGTAGCTACTTAAATCGCACATTAGTAACCGCTCTACCGCCTCTTATCGCACATTTAAATAAAACCATGCAAAGTGCAGAAACCGTGATATCTAACGGGCAGTTTTCGCCGAGTACCTTTATTACTTTATCAAACCAAGTTAAAGCACTGCCGCAGTTAGAGTCACAGTTTTTAATGAGTTTAAATACATCTTTAAATGCAAACGAAGAACTCAAAAACACCCTAACAGAACCCGCAACGCAACTTTCAAGCAGTATCAATGCACTTTTTATAGCATTAAACCAAGGCCTGCTTGAGCCGGATGAAATTGCACTTACACGGCAGCAACTTGCAAATTTAAAAGTAAATATTAATAGTAAAATTAATCACTTTATTACCCACAGTGAACCGGCTTTATCGGCAATGATATTAGCGCAATTAAAACAGCAGCGTATGACCCGCCTTGTGGTTATCATTGCCGCTTTAATCAGCCTATTTATAGCAAGTTATTTGATGATGGGGTTTTACCGCTCATTAGTCGATACTTTAAAGCAGTTTTCTCGCGCAGCAACAGAGGCTGCAACAGGTAATTTAGGCGTGCGATTAGATTTAAAAGGCAAGGATGAGCTTAACTCAATAAGCTTACTATTCAATGATTTACTAAAATCGTTTACGGCGCTTATCAATAATGCTCAAGAAACCACTCACTCAGTAAGAAGTACCACTCAGCACGTATTTGAAAGCCGCAATAAAACGACCAATGATGTTACTGAGCAACAACAAAGCATTAGCGCTATTAATGACTCACTAGATAACATGAGCCAATCGGCAGAGCATGTTGAAAAAACAGCCTCGCACGCCGTTTTTCTCGCCAATAGTGCTGCCAAACAGGTTCAAAACAGCGCAAAAAATAGCGAGGAGTTAGCGCAACATATCGCACAATTACAACAAGAGTTTAACCAAGGGTTAAAAGCTCTGGATTCATTAGCGCAAGACACCTCAAATATTAGCCAAGTAAGCAAAGGAATTAGCGACATAGCTGAACAAACAAACCTTTTAGCCTTAAATGCTGCGATCGAAGCTGCAAGAGCCGGTGAGCAAGGACGAGGGTTCGCTGTTGTCGCTGATGAGGTTAGAACATTGGCAGGGCGAACTCAGCTACAAACAAAGGAAATACACGATATTATCGCTTCATTACAAAATGCATTGCAGTTAACACAGCAGAAAATGCAGCAAAGTGTCGAAAAAATGGAACAAGGGGCAGCATCCGCTAACCAAACAAAAGCAAGTTTAGTTGCAGCCGTAAATACGATGGATGAAATCAGTCAACATGGTGAACAAATCGCGCAGTTAGTTGGTGAGCAAACGAGTGCAACACAAGATGCTTTAAATGATGCCAAGCGGGTAAGCTGTTTAGCCGAAGAGACGCTTAAATCATCAAAAAATGCCTCAGCAAGCGCACACGATTTAACCGCGCTTGCTGAGCAACTTAACGATGCAATGAAAGCATTTAGCGTCGACAACTCGGACGAGGCTCAAACTCACTAGCTCGAATAGGCAATTGCACCACTTTGCCGCAGCCAGGTGGTGCTTGCAGACCTGTTTCTTCATTTATGAACGCCCATCGAATAGAAGCTGGACGAGTATCTGCAATGGCTTCAGGGTTAAGCGGTTTTAAATAACGAATATAGGTTTCTAACGCACCAACACTCCCCGTTAGGCCGGTATTTTTATTATCGTCTCGACCAATCCAAGCAACGGTTACTGTATTTTGGTCAAAACCTGCAAACCAGCTATCTCGTAAGTCATTACTTGTGCCCGTTTTACCCGCTAACTGAATCGATGGAAAGTGGGCATTTAAACGTTTTGCTGTGCCATCTTTAGTTACTCGCTTCATCGCATATTTGGTCATATAAACCGATGCTTCATCAAATCGCTTTTGTGACTCAACATTATGTTTATAAAGTACTTTACCTACCGAATCAGTCAGTGCAGAAATTGATGTTAGCTCTCGATACTGACCATCAGCAGCAAGCGTTGTATAAAGTTGAGCGACTTCAAAGCTAGACAACTCCAATGCCCCAAGTAGCAGTGATGGGTATTCATCGATGTTTCCTTCAACTCCTAATCGCTTCAAGGTCGTTGCAACTGTATCGACCCCTACATCTAACCCAGTATTTACCGCTGGTATATTGATACTATTACTAAATGCCTTATATAGCGGCATCATGCCTCTAAATTGCCTATCAAAATTCTCTGGCTGCCAAATTTTTCCTTGCTCATTCGTTACTCTTAGAGGAGAGTCATCAACCAAAGATGCAAGGTTAAATTTGCCGCTTTCAAAAGCACTCAAATAAACAGCAGGCTTTACTAATGAGCCAATATTGCGCTTAGTATCTAATACTCGATTGAAACCAAAATAGCGAACATCGCGACCGGCAACTAAAGCTGACACGCCGCCTTTTTCAACGTTAACCGAGATCATAGCGGCTTCTAATTCTTCGGTTTTAGGACGTCTTTCAAGGTAAGGTAAGCTTGCCTCAACCGATTTTTCCATTGCCGTTTGTTTTTGTAAGTCGAAATAAGTGAAGACACGCACGCCAGCATCCAATACTTGCTGGTCAGGTAACAAACGCTTTAATTCGCGATTAACTAACTCTAAATAACCAGGATACGACTTCTGTAGGCTATCTTTCATAGGTGAAATATCAATTGGACGCTTTAACGATGCGCGATACTCACGTGTATTTATTAAGTTGTTTTCGACCATTAAGCGCAGTACTAAATCGCGACGCTCCATCGCACGTTCACTGTAACGGCGTGGGTTGTAGTACGATGGGCCTTTAACCATAGCAACCAGTAACGCAATTTGGTCATACTCTAGCTCATCCACAGGTTTAGAAAAGTAGAATTCAGCGGCAAGCCCCATACCGTGAACACCCTGATTGTATGATTGCCCTAGGTACACTTCATTTAAGTAGGCTTCTAAAATTTCATCTTTGCTATAGCGGTAGTCTAATATCAATGCGATAAGTGCTTCATTAAACTTACGAACAAGAGAGCGTTCACGTGTTAAGTAAATATTTTTAGCGAGCTGTTGTGTTAAGGTACTTCCCCCCTGCACTGTTCTTCCCGCTTTGATATTACTGTATAGAGCACGCATAATAGACCATACCGACACACCGTGGTGCTGATAAAAATCTCTGTCTTCAACCACCAGCAAGGTGTCTTTTAACATTGCAGGAAACTTATCAAGTGGAACGAATTCACGATCTTGGTTCGAATCATTACCAATTCGCGCAATTTGCACAGGCTCCAAACGCGCAGAATTTAAGCGTCGACCGAATTTATCCTTAATAGTTGCTAATTTTTTCCCTGAAAAACGAAGTTCAATAACACGAGCATCTTCAAGCCCATCGTAAAATTCAAATTCGCGGCGATACACTTTAATGCTGTTAGATGACTTAACATACTGCCCTGTACGACTAAGCTTATTAACTGAAGAGTAGTTTAATCTGTTAAGCTCCCAAAGAACTTCTTGCTGTGATAAAAACTGCCCTGGGTAAAAGCTCATTGCTCGCGCGTATACCTGCGCAGGTAACTGCCACTTATTGCCCTCAAATTGACGCGTTATTTTTGCATCTAAATAAATAAGATACAGCACCATCGCAATCACAACAGCTAAGGATAACTTCCAAAAAATTGACCACGTTTTACGAAAAATACGCGACTTTACTGTCGTATTCGAAGAGGTTTTGCGTTTTTTAGTCGTTCGTTTAGTGGACGCCGTTTTCTTTGCTGGCGTTTTTTTAGCAGGAGTTTTTTTATCAGCCATTGAGTTCGCTATTGGTCAGTTAATTTTACAGGTGTAATCAGTCGCAATTCTATCACCTGTAAAATTAACAGTCACTTAAACTCTATTAGCGGGTACATAACCAAAGCGAGTGAATAACCGCAGGTATAAAAAATATAAAGCATAAAATAATATTAATAACCAAATCTTTACCAACACCGGCTTTTAAAAACACAGCCACAGGTGGTAAAAACAATGACAAAATAATTAATAACAGTTTGTTATCCATAGTATTCCCTTGTTGATTAAGTTATTTGAGCATAGTCAATATTGTTGAAATCGCCTATAAGAAAACACTTATTTTGAATGCAAAAAAGCCCTACCTGAGTAGAGCTTTGATTTGAACACACAATGATTATTGTATGTGCGTGCTGAAGCACGCACTAAAATTAGTTACTGCGAACTGATACAAACTCAGGGTAAGCATCAATACCACAGTCATGTTGATCCATACCGTTTAATTCTTCTTCTTCGGTAACACGGATACCCATGGTATTTTTCAGAATTGCCCATACGATTGATGACGCGATAAACACAAACCCTAAGATACACACCAAGCCAATTAATTGATTAACGAAGGTTGCATCTGAGTTTGAAAGTGGTACTAACATGATACCTAATGCACCACATACACCGTGTACAGAAATCGCACCGACAGGGTCATCGATTTTTGCTTTATCAAGTGCAACAATACTAAATACAACCAGTGAACCGCCTAGTAGACCTAATAGACAAGCAAGTAATGGTGTTGGTGAAGCTGGCTCAGCCGTAATAGTGACAAGGCCTGCTAACGCACCGTTTAGTACCATAGTTAAATCAGCTTTCCCCCAAAGCACTTTACATACGAACAGTGCTGCAATAGCTCCACATGCCGCTGCTGCGTTAGTGTTTAAGAAGATTTTACCCACAGCTGTTGCATTTTCAGCGTCAGAAACAAGCAGCTGTGAACCACCGTTAAAGCCAAACCAACCCATCCAAAGGATTAATGTGCCTAATGTGGCAAGTGGTAAGTTAGAACCAGGAATTGGGTAAATTTCACCATTTTTACCGTATTTACCTTTACGAGCCCCAAGGAAAAGCACACCTGCTAGCGCTGCCGCAGCACCTGCACCGTGAACAATTGCAGAACCTGCAAAGTCAACAAAGCCCATTTCAGATAAAAAGCCTGCGCCCCAAGTCCAATAGCCTTCAATCGGGTAAATGAAACCTGTCATTACAACAGTAAAGATCAAAAATGCCCATAACTTCATACGCTCAGCAACAGCACCAGATACAATAGACATAGCTGTAGCAACGAATACAACTTGGAAGAAGAAATCAGACTCTAATGAGTGATTTGCATCAGCTGCTTGCGTACCAATTAACGCACCAAAAGAAGGAACAAAACCACCTTCTGCGTTATCAACATACATGATGTTATAACCCACAAGTAAGAACATGGTGCAGGCGATCGAGAAAAGTGCTACGTTTTTAGTGAGTATTTCTGTTGTATTTTTTGCACGAACTAAACCCGCCTCAAGCATCGCAAAACCGGCAGCCATCCACATGACTAAAACACCCGACATCAAAAAGTAAAAAGTGTCGAGTGAGAACTTCAACTCTACAATCGTGTTTTCCATAAATCCCCCTTAAATTGCTTCTTCATCAAGTTCGCCGGTACGAATACGGACGATTTGGTCTAGGTCGTAAACAAAAATTTTGCCGTCACCAATTTTGCCTGTTGAAGCAATTTTCGTGATGGTTTCAACAACGCGTTGACAATTTTCGCTACGAGTTGCAATTTCAAGTTTAATTTTAGGAATAAAATCGACTTGGTATTCAGCTCCACGGTATAGTTCAGTATGTCCACGTTGGCGGCCAAAGCCTTTAACGTCGACAACTGTCATCCCCTCAATGCCTAAATCAGCCAATGCTTCACGCACATCATCAAGTTTGAATGGCTTTATTATTGCACTAATCATTTTCATAGTGGCCCCCTTCGGACGCTTATTGTTATCCTGTTGGCTTTAACAATCCAACCTTTGTGCCACTATTTTTTATTATTTATTTTCAATGATTTAAATACAATCAGCCACTTACAAACAAAAAAAATGCACCACAAGGGTGCATTTTTTTAACAATTAACCAGCACTGGTGCAATTCAAGCAATGAAACCTTGATTATAGCAAAGCAAACATTTCGTTATTTAATTATGCTTGGTAATTGCTCTGCATCCATGCAGCCGTAAAGTAATTATTTTTCAATCAATTAGAAACAGTTTTAATCTCTCAAAATGATTAAGTTTTATTGCGTATTGGTGCTATAAACGTACTACGCAGTTACGCTGTTGCTGTTTAGCTTGATATAAAGCTTTATCAGCTAAGCGCATTGCAGCTGTGAGTGAGACATGTTGAAATGCAGTCATACCAATGCTGATAGTAAGTGAATAAGGTTCGCCATTAATTGAAAACTGGTGCTCTGCAAGTTGTTCTCTGAAACTATTTAGCCTTGCCTCTGCTTTTTCAAGATCCATGTTGTCTAACACAACTGCAAATTCTTCCCCACCAATGCGAGCAATTGTGAAGTCGTCAAACTTGCTTTTTAAAAAGCTTGTTACTTGCTTTAATGCATGATCACCCGCTTCGTGACCAAACTGATCGTTAATAGTTTTGAAAAAATCAATATCGAGTAATGCAAGCACATTCTCTTGTTCGGTTTTCTTTAGGATTTTCTCGGCGTATTGATAAAAATAACGGCGGTTATGAAGCCCAGTTAAGTGATCTCTGTATGCACTTTCTTTAATGTCTGCGATTAGGGCAAGCTGTTCCATCGTCTGCATTACACGGCAATGAAACTCTTCATTCATAAATGGCTTGGTCAAAAAGTCATTGGCACCGTACTTGATAAAACGTGCCGATAAACCGTGCTTACCTGCGCCTGATAAACCAATAATAGCTAAGTCATCACGGCCTCGAAAATTACGCACTGCTTTAACAAGCTCAAAACCATCCATCGTTGGCATTGCATAGTCAGTGAGTAGCAGCTTAATTTCAGGATCATCTTTGAGCATTTGCAATGCTTGCTCACCATCATGGGCATCACTTACATTAAAAAGCTGCTTTTCTAGCATTTGCTTCATCAAGGTGCGGCTTAATACCGAATCATCGGCAACAAGAGCCTTTGAACCATGGTTTCTGAGTAATTGTGCAACAAGTTTAATGGCATAGTGGTATGAGTCACGATTATCTTTAACAACATAATCAACCACACCAAGTTCTAGCATTTGTTGACGAATGTATTCATCAATTTTAGACGTTAACACAACGGTAGGAATATTCTTTGATAAGGTGTATTTAGCCACTTCACCGTTCATCGCATCAGGCAGTGTTAAGTCAACTAAAGCGAGGGTGTAGTCATGCTCAGCGATTAAATCGATGCCTTCCTGCAAAGACCATGCAAAGTCGACATCCACATCTAAATAGTGGGCAGATAAGTGGCGTAACACTTGCTGTACTACTTTACTGTCTTCAACAACTAACACTCTTTGCATTGCAACTTCTCTTTTCTATGCACATGTACACAAATTACCAACATGCCAAATATACGTTATTTTTTAATCTAGCTAAATGATTAAGCAAAATATCTTTATTAAAAAGTACTTTTTTGTAATTAACCGCGCAGTTTACAGAATCTTCCTATTTAACAGCTATTATTGGTCACTAGTCTCAATAGTTTGTCTTCAAGCGAGCTTTTCTCTTTAATAGCAGCAACTCGAATAATAAGGAATCAACATGAAACTAGTTAGTTTTATTGGCTTGTCAGTAACAGCCCTAACACTGACCTTCAGCACACCCAGCTTTGCTGATAATGAACGACGCATAGACGTTGACAGCAGTGTTGTTACAGAACATAAAGCACGTATTAACGGTGAGCGCTTCTCTTACACTGCAACAACAGGTACCCAACCAGTTTGGGATGAGCAAGGTAATGCGGTTGCAACGCTGCAATATACTTATTATACCCGCGATAAAGTAGACAACAGAACAAAACGCCCATTGGTTTTTTCATTTAATGGCGGCCCTGGTTCTGCGTCAGTGTGGATGCACCTTGCCTATACTGGACCTCGCGTATTAAAGATTGATGACGAAGGCTACCCAATTCAACCCTATGGCGTAAAAGATAACCCATATTCAATTTTAGATGTGGCTGATATTGTTTATATCAACCCCGTAAACACGGGTTACTCTCGCATCCTTGAAAACGATAAAGGTGAGTTACCAAGCAAAGCTGACCAACAAAAAATGTTTTTTGGTGTAAACGCCGACATCAAATACTTAGCAGAGTGGTTAAATACCTTTGTGTCGCGCAACGAGCGCTGGCGCTCACCTAAGTTCTTAATTGGTGAAAGCTATGGTACAACTCGCGTTTCAGGCCTTGCTCACGAATTACAAAACCGTCAGTGGATGTATATCAACGGTGTTATCTTAGTATCACCAACTGAGATTGGTATTAAGCGCGAAGGTCCTGTTGAAGCAGCAAATCGTCTACCTTACTTTGCCGCAACGGCTTGGTACCACAAAGCCCTCAGCGCAGACCTACAAGCAAAAGACTTAGATGAATTACTGCCTGAAGTTGAAAAGTTTACCGTTAATAAGTTCTTACCAGCAATTGCTAAAGGTGGTTTCTTACCTGCCGATGAGAAACGCGCAATCATCAAGCAAGCAGCACAATACGCAGGTTTATCTGAAAAGTTTGTTGAACAAAACAACCTTGATATTCCAACTAACTTCTTCTGGAAAGAGCTATTACGCGAGCGCGGTCAAACGGTAGGTCGTTTAGATTCTCGTTATTTAGGTATTGATAAACGTGATGCAGGTGAATCACCTGATTACTGGGCAGAGCTTACCTCATGGTTGCACTCATTCACGCCAGCAATTAACTATTACCTACGTGAAGAGCTTAACTACAAAACAGATATCAAATATAACCTATTTGGCAATGTTCACCCTTGGGATCGTACTGGTAATAACACAGGTGAAAATTTACGTTTAGCGATGGCGCAAAACCCATACTTAAATGTAATGATCCAATCAGGTTACTACGATGGTGCAACCAATTACTTTGATGCTAAATACACAATGTGGCAATTAGACCCAAGCGGCAAAATGAAAGACCGCCTAAGCTTTAAAGGCTACCGCAGTGGTCACATGATGTATTTACGTCACGCTGATCTTGAATCATCAAATAATGACTTACGTGAGTTTATCCTTAAATCACTACCAGCTGAAGGCAAAGCAGCTAAGTACTAACTAGACGATGATTCATTTAGAAAGAAAAAGCCCGTTTTACACGGGCTTTTGTTTATCCACTAATCTATTTGGGTATATACTCAAGTCATTGATTTAAGGAATTGGATAATCACAACATGGCTGAAAAATTTCGTGTGATGTTTGCAGGGCTAGAAGCCGGTGTTGATCAAGCACATGCTACTGAGCAACTTGCAGCAAAATTAAAAACAAATACAGATAAAGTAGCCACTCTTTTTGAACATAAACCACTCTTTGCCCCTAGCGAACAAGAAAAAGCATTAAAGCAAGCAAAGCTATTAGCAAGCGTTGGGATTAAAGCAAAACTCCAGCCAGTCAATCAAAACCAAGTTAATCAACAAACGAATGCAAGTCTTGAGGCTAAACAACGTGATGAACGCATTTTTGATGCCTTAGATTACATTACAAGCAGCCTTATTCGCCTTGAAGAAAAGCTTGATGATCTAGAACAGCGCTTGCCTGAGAGTGAGAGTACCAATCCACAAGATAGTGACGATAGCTGGCAAGAAGATGACTTGCTACTGGAAGAAGAGTTAACAGAGCCCGTTAAAAAACGCTCTAATACATTACTTTATTCACTCATCGCCATGGTGATTTTGTTATTAGCTATTCTTGGCGTTGTAGAGCTTTTTCCTGAGTTTTTCTCTTTTTTAGAAAGTTAACACCTATATTGACATGAGCAACACGCGAGCAGAAATCAGACAATCTATTCGAAAAAAGCGCAATTCACTGACTGTTGAACAACAAAAAAATGCAGCAATTGCGCTAAAAGTGAATTTTACTCAACACTTAAAATCACTAAAAATCGCTAAAAATGCCCACATCGGCATTTATTTCAGCAATGATGGAGAACTAGACACCTCATTGTTAATTAAAGAATTATGGATGCAAGAACAGCATTTATACCTGCCGATAATCCACCCCTTCAATGGCACGACTTTGTACTTTCAGAGATATGAAGAAAATTCACCCATGACTGCAAACCGCTATGGTATCTTGGAGCCCAAGTTGAATTGCAGTCAAATATGTCCTTTAGACAAGCTTGATATTTTACTTATGCCATTAGTGGCATTTGATGATCAAGGTAACCGTTTAGGAATGGGCGGTGGGTTTTATGACAAAACGTTGGCACGGTATTACCAAGAAAACTGGCAAAAACCGATTTTGATAGGCCTTGCCCATCAATGTCAGCATGTTTCAGCATTGCCAATTGAATCGTGGGATGTACCGTTAAAACACATTATAACCCCAGAGAAAATCTACCAATGGTAAGCAAACTATTTGTATACTATAGACCCTCTCTGACAGCTAACTGAGCACATAATTATGACGCAAGATGAATTAAAAAAAGCCGCTGCCTGGGCAGCACTCGAGTTTGTAAATGAAAACACCATTGTTGGTGTAGGTACAGGCTCAACAGTCAATCATTTTATTGATGCACTGGGTACTGTAAAAGACACCCTTATTGGTGCGGTTTCAAGCTCTGAGGCTTCAACTGAAAAGTTAAAAGCACTGGGTATTGAAGTGTTTGAACTAAACGAGGTATCAAGCCTTGATGTGTATGTTGATGGCGCAGACGAAATCAACCCACACAACGAAATGATCAAAGGCGGTGGTGCAGCGCTGACACGTGAAAAAATCGTTTCAGCAGTCGCAAAACAATTTGTTTGTATTGTTGATGAATCTAAAGAAGTAACAACATTAGGGGCTTTTCCACTACCGGTTGAAGTGATCCCAATGGCACGCAGCTATGTAGCTCGTGAGCTCGTAAAACTAGGCGGTGATCCTGTTTACCGTGAAGGTGTTGTAACAGATAACGGTAACGTCATTTTAGACGTGCACAATTTAGATATCAGCAATGCCAAAGAATTAGAACTAACAATCAACCAGATTGTGGGTGTAGTAACAAACGGCTTATTTGCCCATCGCGGTGCAGATAAAGTCATTATCGGCACCAAAAATGGGCCGCAAATCAAGTAAATAGGAATGAGGATATGAGTAAGGTATCGTTAGCAAAAGACAAAATTAAAATTCTCTTGCTGGAAGGCGTGCATCAAAGTGCTGTCGAAACGCTTAAGCGTAATGGCTACAGTAATATTGATTACGTAAAAACCTCCTTACCTGAAGACGAGCTCATTGAGCGCATTAAAGATGTGCACTTTGTAGGACTTCGTTCTCGCACTCATATTAATGAAGCGGTATTAGAAGCAGCTGATAAGCTCGTGGCAATCGGCTGCTTCTGTATCGGTACTAACCAAGTCGATCTGCAAGGCGCCCGTGAGCGTGGTATTGCGGTATTTAACGCACCATTCTCAAACACTCGTTCTGTTGCAGAATTAGTACTAGGTGAAATTTTATTACTCCTTCGCGGTATTCCAGAGCGTAATGCTCTCGCGCACCGTGGCGGTTGGTTAAAATCTGCCAACGGTTCATTCGAAGCTCGTGGTAAAACATTAGGTATTATTGGTTACGGTCACATTGGTACACAGCTAGGGATCATGGCTGAAAACATCGGTATGAACGTTGAGTTTTACGATATTGAAGACAAGCTAACACTGGGTAATGCAACACAAGTTCATAACCTCACTCAGTTATTACAACGTGCCGATGTGATTAGCTTACACGTACCAGAAACACCGCAAACGAAGAATCTTATTGGTATGGCAGAGCTTGAAGTAATGAAGCAAGGTGCCATCTTAATCAATGCGTCTCGCGGTACGGTTGTTGATATCGATGCACTAGCAGAATCACTACGTGATAAAAAGCTGAGCGGCGCTGCAATCGACGTGTTCCCTGTAGAACCAAAATCAAATGATGAAGAATTTGTATCACCACTGCGCGAGTTCGACAACGTGATTTTAACGCCACACATTGGTGGTTCAACACAAGAAGCTCAGGAAAATATCGGTATTGAAGTAGCTGGTAAACTCGCTAAGTACTCAGATAATGGTTCAACCATTACGGCGGTTAACTTCCCTGAAGTATCACTACCTGAGCTTGCAAACCGTAGCCGCCTATTACACGTACACCACAACCGCCCAGGTGTTCTAACGCAAATTAACCAAGCGTTTGCACAGCACGGCATCAACATCGCCGCCCAGTACTTACAAACTGACGAAGCGATTGGTTACGTGGTCATCGATGTAGATACCGATCACTCTGAAGTAGCCCTTAAAGAACTAAGTGCCGTTGAAGGTACAATCAGAGCACGTATCCTCCACTAATCATTCGCATATCGAATCATTAAAAAGCGCAAGCAGTTTAACTGCTTGCGCTTTTTTGTTACTACTTTTTAGGTTGGTCTAAGCAAAGCGAAAGCCACTAGCATCAAGCTTGATCACTAAGTCAAAAATACCTCACCGTAGGCGTGAAATTTATTTCGCGTGAACGCGCGAAGAAGTTATCTAAAAGCACAGCAGCATTGTTTTTAGTAAACAGCAGACGTGGGAACAAGCTCATTTTTGGACAAAAAAGTTTTAGGTCGTCGGTTTGTATTAAGTAAATTTCGCGTAAAAATTACTATGGAAGTAACGCTAAGCTAAGCGGAAAACTACAGTTCGGCTATAATGCGCGAAGCGCGAGCCAACTGTAATTTTTCGTTTAAGCGCCTTGTTAGTACAGTTTTCACACCGAATCAATGCCTGATTCAATAATATAAAGCCATGTTAATCCCAAATAATAAACTGCGTAGGCAAATGAGATCATTATCATTGAAGTTAACTTCTTTACAAAATTAAGTTTTTGCAAAGAAAAATTAATTAATATTATCGATAATAAATAAAGGCTTATATGCATAGTAAACCAAACTACCTCGGGCATACCTAGACTATTATAATCACCTATTATTCTTAAAATATAACTCACAGCTATACTTAAAGGTAACCCTATAAACCAGACAAGTAACGCTATAATAAATTTTTTCTTATTCATTTACGCCACCAAGCTTAATTTACTTTAATTCTGGTTTTACGGTACAAAATGGCATAAAATATGTCTTTGGTACTCTTTTAGAGTTTGATATATCAAGTCCTTTCATGTCACCACTAACTTTTCCGCCTGAACACTCAATAACTGATTGAACCCAACATTACTATTAACACCAAATTTTGCTGTAGGGTACCTGATTGGATCTGTTTTTTGATTTAAAATATAGTTTTCTATAAGGCAAAAGCGATTCATTTTATCTAGGCGAAAATAAACTAGGAACAAATACCATGCAACGCCCTAGCCACTCAAATACACTTCCCTGTGTAAATCACGCCAATAAGTCAGTAAATTTTACTCATCGGTTGCTTGAGTATCTGCGTCTTTATCCTGCTGTTTTTCGCTTATCATGGCGTTTAATTTCTCGCCGCCTTTGATACCAAAATCTAACGTGCGGATTGGGAATGGGATGGTCATGTCAGCTTCGCTTAGCGCGTTTCTAACTGCCACAACAGCCTTGTGACGAACGGTCATGAAATCCGCTTCACCTGGGTATTTAATCCAAAACCAAACCAGTAAGTTAACGCTGCTATCACCAAAGCTTTCGGCGTAAACGGCGGTTTCTTCTTGTTTAATCACAAAATCAAACTCATTGATTTTTTTAACAATAACCTCAGCGGCTTGCTCTGGGTCGTCAGCATACGAAATACCCACAGGCACTTCGATACGACGCACACCTAAAGTACTGTAATTGCTAAGTATATTTCTAAACAGAATCTTGTTAGGCACCAAGATAAGTTGCCCATAAAAGTTCTCGATAAGAGTGTTTCTAAGGTTAATCGCGCGTACAGTACCAAACACGCTTTCGGTGCGAATTACATCACCTGTTTTAAATGGCTTGCGGATTCCCATAGCAATACCCGCTATAAGGTTCTCTGTCATGTCCTGAAAAGCAAAACCAATGGCGAGGCCAACTATACCAGCACCCGCGAGTAATGAGGTGACAGTCCCTCTGAGCCCCAAGAAATCAAGGGCTACAAATAAGCCTACGCATAACACGATGACTTTTACTATCGATGACATTAAGTCTGCTATTTGCGAAGACTCTAGCGAGCGGCGTAATAGCTTTCTGAGCATTGAACCAACAATACGCGCCAGCAATGAAAACACGATAGTAATAATGACTGCGACAATAAAGTTTGGAATATGGCTTATGATGATATCAACCCAGCCACCGAGTTTTTCTTCTATCAGCTTTTCAGCTTCACTTACTGACGGAATTTTTAGCATTTTTATACCTTGTTGAATTAATTGCTCAACAAAGTATTTAGCAAAATGAACGCCATTTCTAATTTAGTATATTAAAACCATAAAAAAGCCGTGCTTGGCACGGCTCTTCTAATTCATTTTACTAAAAAATTAGTTCTGCTCTTCGCGTAAGAAAACAGGCTCTAATTCTTTTGCTGTTGCATCGCTACTAAAGTAATAACCAGCAACGGTGAAATCTTTTAAATCACTCAATTGGGTAACTTTATTTTCAATGATGTAACGCGCCATCATGCCACGAGCTTTTTTCGCATAAAAGCTGATCACTTTATATTGGCCGTTTTTAGAGTCTTTAAAGTGTGGCGTGATAATTTGTGCATTTAAGGCTTTTTTATCAACCGCTTTAAAATACTCATTAGAAGCAAGATTAACTAAATACTTGCTATCTTGCTCGGCAAGCACAGTATTAAGTTGTTCGGCTATCACGCTGCCCCAAAATTCATAGAGGTTTTTACCACGTGGGTTTTCAAGCTTTGTGCCCATCTCAAGGCGATAAGCTTGCATTAAATCAAGCGGCTTCAGCACACCGTAAAGACCAGACAAAATACGTAAGTGAGATTGTGCATAATCTAGCTCTGAACTTGTCAATGTTGCAGCATCTAAACCACCATACACATCACCATTAAAAGCCAGCACTGCTTGTTTTGCATTATCTTGCGTAAAGGGCTGTGACCACTCAGCGAAACGTGCTGCGTTTAAACCAGCTAGTTTATCGCTGATTTTCATCAAGCTACCAATTTGAGCAGGTGTTAAATCACGGCAAACTGACATTAACTCTTCGCTGTGCTCGAGTAATTCAGGCTGAGTGAATTTATCGGTCGTGGCTGGTGTTTCGTAATCTAAATTTTTTGCAGGTGAAATAACAGTGATCATAGTTAGCTATTGACTTGTAATTTGTTTGATGTCAATTTCAACATTAATTGAATCAAAATGCACGTTTTGTTTCATCCTGCCTTGATACACTGCATTTTTACACCTAATGCCTTGGTTTTCTAAATTAAGGACATATAACCTATTAAACACTGTCATAGTGTTGCAGTATTAAGGCCGCTATAATGGAATTTCTTTTAACTTGCTTGGAATGAGGAAAGCAAATGACTTCAGCACTACAAAGGCTTAAACAGCATTCATCTATTGTTGCAGATACAGGTGATATCGAAGCTATCAAAAAGCACCAACCAGAAGATGCAACAACAAACCCATCTTTACTTTTAAAAGCCAGTGAAATTGAAGCGTATAAGCCTTATTTAGATAAAGCGTGGCAGTACGCTAAAGAGACCGAGCAAGATGCAGCTAAACAACTTGAGTTAGCATGTGATTACTTTGCTGTATTAATCGGTAAAGAAATTAGCGAAATCGTTCCAGGCTATATCTCAACAGAAGTAGACGCTCGTTTATCATTTGATACCCAAGCGACTATCGACAAAGCTCACACTTTACTGAGCCTTTACGAAAAAGAAGGCGTGAGCAAAGATAAAATCTTAATCAAAGTTGCATCAACGTGGGAAGGTATCAAAGCCGCAGAACAGCTTGAAAAAGAAGGCACTAAGTGTAACTTAACGCTGTTATTCTCTGAAGCACAAGCCCGCGCATGTGCCGATGCAAATGTATTTTTAATTTCACCATTTGTTGGCCGTATTCTAGATTGGCATGTTGCTAACGGTATGGAAAAACCAACTGATCCGCTAAACGATCCTGGTGTGCAATCAGTGCGTAGCATTTACGAATTCTACAAACGCCACGATTACAAAACGGTTGTTATGGGCGCAAGCTTCCGTAACACAGGTGAGATCATCGCGCTTACAGGCTGTGATAAGTTAACGATTAGCCCTGCTCTTTTAGAAGAGTTAGGCCAATTAACGGATGCACAAGAGTACCTACTAGAGAGCGACTTTACTGTTGAAGAAAAACCAGCACCGCTAACTGAAAGCCAGTTCCGCTGGTTACACAACCAAGATGCAATGGCAACAGAGAAACTAGCTGAAGGTATCCGCTCTTTCGCACAAGCTCAAATTGAATTAGAAGCTCGCTTTAAAGCGATGTAATTCGAACAGCAGCATTTTTTGAAACGCCACCGCTCGGTGGCGTTTTTGTTTCTAAAATAACTAAACTCTTGATCTATTCATCTATCAATCACAGTTCTGTAACAGTATTGTCACTTTTTTATTCTATTTTTAAGCAGCCTGTGGTATAGGTATTTCCGAGGTTCAAAAAATCAATAGGAGAAGTTCATGGATAGCCTAGACGATATTTTAGAAATATTAGAAGGTCCTAATAAAACAAGAAAGACCTCTACAAAAAATAAGAAGAGAAAATGGCGTGAAATCGAAGCGTTAAAAGATAAGCATAGATTACGCAAAGAACTACAGGAGTTAGACTACTTTACAGATAGTATTGCTATTGATGAGCTAGACTTTTTGTAAATTCAAAGGCCCAATTGGGCCTTTTGCATTTCTGTTATAGAATTTGTGGTAAAGACCAATTTACTGGCGTTTTATTTTGATTGCTAAGTAGCTGGTTTGTTTTTGAAAAGTGCTGACAACCAAAAAAGCCACGGTGAGCAGAAAGCGGTGATGGATGCGGACCTTGAATCACATGATGACGCGAGGTATCAATGTGTTTACCTTTTTTCTGAGCATGTGCGCCCCATAATATAAACACCACCCCCTCACAATGTTGATTGATAAGCGCAATCACTGCATCGGTAAATTGCTCCCAGCCAAGGTGCTTATGAGAGTGAGCCTGCCCTTGCTCGACCGTCAGTACGGTGTTAAGTAAAAACACACCTTGCTCGGCCCAGCTTTGCAAATAGCCATGGTGAGGTACTTCAAAACCATCAATATCGGTTGCCAACTCTTTGTACATATTTTTCAAAGAAGGAGGTAACTTTTTAACTTCAGGCAATACCGAAAAGCACAAACCATGGGCTTGGCCTTCTCCGTGGTAAGGATCTTGACCTAAAATAACCACCTTAACTTCATTAAGAGGTGTAGCATCAAAAGCTGAGAATACCTGTTCATCTTTTGGATAAACGCTAACGCCTGCTGCACGTCTATCTGCCACATATTGCAAGGTTTCTTGCATGTAAGGTTTAGCAAGCTCAGTATCTAAAAATGTTTGCCAATCGTTCATTTTGAAGCCTGTATTTGCTGACGAGAAACGTCTATTTTACCACACATATCAGTCAAACCATCAAGCATACGGGTTGTAAAACGGTGCAATAAATCTGCGTTCACACTAATAAATTGGTTATGCTGCACCGCTGGCATTTCTGGCCATTGTCGCCAATCAATTTTAGGCTGAGGCTTTTTCGATTTTTCATCTGGGATAATGATGACTTCTGGCTCTGCTACCAATACGTTTTCAATACTAATGCGCGGGTAGTCTGTATCGCTATTAGCAAACACATTATCCGCATGACAAATGGTTAATAGCTGATTGATCCAAGTATTTCCGCCCACTGTCATCATCGGCTCTGGCCATAATTGATAAAACACCGAAACGGTCGTTTTACCCTCTTGGGCTGCACGAATAGCACTCAGCTTAACTTCAAACTCTTTAGCCACTTTATTTGCTTGTGTTTGCAAATGCGTAAGTGTGCCTAGTTTACGCAGCTCATCAGCCACATTATCAACCTGATTTGGGTTGCTGTACGCTACCGGAATGCCTAATTTTTCAATGTAAGCGAGATCGTCGGCTTTATTGCCCGTTTTCCAAGCCAAAACAAGGTCGGGTTTTAACGACAACAGTTTTTCCATGTTAATACCGTAATAGCCACCTACCCGTTCGATATCATTCGCTTGCTGAGGAAAGTCTGCATAGTCAACGGTACCAACAATGCGCTCTCCTGCTCCAATCGCAAATAGGTTTTCAACGATATGCGGCGCTAAAGCAACAATACGCTGTGGCTGTTTAATTTCATGAGCTTGAGCCAATGTTGGTAAATAAAATAAAACACCTAAGAGTGCAAACTTGATGGCCTTCATGTTAATAATCGAACCCTTTTTGCGCTTTTATTCCTGCATCAAAAGCGTGTTTTACGTTTCTAACTTCACTGACTGTATCAGCCAAGTCGATTAGTTTACGGTGCGCACCACGACCTGTAATTATCACCGATTGCATAGCAGGGCGAGAGCTAACTGCTTCTAGCACTTCGTCTAAATCAATATAGCCGTAAGTGATCATATAGGTTATTTCATCTAGCATAACGAGGTTAATCGAGTCATCCTTCAGCATTCTTTTCGCTTCTTGCCATGTCACCTGCGCAGCAGCGGTATCTGACTCTTTGTTTTGTGTTTCCCAAGTAAAACCAGTGTTCATAATAACAAATTCAACTCCCGCTTGTTCCAGTAGGTTGCGTTCACCGCACTCCCATGTGCCTTTAATAAACTGACACACAGCGGCTTTCATTCCATGACCTACCGCACGTGCGACAGTACCAAATCCAGAAGTCGATTTACCCTTACCGTTGCCAGTTATAACCTGAAAAATACCCTGCTCTTTTTGCGCAGCAGCAATACGTTCATCGACTTTTTCTTTTACTTTTTGCTGACGCTGTTGGTGCTTATCTTGATTCTGTTCGCTCATTGTTGTTCCTTATGCCTCTAAATTGAAATTCTCATAAATATTGATGATTTGTTCAATATCGAGATTCTCTGCTACCACGTTTGCTAAACGGCTTAACTGCTGTTCACGGTTTAAATTAATATCAATCGGCTTAATTTGGCTATTTGGTGCAAGCCAAGTTATTAGCTCAGATACGCCTTCAGGGGTATCGAACAAGCCATGTAAGTAAGTACCTGCTACTTGATTATCATCACTAATAAAACCATCTACTTTAAATCCACTTGGGTGATTACTAAAACTTAAAAATGGCTTTTCAAATGCGGGCCCTTGGCTTATACCGGCATGAATTTCATAACCTGAAATTGCTTTATCGCTATTGTTTAAATGAAGAATACCAGAGACTTGGCTTAGTACTTTTTGTTGCCCTAATTGGGTTTCAAAGTCAGCAAGGCCTAGGCCATCTGCGCAGCCTAAATTAGACTCCACAGCATGTGGATCAGCAAGGTAGTTACCTAACATCTGCAGCCCACCGCATACACCAAGCACTTTACCGCCATAGCGTAGATGACGTGTTATTTGTTTATGCCAACCTTCATTTTTTAAAAACGCTAAATCGCCAAGTACATTTTTACTGCCAGGGATAATAATCAGATCAACACCTGGAATAGCCTGGGTATGACGTACATACTGTAAATCGATTTCGGGTTGTAATCGCAGTGCGTCAAAGTCTGTGTGATTACTGATATGAGGAAGTAGCAGCACTGCTATGCGTAATTGCGGTTTATCGACCAGATTAGTTATAGCAACGGCATCTTCAGCATCGAGTGCTAAGTCATGTAAATAAGGCAACACCCCAAGCACTGGCTTGTTTGTGTACTGCTCTAACCAATCAAGGCCACCTTGCAATAACGTAATATCACCCCGAAAACGGTTAATCACAAAGCCTTTTACTCGCGCTTGCTCTGATTCTGACAATAACGCTAATGTTCCGACTAAATGAGCAAACACGCCGCCTTTATCGATATCGGCAATAATGATCACCGGGCAATCAACCGCCTCAGCGTAACCCATATTAGCAATGTCGTTTTCTCGCAGGTTAATTTCTGCAGGGCTCCCAGCACCTTCCACAACCAGTAATTCAAAACGCTCACTTAAGCGCTGCTGCGAAGTAAGAACTGCATCCATCGCCACTTTTTTGTAATCGTGATAACTGCCCGCTTCCATATTCGACAGCGCTTTACCATGAACGATTACCTGCGCCCCAGTATCGCTGTTAGGTTTTAATAAGATAGGGTTAAAATCGACTTCTGCGGGCACTTTTGCCGCCACAGCTTGCAAAGCTTGTGCGCGACCTATCTCGCCACCATCTGCGGTTACGGCGCTATTTAATGCCATATTCTGTGGCTTAAAGGGCGCAACCTTTATGCCTCGCTCAGCAAAGATCCGGCAAAGTGCTGCTACAAGGGTACTTTTACCTGCATCTGAGGTCGTGCCTTGCACCATTAATGTTTTCATCATTGTTCTCTTTTTAAGGTTTGTGCAAGACCTGCAATCACAAACTCAACACGTGCAACTTGCTGTGCTAAGGCTTGATGCAACCAACCTGAATGATCAACAAACTGACGGCTTAATCCACCGAGCGGCACAATACCATGACCCACTTCATTGCTGACAAAAATCACCTCACCCGGCAATTGCACTAGCACATCGAGTAAGGCCGCTTTTTGCTTAAGCCAAAATGCTTCCCCCTGCTGGCATAGGCAATTACTCAACCAAAGGGTTAAACAATCCACTAAAATACAGTTTCCAGCTTGGCTGTGTTGCTGTAGTGCTTTAGCCAAATACAAAGGCTCTTCGACAAGTTGCCAATGCTTAGCGCGTTCTGCTTGATGCCTATTAATTCGGGCAGCCATTTCCTCATCACCTGCATTTGCTGTGGCAATGTAGATAAGCGGCTTGTTTGAATTTGTTGCCAACTGCTCAGCAAAACGGCTTTTACCGCTGCGAGCACCACCTAAAATTAAAGTATGTTGTTGGCTCATAATAGACTCACCAAGCAAAGGTAGGTAACAAGCTCAGATACTTGCTGGGCAGCCCCCAAGCAATCACCGGTATAGCCAGATAACTGTTTTTCAAACCAGCGCTTTAATAGTAATCGAGTAACAAAAAGTACACTGACGATTATAAATATTTGCCCTAAAGTGAAGCCAAAAAACAACCATGCAATTGCTAACACCGCACCGCCTGTTGCTAACAGTATTTGATAACTTTGCGTGCTTAAATGCATCGCAATTGGTTTTACTTTAGATGTGGCGTCCTGACTTACATAGTCCATGTCTGCAATTAAACTTGTTGCTACAACACGGCTTAAGCTTTGCCCTAAAACAAGTGCAAGAATCAGAGTGCTGGTTACTTCACTAAGTGCGACGAGAGTTTGGTACTTAATTAATAAAGCTATTACTAACGCCGCAGCACCATAGGTACCTAAGCGACTATCTTTCATAATGCTCAGCTTATCTACAACCTGCCAACCACCACCAAAGCCATCCCAGACATCAGCAAGGCCATCTTCATGAAATGCCCCTGTGATTACCAAGCTAAACGCCATAACTAACGTGACTGCAATGGCTGCGGGAAATAACCAACTTAGCAGTAAAAAACTCAGCGCTAAAAGTACACCTAATAACACCCCGACCAATGCAAAATAACGGCTAGCCTGATTGAGTGCCTTACTCGATACCTCAAAGTTTAATTTAACAGGTATACGCGTTAAAAAACTAAGCGCCAGCAAAAATAGCTGAAGCTGACTTGGGGTTGTGTTTGAAGTCTGATGTTCAGCGCTCATATCAGACAACTTGCTCAACATTGGCATCGGAAAAACTTGCCATGTCATTGTAAAACGCCAAAGATGCTTGCAGTAAAGGTAAGGCAAGCGCAGCCCCAGTGCCCTCTCCTAATCTTAAATCAAGCTGCAATAAAGGCGATGCGTGCAAGGCATTGAGCATTGCTTTATGCCCTTGCTCATCTGAGGCATGAGCAAATAACATGTAATCGCGAGCGTTTGCATTAATGCGAGTTGCAACAAGCGCCGCTGCGGTACAAATAAAGCCATCCACAATCACCGCTATACCAAGCTCCGCAGCAGCTAAAATGGCACCGGTGATCTGTACAATTTCAAAACCGCCTAATGCAGCGAGCGTCATTAGTGGGTCGCTAAAATGAGCTTGATGTAATTGAAGGGCTTGCTCGACAACCTTGATTTTTTTAGCGACAACCTCGTCACTCACACCAGTGCCTTTACCTACACATTGGCTGGCAGGTAACGACAACAAGGCAGCCATTAATGCCGCAGTACTTGTGGTATTGCCAATGCCCATCTCACCAAAGGCGATGGTATTGCAGCCTTGCTCATAGAGTGAATGAACTCGCTGCTTTGCTAATTCAAACCCTTTTTCAACCTGGCTAAGTGACATGGCCATTTCAGTATTCAGTGGTGCAGTGATTTCACCTAAACGCTGGTTATGCACACTTTTATCGTGTGAAGTACTGAGTGTTCCAGCGTCAACAACTTCTAGCTGCCAGCCAAGCTGGCGACAAAATACATTAATTGCAGCGCCTCCTGCTGCAAAGTTTGCCACCATTTGCGATGTAACGCTGCTAGGAGCAATCGACACACCTTGGCTTGCCACACCATGATCACCTGCAAATACAACTAGAGAAGGGTTTGAAATAACCGGTTTAAAGGCAACTAGCGCCTGCTCACTATCAAGCTGCTTTGAAAAAATAAGCGTTAATTGTTTAGCACAACTTTCAAGCTGACCCAAAGCGCCTAACGGCTTTGTTTTAAGATCTATTTTTTGTTGAATTACAGCTGAAAATTGCTGATCAATAGGCATGATATTAAACATTAACTACCTGCTCTGTTTACGAAAATAAAGTAAGAATAAAAAGAACACGCTACCGATAGCGGCTGTGATCACACCTACGGGTAGTTCTTGGTTATTCAGTAGGGTTCGGCACAACACATCTACCCACACCATAAAAATGCCACCGACCAAGGATGTCATAACTAAGTTATGGCTGCTGCCTTGTGGTGAAAAGTAGCGCACAATATGTGGGATCATCAGGCCGACAAAACCAACGCCCCCACACATAGCAACAAGCACTGCTGTAATTAATGAACTTAGCAGCAGCATCATGATCCGAAAGCGTTGCACATGAATACCCAAAGTCGCAGCACTTTCATCACCGAGCAGCATTGCATTTAGCTGACGACGAAATGCAATCATCAGCGTCATACAGGCAATAATAACGGCAAATGGCAGCCAAAGAGTGTCCCACTGGGCACGAGAAAAACTGCCCATCGTCCAAAATAAAATAGCGGTGATAGCTTGTGGATCGCTAAAATAAAGCAGCAGACTAGTCAGAGCACTAAATAAAAAAGATAAAGCAACACCAGCGAGTAACATAGCTTCAACTTGGCCAACATGACGACGCCCTGCTATAGCAATAAGCAACAGCATAGAAAGTAAGCTTCCGGCAAATGCAGCAACTGACATACTAAAGCCAAAACTCACACCGGTTAGGGCTATAAAGCACACCACACCAAATGAAGCCCCAGAAGAAATACCAAACAAGTAAGGGTCAGCAAGCGGGTTTCGGGTTACGGTCTGCAAAATTAATCCCGCAAGAGCAAGCCCAGATCCAGCTAAAAATGCCAGCACTGTTCTTGGCATACGCAACTGCCAAATAATGCGCTGCACAAATTCATCGCTACCTTGACTAAACAGACCATTAAAAACGTCACTCAGTGGCGTATTTGCAGCACCAAAGCTCAGTGCTAAAAAACAACTAATAAGCCCTACGACAACACAGATACTTAAACGCATTGCATCAGTCATGTTGATGCTCCTGTGTCTGATAACCATAGAAATAAGTTATATGCGGAATAAACTTATCAGTGCTTGATTGCGGATGAGCAGATACCGCTGCGCAGACACCAAATACATCGCTCAACAGCTGCTCTGTTAGCACCGCTTTTGGTTGCCCCTGACAAACCAAGCGACCTTCATCAATCACCAGTAGCTCATCACATAAACCCGCTGCGAGATTTAGATCATGGAAAGAGGCAAGCACAGTTACATCAAGGGACTTCGCTAATTCCATTATTTGAATTTGGTATTTAACATCAAGGTGGCTGGTAGGCTCATCCATAATCAACAGCTTAGGTTGTTGTACGATAGAGCGCGCAATGAGCGCTCTTTGCTTTTCGCCACCTGAGAGCGAATCAAATGCTTGTTCACTGTGATGAGATAAACCAACCTGCTCAATCGCTTGATATATTCGTTGCTTATCATTGGCAGACGTGCCGCTAAAAAGTCGCTTATGAGGTGTTAAGCCTAAACTCACCACATCGAATAAAGACAAATTAAACTGCGATGGTGATTCCTGTAAAACCACAGCAACCTGCTTTGCATACTCATCAGCACTGATTTGCCAGATATCTTGACCGCTTAGCAGCACAGCCCCTTGCTGAGGTTTCAAGTAACGATAAAGGCAGCGCAGCAGGCTTGATTTACCCGCCCCATTAGGGCCAAGTAAACCTATAAATTGCCCTGCTTTTAACTCAAGGTTAATTGATTCAAGTATGATTTTATTCGCAGTACCCCAACTTAAATCAGACACTGATATCAATGGCGCAGCGCTAAGGCTATTTTGTTGCAAGCTTTTTCTCTCTTGGCGAGTAAGCACAACGCACAAGAAAGTACTGGTAAGTACCAGAAAATGACGTGAGTTGACCCGCTCGATGATTAATTGTTAGCGCTAAGTATCTGGCTGACCATATATTTATATGGATTACAGTTGCGGGAACAGCTGGAGAATTTCACTCCATTCCATAGCATATGAGTATTATGGCGGGCTAAGTAAATAATTCAATGAATATCGCTCTAGATGGCTAAAAAACAATTTTTGGCCAAGCTTGCCCTTGTTCATCTATATATACATCGAGTGTAATTAGCCCTGCATAAGGGAGATGGAAAACATTTAAATGCGTAGCTGATTGTTTTGGCATCTGACAAACAATAGCGAGAATTTGTTTAATCACACCAGCATGGCTAATTACCAATGACTGTTCATGCTTAGATTCATACAGTGATTGTAAAAATGTTTGCCACCATGCCTCTACCCGAGCGTAAAAGTCTGCCATAAATTCACCATTGGGTACTTTTACTTGCCAGGGGTGCTGCCAAAAATCACCGATATGAGGTTTACTGGTTTGCTGCCAAAGCTGTTGGTAATCTTGGCCATCCCAATCACCAAAATGAAACTCTTTCAGCGCGTTATTGTACTGTACATGCAGCGAGTGTTGATTTGCTAAATAATCAGCGTGGACTGAGCAACGCTTGAGCGGAGAGCTATATACGGCATTTAAATTTATGAGCTCGACAGAAGCTTGGCGCATTTGCTTAAGACCAAGCTCCGATAATTCAACATCTATTTGCCCAGCAAGAATGCCTGGCGTAGCGATTTCGCCATGGCGAAGAAAGTAAACTCGTGAAGTAAATGCGTCCATAATGTTCCTCAGTAAACCATAGTGAACGTTAACGCGTTTTAAGTACTCTGTCGACTTATGCTAAGGGAGTTATGCAAAGAGAGTTAAGCTAAACGCATTAAACGAACGTCAAAATGTAGCACTGCATTTGCGCCAATTTTGCCACCGTTACCTTTTTTACCCCAAGCAAGTTCTGGGGGGATCACAAATTCATAACGAGAGCCGACATTCATTAATAGCAAACCCTCTCTTAACCCTTCGATTGCTTCAGATAAAGCGAACACCTCAGGCATACCCGCTTTATAACTGTCGGCAATGACACTGCCATCAGCGAGCATAATACGTTGGTTAATAGCCACAGTATCAAACTCTGTTATGCGTTCTCCCTCAACATCATCAATCACTTTATACATTAAACCCGACGGGCACAGATGCGTATCTGGGTGAGATGAGAATTTAGCGATGAATGCTTCACTATTTTTACGGTTTAAACCTGAAGAGCCTTTTGACTTGGTCGTTTTCTTACGAGACACAGCAAACCTAAATTGTATTACAAATATAAAACGCTTTATCGCATAACAACGTAACTGAAGCAAGTGGAAGTGTGAAGAATGAGCAGGGTAAGTGCTGAGAGACTCAGCCAAACACCCGCACAGATCAGCTGACACTTAATATCTAATGTCTCTGTGTTTCAGCTGGTAGCTTGCGGCTAAAAGTCTACACGCGATTTAAAATCCCGACGAAAAACGTGTTGGGGCAGCCTTATCCCGCGTCATGGGCTGCCTGTTCGCGGATAGAGCGCGACGACATACGAAAAAACCCGTTGCATTACTGCAACGGGTTTCTTTAATTAGGATCCTGGCGATGTCCTACTTTCACATGGCAAATGCCACACTATCATCGGCGCTGTTTCGTTTCACTACTGAGTTCGGCATGGGGTCAGGTGGGTCCAAAACGCTATTGTCACCAAGAAAATTCTGTTTGATTTTCTTATTATTTTTAATTTAAAGTCTTGCGACTGAATTTAGAGCCTGGCGATGTCCTACTTTCACATGGCAAATGCCACACTATCATCGGCGCTG
>NZ_JAOCZL010000018.1:651356-653945 GCF_041414825.1 Pseudoalteromonas sp. 68 DY56-GL68
CTGAGTTCGGCATGGGGTCAGGTGGGTCCAAAACGCTATTGTCACCAAGCAAAATACGTGGAAAGGATTCTCGATAAAGCGCGTAGCGCTTACGAGTCCTTTGCGCAAGGTGAACTGATTTCGCGTTAAGCGTTGCGGTTCACCCTACATAAATCTGGAATGCTGATTTAAGTAAATGTCTACTTTAGTTTCTTAACTTCTGTCTGTTACGCTGTCATCATAAAACGCGTTTGGCGTTGTATGGTTAAGCCTCACGGGTAATTAGTACAGGTTAGCTTAATGGCTCACACCACTTCCACATCCTGCCTATCAACGTTGTAGTCTTCAACGGCCCTTCAGAGACTTTAAAAGTCTAGTGAGAACTCATCTCGAGGCCTGCTTCGCGCTTAGATGCTTTCAGCGCTTATCAGTTCCGAACGTAGCTACCGGGCAGTGCCATTGGCATGACAACCCGAACACCAGCGGTTCGTTCACTCCGGTCCTCTCGTACTAGGAGCAACCCCTCTCAATTCTCAAACGCCCACGGCAGATAGGGACCGAACTGTCTCACGACGTTCTAAACCCAGCTCGCGTACCACTTTAAATGGCGAACAGCCATACCCTTGGGACCGACTTCAGCCCCAGGATGTGATGAGCCGACATCGAGGTGCCAAACACCGCCGTCGATATGAACTCTTGGGCGGTATCAGCCTGTTATCCCCGGAGTACCTTTTATCCGTTGAGCGATGGCCCTTCCATTCAGAACCACCGGATCACTATGACCTACTTTCGTACCTGCTCGACGTGTCTGTCTCGCAGTTAAGCTGGCTTCTACCATTACACTAACCGTACGATGTCCGACCGTACTTAGCCAACCTTCGTGCTCCTCCGTTACTCTTTGGGAGGAGACCGCCCCAGTCAAACTACCCACCAGGCACTGTCCGTAATCCCGATTAGGGACCAACGTTAGAACATCAACACTACAAGGGTGGTATTTCAAGGACGGCTCCACAAAGACTAGCGTCTCTGCTTCAAAGCCTCCCACCTATCCTACACATGTAGGGTCAATGTTCAGTGCCAAGCTGTAGTAAAGGTTCACGGGGTCTTTCCGTCTAGCCGCGGGTACACAGCATCTTCACTGCGATTTCAATTTCACTGAGTCTCGGGTGGAGACAGCGTGGCCATGGTTACACCATTCGTGCAGGTCGGAACTTACCCGACAAGGAATTTCGCTACCTTAGGACCGTTATAGTTACGGCCGCCGTTTACCGGGGCTTCGATCAAGAGCTTCGTCCGAAAACTAACCCCATCAATTAACCTTCCGGCACCGGGCAGGTGTCACACCGTATACGTCATCTTGCGATTTTGCACAGTGCTGTGTTTTTAATAAACAGTCCCAGCCACCTGGTCACTGCGGCTCCCGTCCGCTTAGAGAGTAAATCTCATCACAGATAGGAGCGTACCTTCTCCCGAAGTTACGGTACAATTTTGCCTAGTTCCTTCACCCGAGTTCTCTCAAGCGCCTTAGTATTCTCTACCTGACCACCTGTGTCGGTTTGGGGTACGATTCGGTATAATCTGAAGCTTAGAGGCTTTTCCTGGAAGTATGGCATCAGCAACTTCACCACCTTGGTGGCTCGTCTCGTATCTCAGTCTTAGCAACCCGGATTTTCCTAAGTCACCAACCTACTTACTTTCACATGGACAACCAACGCCATGCTTGCTTAGCCTGCTCCGTCCCCCCATCGCAATTATACCAAGTACGGGAATATTAACCCGTTTCCCATCGACTACGCCTTTCGGCCTCGCCTTAGGGGTCGACTTACCCTACCCTGATTAACATGGGATAGGAACCCTTGGTCTTCCGGCGTGCGGGTTTTTCACCCGCATTATCGTTACTCATGTCAGCATTCGCACTTCTGATACCTCCAGCAAACCTCCCGGTTCACCTTCAACGGCTTACAGAACGCTCCCCTACCACTCAAACAAAGTTTGAATCCGCAGCTTCGGTGCATAGTTTAGCCCCGTTACATCTTCCGCGCAGACCGACTCGACCAGTGAGCTATTACGCTTTCTTTAAAGGATGGCTGCTTCTAAGCCAACCTCCTGGCTGTCTGGGCCTTTCCACATCGTTTCCCACTTAACTATGACTTTGGGACCTTAGCTGGCGGTCTGGGTTGTTTCCCTCTTCACGACGGACGTTAGCACCCGCCGTGTGTCTCCCGGATAGTACTTTACGGTATTCGGAGTTTGCAAAGGGTTGGTAAGTCGGGATGACCCCCTAGCCTTAACAGTGCTCTACCCCCGTAAGTATTCGTCCGAGGCTCTACCTAAATAGATTTCGGGGAGAACCAGCTATCTCCCGGTTTGATTAGCCTTTCACTCCTAGCCACAGGTCATCCCCTAACTTTTCAACGTTAGTGGGTTCGGTCCTCCAGTTGATGTTACTCAACCTTCAACCTGCCCATGGCTAGATCACCGGGTTTCGGGTCTATACCTTGCAACTCAACGCGCAGTTAACGCTCGCTTTCACTACGGCTACCCTAATCGGTTAACCTCGCTACAAAATATAAGTCGCTGACCCATTATACAAAAGGTACGCAGTCACCC
>NZ_JAOCZL010000019.1:0-17026 GCF_041414825.1 Pseudoalteromonas sp. 68 DY56-GL68
CGTCGCGCTCTATTCGCGAACAGACAGCCCGTGACGCGGGATAAACCGCTGCTACTCACTATCAAAATGCCAAAGCGTAGGCGTGATTGTATATTTGATTTTCACTCACTCCACAACCTTCCACTATATTTACTCTTTGTTGCAATTTTAATCTTGGTTTAGTACCTGAGCTATGTAAAACTATTTGGGATTTTTAAACCTCAATCAGGTGACATGAATGTCTCAAATTAAAGCTTGGAAACTTATAAGCCTGTTTTGTTTGATAAGCTTGCTTATGGGCTGTCAGTCTAAAGAAGAGCAGCTAAAACAAACAATTCAACAATCTATAGAAAAAGCTGAAGTCGAGTTGAACCAGCTAGGTACAGCGCTTGATAATGGCTCACTTCGCAATGCGACGATACTAAAACAATACGGAAAGGTTTTAGCTGAGCAGCAACCGCAACTTTCTGAGATCGCCCGTGTTATTAGCCTTGATGCGACTCGTGAAGGGGCTATCTATTCTGGCCTTACTCAGCGTTTAGCTGACGCTAAATCAACATACTTAATTCCACCCTATGAAGATACGCTTCATCAACTTGATTTAATACGTGATGCTGCAAAACCGTCATTATTTCAAGATGCACTCACAGATCCCATCAATATGCTTGCAGATATGTCGAATGGCACGCTTGCACGTGTTGGCGCAATTAGTGGAGCAGCTGAAGGCGAAAGTGTTGGTAACCAGTTAGTTGGTAACCCTAACTATGGGCAGTGGCAAACGAATAGCACCGGCACCAGCTTTTGGGTTTGGTACGGGATGTATCGTATGTTGGGCGATGTATTCGACCGAGTTGAATATGGTCGTTGGAGCCGTCATAGAAAGTACAGCTATTACAATGACTATGGCCGTTATCGTTATTCAAGCCCAAAACAGATTAAAGCACAGCAAACGGTAGAGACGCGTACTCGTCAGTCTTATCAACGCCAAGGTAAACAATTCACTAGTCCGTATGCAACTAAGCGCAGTGGCGCATCTGGATTAAGCCGTAGCAGCTATACGCCGCCACGCACACGTAGTAGCTATGCTTCTAGCAGTAGTTACAGTAAAAGCTCTGGGTCATTACGTAACAGCTCGAGCAGAACATCACGTGGCATTAGCCGCGGTAAGTAGTGAAAAGAATAACCACCGGAGTTACAACATATGTATGAATTTAATGGAATAACAACTTGGTCGTTGCAAGCTTTAGCAATCGACTTTGCAATCATTATCGCTTTATTTGTCAGCTTAAAATTTATTAAAGGCTGGGTATCTAACTTACACGCCAATGATGAAATTACTGAACGTGATAACTTTGCATTTGGTATTAGCTTTGCGGCAGGACTAGTGGCACTGGCTATTGTTCTAAGTGGCGTGAGCAGTGGCTCATTTGCACCGACCTTGCAACAAGAAGCATTACAAATGCTTGGTTATGGTGTGATGGCGATTGTACTTATTAAGCTAGGTCATTTCTTCCAAGACAAAGTCGCGCTACGTAAAGTGAGCCTGCACGACGAAATCGTAAAAGGAAATGCTACTGCTGCACTCATTGATTTTGGCCATGTAGTGAGTGTGGCTATCGTTATTCGCTCAGCTTTATTTTGGGTGGCGACCGAAGGCTGGCATGGTATTCCAATTGTGATCGCAGCCTTTGCGATTGGCAGCATCGCGATGCTTCTGATCAGCCAATATCGAGTACAGTTATTTAAACGTACTAACCGCAGTGGTGATTGCCTACAACAAGCGGTTATTGACGGCAACTTAGCGGTGGGTATTCGTTACGCTGGCTTTTTAGTGGGTAGTGCATTGGCATTAACTGCTGCATCAGGTATTGCTCCTTATGCGGCTGACAACATTGTAGCTAGTTTAGGTTACTGGGCATTGAGTGCTGCAGTGAGTTTAGTTGCTTTCATTTTACTACACTTAGTGACTATCAAAATCATCCTATCTGGTTGTGATATTTCAGATGAAGTGAACCGCCAGAAGAACGTGGGTGTAGCAGCTATCTCTGCAGCAATCTCATTTGCGATTGGCTCGACTATGGCAACCTTGTTAGGTGCATAATTAAGTGTCTACTACAACAAGCGCCCCAAGTAGAGCCAATCTACTTGGGCATGATTTCCTATTAATAACTGTTATGGCCGTACTCGCTGGGTGCGGCCTAATTTATGAATACCTTCTCTCTCATTACGCAGGTCGTGTCTTAGGCTCGGTTGAGAGTGCTATTTATGCGATGATCGGCACCATGATTGTGGCAATGGGGATAGGTGCATTTTTAGCACGCTGGTTTAAAGATGCATTTACTGCTTTTGCTTGGTTAGAGAGTCTTATTGCTTTGGTCGGCATGGGCTGTATTTTAGCGATTGCCAGTGTTATCGCCGTTAGTTATTCATTACCGCATATCTTCTCCGAGATTTTTAACCTACCAGCCGACACAGTACTCAATGGTTATGTGTTCGAGAAGCTACAAGAGTGGTCTCGTTTTTTACCCTATGTGTTTGGTCTATTACTCGGGCTATTGATCGGTATGGAGATCCCGCTGATTGCGCGTATTCGCCAGCAAGTGTATGGTCGCTTTTTAGAAAATAATGCGGGCACTATTTACGGGGCGGATTATATCGGTGCCGGTGTCGGTGCTGCTATTTGGGTGAGCATTATGCTGGCGATGCCTATTATGCAAGCAGCAGCTTGGACGGCGTTGTTTAATATTATTGCTGGTCTGGTATTTTTATGGCGCTATCATCAACATGTTCGTTTTGCTAAGCTATTGCTGGTTTGCCATGTGCTGTTGTTGGTGTTTTTTGCGTTTGTACTTGTACTTGGTACTAGCTGGATGAAAAACCTCAGTAATGTTTTATACAAAGATAAAGTCATTTACTCGCAAGCAACTAAGTATCAGCACTTGGTGTTAACTGAGCGTTTGAGTCGCAATCAGCCCAATGCAATTACTGATCTTTACCTCAATGGTCGTTTACAGTTCTCAAGTGTGGATGAGCAAATTTATCATTCAATGCTTGTCTATCCTGCTATGTTGGCCTCAAATCGTCACGACCGCGTGTTGATCATCGGTGGCGGTGACGGGCTTGCATTACGTGATGTTTTGAAGTGGCCAGTAAAGCATGTCACCTTGGTTGACCTAGATGGTCAACTGTTAAACTTATTTGGTAATGATGTGGGCGACTATGATGCACCAGAAAAGATCAGAACACGTTTAGCAACCCTTAATAATCACTCTATGAGTGATCCTCGCGCTGAAATACGTACTGCTGATGCCTTTTTAGAAGTTGAAGCTATGCTGGCAAAGGGCGAGCGTTTTGACACTATTTTAATTGATTTACCAGACCCTAATCACCCTGATCTCAACAAGATGTACAGTGACTATTTTTATAATCATGTGCGTCAGTTGCTCGCGCCTGACGGGGCTGTGGCCGTGCAATCAACATCGCCTTATCATGCGAAGAAAGCCTTTTTGAGTATCGCTAAAACAATGAAAGCTGCGGGCTTTGGTTATGTTGAGCAATATCAACAAAATATTCCTTCATTTGGTCAGTGGGGTTGGACAATCGCGACGACTGCTGGTAAATCAGCAAGCCAACGAATTCGTGAAACTAATGAATTACCCGTGCCATCTCGTTGGGTAAGCAAAGAATATTTATTAGCTTCTTTTGTATTTCCGAATCATTTTTTTGAACAAATAAATACGATTGAAGTCAATAGATTAGGCTCTGGAACCTTGTACGATTATTACCGCCAAGCATGGCAAGTTGAAACCGAATTGTACAAAAATTGATATTTTACAGTTGACATAATATGTCGACTATGCAAATCTTAACTCAAGACATAATATGTCAAAACGAAAAAGGTGAGACATGGAATTAAATGAACTTTCAATCAAATTAGCGTCTTTTGAAACCGAAGGTGTGAGCTTTGAGTCTTTCTTGATTGCCAATCCAGGTGAGCAAGATGTGTTACAAGTTATCGTCGATGGGAATGATGAGTTACCTATCTTTGTTACTCAAACAGAAGAGCAATTACTGTGTATTAGCTACCTGTTTGCCGAAAACGAAGTACAAGCAGATATGCGTAATGAGTTAAACGAAACGTTACTACGTTTAAATGTACCAATTCCATTAAGCGCATTTGCAAAAATTGATGATAAATACGCTATTTTTGGCGCACTATCGGTTAATTCATCGTTTGATGATATTACCCATGAGTTGGTAACACTGGCAGACAATGCGATTGATGCACTTGAAGCCGTGACCATTTATTTAAACGATTAATTAGCAATTTCTGGAGTTAAGATTATGAGTATTTTAAAGAAACTATTTACAGCTGTACGTGGTGGCGCTCGTGAAGCAGGACAAGCAATTGTTGATGCAAACGGTATCCGTATTTTTGAACAAGAAATTGCTGATGCACAAAATGCCTTGCAGCGTGCTAAGAAAAGCCTGACTGAAGTGATGGCAAAAGAGATGCAAACAAAGCGTAAAATTAGCGCATTAGATGCATCAATTGCAGAGCACGAAGCGTATGCAGGCCAAGCACTTGAAAAAGGCAATGAAGCACTTGCATTAGAAATCGCAGAAAAAATCGGTGATTTTGAAGCAGAGAAAGCTGAAAATGAAGACGTGTTAGCTGGTTTTAGTAACCACATTGTGCAACTAAAGCAACAAGTTAAAGATGCAGAAAAGTCGATTAAAGAAAATCAGCGCCAATTAACAATGGTTAAAACGACAGAGAGTGTGCAGCAAGCTACAATGGCTGTTAACAGCACGCTAAATACGAATAGCTCATCAATGACATCTGCGCGTGAGTCTCTAGAGCGTATTAAGCAGCGTCAACAAGACCGTCAAGACCAGTTAGGTGCGGCTAAGCAATTAGAAGCGGATACTAACGGCGATGATTTAAAAGCGAAAATGGCTGAAGCGGGCATTGGTGATACCAATCCGAAAAGCGCAGATATTTTGGCGCGTATTAAAGCAAAACAAAATAGCTAATTAGTTAGTGGAAAGGCAAAAGGTAACCCACGCACTGGGTTACCTTTTTTGCTTCAACAAGGAGTCAGCCAATGTTTAACTTTTTCAAATCTAAAAAAGCACCGGAACGTCAACTCACTGAGCCTAGCCAATTGCAAGTTGGTGATATGTTAAGCGTCATAGATTCATTTGCTTATCCGAGCTGGCTAAAGGGGCAAACATTACGTGTTGTTGATGTACAAACGTATCAGTATCAACGTAGTGCGGAGTATGAGTTGGTACTCGAGAGTGAATCTGGGCAAGTGGTGTTTTTGCAAATTGAGTCTGATGACGGTGAACAGTGGGCAAACTTTGCGATCAAAATTCAACGTGATGATGTTGATGAGATTTTTACCCTTGATGAGTTCGCTCGTATTTTTGATGAAGACGAATTAACGGCAATTAACGTGCAGAATAGCCCAGAGCGTTTTAGTCACTTTTTAGCATCGAGCTACAAACAAACAGAAGCACCTTATGTGTGTTATTTCCACAACAAAGATTACCGTAATAAGCCTTTACCTCGTTATGAAGACGAAGGCGGGGAGCCGTGCGAAATGATCTGTTTAAGCTCTGATGATGAATCACATGGTTTAAATATTGAGGTTTGGGAAGGGGGTGAAACAGAAGTATCACTGACGTTAACCAGACCAATAAGTGATATTGTTGATTTATTTCCTGGGGATGCCAAGTGAGTGATGCAAAAGCCAAGTGGCAGCGTCAGGAGCAAGCAGTTAGAGCAACGCAAATGGCGTTTGATTTAAGCTCTGAAGTGCAAAAATCAATTAAGAAGCAAGCCATTGACCAAGAGCTTACCCCCTCAGATATGATCCGTAAGATTTTGGAACTCGACGTTAAGTCGAAAAAAACCAGACAGCGTTTATCGTTTAACTTAAATGATGAAGAAATTGCCTTATTGGCTGAGCGGTTTGGAGTTGCTGCAGATGATAAGCGCGCAGTGAAACAACAAGTTGCTGAGCTACTGATTGCACACAGTAAAAAAAGCTAAGGTTTTGCCTTTACTTCTTTAAGCCCTTACACTGAGAAAAGATGTTTTAACGAAGTGGCATAACTGTGGATATTATTTTACTTGCTTATTTAGTTATTTTTGCATTATTTGGCACCGCGGCAAGTTACTTTGTACGTTACATTTATGCTTACTGGGTGCATAACACGATGCACATAAAATACATTTATAAGGCCGGTATTTGCATCATCAGTGTGGTGATAATATCCGGCCTTATTGCATTATTTACTTAATCTCGATTGCTTGGCACTGCTGTGAAATACACAGCGACTGTACAGGCAGTACAGGCGAGCAATCATTCACAGTTAAGGACTGTTCTGCGTTTTTTTCTGCCATTGTAATTCGCTCGGCAAGTTGCTCAGCCTGTTCTTGCGCTGTGTTTAAGGTTGAATAAACAACGTAGCGGCTTGGCCCTCCACATGCTCGTTCTCCAACTTCTAATACCTTACACTGGAAAGTTGCTGTGCAGCTATTGTTGCTCGCTAATTCGTTCAATTGTTCATTTAAATCGCTTAAATCAACCTTACTAGAATTGCTTGATGTTGTTGTTTCACAACCTGTTAATGCTATTACCGCAAATATACCAGTAGTGATGAAAAGTTTTTTTAACGTCGAACGAACCATTATTGCTTATTCCTTAGTACACACTTTGCGCAGAGCCATCGATTTTAACACAAGTGTTATTAGAACACTGCGTACTGGGTGTGGTTAAATGCTGACAAATACTCATCATGTCGTTCACTGCATTAAATTGTTTTTCGAGGGCTGTGATGTCTTTTGCAAGTTTTTCAACCTCAGTTGTGTTAGCTGTTTTAGTTGAATAAACAATAAAGTTACTTGGGCCACCACAAGCGCGACTACCTACAGGGAGCACTTTACATTGGCTGCTGTTATCACAGCTAGGGTCATCAATAAGTTGGTTTAGTTGTTCATGTGTAGACTTAATCGTGGCTTGGTCTGGCGCAATTTTGTTAACATCAACAGCTGATTTTTTTACTTCAACGGTTTTTTGAGGATCAATAACTTTATTGCGATTGCTTGTAGTTTCGGCTTGCTCATTAATGACTGCATCTGAGCAGGCAGTGAGTAAAACAGGAAATAAAATAGCCAATAGAGGATAGCGCATAACATACCTAAAAATCGTTGAATAAGTACTCACTATCATACACATTGCTCAAAGTGGGGCAATAAAAACGTTAGCTTTCAGTGAGTAGCTCTGTATTCACAGAACTACAGTAAGATGAAAGTTTTATACCACTCCACAATAAGTAGGTATTACAAACCACCTTGGGTTAGTTTGGCAGGGTTAAGTAACTCGCTCAGTTCTTCGCGCGAAATATCAGTATGCTCTGCAGCAACATCAATAATTGGACGGCCTTCTTGGTAAGCTAATTTGGCAATTTTTGCTGCTTTGCTATAGCCGATCACCGGATTGAGCGCGGTAACCAGAATAGGGTTTTTCGCGAGCGCTTTATCAACGTTGCTTTGGTTTACTTTAAAGCTAGCAATCGCTTTGTCCGCAAGAGCTTCACTGCTATTGGCAAGCAGTTCGATACTTTGCAGAATATTTAAGGCAATCACAGGTAGCATCACATTGAGCTCAAAGTTACCCGCTTGGCCAGCTACGGTTATGGTGGCATCATTACCAATTACTTGTGCGCTGACCATAGCCGCAGCTTCTGGGATCACAGGGTTTACTTTACCAGGCATAATTGAAGAACCTGGCTGTAAGGCTTCAAGCTCAATTTCACCAAGACCTGCAAGTGGACCTGAGTTCATCCAGCGTAAGTCATTGGCTATTTTCATTTGTGCTACTGCCAAAACTTTGAGTTGACCTGAAAGCGCAACAATGGCGTCTTGTGACCCTATGTTATAAAAAAAGTTTTTGCTAGGGCTAAAGCGAATTCCTACATTCTCACTTAAATGCTGACAAAATTCACTGGCAAATGCTGGGTCGGCATTAATGCCGGTACCAACGGCTGTACCACCTTGCGCAAGTTCACAAACTCGTTCGAGTGTTTGGCGAATGCCAGTCATTGCATGATCCACTTGTAACTGCCATGCAGCGAGTGTTTGTGCAAAACTCACAGGCATAGCGTCCATTAAGTGAGTACGGCCGGTCTTAACTATATGGCCCACTTCGGCTTGTTTATTTTGTAGACTTTGACTGAGCCTATCGAGTTTAGGAAACAGTTCATAAATGATGTTAATGGCGCTGCTTACTGCAATAGCCGTAGGGATCACATCATTTGAGCTTTGTCCCATATTCACATCATCGTTGGGGTGAATAGTCTCGCCTGCTAATTCACTGGCTAGTGTGGCAATCACTTCATTAGCATTCATATTTGAGCTTGTGCCAGAACCTGTTTGGAATACATCAACAGGAAACTCTGAAAAATGTTTACCGTCGATAATCGCTTGGCATGCTTGCTCAATGGCTTTGGCTTTACCTTGGCTTAAATGGCCTAATGCTGCGTTACTTTGTGCAGCGGCTTGCTTAATGTACGCGAGGGCGGTGATAAATTGCTTAGGCATGGCTAAGCCACTAATTTTAAAGTTGTTGATAGCGCGTTGCGTTTGAGCTTGATACAAAGCATTGGCAGGGACTTGTAACTCACCCATGCTATCAGATTCGGTTCTAAATTGGCTCATAAACACTCCTTAATCGGGTTAAATTCTTGGCTGAGAAGGCACGCTTCTCGCTCCAAACTGAAATACTTTTCAATACAGTTATGAGTTTTGTAGTAACGCTTTAGTGCAAGTTGCGGCTTGTAAAGCTGAGCTAAACATTGTTTACGAATTGCATTATGTATTAATGAATCACACATTTTTTCAAGTAGCTCATGAAAGGTACGTCTTAAATAAAGCTCTTGTAAAATAAAATTGTGGTGCTTTTCGTAATAGCGTGCAACGTTTAAGCCTGCTTCAACATAGTTAGCAACAAGTGCTGGGGCGTGTAACCCAGGTCTTTGGCAAACACATTTCATTTGCCATTGATAATGGAGCATAGCATTGTGAGTGTGCATAGAAAACCGATTAACTGTAATGATAATTGTTATCATTACAGTTAATCGGTTTTAGTGCAAGTTTTATGTAGAGTTATAAAGCTTGAAGTGACTAACTGTTTTGGTTTAATTGTAACCAAGAATAAAAATCTGGTCTGTTTCATGTTTTTTCGGCGCCTGTACATTTTCTTTATTACATTGAGAAAGAAGATCAATTACAGTTGCTCTGTCATCACAACTTGTTAAGGCGGCTTTTTCGCTTTCTGCTCGCTCACTGGCGGCAAGTGCTGCATCTACAGCGGTGTAGGGTGAAATATACATAATGTATCTCCAGTTGGTTAATTCATAGAATAAATAGCATAAGCTGTACCAGTCTTTATAAAAGTCCTTAACCCAATGAAAATATTGAATTTATAATTTTAAGCTATAAATTACCCGCGACTTTACGGGTTATTTTTGCTTTACTGTTGTGCACTGATTACCAAACATGGTGCACTAATTTGTATGGATAAACCCTTCTCTCAAGCCTGTGAAAACAACAAATTACCTATTTTAAACGTATTAGAAGCGTTCTTTTGTGATGTGACGGATGTATTAGAGGTCGGCTCAGGTACTGGGCAACATAGTGTGCATTTTGCAACGCATTTAGCACATTTACAGTGGCATTGTAGTGATCGCGAGGTTAATCACCCTGGGATTTTACAGTGGCATCAAGAAGCTGCACTAACGAATTTGCATGCGCCATTAACACTCGATCTCAATGATCCTTGGCCGATTGAAACTGTGAATGCTATTTTTACGGCGAATACAATGCACATAATCAGCTGGCCACTGGTAGAGCGTTTTTTCCAAGGTGTAGCAAAGCATTTAGCGCCTAAAGGTAAATTATGTATTTATGGACCATTTAAGTACCAAGGTAAGTATACCAGTGCCAGTAATGCAGAATTCGATGCTTTTTTAAAACAGCAAGATGCCAATAGTGCAATTCGTGATTTTGAAGCGATTTGCCAACTTGCAGAGCAAGCTGGCTTATCCTTTGTTGAAGATGTGCAAATGCCAGCGAATAACCAATTATTGCTGTTTAAAAGGCAGTAAGCTTTCGCATTGTGCTTTATAGAGCGTCATATGCTGGCGTTCTCTAATAATATAGTCACTAATAGCCGTTGCAAACTCACCGTGCTGAATATGATGCAGTGAATAAGTATTTACGGGCTTAAAGCCACGGCTTATTTTATGCTCACCTTGCGCGCCAGAGTGAAACTGTTTAAGTTTGTTGGCAATACAGTACTTAATGCCTTGGTAATAGCAAAGCTCAAAGTGCAAACTATCGAGCTCATAATTTGTTCCCCAGTAACGACCATATAAACAGTTCTGATCTTTAAAACTGAGCGTGGCGGCAATCACCTCGCCTTGATACTTAGCGAACATTAACACCAGTTTTTCGGTCATGCTTTGCTGTAATAACTCAAAAAAGGCGGTATTCAAGTAACCATTGTGGCCAGAGCGTTTTAAGTAAGTTTGTCGGTAAAAGTGACTAAATTGCTGCATGTGTTGTTTGCAGATGTCAGCACCTTCAAGCCATTCTATGGTTATTTGCTGCTCACTAATTTTACCACGTTCTTTTTTAATTGATTTACGCTTTCTTGCGGTGAGTGAAGCTAAAAAGTCATCAAAGCAATGATAGCCTTCGTTAAACCACTGAAACTGCACGCCCAGACGTTGCATTACGGTGTCGCTAGTTAACGCATTGGCTTGCTGTTGATGGCAAAAGTTTATATGCCACCCTGACCAGCCTAATTGCGTTGTTGTTGCTTTGAGTACATTATTAATATAGGCATAGACATCAGCGGGATTATCGTGATTTATACTAACCCTTTGTCCTGCAATTGGGGTAAATGGCACGCCACACAGCCATTTAGGATAGTAATCTAGGCCATGTTGTTGATAGGCTTCAGCCCAAGCCCAGTCAAATACATATTCACCATAAGAGTGATGTTTTAGATACCCAGGTAGTAAGGCAATGACCTGTTCTTTCTGGTAAATTGCCAAATGCATGGGTTGCCAGCCAGACTCTTCACTAACACAACCACTTTGCTCTAGGGCAGCTAGAAATGCGTGATCCGTAAAGGGTGTATCATCAAAAAATGACTGCCAAAGAGCGGCATCAATCTCGCTTATTTGATTAAACCAGCGGTGGCTAAATTCACTCATCGCGCAGCCGATTCAATATCGTTGATAAAGTCGTTGATATGCATAGCGAGCTTATCGAAATAGGGATTAAAAGTAAGCCGTGCAAAGGGTTTATGTTTTGCTAAATTGGCCTCTGTGCGCTCTCCGAAAACAATATTTTCCTGAAACTTACAGGCTTTATACAAGGTGTCATCATCTAAATAGCTGCCACAATTACGATAATAGGCGTGCTGACCGTAATAAGGATTACTAGGTTTATTAACGATGCCTATGTGTGACATTCCTTGTATTTTTTTACAGGTATCGTTGTCGCAATCATCACGAATAATTTTGTAATCAGTCGGAAAATTAGTTGGGATATTGCTATCGTCGCCATAATAAATAAGACGATCTAATTTATTCTTTATGCGCTTTTTAGGATCATGTAAAGCGGCCAGAAGTTTAAAAGTAACTTGGTTATCAATAGTGGTATCAATATCACTAAAGGTAGTGAATAACGCGATATTTGGTAATTGACGCGGTGCAAGTTCATCAATATTGATACGACTCATGGCTTGATGACTTGCTGTTGCAGCACTAAAGGGGAATGACTCATATTTTGCGAAGTCGAGATCAGCATCTTTATCAATCCAGTTGACAAAAGGTATAGCGTCAATCCACTTGGCTAGCCAACCATTTTTATTATGGGGTTCTGTGGCTGGAGAAAATAGCATCGCTGCTAAAATTTTTTCATTGGTAGGGCCTTGCGTTAAATAATCAATCACCAGTGCTGCCCCTGTTGAGTAACCTCCTAATATGACTTGATCAAAGTCTTTCAATGTACGCTCTATAGCGTAGATGCTGGCTGTTCGCCAGTCATCGGCATCTATGTCTCTAAGTGCTGCAGGCGCAGTACCGTGACCTGGCAAGAGGATAGTGCGTACCGTATAACCTTGTTGGTAATAGACCTGTGCAAGGTCATGGTAGGTAAAGGGGGAATCGGTTAAACCATGAATCAATAGTACCGCCTTACGGCTATTGCCATGCTTTAGCTCAAACGGGCTTATTAAGTCGGCAATAGTGGCATTTTCGGGTCGCGAGCCTTGCGCAACCAGTTGTTGATAGGTGTCGGTATAAACAGGGCATGGTAAGTTTGCGCGTGGGTTTTCGCTGCTAATTTGTAAATAAGCTGCGGTTAAGTAGTCACTAAATGCCTGCTCGGTATTAAAGCTAAAAGTACTTTGTGTTCGAGGTAGCGGTTCTCTAAATAGCCCTTCGCGCTTACTTTTCATCATCAGTGCTTGGTCTTTAAGCTGAGTAAGGCAGGTTTGTTGCTGTGCCATTAATGGGCTACTAAATAGTCCACTGATGGTCAAAGAGATAGCAACTAAGGTGATGAATTTCATATTTTAAGCGTCCTTTTAAAGCCTGTTTTTAGCTTATCGAGTTATGTTTTATTTGCAAGCAAGCTGCGTCAAGCGAGCGGTAAATGGCGCTTGGTAAATGCTTGTTTTAATACCACCGTCGACTCGATATTAGCGATGCAGTTAATACTGCCTAATTTATGTTTCACAAAGCTTTCATAGCTTTCTAAATCAGCAGCAATAATCTTGAGTAGATAATCATAACTACCTGAAATAACAGAACACTCAAGCACATGTTCAAGCTTCTCAACTTGTTGTTCAAATTGCTCAGCAGCGGCAACTGAGTTTTGGTTTAAGCGAACAAAGGCGTACACAGAGACATTTAAATCAACCGCTTTAGGATTGATGGCAGCATGGTAACCACTGATCACATTTGCTGATTCGAGCTTTTTAATGCGGCGTAGGCAAGGGGTATCTGACAGGCTAACCGAGTGTGCCAGCTCTGAGACAGAAGTTCTCGCATTATCTTGTAGCGCATTAAGTAATTGTTGGTCTTTTTTGTCTAATTTCATTTTTATTTGAGTGATTTTCACTAATCTAGATGGATTCTAGTCTATATTTTGGCGATTAGCACTCATTGAACTCTGTTAACATTATCGCAATATAATTATTTTGGAGTGAGCCTGTGACTGAGAACACCAAGGCATTTGATAGCTGGCTTCGCACCCGTTTTGTTGAGATCAACAGCGAATTAGAAAAACTATATTGGCAGCAAGACGATAAAGCGAATGTAGAGGGTGTCGGTGAGCACCTTAAGCGCCAATTAGAGCAAGAGGGTAATGAGCATATTCGTGCTTTATTGGCTGAGGGCAATACCGATGAAGGCTTTGATAACGCCTTTGACTTGTTAGGTAATGTTGGTTTGTATATGGCGGCATGCCGTCGACATGAGATAACAGAGCCTTCTCGTGAAACAAGTTCACCGCTTGTTGAAGCCTCTGCCCTGGCAATGCACATTGGTGCATCAATTGGTGTTACCCCGCGTTTTGCTACGGCGCATTTAACCACCCACAATAAAGCGGTTGATGGTGTGTATAAGCGCTTTACTGACCTTGAAGATGAGAAAATCTTTATCGATTACAATACCAAGGGTATTTTAGCGTATAAGCGTGCGGCGGATGCTTTATTAAAAATTCAGCCGTTAGGAATATCGCACCCTATCACGGCAGATTTACTTGCAGTGGCAAAACAAGCGCTGCTTGATGTGATTGAGTCGAATAATGCGCTATACAACAAGCTCGATACAGACCGCTTTTTCTATTGTGTAAGGCCGTATTACAAGCCGTATCGAGTAGGTAAAGAGATATATCGTGGCGCGAATGCTGGTGATTTTGCGGGCATTAATGTCATTGATTTATTGCTTGGGCTTTGTTTTGCCAATGAACCGAGTTACTCGCAAATGCTGGTGGATAAATTCTTGTATATGATGCCAGAAGATCAGCAGATTTTGCGCGAAAGCATGCGTATGACAAGTATTATGGATGACTTTTTAGCAGCAGAAGCTGAGCGCGATAGCGAATGGTTACAAACTAACTTAAAGCTGTTCATTCAAGTGTGCAAGTTGCACGGTGATACTGCGATTGGCCACCATAATCAATTGGTCAGTAAATACATTGCGCAACCGTCACAGCAAATGCAGCAACAACATATGGATAAAGTCACAGCCAGTGGGCCGCCTTTGCATGTGTTACTAAACTCACTAGAGCAGTTGCGTGATCGCCGTGCGGCAGCAAAGCGGGATGATATTCGCACCCGTTTCGATGACTTAACTAAGTTAAAACAGTGGATTAAGTAATGAACAAAAACGATTTTGTAATTCCACAAGGCAGCTATTTGCTTAACCACTCTGTGGGGCGACCCTTAAAATCTGCTGAGCAGCATTTTCATCAGCAATTTTTTGCCGCTTGGCAAAATGAAAATAAAGAACCATGGCAACAGTGGCTGCAAGGTGTCGAGGCATTTACGAGTAGTCTCGCTAAATTATTTAACTCGCAAAGTGAGCTATTTTGCCCACAGGTTAACTTATCGAGTGGTTTAACCAAGCTTTTGATGTCGCACCCGCGACTTCAGCAAGAAAATTGCAAAGTGTTGATGGCCGAAAGTGACTTTCCAAGTATGGGTTTTGCAATGCAAAAAGCCCTACCTGAAAGTGCTGAAATTGTGTTTATTGGTAAACATGAAGATTTAACCGATGTGCAGGTTTGGCTGTCATATTTAGCGAATAATAATATTGATTTAGTCTTCATTAGCCATGTTTATTCAAACACGGGTCAGCAAGCGCCTATTCATGAAATTATAAGTATTGCAAAGCAACACAACACATTGAGCTTACTTGATGTTGCGCAGTCTGCGGGCATTTTAGAGGTAGACTTAACTAAGCTTGATGCCGATTTTATGTTGGGCTCGAGTGTAAAATGGCTATGTGGTGGGCCTGGTGCTGCTTATTTGTGGGTTAACAGCAAGCAGCTATCGCTTTGTCAGCCACAAGATGTTGGTTGGTTTTCTCATCAAAATCCGTTTGAATTTGATATTAAGCACTTTGCTTATCATCAAACCGCGTTGCGCTTTTGGGGGGGGACACCTTCAGTTGCACCTTATATTCTAGCTTCGCATAGTATTAATTACTTTGCTGCTCTTGGTATTGAGAAAGTACGCGCTCATAACTTAGCAATGCTCGCGCAGTTTCATGATCAATTAGCTGATTATATGCGTTCACCAATACAGGCTGACAAATGCTCTGGAACGGCCATTATGCATTTTGGCGAGCAACAGGCGGCTGTTAAAGCTGCGCTTGAGGCTGCGAACATTGCGGTTGATGAACGTCACTTAGGTTTAAGAGTCTCTGCTCATATTTACAATGATCAGCAGGATATAGATGCCTTTATTACGACTGTGAAAAGCGTTTTAAATTAAGTGCTTGTCGAGCCTTTGCTTTGACTGAACGCCAGTGGGTCATTGGTTTTTCGGGGACCAGTGCTAAAACTTGCTCAAAGTCGATGTCTTCGATACTGACTTCGTTACTGTGGGCAAACATAATTCGTTTGGGTTGCAGCGTTTTAAGCATGAGCAAAGAGTTTAAATACAGCTTTGGGTAAAAAACAGGAAAGGGTGGCACGAGCTGCCCTTTTACTTTTACCAATAAATCAGCAATGTAAATTCGCTCACTGGGAATATGGTACAGGCTAATATCTCGGTCGGTATGACCTGGACTATGTAGTGCTTGCCAATCCTCAAAGCCCGGTAGGGTTGCATCTGCCCCAAGGTAATAATCAGCATCTAGATGGCGGCTGTACCAAAGGTTGTGACGCTTTTTATTTAACCTACCAGCGACCCACCAAGCAAGCGCGATATCGGTTAAGTGCATTAAGAAACCATCAATGCCTCTATACCATCGTCCTGGGGCGTTTGACGTGGCTATTTTAGCACCACTTAACTTTCTTAATGCGTGTGCTCCACCGGCATGATCTGGGTGCATATGGGTCACCGCAACAAGCTTTAAGTCAGTGACAGGGCGCTTTAGTTGCTCGGTAATATAGTCAAATACAGTATTCACATCAGCACGGCAACAGCCATCAAGCAGCATCAATTTATCTGGATACTCAATTAAATAGATATTCTGAATATAACCTTCGAGCGTGTGAATTTGCAAAACGATTGATCCCTAAACTTAATCAGCAAATCAGTTATATCATGTCTGACCAGTTTTGGTAAGCTAAGCTAATTGGACTGGCTGTTTTGATCTTTAAGCTGCTTTTTGCTTTCTTCTAGCTGTGCTACTTGCTTTTCTAGGGTGGCGATTTGGCTTTTATAGTAAGCGTTAATACGTTCGCTTTGTTTGCTAATAGCATCGTCAATGGACGCTGCCCCCAATCTGTTGGCGGCATCTTGCGTCATATTTTTGAGTTTATCGATGCGCTCACTTTGTTGTTTTTGTAGTTCTTTGAGCTCTAATTGGAGGCGGTCTATTTCGCGATCGACTTTTTGGATTTTTAAATAATCCTCAACACTTAAGTCTGCTGGTTTTTGCGGCTGCTCTGTGGCTGGGATTTGATTACTTGCTGGTGGCGGTGTAATTTTCACGATTGCTGCATCTTTACCACAAGGCTGCTCGGTAAAGGTGGCAACTCCGTCAATCATGCACTTATAAATAGTGGCTTGACTGTTGGCGCTGGCAAATAGAGCAAGAGTAACAAATACAAAACGAAACATAGCATCACTTTGTGTAGCAAATAGATACTTAGCATGCATGAAATATAATGAGGTGTGCAAGTTTTTCGAGCATAAAAAAAACCGCTAAAAAGCGGTTTTTAATAATAAAATGGTGGAGAAGGAGGGATTCGAACCCTCGATAGAGCTACAAACCCTATACT
>NZ_JAOCZL010000019.1:17079-89179 GCF_041414825.1 Pseudoalteromonas sp. 68 DY56-GL68
ACAAACCCCTGCCGGTTTTCAAGACCGGTGCATTCGACCACTCTGCCATCTCTCCACATCGTGATGCGAGAATAATACTTAGCTGAATCGGCTGTGTAAATAGGAAAAAGTTTGTTTGCTTGTTTTTTGAGCGTAAAGAGAGGGTTTTTTGTAAAAAGATTTAATTATTTGCTGTTTTTAACTTAAAAGAAGGGGTTGGAGCAGTAAACGGAGGAGCTAAAGAAGGATCTTCATTAGTGGTTGGGTGTTTACTGCACCGATAAAGTAACCATGGTTGGGGATTACTTGTGTTGTACTGCGCCACCAAGTGCCAGTTTTTTTCCGTAACGGTTTAACTTAGCAAGCATTTTTGCTTTTCTGTTAGTTGGTTTTACGGCAACATGAGTTGCTGCACTTTGATTTAGTGTATTAATCGGGTTCATTACTTTGCTCCAGGTTGTGTTTGGTTGAAAACATGGGTATTTTGCAACCAAACTGGGCAAAAATAAAACGATAAAAATTGAGTCTATCGGATAACTTTTTTTAATCCGAATTTGATTTATTAACAATGGGTTAAGCTTTCTGTTTTGCTATGGTTTGCATGGTTATGCAAGGTGCTTTTTTATTAACGTCAGGTATATAAAGAGTTTTTGTTTTATGTTGTTTTGTTTATGCGTTTTTAAATTTATAAAGTGACTAAATATTCAGATTAATATAATTTGAATGAGTGACTGTTTTTGCCCTGCTTGAAAAGAAGTAATCGTTGATGTTGATAATAATAAAGCCAAGCGACAAAAAAAATCATAAAAACAGTGTTGATTGGCTACTAAAAGAATGTAAAAAAAGACAGATTGAGCCTGAATTGTATTTAACCACAGGTAAGTTTGAGAATGATTGCGCTGATATTGCGCTTTTGGCTAAGAACCAAACTCAAATCGTGGTGATTGGTGGTGATGGAACTTTACACTTAGCTGTTAATGCAGTCATAGAGAGTGATTGTTCAATTGCGTTAATTCCTGCTGGCACAGGTAATGATTTTGCTCGTGGCTTTGCGTGTAAACAACAGGCTTGGTATGAAGCCGTTTTTAATAGCCGTACAGAGTTAATCGATGTTGGACAAATAAACCAGCGGTATTTTATCAATGTTGCGGGTATAGGCTTTGACGCTGAAGTGGTGGCTCAACTAAACAAAGCCGGAACTTTTAGCTCGTTTGGCTACACTTGGCAGGGTATTAAGCAGCTATTTTTATTTCAGGCACGGTCACTTCAGGGTGAGTTTAATGGTAAAGCACTCAACTACAGTAACTTAGCGACGATCTTTGCCAATCATCATTACTTTGGTGGTGGCTTAAAGATTGCCCCAAAAGCACAGCTAAATGATGGTCAGCTTGACTGTTACTGCATGCCCGCAGGTGGTTTGCTGAAAAACCTGCTCAGTTTTGTGTATTTACTACTGGTAAAGCATCATAGTTTGAAAAGGCTAGAATATTCACAGCTAGTCAGTGCAGAAGTAACCACCACTGGACAGCTTATTGAGGCCGATGGTGAGCTGGTAGGTTATACGCCTGCGAAGGTTAGTATTCACCCGCAAGCACTTCGTTTTCATATGCCATAAAAAAGCGCCGGCAAAATTTGCCAGCGCTTGGTGTTAGAGGCGACATAGTCACTTCTAACTGGGGACGGAGCCTTTTTGCTGAATACTGCGGGCAGCAAAAAAAGCTTTAATTTGTTTTGTCGGTGTTAGCACAATAGCATTGCCAAATAAAACTAAGCTAAATCCGATAAAGGTGTTCGCTTGCCATTCGAACCCTTCAAATAAGGTACTTAGTACCACTGCAACCAGTGGGAATAATACGATCACATAACTTGCCCGTTCTGGACCGATATTTTTTAGTAGTGCAAAATAACAAGCAAATGCGATTACTGTACCGAACACAGCCAAATAGAGTAGCGACACCCAATAACTTGTTGGCGCATTCAAGGTAAGCTCTACATCGCTTACTAAAACATAAGCAGCCAAGCCTAAAGCGCTATATAACATACCCCACGCGTTGCCTTGTAGTACACCAATGTTACGCTGAGAGTTTCGAACACTGACCATATTTCCCAATGAAGCCACAAAGGTTCCTGATAGCGCAAGTAGTAACCCGACCAACGCACCATTACTCAAGTTGAATTGCTGAATTTGTGGCCAAAACAAGCTAGCAATCCCCATCACGCCAAGAAGTGCACCAAAGTAAATTCGCTTGGCGATAGGTTTGGCAAAAAATAACCGTGTATTGATGATATTCATCAATAACAGCATGGAAAAAGCAATCGATGCCATGGCTGAAGTGAGGTAATTTTGTGCCCAATATAAAACAAGATAGTTTAAACCAAAGTTGAACAATGCCAGCAAAGCGAAAAAGCCATGGTCACGTAGTGAATATTGCATAGGTAGCTTTTTTATCAGCACGAAAGTCCACATTAAAACGGCTGCAATAGCAAAGCGATAAAACAAGGAGATTTCAACGGCAACATTGCCTAATTGAAACTCAATCGCTAGCCAAGTTGACCCCCAAATTAGTACCGTGACGAGGTAAAGAGCGGCACTTTTCATAGTTAGTACTCAAAAGTTTAAAGTATGTTCATTTTAGGCCTCTTCTGTATACTTAACATATACAGAAAACTAAAAATATAACCTATACAGTTTGGTGTCCGATGTCACAAGTAATCAGTCGCAGTAATAGTGAGTTTTTATATCAACAGGTGATTCAGCTAATAAGAGATCTTTGCTCTCAAGGGTCGTTATTGCCTGGAGAGAAGTTACCGTCGCTAAGAAAAATGGCTGATAAGTTAAACGTAAGTATCCCAACAGTGAAACAAGCTTATCAACTTTTAGAAGGGCAAGGGTTGATAGAAGCCAGAGAAAAGTCAGGATACTTTTTAAAGTCGTCTCAATTAAATCAATCGCGGCCGAAACGAGTGAAGCTAAGTCGCGAACCAATGATGGTGAATAAGCAAGGCTTGATTGAGCAAGTTTATAGTGCCATACATAAAGCCAATGTTGTGCCATTCGGTATTGCAAACCCTATTGCAGCAGCACCGACAGATAAAGCGCTAGCACGAACAATGCGACGTGTAATGACACTGGCTGGTGCATCGGCAATCAACTACGGCCCAATGGATGGTTTTGCACCATTGAAAAAGCAATTGATCCACCGCTATTTAGATTTTGGCATTGGTGTTGATAGTGATGAATTGGTGATCACTAATGGCGCACAAGAGGCATTGGCAATAGCACTTAAATGTGTCGCTAAACCTGGCGATATCATCGCCATCGAATCGCCTTGTTATTTTGGCATTATTGAATTAATTGAAAGCTTAGGCTTAAAGGCGCTGGAAATCCCTCTGTGTCCTGATGAAGGAATTTGGCTAGATGATTTGGCTCAAGCCCTCGATGAGCATGATATCAAAGCGTGTGTTTTTTCAACGTCGTTAAATAACCCCGTTGGTAGTTTTATGCCAGAGACTAAACGCGAGCAGTTAGTGACTCTTTTAGAAGAGCGTAACGTTGTGCTCATAGAAGACGATGTTTATGGCGATCTACATTTTACTGCTAAACGTGCTACGCCAGCGCAAGCTTATTCAAAAAAAGGCTTAGTGATCACCTGTGCGTCGTTTTCAAAAACAGCTGCACCAAGCTATCGTATTGGTTGGATCATTGCGGGCAAGTTTGCAGAGCAAGCAAGGCGTTATAAACGTGCTCTGAGTTGCTCCGCGCCACTTATTAATCAATGGACTTTGTATGAGTTTATCGCCAGTGGTGAGTACGATCGTAATCTGCGTTTGTTGAGGCAGCGCTTGAGTACAAATAAAGAACGTATGATTTGGTGCTTACAGCAATATATGCCAAGTTGCGCGCGCATTAGTAATCCGCAGGGTGGCTGTGTGATTTGGATTGATCTTGGAGGGCAGTATGATGCGGTAAAGTTATTCCATTTAGCGTTAGAGGCGGGGATTAGCATTACTCCAGGGTTAATATTTTCAGCGGGTAAAAAATACCGCAGCTGTTTTCGCTTAAGCTATGGTTTACCTTGGTCTGAGCATTTAGAACAAGCAATTAAAACCTTGTCACAGCTCACAGTATTAGCCAAAAAATAAAAAGCGCAGAGCAAGCTCTGCGCAAAACCAAGTGCGTTGGTTCAGGGATATCTTACTCAGCATGCTGTTTAAATGTGAACAGCTGGTATTCTTTTAATTCAGGTACTAAAGCGACTAGCTCTTGCTCTTTATGGGCAATATCTGCAAAACTGCCACAGAGTGCATCGGCACGCTCTTCTAGTTGTGCGGCTTGGGTTTCTACGCGTGCTTCGATTTGTTCACCCATGTTTTCCATGCGCTTTTCAAAAGCATCCATATCACCACCTGAGCCGATTAATTCAGAACCAAGAGCAACTAAAATACTGCCCATTGATTGCATCATGGCTGACTCAACCGCGGATTCGATTTGCTCATCAAACTGATTCTCAAAGTTTTGGCCAAACTTTTCGAAATTTTGCTGACCCATAGTGAATGCACCTTGTTGATAGAAAGCGTTCTGCACTTCTACGCTAATGTCATCCATTAATTCAGATATGTCGTTTAGGCCGTCAATGTTAAAAGCATTAGCAACTTCTTCGATTGTTACACCTGCGATTTTTACCCCATCAAGCGCGATGTTTGCCACCTCAGGGAGTTGGCTGCGTAAGCTGTCGGAATAAGCGGCAATAGCCTCTTGCTGCGAAGAATTGAGGGATACGTTTTGACCATCAATATATAGATTATTTTGGTTGATGATTTTCATAGTACGATTATCGGCTGTGTAAACTTCTAGCTCGCTTGGCGTAATACGAACATCATTTTTAAATTCAACATCACATTGCTCACCACTGAATGAAATATTTGTATCATTATCGTTATGAGCCATAGCACTTGTGGCGATAAATAAAGAACTTGCTAACAATAACTTTTTCATTTTTTTCTTTCCTGTTTGAAATGACAAAATTTAGTAATCAAATAGAGTGCCAAGCTTTTAAAGTTATTTAATATCAAAAGCTTGTTTGTTTTTATTCATTTGTGGATAAGAAATAAAAATTAATTTTTAACCATTTTTTGGTCAAATTAACCAAAAAATCCATATACATAAATGAGTTTTATCGAAACGATAAAAAACTCTCACTTTTCAGAAATCGAATTTAGCGCTATTTATTCACAATATTGACATATCACCTATTTAGCATGGGGGTATGGCTTTATTTTGGTAGTTTTTAGGTACTAAATTACTACTGAGCTTTTTAAACTTTGCCAATTCATGGAATAAATTTAAAACCGTTGAATTGGTCTCAAACACTTTATGGAGTGGGTTGTGGGTAAGACATTTAGTTATGACGCGCTAGATGACGATTTTGTTGAAGACGAGTACGAAATGGTCGGGCGTAATCAACACGACAAGAAAAAGCAACGCGTTAAGAAGAAGTTGGAAGACTATCTTGAACAAAAACGCTTGCGAAGAAACTTAGGTGAAGATGATTTTGATGATTATTTGAACGACTAAGTATAAATTTAGATAAAGAGGCGCCGCGCCTCTTTATTGCTTTTTGACGTACGCTTTATTTGTGTAATGCCGCTACAATGGTTGATTCTATTTGTTCTGGTTTGGTTAGTGGTGCAAAGCGTTTAATGGCTTTACCATCTTTGCCAATTAAAAACTTGGTAAAGTTCCATTTTATTTTGCGGGTGATAAAGCCTGGCAATTCGGACTTTAGATGTCGAAAAACGGGGTGTGCGTGTTCGCCGTTTACATCAACTTTGCTCATCATTAAAAAGCTGACACCATAGTTGATTAGACAGCCCTCTTTTATTTCTTTAGCGTCACCGGGTTCTTGCTTACCAAATTGATTACAGGGAAAACCTATAATTACTAAGCCCTTATCATGGTATTTTTCATGTAGCTTTTGGAGTCCTTCATACTGTGGCGTAAAACCGCATTCACTGGCTGTGTTTACCACGAGCACAACCTTATTTTCAAAGTCGGAAAAGTCGATAGTTTGGCCTTGAAGGCTAGTAGCAGAAAGTTGGTAAAATTCGCTCATAATGATAACTTTTTATTATTGTTACACTGATTCTAACTTGCTTGAGATTTTTCTAAAAGCGTAAATTTTAATCAGCGAATGCATCGGTTAAATGTTCTATCAGCAAACGTACGCGAAACGGTAATAGATCTTTGCGAGGGTATACTAACCAAGATGCATTATCGCTGACTTGAAACTCATCAAGTACACTCTCTAATTGGCCATTATTTAAATAAGGTTCAACAATATCCAGAGCAAGGTGTGCAATACCAACACCCGCAACAGCAGCATTTAAAATAGCTTGTGGATGGTTGCTACGCCAATTACCATCAATGCGAACCTCTTTAACTTGATTATCAATATTAAATCGCCAGCGTTTTCGCATGGTAATTAGACAGTTATGCTCAGTGAGATCAAAAGGCGTATTAAGAGTTGGGTGATTAGCTAAATACTCTGGGCTTGCTACGAGTGTCATTACGCGTTTACAGAGTGGTCGTGCAATTAAATTAGAGTCTTGCATTCTGCCAAAGCGAATAGCTAAGTCAAAACCTTCTTCAACTAAGTTAACGTTACGACTATTAAAGTCGAGGTCGACTTCAACCTCAGGGTAGCGTTTGACAAACTCTGCGACTTTGGGGGCGATTTGGTTTGCTACAAATTCGCCAGCACCTGTAATACGTATTAGGCCTTTTGGTTGGCGTTGCTCGCCCTGTAATTGATTGTTTGCATCAATCAACTCTTGGCGTATCGCTTTTAATTTAACGGCGTATTCACGCCCTGCATCAGTGAGGCTAATTTTTCGTGTGGTGCGTTGAAATAATACGGAACCTAAACGGTTCTCCAGCTGTTGTACTTGCCGACTTATGTGTGAGGTGGATACTTCCATAGCCTTGGCTGCATGCGTAAAGCTACCATGCTCAACGACATATAAGAACTCTTCTAAGCCTTGCCACATTTTCGACCCTTAGGATGCTGCATTTAATTACGACTAGTTTATGATGATTATTGTTGCATGTCTGCAAAAGTGATTATTTATTTCCATCCTTTATCCCTATATAAAAATAACTACAATAGCCGGGTCACTGATTAATACTCACAAATATGAGAGAGTAAGCATGTTAAATTTTAGCTTTGAGAATCCAACCAAAATTCATTTTGGTGAACAACAAATTAAAGAAATTCAAAATGAGATCCCAAAAAATGCCAAGGTACTGGTTACTTATGGTGGCGGCAGCATTAAGAAAAATGGTGTGTATGATCAAGTTAAAACCGCATTAAGCGAGCATACTTGGTTTGAGTTTGCTGGTATTGAACCAAACCCTAGCTACCAAACGTGTATGAAAGCAGTCGAACTAGTTAAAGAGCAGCAAATTGACTACATCCTCGCGGTTGGTGGTGGTTCTGTAGTTGATGGTAGCAAATTCATCGCAGCTGCAGCTGAGTTTGCTGGCGAACCATGGGATATTTTAGCAAAAGGCGCTGAAGTAAAGTCAGCAGTCGCATTGGGTGTTGTTTTAACCTTACCTGCAACAGGGTCTGAATCGAATACCTTCAGCGTGGTATCAAACTTAGAGACACAAGATAAACTGCCGTTTGCTAGTGAGTTTGTGCGTCCTCGTTTTGCTGTGCTAGACCCTGCTGTGACATTCTCATTACCTGAGCGTCAGGTAACGAATGGTATTGTTGATGCGTTTGTGCATACGATGGAACAGTACCTAACTTATGATGTGGGTGCCAAATTACAAGATCGCTTTGCTGAAGGGATTTTAATGACGCTTATCGAAGAAGGTCCTAAAGCATTCTCTGAACCCGATAACTATCAAGTGCGTGCTAATATTATGTGGTCAGCGACTATGGCACTCAATGGTCTAATTGGTGCTGGCGTTCCGCAAGACTGGGCAACTCACATGATTGGTCATGAAATGACTGCTGTGTATGGCTTGGATCACGCTCAAACATTAGCGATTGTATTACCACGTATGATGGCAGAGCAAAAAGACACTAAGCGTGGCAAGTTATTGCAATATGCTGAGCGAGTATTAGGCCTTGATATTAGCGATGAAGATACGGCAATTGATAACGCGATAGCTGCAACAGAAGCATTTTTCCACAGTGTTAAAATGCCAACTCGCTTAAGCGATTACGAGTTGGATGACAGTGTTGCCGATAAACTTGTGGCTCAGCTTGAGCGTCATGGTATGACGGCTCTTGGTGAGCGCGAGCAAGTTACGCTTGAGAAAAGTCGCGCGATTTTACTTGCAAGTGTCTAACTTAAGATTATAAATAATCCCATCCCTGCCAGTGTTGTGTAGTAAATATTGTGTGTTTTATAAGCCACAATAACGGATACGATTGCAGCACTTAGGTAGGGATTTTGCCAATCTAGATTTATCCCTTCGTCATTAATAAACACAATGGGTACCCAAATTGCGGTAAGTACTGCAGGGGCACTAAAACTTAAAAATTGCTGCATTTTCGGACCGACTTTAAACGGTAGCGCACGGTGTAAAAATAAGTAACGGGTGAAGAAGGTGATACACGCCATCAATAAAATAGTTGTCATCATTGTACGTGCTCCTCTTTTGCTCGCCAGCGACTAATTACATAACCCACCGTCATAGCGATAAGGGCCGCTGTGACTAGCCACAGTTGAAAGCCTTGGCTTTTCAATAGCGTTGCAACTGCACCTGCGGTGATCACGGTCGCCAAGGTAGCAAGGTTCTTTACGCCAGGAATAACTAAAGCAATAAAAGTGGCTGCAATGGCAAAATCAAGGCCAAGATTTGTTAAATCGGGGAGCAAGCTTCCCGCGACTATGCCTAGCAGGGTCCAAATATTCCACGCAATATAAAAACTAAACCCAGCACTTAAAGCATAAATAAGGCGTACTTTTGTTCGATAAGCTTTACGATGGTGCGAGAAAGCAAATAATTCATCAGTGAGAACAAAACTAACGGGAAGCCGCCAACGAAAAGGCTGATCGATGACCTTGTGGCGTACTGCCAAGCCATATAAAAAGTGCCGCGAGCTAATAATGAGTGTGGTAAACAAAATAGTTAAAAGCGGCGTATTGCCAGCCATTAATTCTATGGCGACCAACTGCGCAGACCCTGCAAATACCAGTAACGACATCGCTTGTGTTTCAAATGCGCTAAACCCATTTTGAATTGCTAAAGAGCCACATAAAATACCCCAAGGTAGTACCGCAAGACATAAAGGAAGCATGTCAAAAAAACCTTTAAGTAAGGCTTTTAGAATGGGTTTTTGCATCTTATCGCTCTTGTTTGTTGTTATGGCTCAGATCAAAACACCTATTATTGGAGTGTGTCAAAATCGTCGAAGTTTGCAATAATATACATTTCTTAGGGAGGGTTACAATGTCTAAAGTTAAAGTATGGGATGGCTTTATAAGAAGTTTCCATTGGTTGTTGGTTGCGGCTATCGCGACACTTTATTTTAGTGCCGAAGAGGGCATGCTTGAGCTGCACTTTGCAGCAGGGTATTTCACCCTTGCATTGCTAGTTACTCGTCTTATCTGGGGTCTTATTGGTAGTAAAACTGCGAGGCTCTCAGCACTAATTCACTCTCCTGTTGCTGTAATTAAGTCGTTCACGAGTAGTGAACACAAAGCGGGACATGGTGCGGCTGGTAGCTATATGGTGATAGCCTTTTTTGCTTTGCTCATCGTGCAATTAAGCTCTGGCTTAATGACGAGTGACGATATATTAACGGATGGCCCGCTGGTGGCGCATGTATCCTCAGATACCGTGGAGTTTGCAGGTTGGTTGCATCATCTTAATTTTGATATTTTGTTGTATGCCATTGTGTTGCATGTTTTGGCGATTGTTATTTATCGTATAAAGGGTAAGAACTTGGTAAAGCCTATGCTTACGGGCAGTAGTGATCAAATCTCAGTCACGGAGCCTGTGACTAAATCACCCGTTATGGCATTCGTTATTTTTGCCGTGTGCTTAGTGGTATTATTTACGACTTGGGGAGCAGAGCCTTTAAATTACTTGTTTGGCTAAGGTGCTTCAAAACATTAAAAAAGGCGCTGATAAGCGCCTTTTTTGGTCAACGTTTTTTGCTAGTCTTTGAATGACTTATGGCAATCTTTACAACCTTTAGCCCATGCGCCAAATGCTTTACCAATAACTTTTTGGTCGCCACTTTGTGCTGCAACTGCTAGTTCATCAGCATACTGTTGGAAAGCAACGGCTTTTTTCATAAAGGTTTCGTTGTCGCTCCATACAGCTGCAAGTGCAGATGTATCGCCCTTATCAGAACCCGCTACGAAAGCTTCCCAAGGCATTTTTGATAGTGCTGCTGCATTGTTTGCACGCATCTGAAAACGTTCTGCATCAAAAGGTACTTTTCCTTTTAGCATATCGCCCATGTCACCAATTTGTACGCGAATCATTGAAAATGCCGCTTGGCGGTATTCGATAGCGTCACTTGGCTCTTCAAATACAGAGTCTGCCGATGCGCTAAGTGCCATAGTCGACAGTATCGTACCTAATACTAATTGTTTTAATTTCATTCCTTTTGCCCCTTAATATGTCATAAAGATAAATTAACCGAGTTTTATCTCAGCTAAATAGATTATTCAAGTGTAATGCGGTTAATCTTAACTTAAGTTTAATTTAATCATTTATGTCTATGTCTGCGAAGATCATACCACGGCGCATACTTCGTGTTGCTAAGAAAACTTCACCAAGTAGTGATAAAAAGGCAAAAATGAGTAATGCCATTGCTGCAACAAAGCAGCTGGCAATCGTCACACTTAAATTAATAGATTGAATGTGTGATAAAAACAGACACATGACCACAGCACAGACAAGTAGAGCACTAAGTACGCTTAAGCTAAATGCAATATGGATACAGCGCGAGCGTTTGAGCAAGGCTCTTAATTCGGTCGTTAATGATAGATTAAAATCTTCGTCGGTACTTACTTTTAGCTTTCGCTCAAGCTGTCTTGCACGGTCAGTAATGCGTGCAAGACGATTAGATAAAACCCCCAGTGTTGCAGCAATACCAGTAATTAAGAAAACGGGGGCTACGGCTGTTTGGATTACCTTTGCCATCGTTAAAATGTTAATGACGTCTGAGTTCATTTCGTCTCGCTTTACGTTAAAAAATACAATATTCGTTTACAAACATTTACAACCCACTGTTTTTTATAAATTATTTTAAAAACAATGGGTTTGAAACGATGTTGTGTCTATTTTTGTGGTTATTGTAATCATAATGTAATTATTTTGTTGTTCCTATTTGTGGTCCCGTTTTATATTGACGGCGAAACTCAGTTTCAATCACTGTCAAAACGATAACATAACATATCCTAGGGGACTCTATGTCTAATAATCTAATAAAAAGAACAACAGTCGCACTCGCTGTTGCAAGTGCAATGTGTGCAAGTGCTCAGGCAAATGATTTTTCAAAGTATAACCTAGCGGGTAAAAAACTAATTAAGCCAGTCGCTGTTACTAAACAAGAAAAAAATGTAAAAGGTGAAGCAACAAGCTGGCTGGTTAAACTCAAAGCACCTGCAACAGTTAACGCAACAACCATGGGTGCTGATATTGCCTCAGTACAAGCGGTTGCTAAGACGGCACAAGCATCAGTAGAACAAACTATTGAGAGTATGGATTTACCTGTGCAAGTTATTGCTAAAACATCAACACTTGTTAGCTCAGTTGTTGTAAATGGTAGCAAGCAAAATGTCGCAATGCTTTTATCGAATCCTCAAGTTGAAGAGATATATCCTGTCTATGACTATGAGCTACATGTTGCTGGTAGTGCGGATTATATTGAAGCAACCCCACTTGTCTCAAATGGCTTAGCAACAGGTCAAGGGGTACGCGTAGCTGTACTTGATACAGGTATTGACTACACCCATACGGCATTTGGCGGCGAAGGCACAGATGCAGCCTATGCGGCAGCGACGGCCGATCCAACAACGGTTGATTGGCCGCAAGGAAAAGTATTAGGCGGCTATGATTATATAAATGATGATGCTGATCCGATTGATGTAACAACTGATCATGGTACCCATGTATCCCATTCAGTGAATGGGATTGCGCCTAATGTGGACTTATTTGTTTACTCTGTTTGTGCGGCTAATTGTCCTGGCTTAGCGCAATTACTGGCATTAGAAAACGCAATGGACCCGAATGGCGATGGTGATATCTCTGACCGTGTAGATGTAATTAATATGTCTTTAGGTGGTGATTACGGGGATATTGCCAATGATGCTGTGGGCTTATTTATAAATGAAGCTGTTAAGTTAGGTACGAATGTTGTTATCTCTGCCGGTAATGATGGTGCATACCCCTTTATTGTTGGTGACCCAAGTACAACAGAAAATGCACTTTCTGTAGGTGCTATGACTCATCCCACTGAACCTAGTAATGTGTTTAGTAATGAAGTAAATGGCGAAGAAATCGAAACAGGTCTAGCTTCATTCGGAAATACAGATGCGTTTGTCTTGACCAGCGAAGACCATGAGTTAGTTTACCCAAGTGATAACGCTACGGCATGTGTGGACTTTGCCGAAGATGTCGATTTTACCGGTAAAGGTGTCATTATCGATCGTGGTGAATGTGGTTTTTCTGCTAAGGCATTGCGAGCACAGCAACGCGGGGCTGCTTATGTCATTATTGCGAATAATGCAGAAGGAGGCGCACCTGGCATGTCAGCGGGCCCTGAGGCAGATCAAGTAACTATTCGTGTACTATCTGTAACTCAAGAAGTCGGTCGGCAATTAAAAGAACAGTTATCGGCTGGAGAGCAGCCAGTATATCGTTTTCAGTTAGATAAAGTTGTGCTTTCAGGTGCTATCGCAGGATTTACTTCTCGTGGTCCATCAATGGGTGGCTTGCTTAAGCCTGAGATTACAGCCCCTGGGGTAAACATTATGACTGCACACCCAGGACTCGGTGATGGGTTAACTGGCGTATCGGGTACATCTTTCTCTGGGCCTATTACCGCAGGTGCTGTGAGCCTCTTAAAAGAGGCACAACCAGAGCGTAATGCGTTAGAGCTTAAAGCGACACTAATGAATACAGCAAATTTAGATGTCACCATGGAGCCTCGTGCAATAAACCCAGATGCTGAACTTGCTCCAATTAGCTATATCGGCGCAGGCTTAGTTGATGTTAATAAAGCTGCTAACTTACCTGTTGCTGCATGGGCTGCTGATACTAAGCAGGCGGCACTTTCATTTGGCCTAGTTAACGCTTCTGAGACTGTTGAATTAACAAAGACTATTCAAGTTAAAAACTTCTCGAACGAAGTGAAAGTATATTCGTTATCACTTGAGCAGCGTTATCAAAATGACATAGAGCGCGGTTCATTCTCATTAGAGTACCCACAAACCATCACCGTGCCTGCTGGTCAAACAATGTCATTTGATGTGACGGCAACAATTGACCCTGCTACGTTGCCTGAATGGACATTGACAGACGATAATATTGGTTCGCAAGCGACAACAGCAGATCTAACTAACTTGGAGTTAGATGGTGCGTTAGTTTTCTCTGATGGCGATGAGCCAGCTTTCCACTTGGTCTATCACGTGTTACCAAAAGCGAATGCTGCCATGAGCTTTACACCAGTTGAAACTGAAAGTGGTGTAGCGCATCAGTTGACTAATACAGGCGCGACAACGCTAAACCCTGTTTTTGCACCAACAGTGATGACTGATGATATTGATGAAGCGCATCGCTTTGATCTAGCGGGAGCATCGATTGAAACATTCCCAGTTACGGCGGATATCTGTGAAAGCGGTTATGTGACTTTAACAACCGTTATTCTAAATGAGGGTATTACTCACTCATACGTTGCGGGCTTAATGGCTGACTTTGACCTTGATCAAGATGGTACATACGATGTAACAGTACAAAATGGTAAGCTTGAATGGTTTTTTGAAGATATTGAGCCGGGCACAGCAATCACCTTCACTCATGGTTATGGCAGCGCTTCTGGACAACTTGATAATATCTTTCAAATTATAGGTAATAATCATTTGACCTTACAAAGTTGTTTGGAGGCGTTTGGCTTAACGGCGGATGACCTAGACAATGTAACTGCAAATGTTCGTTTTAGAACAGAGGAAGAGTTGTGGACACCACTGGCGACAAACCTAGGTGATGTTGCAATGGGAACTTATACGTTCAGTGATGCATCTGAAAATGTCTACGCGGCCTTAATTGATGATGCTGGGAATGCTGTCAGCTCATTAGCACCTGGAGAGTCTGCAACTATGCTTAATGCTGGTGCTGATTTCTTAATTTTATCTGATTCAGGTTCGAAAGCATATGTTGCTACTCCGCAAAGTGATGCTAACACCTCGCCTGTTTTAGCGGATGCTGAGTTCTCAGTGGATGAAAATGCAGAAAATGGCACGGTAATTGGCACCTTAGAAGCTAGTTTTGGTGCAGACCTTGCCAACCCTATTTCTGAGTTTATTGTTATCAGCTCGACTTCTACAGCTGTTTCAGTCACTTCCGAAGGTGATGTTGTGGTAATGCAACAAGATATTTTGGATTATGATGCAGGAATGACAGCCATTGAACTTGAAGTTGTTGTCAGTGATAAGTCAGGTAATATCTCGGATCCCGCAATGGTAACTGTGCTTGTTAATAACCTTGCAGATGAAGCATCTGAGATGCCAGCAGAACCTGCTCCTACAGCAAATAGATCGCGTTCATCGGGTTCACTTGCATGGTTAACTCTTTTAGCTGCGCCGTTTGCATTTGTGCGTCGCCGTAAGCAAAAGTAGATAATCAATACGTTTGAATAAAGGGAGCTGTAGCTCCCTTTTTACATTGCTTCACAAAGCCTACTTATATCGTGACTTAACTTTACTTATATTAATGTCGGGATAAAAAAATAACTCAGGAACCCCATGAAAATTAGTCACTCTCTTTGTTTATTGGCTGTACCACTCGCCATTGTTGCAGCGTGTAACAAAATTCCTAATTCTGTACATGAATCCAGCGCATTTTCTGCTGTAGAAAAAGTGAACACGTTGGCACCTGTGGCTAACAAAGTACCTTATGAGATGACTCTTCATGGTGATACCAGAGTTGATAACTATTATTGGATGCGTGACGATAGTCGCACTGACCCACAAGTTCTTGCCCATTTAGCAGCTGAAAATAGTTATGTAGAAAAAATGATGGCTCATACAGATGCTTTACAAAATAAGTTATTTGAAGAGCTGAAAGGGCGTATTGAAAAAGATGATGAATCAGTACCTGTAAAAAAGGGAAGCCATTATTATTTTTCACAAACTCATGGTGATAATGAATATCCGGTTTATATACGAAGTACTGATAAGCAAGGACTGCATCAGCAGGTTATTTTAGACGTAAATAAGCTTGCGCAGAATCATGATTATTTTGCAGTAACAGGGCTTGATGTAAGCCCAAATGGCGCTTTATTGGCCTATGGTGAAGATACCTTAAGTCGGCGTATATACACGGTAAAAGTTAAGGATTTGACAACTAATCAATTACTGCCGGATACAATTGAAGGCAGCGAAGGTGATGTTGTTTGGGCGAATGATAATAAAACCTTTTATTATATTAAAAAAGACCCACAAACCTTACTGGGATACCAAGTTTTTCGGCACAGGTTAGGCACGTCTCAAGCGGATGATGAGTTGGTGTACGAAGAGCATGACACTAGCTATTATACCAGTATTGAGAAGAGTAAAGATCACCAAGAAATTTATATCAAGCATAGTAGCACGAGTGCCTCTGGGGTATCGGTTATTGATGCAAACGATATCAGTGCCATGCCAAAACGTTTAATTGCACGTGAAACTGGACTTGAGTATGACATTAAGAAATTAGGTGATTGGTACTACATAGTCACTAATTTAAACGCCGTAAATTTTCAATTAATGAAGGTGCGTCGTGAACAAGCTCACGATAAAGCAAATTGGCAAACGCTGGTTGCTGGGCGCGAAAACATCAAGCTGGAAAGTATTGAGTTATTTAGTAATCACCTCGTATACGAAGAGCGAAAAATGGGGCAAACCTATTTAACAATTCATGATTTACGTGATCAGCAAGAACAAGTGATTGCCTTCAAGGACCCGACATATACAGTTTCTAGCTATGACAACTATGAGCTAGATAACCCTAACTTACGTGTTTACTATTCAAGTATGACCACGCCAAGTACAAGTTACGATATTAATTTAGAAAACGGTGAAAAAACGCTTCTCAAGCAGCGTAAAGTGTTAGGTGGCTTTAACCCAGATAATTATGCATCTGAGCGGGTGTATGTGACAACGCGAGATGGTGTCGATGTACCTGTGAGCCTCGTTTATCGTAAAGATAAGTTTGATAAAAACGGTACTAATCCGTTATTACAGTATGGCTATGGTTCGTATGGTGCGACGATGGATCCAAGTTTTTCGAGTTCGCGATTAAGCTTACTTGATCGCGGGTTCGTATTTGCAATTGCGCATATCCGCGGCTCACAAATGCTAGGGCGCCCATGGTACGAAGATGGCAAGTTGCTTCATAAGAAAAACACATTTAACGATTTTATAGATGTAACAGAATCTTTAGTTGCACAAAAGTATGGTGACAAAAACACTATTTTTGCAATAGGGGGCAGTGCAGGTGGCTTGCTAATGGGGGCAATAGTAAACCAAGCGCCAGAACTTTATAAAGGGGTGATTGCAGCCGTTCCTTTTGTTGATGTTGTAACAACGATGCTTGATACAAGCTTACCGCTTACTACCAATGAATATGATGAATGGGGCAACCCAAATGATAAAAAGTATTATGATTATATGTTGTCATATTCACCTTATGATCAAGTGAAAAAACAAGCCTATCCAAATATGTTGATCACAACGGGGCTACATGACTCACAAGTACAATATTTTGAACCTGCAAAGTGGGTGGCAAAATTGCGTGAGCTGAAAACTGACAATAATGTATTGCTCTTTAAAACCGATATGGAAGCAGGACACGGTGGTGCGTCAGGGCGATTCAAAAGTTTAGAAGATACCGCACTGTATTATGCTTTTATGCTTGATTTGGCAGGTATCAAACAATAATCAATATACGCACTAGTGGGTGATTCGACCTTAAACTGGTGCATGCTTCGTTAAGTTAAAGCGAAATTGGGTCCCCTTACCCAGGGTACTTTGTACTTCAATATCACTATTCATTAGTTTAAGTAACTGTTTGCAAATAGCTAAGCCTAGTCCACCTTGACCCCGTTTAATGCTATTACGTGCTTGGTAATGAGGTTCGAAGATTGCCGTTAACTCATCAGCGTGAATGCCTACACCCGTGTCAGAGACTGAGACAAAAACTTGTTCGTTGAGTTGAGACACTTCTACAGTGATTAATCCTTTAGAGGGGGTATGGCGTATCGCATTTTCTATAAGGTTAGTAAGTACACGCTCTAGTTTGGCAATGTCTGCTGTAACTGGAAAGTCGCAAATTTTGGGAGTGACTTTTATTGTTACCCCTGCTGCTTCAGCGTTTAATGCTAGTTTGGCGACACAGTCGTAAATTAATTCGCCAAGATTAAACGTTTCAGTTTTTATCTTTACTTGCCCACACTCTAAATTAGCCAGTTCAAAAATTTGTTCAATTAACAGCTTCAATTGTTGGCAATTATCCATTGCCAAGGTCAGGTAACGTTGTTGCTCTTGATGACTGAGCTGAGAATATGGTTTTTTCATAACCTCAAGAAAACCATGTAATGAAGCAAGTGGCGTTCTTAAGTCGTGTGATAAATGAGTAAGTAATTCTCGGCGCTGTTTATCTATTTGCTGCAAAGATTTAAACTGCTCATCAATACGGGATAGCATGCCATAAATCCCTTTACTTAAGTTGCCAATTTCGTTATTCCCCATATAGCTCGGGCTAAGCGTCATTTCTGTGAGGCTGTAGTTGGCAGCTTTTATTCGACTGACCTCTTTATTTAATTGTTTAAGTGGTGAGGTGAAAAAGCGAAATAACAGTAACATAGTGATAAATAGCGCGACCATAGCAGCTACAAACCACATTGCCCCTAGCCAAACTGGATTATCACGTTTTACCTCGTTTAGCGTTGCATCAAAGGCTTGACCACCAATAATCATATACAAGTAACCTTGTAGTTTTTGTTGATTATAAACAGGGGCAGCAGAAAATATTTTTTGACCCTCAACGTTGCGGGGGTCATCACCGTAAATAGGTGTAGAGCTTGGTTGTGAAATTAATTTTTTTATTGGGCTTAGATTTATTTTTTGCCTCACTACCTTGCCTGGTTTGGCTGAATAGGTCAGCAAATTACCTTCAGGGTCTACAAAGTAATATTCGAAAGCAGGTCCCAGCACCATTAAGGTATGAAATAAATTTTCCAGCGCCTTATAGTCATATACACCTTGCTTTATTAATGGATTGTCGTTTACAAGGTGCTCAGCGAGGTGTATGTGTAATTGCTGTTGTGCTTGGTGCTGAGAGTGTTGTTCAAGCTTTTTGCTCCAATTAAATATAAGCGCACACAGCAGGCTAAAAATAATAACTAGTGACCAAGCTAGTTTTTGGTAAAGGGTCATCGAAAACATCATTGTATATTTAACTGCCCTGGATTTAATCTATAACCGACACCCCAAACTGTTTCTATAAATAGAGCACGGTGGTGCTGTTCAAACTTACTGCGAAGGCGATTAATATGGGAGTTAACGGTATGCTCGTAACCACTATGTTGGTACCCCCAAACTTGATCAAGTAGCTGCTGGCGACTGAAAACATGGTTAGGGTGCTTTGCAAAGTGTACCAGTAAATCAAACTCTGTCGCGGTTAAGTTGACGGCTTGATTTGCTAAGTAAGCTTGATGACTCGAAAACTCTATGTGTAAGGCTCCGAGTTGAAGTTGTGCTTCATCGGGTTTCTTTTTTATGGAAGATTGAGCTATAAGTAGTTGCTCTCGGTGGCGCAATTGAGTTTTTACTCTCGCTTGTAATTCTCTTGCAAAGAATGGTTTACATATATAGTCATCTGCACCCATTTCTAAACCAATAACTCTATCCATGTCACTGCTCAAAGCGGTAAGTAAAATAACTGATACCGTGGGGTAGTGTTCTTTAATCTTGCGGCATAAACTTAAACCATCCATTTGCGGTAAGTTTATATCTAATATAACCAGCCCATAATCATTGCTTGCTAGTTTTTTTAATGCTGATTCAGCAGAATCGGCTTCATCAATATGTAAATTTAGGTTGCTAAGTTGAGTTATTACAAGTTGACGTATAGCACGGTCATCTTCAACAATTAAAAGTTTTTCTGGGCGCATAGTCTTGTCCAAATCGCTAAGGCACTTCCTTATGCCCTTAGCGCAAGTGAGTGCTATGTTATTGCGTCCGCGTAATGACAACTTGAGTCAATGGGTTATCAAACTTATGTTGACTGCTAAGTACAGAGCTACTTAGACCATCATGTTGACTAACGACACCTGGGTGCATAGCCACATAGTTAACATCATCACGCTCTTCATTAAACCCTTCGCCTGAATCAGCTGGTCCAGGGATTGTCCCCGCGGCTTCTGAATTAGCCTCTGTTCCAGCATCATAAGCAAATGTAGTAAAAGTAAGCGCTTCATCTACAGCTAACGAAGACACATCTATTGCATTAAGACCGGTAAATGCATCATTTGTATTCACCAGCATGGTTGCTAAGCTTATTTTTAATGAATCTAGTTGCTCTGTTGAGAGTGATAATGTTACCTGACTTCCTGGCGGAAGAGGTGCATCGGCAGATGCAACTGCGGTTGCAAAATCAACCGCTAATAGGTCGCTGTTGTTTCCTCCTTCAGCCATTACCTCAAGTGCTGTCGATGCAGGGCTACCTATTTCCCAAAGCATGTTTTCGGTATGAGAAATCACAGCAATTGGTGATAATGGTTGTGCAGCAGTTAAGTTACTTACTTGTATTGTAAATTCGTATGTAACGACTGGACTAACAACGGGAGGTGACACGACTTCAGGCGGAGTCTCTGAGCGATTATTATTTGAGTCACCACAGGCCGCGAGGCTGGCGCCAAAAGCAATGATGATCAAGCTTTTTGTTAAACGAAGCATAATAGCTCTCCTACTTAACCGTTACTGTCAATTTAGCAACTGGGTTTAACCATCTGTGTACTGTGTTATCAAGGTCACTAATGCCTGCTTCAAGATCATCATCACCTAAGTTACCAGGATGAATATGTACCATTGTATTGCTTTCACTGCTTGTGACACCACTACCGCCAGTGCCTGCATTTCCGCCTGGTGCGGCAGGAATACCGAGAACGCCCAAAGCCCCTGAGCCTTCAACAACGCGTTCATCATTAGCTTCAGTGCCTGCATCATAGCCATTTAGGTAAATAGTGTAAGTACCTGCTTCGGTAGGTATTTTCCAGCTATTCAAGCCGACAAAACCATCATTTGTTGGCAACAACATGGCTGTTAGAGATAAGTAGTCGTTACCTTCAGTTGTTGTTAGGCTTGCCATTGTCGATGCGGCCGGAGCAAGTAACCCTTCAGCTGGGTTGGCAACTATATCGCTATTTGCGGCTGTTGCTTCATCAACAAGAGGTGCAATGTTGCCACCTTCAGCCATTGTTTGTAACGCTGTAGATGCTGGTGTTGCGACTTCAAAAAGTGATGTATCACTGCTGTGGGCTGTAATCAGAATAGGTGTAAAATGCACACCTTGAGTGAGGTTTGTTAGTTTGATATCTAGCTCAGCAGCTTGGCTCGTGAAGCTAGAAATTGCTGTAGCAGCTAGCAAAGTTAAAGATAAAGTTTTCATTATTTGTTCCTGTTTTTGACTGTTCAAAAACAGTATCAAATAGCAATATCATAAAAGCCTCACGAAGTTATCACTTTTTTATCACAGTAACGAGGTGGGGTGAAAACAGCGGGTTAAATCAACTCATGGTATATTAACTAGGCAAATATAACGCTATAGTGAAGATGAGAAAAAATAACAAGGAGTCATAATGGACGATAATCAAAAGGTTGAAGTTATAACGGATAATAAGGACCACCGAACGTGGGCAATGCTATGTCATTTAAGCTCATTTGCTGGATTATTAATTCCTTTCGGATCTGTCATCGGGCCGCTCATTGTGTGGCTTGCCAAAAAGGATGAAATGCCGTTAGTGGCTGAACATGGCCGTAAGTCATTAAATTTTCAGCTAACGATGATGATTGCATATATCATTAGTTTCTTGTTGATGTTTGTTGTCATCGGCGTCATTTTATTACCTGTCATCGCAATTTTCGCGTTTATTATGGTTGTTGTATCGGCAATCAAAGCCAATGATGGTAAAGAAGTGGATTATCCGCTGAGCATTGAATTTATAAAATGAAACTGAGAAATTAGATATACTAGAAAAGCTCAGCAGTGTTGCTGAGCTTTTCTTTTTTTGGGTATGTATGGCTTATCTTTCGCTTTTTTTTACTGCATTTATTTCAGCAACTTTGTTACCTAGTTCATCAGAGTTGGTAATGACGGCAATGATTGCCAAAGGGAGCTACTCTCTTTGGTTGCTATGGCTTAGTGCAACACTCGGTAATGTGCTTGGTAGTTGTGTTAATTATTGGCTTGGCACACAGGTCATGCGTTTTAAAGACCGTAAATGGTTTCCGGTCTCTAAAAAGTCCATTGAAAAAGCTGAAAAACAATTCAATAAATACGGTATTTACAGTCTATTGTTTGCTTGGCTGCCAGTGGTGGGCGATCCACTTACTGTGGTCGGTGGAATTTTTCGCGTTAAGTTCTTAACTTTTCTGGTACTTGTCGCCCTTGGCAAAGGAGCACGTTATTTAGCTGTGCTTGCCTTTGCTGTTGGGCTTGAAAAGTTTTTTTAGTTTTTCTGCCAATCGAGAGTCAGCGATACTGAGTCCGCAAAACGCAGCGCATGTGGCTTATCAACACGGACTTTGGCGTAATGAACACTTTTATGCTGGTGGCAAATAGCTAAAATCTCGGCAACGAGCTTTTCTAGCAGTAAGAAGTGACCTTCTTCGACTAAAGCGATAACTTCTTTAGTAATGGTCTTGTAGTTAAGTGCTTTATCAACAGCGTCAGTTTCACAAGCTTGCTCAGCAGGGTAGTGAATTTCAAGGTTAATCACGACATCTTGCTTTTTTTCACGCTCTTCAGGGTTAAAGCCAATAAAGGTTCTTAGCCTGAGGTTAGTTACATTGATAATTGCATTGGCCATGATTACCCTCTAACTAACTGCAAAAACTCATTACGGGTTTTTGGATCGGCTCTAAAGCTGCCAAGCATAACTGAGGTGCGCATGCTTGAATTTTGTTTTTCAACACCGCGCATCATCATACACATATGTTTTGCTTCAACAATAACACCAACACCTTTTGCACCTGTGACCTCTTCAACAGCTTTTGCAATTTGATGAGTAAGCTGTTCCTGAATTTGGAAGCGTCGTGCAAACATATCGACAATACGAGCAAATTTAGATAAACCGAGTACTTTACCATCTGGAATGTAAGCAATGTGACAACGACCAACAAATGGCAGTAAGTGGTGTTCGCACATAGAGTAAAGCTCAATATCTTGAATTAATACCATGTCGTCAGCATCAGAGGTGAAGACGGCGTTATTGGTAATTTCATCAAGAGTTTGGCGATAACCTTTAGTTAGGTATTCCATCGCTTTTGCTGCGCGTTTCGGTGTATCAAGTAAGCCCTCTCGTTGAGGGTCTTCGCCTACTGCGCTAATTATGTCTTGATAGCTCTTTTTTAAATCATCGTGCATAGATTTCTCAGTAATACGTTATTTTAAATGTCTGCCACCATCTACAGGTAATGAACGTCCTGTGATGTAGTGGCTGTTAAGTAGTAGCTCGACGCTATTAATAATTTCTGTGCAGCCAGGTTCAATTTCCATTAAAGACTTTTTGATGGTTTTGGCTCGGTATTCTTCACTGTCATGATCATTAAAAATAATGAGTGATGGTGCAATTGCGTTCACTTTAATTGCCGGTGAAAATTTCGCTGAAAATGATTTAGTTAAGTTATCGAGTGCTGCTTTACTTGCTGCGTAGGCTAGATGTTTAGGGCTGCCTTTTTCCACCACGTAATCTGTCATGTGGATGATATCGGCAGCTTGACCTGTATTCTGTTGATAATGAAGCAATAGATCAGCTGCTGCTAGATTGATTAAGTAAGGGGTTTTAGCATGAATGCGCATCATATTATCGAACAGCGTCGCATAATCTTGGTTATTGGCTTCACAGTCCCAACTCGACGCGTTATGAATAATTGCTTTTAGCTGATTAGTATGGCTTTTTAGTTGTTCAATAAAATGTGTAATTGCTGCATCACTATCAAAGTCAGCATGAATACACGTCGCTCCTTTACCTGCGAGGATATCAATAGCATCGTGGCGAGTGCGGTATGTGACTATGATTGCTTGTCCTTGCGCTAAAAAATGCTCGGCCAAAGCGAGTCCAATACGTTGGCCTGCGCCAGTAATTAAAATAGGCGATGACATAAACTATGTATAAATCCTTAGATGTCTGTGTGTTAAGCTTTCTATTTAGTTTGTACTCTAGCCACTATAAACCAAATTACAGAACGATTTCATCTTTACTGCAATCATGTTGCAAAACTTTTTACGGGCAAAGTTTTCACACCGATCATTTATCATATTGAGAAAACGCCGGTAATGCTAGGGAAGGAACATCAGTGTAGCGAGGAAAGGAGGGCAATTTATTTGCTGATTGCTATAAATCGCCCTTCGATATTTTGAGCTTAAAGCTCGTCATAAATAGTGGGTATAGCTTGGCGCTTATGTTGGGTACGTAAGTAAATAGCGGTTAGTTTATCTTCTACTTCGCTTGTCACATCTTTGCCTTCTAAAAAGTCATCAATTTGTTCGTACGTTAGGCCTAGCGCCTCTTCATCTGTTAAACCTGGGCGATCGCACTCTAAATCAGCTGTTGGTGCTTTATTGACCAGTAAAGCGGGTGCTCCTAACTGCTCGGCAAGGGCTCTTACTTGACGCTTCGAAAGACCAAATAAAGGGGCTAAATCACATGCGCCATCACCAAATTTAGTATAAAACCCCGTAATATTTTCAGCACTGTGGTCAGTGCCCACAACTAAACCTTGGCTAAAACCAGCAATTTCGTACTGTGCTACCATTCGCTGACGTGCTTTCACATTGCCTTTAATAAAGTCAATTTTTGCTTGATCAGGAAGCTCAACGCCGCCACCGACCACAGCCGCCATCGCTTGTTCGTGCATCCCGTCAACCGCTGCTTTGATGTTTACGGTCATGCGCTTACTGGGTTTAATAAAATCAACGGCCATTTGTGCTTCGTCTTCATCTGCTTGTACACCGTAAGGTAGGCGCACCGCGATGAATTGGTATTCGTTGGTGTTGTGTTCTTGGTTTAATTCATCAATGGCTAATTGGCATAAACGACCACATGTTGATGAGTCAACACCACCACTAATACCTAATACAAGCGAACGTGAATGCGCAGCTAGAAGTCGGCTTTTTAGAAAGTTGACGCGGCGCGTAATTTCCGCCTTCACATCAATCGTGGGTTGGACTTTCATTTCTGCCAGAATATCGGCACGCATGGTTGAGCTCCTATTTTCGTTGTGGTTGTTCAGCGTCTTGTACATTATGTTACGAGCAACGCTTTTATTAAAGACCTAAATGCGCTTTTATCGCGTTAATTTGTTGCTTAAGTTCTTCGATTTCGGCACGTAATTGTTGAACTTCGCTGTCGCTGGCCTGTTCAGACTCATGATCAACTATATCTTTTGCTAAGCTATCTGAGTCAACAAATAAGTGCATATAACGGCTTTCTCGTTTACCTGGTTCACGGGCTAAACGAGCAACATGTTCTTGTTCGATCAGGGCATCAAGGGCGATTTCAACTTCACTCACATTAGAGAACTCGGCGAGGCGATTACTACGGGTGCGTAACTCGCCTGGGGTCTGCGGCCCTCTTAGCAATAATAAGCAAATAATCGCACGCTGTTGCTCAGTAAACTGTAAGCTGCCAAACTGAGTATTGCAAAAGCGATGCGCGTATTTATTCACTCGGCCTGAAAGGCCTTCATCAACAGTGACTAAACGTAAATTGGTCAGTTCATCTATGATGTTTTGTACATCAGACTCGCTCAGCGATAAAACCGGTTCACGGTTTGACTTTTGATTGCAAGCGTTCGTTAATGCATTTAAAGAGAGAGGGTAGTGCTCAGGGGTTGTGATTTGCTTTTCAAGTAAGCAGCCAATAACGCGTTGTTGGTTTGATGATAAGTGCATTGTTTTACTCTCTGTGTTTATACGGGCTTAGCCACATTTGTAATTTTTTATTTAAAGCATCGAAGTTAAGTGGTTTGGTTAAATAGTCATTCATACCAGCACTGAGACAGCGTTCTTTATCGCCTTGCATTGCATTCGCGGTTAAGGCCACGATATTAACGTCTTGATGAGCCACACCCGCTTCTGAAGCTCTAATTGAGCGTGTTGCTTGATAACCGTCCATTTCAGGCATTTGGCAGTCCATTAATACAAGCTCGTAAGGAGTGTCTTCTCGCTTGCTCAAATATGAGATTGCTTCAAGGCCATTTTCTGCAATATCAAAGCTCACTCCGGCTTGTCTCAACAGGGCACTTGCCACCATTTGATTTACTTTATTATCTTCTACTAAAAGCACTTGCGACTCAGTGTCAGTGTTAACTTCTGCTATTTTTGCGTTTACCGGTTCTTTGTTTGTGTGCTGTTGCTCAATGTATTTTTCATTAGCAAGCGAGTTAAATAAGTCCGAAGGGGTGAGGGGTTTAAAAATAATACTCTCTACTTTTAACACATGTCTCGTTTGCTTCTCCGTTAAACTCATCGGTGCCATTAAAATACGTTTACAACGGCTTGCATTAAAGTGGGTTTGAAACGCTTTTTGTTGAACTTTAGAGGCTTTAGCGAATAGCGAGTAGTCGATAAAAATAGCATCAAAATGACAGCCAGTTGGTTGTTGTGCACGGGCAAGTAAGTCGTCAATATTATTAATTATTTCTACTTTAGCACCCCATAGCTGCAATTGTTTTTTAGCAATACCGCTGCTTAGCTTGCAGTTGTCAGCAATGAGGATCAATTTCTTGTCGATAATATGACTCGGCTCGGGTTGTTGTTGTGCATGGTCTAGCTTTACTTTCACAGTAAAATTAAAGGTGCTGCCTTCACCTAGCGCACTTACTACCCCAACATCTCCCTCCATTAGTTGACAGAGCTGCTTCACAATTGCAAGCCCAAGTCCTGTACCGCCATACTGACGAGTTGTTGATGCATCAGCTTGAGTAAAAGAGTCGAACAATGTGGCTTGTTTATCTGCTTTGATCCCAACCCCTGAATCAATGATGGAACAACACAAGAAGCTGTCGTTGTCTGCTTCTTCGTAGCTGGCTATGACGATTATTTCACCGTCGTTAGTAAACTTGACGGCATTTCCTAGTAGGTTATTGATAATTTGACGAATTCGATTTGGGTCACTAATGATAAATTCATGTTTGATATGAGTGGCATCAAGAATCAGCTTGGTGTTGTTTTGTTCTGCTTTGATTGCAAAGGACTCAATGGTATCTCCCAGTAGTTTCGATACATTGAACGATACATTCTCTATGTCTAGTTTGCCGGCTTCGATTTTTGAGAAATCTAAAATATCATTAATGATATGCAGCAAAGATTCAGCCGATGACTGAGCAAGTGCAATGTGATGACTTTGTTGAACATCAAGCTTGCTTTGTTTAATTATATTAAGCATGCCAATCACGCCATTCATTGGGGTTCGGATTTCATGGCTCATACTGGCTAAAAATTCGCTTTTGGCTTTTACCGCTTGCTCTGCCGCTTCTTTTGCTTGGACAAGCTGCTGTTCGGTTTCAATTCGTCGTTGACTGGCGTGTAAACTGCCAATGAGTGCCGCCACCGCAATTAAAAAGCTTTCCTCATTTTTGCTCCACTTACGTCGGTTGTGACACATTTCTGCGCAAACCACCCCCATCGTTTTGCTACCTGTGGGAATGATAACAGTTAGCATCGAACGAATATCAAAGTGTTCTAGGTAATCAACAGATAAGTCTTTTGTAAGAGCATCACATTGTGCATCACTTGCGCTTATCACAGCATGATTATTTATGGCGTCAAAATAATTAGGGAAGTCGATTTGCTGTAGAGCAATAGATTCGCTGAATTGGGGGTTGCTTTGGTCGTGTATCGCAAACGTATTAAGTGATTGTCTATCATCACTGAAGAGCCAGATTCCTGCACGGTCAACACCAAGCGCATGGCAAATTGCTTGCACAATAATATGTTTTGATAGGTTGAGGTTACCTGTTAAAACCGCATCATTAACAGTTAAAGAGGCTAAAATTTCGTTGTGGAGGGCTATTTTGCTGTTTTCAAGTTCAACACGTTTACGGGCATCTATATCTTGTAAAGAGCCAAACAGTTTCACGCATCGTTTGTTGTGATGTTCGGCTTCGCCATTGACAAGAACCCAAACAGGATTGCCCTCATTCGTTAATATTTGTACTTGTGTTTCAAAGCTCTCGCCATTTTTAATCGCTTTCTCTGTTAGATGACGAATTTTGTCTCTGCTGTAGCCAGGTTTGAAGTAATTAAAATTACTGGGCCATTCTGGCTGGCTTGAAAGTGGTAGTTTAAAAATCAATTTAGTCATTTCTGACCAATACACTGTTTTAGTTTCGAGATTAAAGGACCAAGCCCCTATTTTTGCTAAACCGCTCATGGTTTCGAGCATGCGCTCGTTTCTGTATTGGCGTTCAAGCATTTTCAGTAAAAAAACAGATGCACCTGCGAATAAAGCACAAATTAGAATAATCGCCAGCCGTAATGGCCAAATAGAAGAATTAGCAGGCTGCCAGCCTTTTTTAGGTGTGGCGTACATTTGCCACTGACCGCCTGAGAATGAAATGCTAAAGCTAAGTGGGTTAGTCTCTAGAATTTGTTCATCACCATAAAAGAACTCGCCATCCAGCCCTTTGCCATTTCGTCCTTGCAGTGCAAGTTCATACTCATTACTAAGCGACGTGAGTCCAGCGTTTTTATACACTTTATTTATATCTAAAACGACCGATAACAGACCCCAAAATTGATTGTTTGGCTGGGTAAATACGGGCACTCTAGCAATGAGTGCTTGGCCGCCTTGTACCAGCTCTAGGGGACCCGCCATAACAATTTTATTCTCATCCCGTGCTTTTATGGCATCTGAGCGTTGGGCTTTATTTTTTAAAAAATTTAACCCAATTGCTTTTTCATTTCCCCCAAGGGGATGGGTCATTCTTATTATCATATCGGGTGCACCGCCGATGTTTCTGAGCTCAGAGGAGGTTTCAAATAGTGGTGCTGCTATTTGTGAAAAGCGGGCTTGGTTAAGATTCGGCTCTGCAGCAACAGCAACAGCAAGACCCCGTACGAGTTGAATATTTGACACCAGCGTTGATTCTAACTCAGCGCGATAAGTACTTATTTTCGCAAGTTCTTGTGAACGGTAGGCGTCTTTCTCTCGCGTATAATTGATATGGTCAATGACTAGACCGATTAGGATAATCAAACCTAAAGAAAGCCAGAAGGTGAGCTTTAGTTTTTTTAGCTTTTTATTATCATTTTCAGTAGCTAGTGGCATGAGAGGTATCGGTTTTTATACTATCTACCTACTATAGACAATTTCTGTCGTAAATAAAAATGAAGCACACAATCGTAAAACTAAATTTAATTATTTGTATCGAAACACTATTTTTTCATAAAACACTGGTTACTATAGGCCTATAACTCCTGCGGAAGCGTATTTAGTATGTTTAAAATAATTAAATGGTTGTTGATGAGTCTACTCGTCGTTGCGTTATTGGCTACGGGCCTTATTTATGGCGCGTTGAACTTAAGCTTGCCAGCGCTGGATGGCAAAGGAAAAAGTACAGCAATTGAACAGTCCGTTAAGATCGAACGAGATGTGCTTGGTCAAGCTGTGATTCATGCACAAAGTCGTTTAGATGCGGCATATGCGCTTGGCTTTGCTCATGGACAAGATCGCTTTTTCCAAATGGATTTATTGCGTCGAAATGCAGCTGGAGAGTTAAGTGAACTATTTGGCAAAGCCGCGCTGGAACTTGATAAAACAATGCGCTTTCATCAGTTGAGAAAACGAAGCCAAATTTTACTCGAGCAATTACCTTCGTCAGATCGAGTACTATTGGCGACATATGCGAAAGGTGTGAATGAGGGACACGCGCAAACGGGCTTTGATAGTTTTGAATATTTACTAACAGCTGCTACAGCGAAACCATGGCAAAGTGAAGACAGCTTACTGACTATTTTTAGTATGTATTTAGATTTGCAAACAGCGACTTTTGAACGAGATAAAACCCTGATTCAAATAGAGCAAATATTTGGTAAAGAGATGGTTGCTTTTATTACGCAACCTAGCCTGTATCAGGCTGCTCTCGATAATAGTCAGCTAGCTCCTTACAATCACTCGATCCCTTCCTTATCAGCACCTTTGAGTATGATCACGCATATTGAAGATACGAAGGAGTTAGGCAGTAATAATTGGGCTGTTACGGGGGATTTAACGCAAACAGGTGCTGGGATGTTATCTGATGATATGCATTTGTCGTTTGCGGTGCCGATTATTTGGTATAGGGCGCAGTTGAATTATCCTTTAAATGGCCAGATGCAACAAATAACAGGCGTTTCGCTACCTGGTGCCCCTGCAATTGTGGTTGGCACGAACAATAAAGTCGCTTGGGGTTTTACCAATGGCTACTTGGATACAGCAGATTGGATTGCACTCGACGGGCACGACAAAACATGGCAGATAGATGAAGCGATTTTACTTAATGATGGTAGTAGTGAAAACTATGCACTGACCATGAGTGAGTATGGTCCAGTAAAAAATATTAACGGTAAGCCTTATGCGCTAAGTTGGGTGGCACATCATGATTATGCGGTTAATATGGACCTAATAAAGCTTGAGCAAGCAGACAATGTTGATGATGCGTTAGCGCTTGCAGCTGATGTTGGTATTCCTGTACAAAATCTAATGGTTGTAGATGATCGTGGGAATGCTGCTTGGAAGAACATGGGGGCGATTCCTGCACGCAAAGTCCCTAGTGAACTTGCTGTCTCGGAGCAAAATTACCCTGTAGGGTGGCACGAAAATGAAACTGAGCGGCCCTATGTTAAAAACCCTGCAAGTGGTCGACTTTGGACTGGGAACTCACGTGTTGTTTCGGCTGAAGATAATAAACGCTTTGGTAATGGTGCTTATGCGATGGGCGCACGTTCAGCTCAGATCCGCGACCGTTTATTTGAAAAGCAGCAATTCACAGAGAGTGATTTTTATCAGTTGCAGCATGATAATGAAGCTCGCTTTTTAACAAAATGGCATAACCTACTTGTAAAGCAACTTGAAAGTAGACCCGATGAGTATAAAGCTTATCTATCAGAGTTAAACAATTGGCAAGCATGTGCATGTGCAGATTCAATTGGTTATACATTAGTGAAGTACTACCGTGATGAAGTGATTAATGGCCTCTTCAGCCCGCTGGAAAACGAACTGCAAACGTTTGATGGCAGCTTAAAGCACGTGAAGCGAGATCTTGAACCTGCTGTTTGGCAACTAATAAATACTCAACCGAAAGGTTGGTTAAATCCTGATTATGCTGATTGGTCTGAGCAAATGCGAGCAGCGTTTGATCGTACCCTTGATAAGCTGACCACTCAATATGGACAGAATATGCAAAATTGGCAGTGGGGAAGCGTGAATGAGCTCGTTATTGAGCACCCATTTGCAAAACAAATTCCCGTACTCAAAAAGTTGCTCAACATGCCAGCGGCTCCAGGGTTTGGTGATACCTTTATGCCAGCAGTACAGGGGCGTAGTTTTGGTGCCTCACAACGATTTATTGTACAGCCTGGGCACTTAGATAAGGCTATAATGGCAATTCCTGGCGGTCAGTCTGGGCATCCACTGTCTGAGTTTTATCGTGCGGGATTTGATGACTATGTTAGTGAAGGTCTCACCCCTCTTATGCCACAGAGCATTATGCATAGTATTACGATAGATGCGGTTAATTAACCGCATCAGTATCATCCAGTTGTAAACAGAATGCTTTTACAACCGTGGTAGTATTTCTTCCTGCATCTTTACTGTCATATAGCGCTGCATCAGCTTGCTGCAACATGCTCTCTAAAGATGCAAGCGGTTGCCATTCAATTAAACCAAAACTCATTGTCACCGATAAGTTTGGCAGCTCTTGGTGAGCGTCTAGTGTCGCAATATATTCACGCAAGGCCTCTATTTTTTGTAACCCGTGATGCTCATCGGTATTATCGAGTAAGAGCAAAAACTCCTCACCGCCCCAGCGTACAGCTATATCTGTTTCATTTAAGAATTCACATATTGCTTGTGCAATATTAACTAAAATCGCATCGCCTTTGTCATGACCATAGGTATCATTGATTTGTTTAAAGTGATCGATATCAGCCATGACAAGGCACAAACTTTGCTCCGCTTCGATGCTTTTTCTGTAGGTTGCTAAAATTAATTTTTTAGCAAAGCGGCGATTATAAAGTTTGGTGAGAGGATCTCGTGATGCCATTTCGGTTAATTCAATACGTTGTGAAAGCGTAATTTCTCTGATCAGCCCAATAGCGTAAACCATAGGCAAACCAGCAATGATAATATTTGTTAAATGTACATAAGGAATAAGCTGCGGGTAGGTATATTGATAAGGTACATCGTTGAAAAAGATGTATAGAAGAGCAAAGGTAGTGATCATCAATAAGCTGTATAGTGCAGCGCGTTTTAGTGATAATTGGTAGTCAATCATCAAAATACAGGAGATAGTCCACAAATAAAATTGAAACCCTAAATCGAGCCCTAATGTGGCGCATACCACTACAGCATGGATAAGCACTTCCAAACAAAATACCCTCAATGCTAAAGAGGTCAAGCCTTGTTTTATTAGAAAGATACCGCTGCCCCAAGCAACGACGCTAAGAATATTGACTAAAGCTAAAGTAATAGCGCCCACATGGGCAAAAAGTGGAATGAGCAACGCATGCACTACCAGTGCGAAATATGCGATTTTAGAAATGATTAAAAACTTTACTTGTTCTATTTCTTCTAAACCTGACTGCTTTGATTGTTTTAGTAAATGTTTTATCAAATGAACCTCATACAAGCAGGCGTTTAAACACAAAGTATAGATGAAAATAGCCTTGCTGATGAATAAATCACCAATATCACCTTGAATCATTGATAAGTTTATTGTGAGTGGATTTAATTAAACGCATATTCATACGATGTTTATTATGCTGATACTTGGCATAGTGTGTAATTGATGCCACTCTAAAAGAGCTATTTTAAAGGTGTTACCGTATAGTTTGCTTTGTGTTTCCTGTTATGCCCTAAAGGAGTATGTATGTCGGCTGAAAAAACGCATCTAGAGATTTGTAATTTAACCAAAGAGCAGTATCCACAAATCAAAGTTCTGATGGATCAAGCGTACCCAGGCCTAGGTGGAGCGTGGCCAAGCCACACCATTTTTCGTTTAATCGATCAGTTCCCTGAAGGTCAAATCGGCATTGTTGATGACGGTGTGCTTGTGGGTATCGCTTTGAGTGTGCAAGTAGATTACGCACGTTTTTCTAACCCGCATACCTACGAAGATATTGTTGATGGTCACGACCGTGTTTTTAGCGACCCAGAAGGCGATGCACTTTATGGTTTAGATGTGGTTATATCATCAACTCACCGGGGTATGAGACTTGGCCGACGCTTATACGATGCGCGTAAAGAATTATGCCGTCAGTATAACTTACGCGCTATTTTAGCGGGTGGGCGTATTCCACGTTATTACAATCATAGCTCTGAAATGTCACCCATGGAGTACATCGAAAAGGTTGATCATAAAGAGCTTTATGATCCAATTCTAAGTTTTCAACTTTCTAACGATTTCCAAGTAAAGCGCTTACTTAAAAAATACCTACCAGAAGATCAGGAGTCAGTGGGTTATGCCACTTTACTAGAGTGGAATAACATTATGTTTGAACCCACAGATACGGTACTTGAATCAACTAAATCTATAGTGCGTGTTGGTGCTGTACAGTGGCAAATGCGCTGCGTCGACTCAGTTGAGGAGTTACTTAAGCAAGTTGAGTATTTTGTTGATACGGTGTCTGACTATAAAAGCGACTTTATTTTATTTCCGGAATTTTTCAATGCGCCGTTAATGGGCTTAACCGAGCAGTGCAATCAAACGGAAGCCATTCGTTATTTAGCCGAATACACTGAAACGTTCCGTGATGCGATGTCGCGCATGGCAGTTGAATACAATGCCAATATTATTACCGGCTCAATGCCGCTCGCTGAAGATGACAAGATTTATAATGTCAGCTATTTGTGCCACCGTAGCGGTAAAATTGATGAGCAGCGCAAAATACATATCACGCCCCATGAGCAAAATGACTGGGTAATCCAAGGGGGTGACAAAATTGCCGTATTTGAAACGGATGCTGGCCGTGTCGGTATTCAAATTTGTTACGATGTTGAGTTCCCTGAACTGTCGCGTATTCTCGCTAAGCAAGGGCTAGATATCTTATTTGTACCATTTTGGACGGATACTAAAAATAGCTACTTACGTGTTCGTCATTGTGCGCAAGCACGTGCAATCGAAAATGAGTGTTATGTTGTGATTGCAGGCTCGGTTGGTAACCTACCTGAGGTAGAGAGCTTAGACGTACAGTACTCGCAATCGGCAGTGCTTACCCCTTCTGATTTCTCATTCCCGCATGATGCGACCTTGAACGAAGCAACACCGAATACCGAAATGCTGTTATTCAGTGATTTAGATATGGATAAACTGAAAATTCTTCACAGTGAAGGCACGGTAAGAAACTTAAAAGATCGCCGTGAAGATTTATATGACGTGATCCTGAAAAAGCGAGATCAATAATGGCGTGGTTGTATTTAATTGTCGCAGGGTTGTTAGAAATAGGCTGGCCAGTCGGTCTTAAAATGTCTCAAGAATCAGAGAGTCGCTGGTTAGGCATTGCGATAGCCGTCGCCTTTATGGTCGCTAGTGGCTTTATGTTGTGGTTGGCGCAAAAGGATATTCCGATGGGGACATCCTATGCAGTATGGACAGGCATCGGCGCTGCGGGCACTTTCTTGGTCGGTATTTTATTTTATAGTGATGCTGCCACATTTGGCCGCATTGCCGGAGTACTGCTGATAATCAGTGGTGTGATAACGCTAAAAATTAGTCATTAAAAAAGCGGCATAGCCGCTTTTTTAATGACTAGAAACGCATCTAGTTGGGTAGCATTACCAGAATGGCTGCCAGCGCAATTAACACAAGCCCCGCTGTGTCTTGGCGCTTTAACGGCTGTTTTAACCAAAGAATCGATACCAAAATGGTAAAGAATACCTCTATTTGCCCCAGTGTTTTTACATAAGCAACATGCTGCAAGCTCATGGCGCTAAACCAACCAATGGAACCTAAACAGCTACAAACACTGACAGCGGTAGTGGTGCCTTTGTGTTGCCACATTTTCTTAAATGTATCGCGCTCTTTGAGTGCAATATAAGCGCACAGCATCAGCGTTTGTAAACTGATTATCAGTACCAGTACCCAAGCTGCAGAGTGCGGGAAAGTCAGTCCTGAATTTAAACTTGCCTCACGGATCCATGACGATGAAAGGGCGAATGAAGTACCACAAGCAAGCCCAAGGAGTGCAGTGCCCAAATTAAAGTGTTTTACATTCGCAATGCCACTTAATAGCAATACCGCAATTGCACCAATAAATACCCCAACCCAACCTAGCAATGACAGTACTGAGCCAAAGAACATAACACCTAAAATCGCCGCCATCAGTGCTTCACTTTTAGCAAGCCCTGCACCGACTGCAAAGTTATTCATTTTAAACAGTTTAACCATTAAACCTGTGGCAACAATTTGGACGATACTGGCGCCAATAATGTAGCCAATAAAAGCCAGATTAAAGTCAGGAAGTGCGGCGTCTTGATACTGATAAAGTGCAAATAAATACAGGGCAGCAATTGGGCTGGCAACGATAAAGCGAGCAAGCGTTACCCCAGCAACACTCACTGTTGCACTGAGTTGACTTTGCAGAGCGTTGCGCCACGACTGCATAAATGCCGCAAAAATAGTTAAGAAAATCCAAGTCATACTGAAAATAAATTAATGAGGGGGCTTGGGTATAGAGTAACAAAACCAAAGTATTAGGGCATCAGCTTATCGACCAACTTGAGGAAAACTCAGCTGTGACAATATGCCGCAGGGCTTTTATGCGGTCATTAGGCTATAGTGACAATGATGCTATTGCTGGCCGCTGCTGTTATAAGTAGCGGCTTTTTTTTGTTTGCGATAGGGTAATGTTACAAACAAAATAAGGAAATATCATGACCACACTTATTATCTGCGCACTCATCGCAGTGCTCATACCCTATTTAGCCAAAGCGCCAGTGGCTTTTGCACAAAATAAGCTTGAAGGATATGACAATAAACACCCAAGAGATCAACAAAGTAAGTTGACAGGTTTTGGGGCGAGGGCGCTGGCTGCTCATCAAAACAGTTTTGAGTCATTAACCGTTTTTGCTGTTGCTTTAGCGGTGGTAATTGCGACCAACAATGTTTATCAAGCCACTGAAATGTTAGCTGTTGTGCATATAATTGCTCGTGTACTATATTGTATTTTTTACTATATAAACCAAGATATTTTGCGCTCGTTAGTTTGGCTTGTTGGCTATGTAAGTGCTGTGGCAATGATTGCTCTTTGCCTCTAGTCAAAAACCACAAAGCAAGCGGCTTAAATAAGGCGCTTGCTTTAGGGTCTTAAGTGGTTACTCTTACTTAGAGCTAACTTTAATTTTCTCAATTAAATCCTTTGCTTGATAGTTTTCGTCTAAGGCGAAATCGAGTTGTACTAAGGCGTTTTTATAGCCAGATTCAGATGGCGCATACTGCCATTTTTTTAAGGCTCTTTTCGCTTCTCGATTGAAAACAGCTTCAGGTTCTGCGCTTACCACACTGACATTGCTGGTGGCGCCACTTGGTAAAATATCGTATTTCAAAACGACTGAACCGCTAATGCCTTGCTCCGCAGCTTGAATGGGGTATATCGGCTCTACGCGCATAACCGCTTGATAGTCTTTTGTCTTTTCAACTGACATCGGCTGTTTTGCAATGGCAAAGCTGCTAAGCATGCCTGTTGTAAAAATAACTAACGCTGTTTTTGCGATAAATGAGCTGTTGTCGATCTGCTTTATTTGATTTAGACGTTGTAACATGGTGTTTTTATCTCCGTATTGTGAATAAGCCATTAAGCCTGCTCTGCTAAAGCTTGCACAGTGCACTAATGCCTTACTGTATAAAATTCGTTGTTCAGTTGATTTATTTTTGAGTACTTGCTCATCACATGAAAGCTCTTGAATACGGCGAAGACTTGCATAACCAAGCCAAGCGACAGGGTTAAACCACAGCAAAATAGTGGCACTTAAAGCGATGGCATTAATTAGGTTATCTTTGCGTTTAATGTGCACTGATTCATGCTCTAAAATTAGCGCTAAAGCATGGCTATCGTAGTGGCTTTGGTAGTTTGTTGGCAGCACTAGCTTAGTATTTATAACTCCTACAACCATCGGTGAGCTCACTTGTTTACTTTGGTATAAACGCATGTTTTGGTTGCTGTGATGATCAACCGTAATTGGTGCTAATTGCAGTTTTGCTAAAAAGCGGTAATGAAAATACACGGCAGTGATCAGCAGTGCTGCACTAATAAAACCATAAATAGCAAACCAAGTTAGCGTAAATTGCGGCATTACTTCTGTGTTTGGCGTGATAGTCAGCTTACTGATAAAGTCGTTTTGAATTGGCTTTAAGTGATCAGGTAAGTTCGCTAACAATAAACTAATTGGTAATAGCGCCCACAGTGTATAAACTAAGCGTGCCGACAGTTGGCTTAGTAGCTTTCGCTCTAGCAGCAATAAAAACAAAATTGCAGATGAGATCAAAAGCTGTTGATCTAACAGCCAATTAAAAAATGCATCTAACATAACAACGCCTTACTTTTGCTGTTTTTCCCAATCATCAATGACCTTTTTTAGCTCATCAATATCATGTTGTGAGAGTTGCTCTGACTTAGCAAAACCACTCACTAATGGTGCAATACGGCCGTTAAAAAAGCGTTCAATAAAGCTTTGGCTTTCTTTTAATGTGTATTCTTCACGGGCAATGCAGGGAGTGTAGTTATATTGACGACCTTGTTTTTCGAAGCTTAGTGCGCCTTTTTTAACTAAACGACTTAGTAGCGTTTTGATGGTTTTTTCGTGCCATTCTTTATCGTCACTTAAACGCGCAATTACTTCACTTGCCGTGGCAGGGTAGTTAATCCACACAGCATCTAATACTTCGAATTCAGCCTTAGAAAGTTCAATCATTTTTATGCCTACAGATGTAATCTTTGATTTAAGATTACACGCGTAATCAATTAATGCAAACTTTTTTGTTAGATAATGTCACTTTTTTTGATACTGACTATCTGTCCTTCAGGCAAATTCAGCGTGGTGAGTGAAAGCTTTGCGATATCTGTGCGGTAAAGGTCGATGACTTTGTAGCCACAAAAACGAGCCATTTTACGTATTTGCCGATTTAGACCTTGTTTTAAGACGGTGCAAAACTGCGTTTCGCCGACTTGAGTCACCTCACAAGGAAGGGTTATTTGTTTATCTACAGGCACACCGCCCGCCATTTTTTTACAAAAATCACTATCAAGTGGTTTATCAACGGTGACTAAATAGCGTTTAGGTTGGTGGTAATCAGGGTGGATCAGTTGATTACAAAACTCACCGTCATTGGTCAAAATCAACAAACCTCGGGAGTCTTTGTCGAGCCGGCCAATTGGGTAAACGCGAGTGGTTTTAGGCAGGCTATGAATAAGGCTTGTTGGGTCGTCAGCATTTAATTTGCAATCTATACCAACAGGCTTGTGATACGCAAAGTAGGTAAGTGGTGCTTTTGCTGAAATTTTTTCGCCAAATACCATCACATCATCGTGCTCATCTACGTGATCTATGTGATTTGCAGCACGGCCATTTACTGTTACCTCACCTTGATCTATCAAGCGCGATGCTTGCTTTCGAGAACAAACACCTGCATGGGCAATAAATTTAGCAAGTCGTACTTTTTCTGACATGGGTGATTTTTGTACAGTTAATTTGATCACAGTATATCAAACCCGCGTATAAGAAGAAAAAAGGGGGTTCGACATGGCAATTAAGTTATCTGAACTTGCAGCGCACCAACCACTGCAAAAGGTTATCCTTCATTCGTTGGAAATGGCACTGTATCAGGTGTCTGTGGTGATCAATAACGTTGAATATTATGTCACTGATGAGCAAGGTGAGTTTATTCGCGACATCAGTCCGTTGCACATTCAAAAGCGCCTCGATCACTTAAGTTATGGTGATATGGTTTTACGCCACACCAGTGCTTATGATGAAATGTGTGGGCAGCCAGAGAAGCTCGCCAGCAATATGCTTGAGGTCCCTTATGGCAAGAATCATCTATACTGATTGATTTTAAAGCGTATACTGAGTCATAACATTTTATAGGTATGCTATGTATCAATTAAAAAGTGATGATTCAGTAGAGTTAAGTGATGAGCTAAGAGCGCATATTGTTACTTATAACAAGCAGTATTTTAACGCAGAACGTATTCCATTAGGCTTTAAGTTTGTTGATAAAAAGCGAGTAATGGTTGCAGGTATTAGTGGCCAAGTATTTGGCAATTGGTTATTAATAAATTGGCTATGGTGTGATGACTCTGTTAGAGGTAGAGGCCTTGCCTCGCGACTGTTGAATGAGCTTGAAAGTAAAGCTACTGCGCTTGGCGCAAATATAGCTCAACTTGATACACTCGACTTCCAAGCAAAGCCTTTTTATGAGAAAAACGGTTACCAAGTGAAATACCAAATGGCCAATTACCCACTTGATGGTTGCCGCTACTTTATGGAAAAAAGCCTATAGCTCAAATTTGGCCGTTAGAACATTTTCTTCCGTGAATGTTACTCCCAAAAAGGGCGTGGCTTCTGGTGCGAGCATAAATGTACGAATATTCATGTGATCATGTGCATCAGGATGCTTAAGCACATCGTCACGGTAAAAAGCACCGAAACAATCTAATGTGTTTTGTTTACTCAATTGGTTCAGTTTGGCAAAGGCAAAGATCTTACATGAGCCATTATTTTCATTTGCTGAGCTAATAAGCCCATGGTTATTAAACCCACTGGGAGTGAAATGGTAGTTTTGCTCGATAACGGCCATGGTATCAGTGAATTCAATCAATGTGGGTGTATCTGCTAGTTTTGCTAAAAATTCATTGAGTGTCATGCTTCATCCTTAATTGTTACTTTTTATTAACTCTAACTCATCCTGTTGTTGATTGATATTAAACTTATAATTTCCGAGAAAGTTCATACCTAGTAATCCAACGCCAGAGTGATTATCTATCACTAATACATCAAAATTATCTATATATTGTTGACCAATTTGAAAAGAGCGTAGTCTATAACGCTTAGCTGTAACGATGCCATTTGCAGTATTGACTTGTAGCGTACCTATAAAAATGGCTGGCTCTGTGAGGTTATCCAGCTGCGCTTGGTTTATCACGGTGAAGCTAGCCCCCGTATCTATCATTAATTTAATGTGCAGAGTGTCATTAATAACACTGTTAACCAAATAGTGCGCGCCACGAGGGGTGAGTTCAATGATATCCACGCCAGTTAATGCTTGCTGTAATTTATGACGTAACTCATTGGCTTGGTTTATAAATGCATGATTTTCAGGTAGTTGCTCAAGGGCTACTTGACTGGCAACATAGTCTCCTAGCTGATAATAAGCCATTGCATAAGTATATAAGTAGTGTGGGTTATGTGGCGCATAGTCTAGCCACTGTAAGCTGTGCTCTAGTAGTTGTTGCCATTGTTGTGCCTGAGTGAGGGCATTGATCTGTAAAGTGACTAATTCCTCAATCTGTTTAGCTAAAGAGCCTTGTTGATTGCTATCCAATCTATTTGCTAATGCCATTAAGCTCACGATCCCTTGCTGAAGATGGCCTTGATTGATAAGTCGTTTAGCATCAAGTTTTAGCATTGTAATGTCATAAGGATGACGTTTTAAAAATGTGCTTAGAAACAGCTCGCTTAAATCTTCATCGTGACCTGAGAGCCAAGCTTCAACCTCTTGTTGCCAAGCTTGTTTTAATTGTTTGGCTTGGTGAGGGTCGTTTGCAAGAAGTTGTGTATAAAACTCAATTGCTTTATCAAATTGTTGGTTGTTAAAAAATACAATAGCTTGTTCAAACTCACTGGGCAAAACAGTGGTTTTTTCTAGCGTCTTAGTAGTGGCTTGCTCTGGCGTTACTTCAGGGGCGTATTGAGAGTTTATTTGCCATATAAAATAAGTATTTAAACAAAGAGAACACACCAATATTAATTTAAGTAGAGTATTCATCTATCTTGCCTGTAAAAAGACTTCTCTTAACTTGGTTACTTTATCAGCATAAAACAAATTAAAAAATAGTTAGCTTTTAACTAAGTAACGAAGGGCTAGAATGTTACTGATTTCGATATCTGCTAGGCCTTTATATTGGTATTGAGCTTCTTGGTTATTCAGCCAAACGCTTTGGCAGCCTGCGTTATTAGCCCCTTGTACATCCGTGTCTAGGCTATCACCAATATGCAAAATCTCATTATGAGGGACGTTTAGCTTGGCAGCTGCACTATCAAATAAGGCGCTGTGTGGTTTTGCTTTGCCGTGCGGGCCTGCTTGTAAAACAAGCTCAAAAACACCGTTGAGATTAAATTTTTCTACCTCAACATTCCCATTGGTGATGGCAATTAAACGGTACTGTTTATTAAGGTTAGCAAGTAAATTAAGTACATCATTAGCAACGGTTACTTGGCTGCGGGCATTGGCAAAAGCTTGATAGGCTTGATGTGCATGCTGCTGAGCGGCTTCTTTATCAAACCCCAAGTCTGTCATGGCATACAACAAGGCGGCTTGTCGCCAACGAGTTACATCATCGATTAATGTTGTATCTTGTTTTAAGACATTATCGCGACACTTTAGCCAATAAGTCGTGCTATCGGTTGGCCATTGCTCTATTTTAGCGAGGTAATCGGCTTGCGCTTGCAAAGCTGATTTTATGATTGGATGGTTATTGTATAGCGTGTCATCTAAATCAAAACTTAACACAGATACTGGCGATAAGGCACGATTAAATCGGATCATAATTACAACGGGTTACTCTGGTGTTGAGCGCTTTTTAGCGCGTGGATGGGTGTTGTCATAGACTTTGGCTAAATGCTGAAAATCAAGGTGTGTATAAACTTGTGTTGCCGATAAACTGCTGTGCCCTAATAACTCTTGCACAGCACGTAAATCACCGGATGATTCTAGAATATGTGAGGCAAATGAGTGGCGTAACTTATGCGGATGTACTTGCGAGCTTATGCCTTGTTTAATGCCCCATTCTTGCATGCGCAGGCGCACTTGGCGTACTGAAATACGTTTTTTTTGGCTACTAACAAAGACTGCGCTCTCATCTGGGTGTGCAAATTGTGGGCGAATTTTTAGCCATGCTTTTAAAGCATTGAGGGCTTTACTTCCAACAGGGAGTAAGCGCTCTTTGTTACCCTTACCGCGTACTAACATTTCCCCTTCTGTGGGGTTAATATCTTGTATGTTAGCGCCAACTAACTCGCTAATGCGCAGACCAGAAGAGTACATTAATTCCATCATTGCTTTGTCGCGAATAGCCAATGGTTCATCATCAGGGAGTTCTAATAGCTTTGCCATTTGATCAACGTCTAAATTTTTGGGTAATGGCTTAGAAAATTTAGGTCCTTTAATGGCTTCGGCAGGGTTGTGGTAATGTGTTTGGTTTGCAATGTTTTTGGCTTTTAAAAATTTATACAAGCTACGAATACAGCTCAGTTTTAAACTAATCGTGCGGCCACTTAATTGTTTACTTCGCAATTGCATACTGTAACGACGAATATGCTCACCTTGTACATCAAACCAGCTTTCACAAAGCTTACTAAAGTACAAAGCAGCAAAGCCTAGTTGGCTGGTGTATTGGCTTATGGTGTGCGCTGAATATTGTTTTTCATAGCGCAAGTAGTCTGCAAAAAGTTGGATAGGCGTGCGCCAACCATCGCTTAACTCGTCTGTATTTGGCGCAATTTCCTCACTCATGCAAGTTCCAGTAAGCGTAGCTGTAATGAGCGCACAAAATCGAGTACGAAGAAGCTATCTTTAGCAGGTTCAAAATGATTCACATCATCGCTGCCAAACGCCAAAATGGCCACTGGATGTTTAGTGTTACCAATTAGATATAATGCGGTAGATTGCGTTGAATCAGAAAACAGTAAGTCGCGCTCTTGTTGATTTACACGACCTAAATAAGTGCCAGTATCTTGTAAGCGATGCGCGATTAAATCATCAAACTTTTTATCATACTTAACAAGGTGGCACTCATTTATTGAGGGGTTAGTACAAATTATATTGCGCAGGTTACTTGCCAGTGTTGTAAAGTCGTAATTGGTCCAAAGCTGACGATGGCATTCACTAAATAAGCGATAAATGAGCTCATTTTCTTTTGCTTGCTCAATTAACGTCGCAATTTTGTTTCTCAGCAAGGTGTTGTGCTCTCGCAGTTGGCGTTGCTGGATATGTACTAACGACGTTGCCGCCTCTGTTTGTTGATGCAGTTCAAGCCCTGCAAGCACATCAGGGTTATTAACTAGAAAATCAGGGTGTGCCTTTAAGTATTCTGCAATTTGTTGTTCTGTTTGTTTGCTCATAATGCTACTTGCCCATCAAAAACATGCTCCGCAGGACCGGTCATTCTTACGGGGTGGCCTTCACCTTGCCAGCGAATTTGCAGGCTGCCGCCTGGTAAATCGACCTGTACTGTGTTTGCTAGCTTGCTTTGGGCTTGACCAATCACTACTGCTGCACATGCGCCTGTTCCACAAGCAAGGGTTTCACTAACACCGCGTTCCCACACCCTTAGTTTAATATGATCTTGCGAAATTACCTGCATAAAGCCCACATTGGCTCGTTGTGGAAAACGTTCATGGTTTTCAAGCAGTGGCCCTAAAGTGTCAACATCAGCTGTTTGAATATCATCGACTTCTAATACGCAGTGTGGGTTACCCATTGAGACTGCACCGCTAAAGATGGTGTGTTCTTCAGTGCGAAGAATATAAGTGAGCTCTCGTTTACTGGCTTTAAGTGGAATTTTATTTGGTTCAAAAGCCGGGTGGCCCATATTGACCGTTACTTGGCCGTCTTTCTCAATATATAAAGTCAAATTTCCCGATTTGGTTGATACGGTGATTTTGTGCTTGTTTGTTAAGCCTTTCATACGCACAAACCGAGCAAAGCAGCGGGCACCATTACCACATTGCTCGACTTCATTACCATCAGCATTAAAAATACGGTAGTGAAAATCTAGGTCCGGAGAATAGGGTGCCTCTACCATGAGTAATTGGTCAAAGCCTATGCCGAAGTGGCGATCTGCCAGCTTTTTAATTTGATCTCGCGATAAGAAAACATTTTGAGTAATGTTATCAATAACAACAAAGTCATTACCTAGGCCGTGCATTTTTGAGAAATTAACTAACATAACGCTCTAATTCGGGTTTGCTCTGAGCTAATCATGCCACAGAGCAGGGCGGTTATAAAAACGTTTATGGTAAAATTTTCTCACCTTGCCAAAGGCTTTCAAGAGTTTCACGTTGACGGATTAAATAACTTTGTTCTCCATCAACCATTATCTCTGCAACACGAGGGCGTGAGTTATAGTTTGAACTCATCGTAAAGCCATAAGCCCCCGCACTGCGCTGTGCGAGTAAATCGCCTGCTTGAAGAGCGAGTTGACGATCCTTACCTAAAAAATCACCAGTTTCACACACAGGACCCACAATATCGTAGTTGTGGCTTTTAGTATCGTCTGCGCGTGGGATAACAGGAACAATACTTTGCCACGCTTGGTAAAGTGATGGGCGAAGCATATCGTTCATGCCAGCATCAACAATGGCAAAGTATTTGTCTCGATTTTGTTTAATAAACTCAACCTTGGTGACTAATATACCCGCGTTGGCTGCAATAGCACGGCCTGGCTCGAAAATAAGCTCTAGATCTTGATAATCAGCTAATCGGGCCGTGATTTTGTCAACATACTCGCTTGGGTGAGGTGGGGTTTCGCCGTTATAAGGCACGCCAAGGCCACCGCCAATATCAAGGTGAGTTAGTTTGATGCCAACGGCTTTTAGTTGTTCAATTAAAGTAAGCACTTTTTCAAGCGCTGCTAAGAAGGGTTTTATTTCTGTTAACTGTGAACCTATGTGGCAATCAACACCTGTTATTTTTAAGCTCGGTAAAGATGCAGCATGCTGATAAACAGCAACAGCGGTTTGAATATCAATACCAAATTTATTCTCTTTTAAACCGGTAGAGATATACGGATGGGTTTTTGCATCGATATCAGGGTTTACACGAATCGAAATGGGTGCAATGCGATTTAGTGAAGTGGCGACCTCTGAGATACGCTCAAGTTCCGCCACTGATTCAACATTAAAGCACTTGATCCCCAATTCAAGTGCATAGGCGATTTCATCAGCTGTTTTGGCAACCCCTGAAAAGACCACTTTAGATGCATCACCACCGGCTTGAATTACACGAGCAAGCTCCCCTTTTGAAACAATATCGAAACCAGAACCAAGGCGCGCTAAGATGTTGAGTACAGCAATATTTGAATTCGCTTTTACGGCATAGCACACCAAGCTTTTATGTGATTTTGCGGCTTCGGCAAAAGCCAAGTAATGACGTTCAAAGGTTTTTCGTGAGTAGATATAACAAGGCGTACCATATTGTTCGGCAAGCTCTTTGACAGCGATGTCTTCAGCGAACAGCTGATTATCTTTGTAATTAAAAAAGTCCATCTATTAGTCCTGTTTTTGTTCTGGTTGTTCGGATGGAGTAGCCTCAGGCTGAGATTCTGTTGACTGCGGCGTATCATCTGGTAGGTAAAGAGCACCACTTTGTCCGCAGCCGACTAAGGTGAGCAGAAGGGCAAAGGGTAAAATGATCTTTAATTTTTGGCTATGAGTCTCTTTCATTAGATTAATACGGTTGCTGGCTTTATAATCGCAGAGTAACAGAATATTTAAAAAATGCAGCTATTCGCGGATGAATTTATTCCTGTTACACTTGATGTACATAATCTGCCCCCAGATCTAGGCTTATAAGCCAGTTAAAGGACATAAAAATGACTGATCATGAATACCACACATTAGCCGATGCATTAATGCTAACGATTGAAGAGCAAATCGATGATTGTGATGCTGATTTAGACTACGAGTCTGCATCAGGTATTTTAGAAATCATCTTTGCAGATCGCAGTAAAATTGTGATCAATAAACAAGCACCACTGCATCAGGTGTGGGTTGCGACTAAATTTAATGGTCATCACTTTGAATTACGTGACGATAAGTGGATTGATAACCGTTCAGGTGCTGAATTTTGGCAATTTATGTGTGATGCTGCGACTCGTCAAGCAGGACAGCCTATTGAGTGGCGCTCTGAACTATGAGTTTAGCGTTCGTAGAGTACCCTGCTCAAGGGGAGCATAAAGCAAGTGTTATTTGGCTGCATGGTCTGGGCGACTCAGGTGATGGGTTTGCCCCTGTTGCTCCGCAGTTAGCTTTACCAAAAGAGCTGGGAATACGCTTTGTATTTCCACATGCGCCTGTGCAACCGGTCACCATTAATGGTGGAATGGCAATGCGCTCTTGGTACGACATAAAGTCGATGGATTTAGATAAGCGTGCTGACGAGCAAGGTGTCAGAGACTCCGCAGCAAAAGTCGCCGAGCTTATTGAAGTAGAAATAGCGAAAGGTATTCCTGCCAATAAGATTGTCCTTGCTGGGTTTTCACAAGGCGGTGTTGTATCACTGCATTTAGCACCTCGCTTAGAGCAAAAGCTAGCGGGGGTGATGGCGCTATCAACTTATATGTGCGTACCTGATAAGCTTGCTGACGAAGCGAAACAAAGAAATTTAAATATATTTATGGCGCATGGTCGTCTTGATGATGTAGTACCGCATAGTGCGGGTAGGCAAGCGTTTGACGTATTGTGTGCGAATAACATGGAAGTAAGCTGGCAAGACTACCCGATGGCGCATCAGGTGTGTGGTGAAGAACTGATGGCAATCAGAGAGTGGTTAATTGCTCGCTTGAGCTAACATAGCTTGTAAAGAGGCCAATATGACAAAAAAACTGGTAATAACAGCAAATATGGGAAGTGCCGAATCAATCAGTGCTGCACCTTCTTCAGTAACATATCAATGGCATTGGCGGCGCATAGTTTTAGTTGGTAGTGTGTTGTTAATCGCACTTGCTATTGTGGCGTATAGCTTTTTAGGCGCTGTAAATGCAGAGCAATCAGAACAGCAAACTCAGCAAGAAGCATCATTGGCCACTGAAACAGATTTAAGTCGCGAACTTGACGAGCTGCCGCGCTTGGAGCATAACACGGAGCAGGCCAAAGCCCCTGCAACAATAAGTTTGCAAGATGAACCTAGTTCGTTAATTAATACTCAAGCGCAAACTGATTTGCAGCAACAAAGCGACTCACCGCAAGTGACAGCACAAGCTGTTGAGGTAGAGTCAGATCAAAACGACGACGTGTTAGCAAGCGTTGATGAAACGCCCCCTGAAATTAGTGAGCCAAAAGACGAAGCGCAGCCTGAAGTTGTTCAAAACAAACAGCAGTTTGCTCAAACAGCCCATATCGCGAGTGTGGCAATTGGCGCTAAAATAGATACGGATAAAGTGAGTCGAGCGGTATTAACGACAGATGTTGTTGATCGAGAACCAGTCAATGTTCTAAAAAGCGATGTAAAATTGCTTGATATTAGCCAAAGCCTTAGCTTTTTCAGTGAGCTTAAGAATATGCAGGGGCAAACTGTACGTCATGTATGGTATTACCAAAATCAGCAACTGGCTTCGATTGAGTTAGCGATAAGCAGTCCGCGTTTTCGCACTTACTCGACTAAAAATATTATGCCTGAGCAAGTAGGTGATTGGCGTGTTGAGGTTATTGATACCGACGGCAACTTGCTTGCACAAAAAGAATTTAGAATTTTAGCTGACTAGCGTCAGCTTAGTAAATAATTGGATTTTTCATGACTCAGACAACAAAATACGTTCGAATTGCGACACGTAAAAGCGCACTCGCTTTATGGCAAGCTGAATTTGTAAAAGCTCAGCTTGAGCACTTTCATGATGATGTCACCGTTGAACTTGTTCCCATGTCAACGCAGGGCGATATCATTCTTGATACACCACTTGCCAAGATTGGTGGTAAAGGTTTATTTGTTAAAGAACTTGAGCAAGCTATGTTAGATGGGCGAGCGGATATTGCTGTTCACTCAATGAAAGATGTGCCGGTTGAGTTTCCGAATGGTTTAGAACTTAATACTATTTGTGAGCGCGAAGATCCACGTGATGCGTTTGTATCAAATAACTACAAAAGCTTAGATGAGTTGCCACAAGGCGCGATTGTGGGCACATCAAGTCTTCGACGTCAGTGTCAAATTCGCGAAGCCCGCCCAGACCTTGTTATTCATGATTTACGCGGTAACGTTAATACGCGTTTGGCAAAGCTCGATAACGGCCAATATGATGCAATTATTCTCGCTGCTGCGGGTCTAATTCGACTTGAAATGCAGGAGCGCATCGCCGCATTTATTGAGCCAGAAGTATCTCTGCCAGCAAACGGCCAAGGCGCAGTAGGCATAGAATGTCGTATCGACGATGACGTGACTAAAGCCCTGTTAGCACCTCTTGAGCATAGTGAAACACGCATTCGTGTAAATGCCGAACGTGCGATGAATCGACGTTTAGAAGGTGGTTGTCAGGTACCTATTGGTGCATTTGCACTCGTTGATGGTGAGCAGGTCCATTTACGTGGTCTAGTTGGCGCGGTTGATGGTAGTCAAATGCTCCGTGACGAAGTAACAGGCCCAGTCGCTGATGCGGAGAAACTAGGCATTGAACTTGCCGAAAAGTTACTTGCTCAAGGCGCTGATAAAATCTTAGCTGACGTATACAGAGACGCGTAATATGCATATTTTGATAACTCGTCCAGAAGGTAAAGGCACTGAGCTTGCTCTTCAGCTTCAGCAGGCGGGTTATCAAACAACCCACTGCCCAGTATTGACCCTTGACTACTTAACTCCGGGTAGTGAAGAACTCGCGCCACTGGAAAATGCAGATAAAATTATTTTTATATCGCAAGATGCGGTTCATGCATTACTTCACCTCACTCCTGTTATAAATAAAGCTGCTCAGCTATACGCCGTTGGACAACAAACTGCGGATGCCATTTATGAGGCCTTTGGTCGTCGTGCTGCGGTGCCAAAGCAGCACGATTCTGAAGGGTTGCTTGAGCTAAAAACACTACAAGATGTTGAACTGAGTAATATTGTTTTAGTGAAAGGCGAAGGTGGGCGCACCACCATAGCTAAAACATTGAAGCAACGTGGTGCATTATTAAATCAACTGGTTGTGTATAAGCGTAGCGCCATCGAAAGTGAACCTGGTAAGTGGATGGACCACTGGCAAACAATTGATGTTGAAGGTATAGTCATTACAAGTAATGCCGCTGTGGACGCCATTTTTAATGGTCAAAATGGGTCACAGTTAGCGTGGTTAATTAAGCGTCAGTTTTATGTTGCAAGTGAACGTATTGCTGATTATTTACAGCAAAAAAATGTAACAAGAACACATATACATATTGCTGCGGGGGCAAGCGATAATGCGATGTTCGCCTGTATCAATGAGCAAGGTAGCAAAATGAGTGAATCAGATTTAAAACAGTCAACTAAACCAGTAGCCGAGTCCACGAAAAAGGCGCAAGCAGGTAAGGCTGCTTCAGGGCAAACGGTTCATCACAAAAAAGGGATTAGTAAAACCGGTAGCTTAGCTCTACTTATCTCTGTAATAGTTGCTTCTGCAGTTGGCTATGAGTTTTATCAAAAACTTAATAGTGATCAGCAATCTTCGCGTGTATTGACTGAATTGACAACCGAAAATCAACGCTTACAACAACAACTTGATGCTGTTAAAAGTGCGCAGCAAACATTACAGCATTCACTGTACAACAGTGAGCAAAAAGTAGCGGCTGCATTGAGCGAAAATGTGCAGCAAACTCAACAACAGTTAGACGCTGCATTAAAACGTGCTGAGCAGCAGACGTATACGTTAAACCCACAAGAAGTTACCAGTTTACAGCGTATGGCTGAGTTTAAGGTTTGGGCAGAGCATGACTATCAAGGTGCGGCTGCTGTGTTAACACGTTTAGACTCTTTGTTAGCTGAACACCCAGGTACAGGGAACATACGTCAGGCTATTCATCAAGATTTACAAACATTAAATGCTATTGAGCCTGTTGCAGTTGAAGCTATCTATCTAAAATTGCATGGTGTTGCGCAGCATATTGATGAACTTGTTTTTAACGCGATTTCTTTACCTGAAGAAGTGAGCCAAGAAGACCCTAGTAAACTGAGTGAAAATGTTAGTGAGTGGCGTCAAAACCTAGCTAAGTCATGGCAACAGTTTAAAGACTTCTTTGTTACCGTGCGTACCCGTGAAGACATGGTTGTTGCGCCATTTTTAAGTGAGCAAGAACGTCATTTAGTGAAGCAGCGTTTGAGCTTGTATCTAGCTCAAGCACAAGATGCTGTGTTATCGAAACAAAGTAGCGTTTATTTTACTGCCATTGATGCTGCGCATGACTTAGTACAGGACTATTTCAAGCAAGATGACACGGTTACTAAAGCTGCTCTGAAGAGCTTGCTTGAGCTTTCAAAAGAGCAACTTGATTTTAACCCTAATATATCGCTGAAAAGTACTGAGCAGGTGAAGGAGTGGGCACAATGATCCGCTTTTTACTATTAATAATTGCTGTTGCAATCTGTTTAGGGATCGCCCCTTTTTTCATCGATCAAAAAGGCTATGTATTAATCTCATTTAATAAAACGACCGTAGAGGGCACTATTTGGGGTGTCTGTGCACTGATCGTTTTGATATCTGGTGCTGGGTTTTTACTCTACAAATTGGTGCGTTATTTATGGTCTTTGTACAGCCATACACGTCATCGCTTTTTTGCGCGCAGTGAAGAGCGAAAGCAAGCGGCTATTGAGCAAGGTGTGTGGAGTCTTATTAACAATGATTACACTGAAGTTGAATTAGCACTGAATAATAACAGTGTCGCTGAGCAGTGGGTTGATGTCCGTTATGCCTTACTTGCAAAAGCTGCGCTGGCTGAAAATGACAGCGAAAAAGCGATTAGTTACCTTGATAAAATTAGTCAAAGTAAGCAACTGAAAGTGGCAAACCTATGGATTGCTAGTGGTGAAACCAGCACGATTTTTGCCGATTTGAAAGCATTAGCTGAGCATAAAAAAGCATCAAATCTTGAACTGAAAATGTATGCTCATGTATTAGTTCAAGAGAAAAAGTGGTCTGCACTTAATGACTTTATGCCGCGTCTACTTCGTAAAAAAGCACTCACAGACAAAGAATGGCAGCAATTATTCAATCGCTATTTTGACGCAGAATCTAGCAGCACATTAACAGAACGATTTGAACAATTAGCAAAGAATTTGAAACCCTTGGCTGAAGTTAGTTACTTCACTGCCATGGCGAAAGCAGGCGATTTAAATAAAATTGAGCTAAGCTTAATTAAAATGATTAAAAATCCGCAGCAACATAAAGACTTAGCACACATTTTGAAAACCAGTGCTGCAGGGGATGCATTAAAATTACAGGCTAGTTTGCAAGATGTGTTGAAAAAAGACACTGACAATACCCAGTTGCTTTTAGCTTTAGCTTGTCTTGCGAATGCCCATGGTGAGTACGATTTAGCTGCGCGTGTTTTTGATAAAGCACTGAATGCCAATAATCGCCATGAATACCTTCAGCAGGCTGCGCTTAGTTATAGTAAAAGTGCCCAACCAGATAAAGCGCTGGTGTTATATCAATAGAGCCCCATTTGCCTAAAAAAGGAGTTAAATGGCTTGAAGAACTTGTTTACGCTGACAATAAGTATTGCGCTTGCTTACTTTCTTACAGGGTATTTAAGTAATTCGTTACTCGCTATTGATGGTTATGCGGTTGCAGCGTGGCCACCCGCAGGGATTGCCCTTGCGAGTATTTTACTACAACGCAACCGAGCCTTAGCGGGGATTATTCTTGGTGCTTTTTTAGTTAATTTGATTCACCTAGATCGTGTCTCTGATATTCTTCATTGGCAGATCATGCTCCAAGCTGTTGGCGTAACTGCAGCGTCTACCTTCCAAGCTTGGGCTGCGTACTACATTATCACCCATATCATAAAAATACCGCTTGAGTTGTCATCCCTTAAAAACAGCGTGCAAGGGCTTGTTATAGGTGGCCCTATCTGTTGTTTAATTGCTCCATTGACAGGGACAGCACTATTAATAATAAATCAGGTTATACCTAGCTACATGGCCCTGAATAACTTTATTGCTTGGTGGATAGGCGACAGCATTGGTGTGTTGATTTTCACACCACTTGTGTTGGCGGCATTTAGTTATAACCTTATGCAACAGCGGGCTCAGATTATTGTTCCTTCACTGCTTATCTATTTGACCATTTGTATTAGCTTTTATGGTGCAGCAAGTGTGAAAAAGGACAAAGATGAGCAGCGCCAACAGGCGAAGGTGAGTGCGATTAAAGCCAACCTAGAGCACAAAGTAAGTGAAATACAGTCTCACCTAGCTTTACTTGCGACATTTTTTGCCAGTAGTGATGATGTCGACTTTCAAGAGTTCAAGCGCTTTACTTCTCGACAATTACAAGACAGTAATGAAATTGCAGCCTTTGAGTGGGCCCCAAAAGTGATTCAGTCACAATTACCTGATTACGAAAAGTCACTACGCGAAGAACTGGGCCCAACATTTTATGTGAAAGAAAAGAATGTGGCGGGCGAATGGCAAGGCGTCTCTCAGCGAGCTATTTATTTCCCTGTTCAATATATTCATCCACTACAAGGAAATGAGTCAGCTCAAGGGTTTGATTTAGCCTCAAGTGAAGTGCGAAGAGAAGCGCTGACAAACTCTCGTTTAACTAAAAATATATCTGTTAGTGAACCCATTAGCTTAATGCAAGGCGATGGTAATGAACGTGGGGTGTTATTTTTTAACCCTGTTTATGCTGATTTACATCGGCAGGTCGGTTTCAAAGGGTATGTCGTGGCGGTCATTAATTTAGATGCTTTGGCACAAACGCTTAATTACAATCAAACGACTGATATTGAAGCCAGTTTTTATGATGTAAGTGATACTCAAAACCCCATTGAAATTTCAAACTCTGGGCGCATTGGGACTAAGCAAATTGCGCATTTTGATTTTCATATTAGCGAACGGGTGTGGCAAATAAAGTTATGGGAGTCAGTGGAGCAGTCATCCTGGCTAATGTATTGGTTTGCACAGATAGTAGGCATGCTATTTGTTTGGTTATTGATTATTTTTTTAATTTCAGTAACGGGCACAAATATACAAATACGCCAACAGGTTGCGAAACAAACCCAAAGCCTACGTAATGAAAAATTAAAAGCGGATAAAGCAAGCCAAATCAAAAGTGAATTTTTAGCCAATATGAGCCATGAAATTCGCACGCCTATTAACGGTATTAAAGGGCTTCACTATTTGGCATTACAAGAGCAAGACTGGCAGCAAGCGCGTAATTATATTGAGCAAGCTGATAGTGCGCTTAATGTTTTGTTACGCGTGTTGAACGATGTGCTCGATTTTTCAAAAATTGAAGCAGGTCGCTTAGACCTACATCAAGAGCCAATTAATGTCTGTAACTTGGTCAGTGAAATGAGTAATTTACTGCAATTTGAACTGAATTCGCGTTCATTGCAGTTTGTTGTAGATTACGATAATACACAGCCGCTGGTGATTCATACCGATGCCATTCGACTGAAACAAATATTACTAAATCTGCTGAATAACGCAGTTAAATTTACGCCGCAAGGAACCATTACCTTAAAAATTTGGCAGCAAAACGATACAACATATTTTAGTGTTATCGACACTGGTATAGGAATTAAAAAAGAGGTGCAAGAAACACTGTTTCAGCCATTTTCACAAGCCGATAGCTCGACCTCACGTCGCTTTGGTGGCACAGGGCTTGGATTAAGCATATGTAAAAAGCTTATCGATATGATGGGCGGTGATATAACGTTATCAAGCGCAGAAGGACAAGGGGCACAATTTACGTTTACTTTGCCTGTTGTGTCACCTTTAGAAGCTATCAAACATGCGAATGACGATTTAAATGATATTGATATCAGCGCTGTTTCATTTGCAGAACTCGCTGTTTTATTGGTTGAAGACAATCCATTAAACCAACATGTGGCATGCGCTATTCTAGAAACTAAAGGCTGTAAGCCTGATGTCGCTAAGGATGGGTATGAAGCGATTAAGATGATCAGCGAACATAAATATGATGTTGTGCTTATGGATATTCAAATGCCTAATATGGATGGCTTGCAAGCGACTAAAGTGATTCGCCAAGAGCTGATGATGACAGAACTTCCCATTATTGGTTTGTCTGCTAATGCCCATGATGATGACTATAAAAAAGGCATTGCATGCGGCATGGATGGTTATTTAACCAAACCGATTGATGCAGAAAAACTTTTCAAAACTATTTGGCGGTTTATACAAAAACAACGCTAATAGACAGAGGCAGACATTTGGCCTCAAAAAAGTAAATAAAATCATCTAAACTTGAAATATCGTTGTGGGTACGTATGATCCGCGCAAATTTACTGAACCTGAGTGCTAATTATGATCAATAACAAACTGCCTTTGCTTGATATTCACCGTCACCTTGATGGAAATGTTCGTCCACAAACCATTTTAGAACTTGGTCGTCAGTTTAACCTTGCGCTGCCAGCAGATAATGTAGAAGCATTAATCCCACATGTCCAAGTGATAGACCCTGAACCTAATTTAGTGGCTTTTTTACAAAAATTAGATTGGGGCGTAAAGGTACTCGGTGATTATGATGCATGTCGCCGTATTGCTATTGAAAATGTTGAAGATGCCATAGCCCAAAAACTTGATTATGTAGAGCTACGCTTTAGTCCTTACTATATGGCTCAGAGCCAAGGATTGCACCCAGAAGGCGTTGTTGAGGCTGTGGTCGATGGTATTAAAAGTGCTTGCCAAGGTGCTCCAATTAAGGTGAATCTGATTGGTATTATGTCGCGTACCTATGGCACTAAAATTTGTCAGCAAGAGCTTGATGCCTTATTAGCATTTAAAAATGACTTAGTCGCTGTTGACCTGGCAGGAGACGAAATGGGCTTCCCAGGAGAGTTGTTTGTTGATCATTTTAAGCAAGTGCATAATGCTTACTTGGCAGCGACTATTCACGCCGGTGAAGCACGTGGCAGCGAAAGTATCTGGCAAGCAATTAACGAGTTGGGTGCAAACCGTATTGGTCATGGCGTAAAAGCGATTGAGGATGCGAAGCTGATGGATTACCTACGTGACAACCGTATTGGTATTGAGTCTTGCTTAACCAGTAATATTCAAACCAGTACGGTAGCCGAACTTGCTACTCATCCACTAAAAACCTTTTTGGATCATGGTATTCTAGCGTCAATTAATACCGATGATCCCGCTGTGGAAGGTATTGAAATTGCGCATGAATATCAAATTGCTGCTCCTGCCGCAGGTTTAAGTCAAGCTGATATGGAAAAAGCACAAACAAATGCGCTTGAAATAGCATACCTAAGCGATACTGATAAAGCAGCGTTACAGCAGTTAGCTGCAAATCGATAATCGCGAGCTATTTATACTTGGTGCTCTTGGCATGAAAGGTAATTTTCATATAATGCTTTGAGCACATCCCCGCGACTGATCATACCGACCACTTTTGTTCCCTCGACAACTGGATAGTTTTTGGGTTTTCCTGTTTTCATGTTATCAGCAAGCTCAATAATATTTTGATCACTACTGACAGTAACCACATCGGTGCGCATGAGCTGTTTAACTTTTACAACACCATCGCAGAAATAGCTATTTTGCATTAAAGGTTGCAGCAATTCTTGCTCTGAAATAAAGCCGACCAAACATTGCTTGTCATCAAAAACAGGCGCACCCAAAAGTTTAAATTTTTGTAATTCACTGATGGCCGCAGTCATTTCTGTTTCTGGTGTAATATGCGGTAACTTACGTTGCATGAAATCTTGTACTTTAGTGTTTAGCATGTGGGTTTCTCCCCATTCGTTATTCTAAACAAAGTATGGTCAAGGAAATGCAGTTTGTGAAATCGTTTGTATGGATTTAATTGATCATTAATCGCACAAAGTAGTTTGTTGAAGAGATTAATAAAAAAGGCATTCTATATTGAATGCCTAGAGAGCTTTTTGACTATTTATTTGATGAATGCGAATGCGTCGGCATACATATTCTCACGGATTGCTCCATGATTAATAAAGTCATCACGTACAATACCAATCATGTCAAAACGACCTGCCATATAAATATCATAGGGTTCGAGTGACACGATATCTGCCATAACAGCTTTGTGAACGTAGCCAGTTTTACCTGTCCAGCTTGCTGGTGCATTTTCAACGACAGGGATATATTGAAAGTGTGGGTTACTGTTAGCCCATGCTTGCATTTCATCATGAGCATACAATGCTGCTTGTTCGCGGACACCCCAGTAAAACAATACAGTGCGTTCACAACCAATTTCTGCTAGGTGATCAGCCATTGACTTTGCGTATGAGAAGCCTGTTCCGCCAGCAAGTAAAATGATTGGGCGCTCACCTTCTGCACGAAGTTGCGATACACCTAAGCCCACTTCCACGTTTACTTGCTGCTGCTCTGTATGTGCTTGGCGTAAATGCTCAAGTGCTTGCATTGCATATGAGTCTGCACCAGATGCACCAATATGTAGTTCAACCTGATCAGTCTGAGAAGGGCGGCTAGCAATTGAAAAGGCACGCTTGTCTTTTTCGCCTAATACAAGTTGCATATATTGGCCTGCCTCGAATGACACAGGCTGCTGTGGTTTCAAAATGACCTTATGTACATGGTCTGTAAGCGGGCTGATCGCAACAACGTCAGCGAGTAATGTTTGCATAGTTTACCTTTAATAAGCAGAAACGCATTTTACGGTTGTAGGTTTATACAACCGTTAATTTTTGAACAGTTTATCATAGACACAGGCTAGAGAATATCTAAGCTGTCCCATATTTCATCAACACGTTGTTTGATTTCAGGGCTCATCACAATGGGTTCACCCCACTCACGGTCTGTTTCTCCAGGCCATTTATTGGTTGCATCCATACCCATTTTTGAGCCAAGGCCAGATACTGGCGAGGCAAAATCCAAATAATCGATAGGAGTGTTTTCGATCAGTGTGGTATCACGCGCAGGATCCATACGTGTGGTGATCGCCCAAATGACATCATTCCAATCACGTGCATTTACATCATCATCGCAAACAATGACGAATTTGGTATACATAAACTGACGTAAGAAAGACCACACCCCCATCATGACTCGCTTAGCATGTCCTGGATATTGTTTCTTCATAGTGACCACGGCCATACGATAGGAGCAGCCTTCGGGTGGTAGGTAAAAATCAACAATTTCAGGAAATTGCTTCTGTAGAATCGGCACGAATACTTCGTTTAATGCTACACCTAAAACGGCAGGTTCATCAGGTGGACGACCTGTGTAAGTACTATGATAAATTGGATTTTCACGGTGTGTGATATGGGTAACCGTCATCACTGGAAATTCATCAACTTCGTTATAGTAACCAGTGTGATCGCCATAGGGGCCTTCAGGTGCCGTTTCATCCGGCATAATATAGCCTTCAAGAATAAATTCAGCTGTTGCAGGTACTTGTAAATCATTTGAGATAGATTTAACGACCTCTGTCTTACTTCCACGTAACAGGCCGGCAAAGGCGTATTCACTCAAGGTGTCAGGTACTGGTGTAACAGCACCCAATATGGTGGCAGGATCAGCCCCAAGTGCTATTGATACAGGGTAAGGCTCACCAGGGTGCTCTTTACACCACTCTCTAAAGTCGAGTGCGCCACCACGGTGAGATAACCAGCGCATAATAATTTTATTTTTGCCAAGTAGCTGCTGGCGGTAAATACCTAAGTTTTGGCGTTTTTTATAAGGCCCTTTAGTGACAGTGAGTCCCCATGTGATTAAGGGTGCTGCATCGCCTGGCCAGCAGTGCTGAATTGGAAGCTTTGTTAAATCAACATCATCACCTTCCAGTATCACTTGTTGGCAAGGGGCTTTTTTTACTTCTTTTGCTGGCATATTTAGCACTTGCTTAAATACTGGGATTTGTCCAAGTGCTTCTTTGATACCTTTAGGAGGCTCAGGCTCTTTCAAAAAAGCGAGCAGTTTACCTACTTCACGTAGTTCACTAACATCATCTTGTCCCATGCCCATTGCAACACGCTTTGGGGTACCAAATAGATTTGCTAATACAGGGGTAGAGTGACCTTTAGGGTTTTCGAATAACAATGCAGGGCCTTCGGCACGCAAAGTACGGTCGGCAATCTCGGTCATTTCAAGGTAAGGATCTATTTCTTGCTTGATCCGTTTTAATTCACCTTTTTGTTCCAATAATTCGATAAACTCGCGAAGATCTTTGTATTTCATTATGGCTACTTAAACGCTGGATAAACTGTCGCCATTATACTCAAAACCAGTGATTAAGCGAATTTCAACAATCAGATTTTGCTAGGATTGGTTTAGTGCGCAATGATATTTTTTTCCTTTTAAAATGAGCATAGCCTCAGCACCTTTTGACCAAAAAAGAACAGTGTCATTGCTGTACTTAACGCCAGATGCACTTACTTGTCGGTTTAATACAAAGCTCTGTTCTTTGAACAACAATTCGGCTTCATCTTCGCTGATGTCAGCAATGCTCACAGTGGAGTCTTCGCCACATGTGTAATTATTTGGATCACTTTGCTTTGCACATGCGCACAAGCTAACGAGAACGAGTCCTGAGAGAAGTGGTCTTATCATTGCAACACCCCCTGTTTACTGAATGAAGTATAAGCCTAACAAAGAAAAATTAACCGTTGGTGAAAATGACTAGATAAGTTATGTTGTGAGTGTAATTAATTGGCAAGGAATTACTATGGCAGGCACTAACTTACTCACATTACTTGATGATATCACTACACTTTTAGATGATATTGCGACTATGAGTAAAGTCGCAACTAAGAAAACGGCAGGTGTGCTTGGCGATGATCTTGCACTCAATGCACAGCAAGTTACTGGTGTGACAGCTGACCGTGAATTACCCGTTGTTTGGGCTGTTGCTAAAGGCTCTTTTCTTAATAAAGCGATACTGGTACCAGCCGCGTTAATAATCAGTACATGGCTTCCTTGGCTTATTACCCCTTTGCTAATGATTGGTGGTTTATTTTTATGTTTTGAAGGGGCTGAAAAAATAGTCGAAAAGTTATTGGGTCATAAGGAGAGTTCCGAGCAGCTATCCTTAGAACATCAAGATTTAACAGAGTATGAAAAGCAGAAGGTCAAAGGAGCTATCCGTACCGACTTTATTCTTTCAGCCGAAATAATCGTCATTACGCTAGGTACTGTTGCGAGTGCCACACTTATTAACCAAGCGTTAGTGCTGAGTGTTATCGCGGTGATCATGACGATTGGTGTATATGGCTTAGTAGCAGGTATCGTTAAGTTGGATGATGCGGGACTTTATTTGCTTCAAACTGCAGAAAATAGTGGTAGCAGGCTAAAAGAGTTACTCGGTAAATTTTTACTTGCATTGGCGCCAAAATTAATGCGTTTCTTAGCTATTGCAGGGACCATTGCGATGTTTTTAGTTGGTGGTGGTATTTTAGTACATGGTATTGCTCTGTTACATCATACTCAGCAAGCCGTTACTCATTTTGCATTGCAACATGCAGGTGCTGCAGGAGAGTTTATTGCTCCTGTTTTATTTGATGGCATGCTCGGCATACTTGCAGGGCTTATAATGGTGGTGTGTCTACAAGGTTGGTATAAACTAAAAGGTTAATTGAAAAGGCCGGCGAGATAATCCCGCCGGCAAGAGTGTAGCACGGGAACGTTAGCGTGCTAGTGTGCAGGGTCTAGCTTAAGTTTAATGAGCGATTTACTGATTAAACTTAAGTAATGATGTGGTTATGTTATATTGTATCAATTGTGTTGTAAATACTATTTTGCGTGAATCTGTATCGATTACTCTAAATAGGTGCAGTCGATAGATTGGCACAATTCTGCGAGTTCAATTTTTGCTTTAGGGTTGCTCTGTTGTGCTGCTTTGTTTAACCAGTAAGCAGCTTTAGCAGTATCTTGAGGGATTCCTTGTCCATCGCGGTACATCTGAGCAAGGTTGAGTTGTCCCCATGAGTATCCCGCTTCTGCTGAGAGGGTAAAGCTCTCAATCGCTTCCTTATAAAGACCATCCTTAAAGTAAGTGATCCCTTGCTGGTTATTTTTATCAAGCTTTACGCCTGTATAAAGAGGTTTAGGTTTAGGTGGGTGCATCACAAAGCCACCAAATAGGCTATAAAGCTCTGGGCGTAAAATCTTATAGATGATGTTATCGCGGTAAAAGTTATGAACTTGCTGTTTTGTTAAGGTAATTGTTTTACTGGCAAAGTAATTATCTTGTACCAGCATACTGGTTCGCATCGCAATTTCGATATCTTTATTGTATTTATAAGTGTAGTTACCTACACGAAAGGTCATCGTATTATCATCAAATTCAATTAATTGGGCGACCTTTAAGTTATTAACGCGTTTGGGATGGCCCGTAAATTGTTCCGAAAGAACAAAGTAAGTATCAAATTGCTTTGGTGTATCTAGGTAGTGTATCTCATTTTCGCTCTGGCGTTGGCTACTTAATATAAACGTCGTTAAGAGGTAGCTAATAACTAAAAGTCCTATGAAATACTTTATAAATGAAATGATCTCTAAAACGGGCAGAGAGTACCAAGGCACATCAGTTATATGACCGCAATCATCACATTGGCGTTGATAACTAATAGATAAAGGGGCAACAGGTAAAATAGTAAACCGAAGCAGCTTACTGTTATTAATCAGTGAAAAGTGTTTACTCTGACAGTGAGGGCAAGTTGTAGCCTGTTTATAGAAAACATCAGCAACAGCGGTATTAAAAAGTAACATAGCTTCTTCCTTGGTAATACCCTTAAGTTAGAACATATACAGTGAGTTATAAAGTAGCAAACTGTAACGAAATATGAACTGCAGGCGTGGTGAGAGTCGTACTTATTTTTGCTTTAGAGAAAAGAGCGAATGTCTGCTATGATCACCTACATCTTCGAGGATGTCCCTCAATTATCAAGTGTGGAATTTTACTGTGACAGCAACTGCTTTTACATCATTGGCTTTACCGCAAGAGCTAGTAGAAAATTTATCGACCTTAGGTTATTCACAAATGACCCCAGTGCAAGCACAAAGCTTGCCTGTGATTTTGCAAGGAAAAGATATTATTGCGCAAGCGAAAACTGGTTCAGGTAAAACAGCTGCATTTAGCTTAGGTGTATTAGCTAAGCTGAATGTAAAGCGTTTTCGTATTCAATCATTAATCTTATGTCCTACTCGTGAATTAGCCGAACAGGTGGCCCAAGAAGTACGTAAGCTAGCGCGCAGCATTCATAATATTAAGGTATTAACTTTATGTGGGGGTGTGTCTATTGGTCCGCAAATAGGTTCACTTGAACATGGTGCTCACATAGTAGTAGGTACGCCTGGCCGTGTAGATGACCATATTCGTAAAGGGACATTGAGTTTAGATGATGTCGAGACATTGGTACTGGATGAAGCCGATCAAATGCTTGATATGGGGTTTCAAGATACGTTAGACGCGATTGTTGATTGCATTCCAGCACAGCGTCAAACACTGTTGTTTAGCGCGACCTATCCAAAGTCGATAGCAGCTATTGCTGAGCGAGTACTTAGCAACCCTGAAATGATTAAGGTTGAAGAAGAGCAAGAAAAAAGCACAATTAAGCAATATTTTTATAAGTTGGATAACAACAAGCAGCGTTTCAATACTCTAAAGCTACTGCTACTGAAGTTTCAACCAGAAAGCTGTGTGATTTTTTGTAACACCAAGGTAGAGACGCAACAGATTTGTGATGACCTTTTTGCTGAGGGCTTCAGTGCAGTTGCACTGCATGGTGACCTTGAGCAGCGAGAGCGAGAGCGTACATTAATTCGTTTTGCGAATAAGAGTGCTTCTATTTTAGTGGCGACAGACGTGGCTGCTCGTGGACTGGATATTAATGATATGGACATGGTGGTGAACTACCACCTTGCTCATGACCCACAAACTCATGTTCACCGAGTTGGCCGTACTGGGCGGGCAGGTAAAAAAGGCATTGCTTGCTCAATTTATGGGGAAGCAGAACAATTCAAGGTAGCGCAAATCGGTGATCACTATGAGCGTGACTTTGACCCTGAACCACTACCGCCGTTTAGTTTACTCGAAAAGCCAGCCTATAAGCCTACGATGGCAACCATCATGATTGATGCGGGTAAAAAGCAAAAAATTCGTGCGGGTGATATCTTAGGGGCGTTAACTGGTAAAGAAGGGATTGCAGGCCATCAAGTTGGTAAAATTAATGTGCTGGATAATGTCGCTTTTATTGCTGTTGAGCGTGTTGCTGCAAAACCTGCTTTACGAAAATTAACAGAAGGCAATATCAAAAAGCGTAAAATCCGGGCGCGTCGCCTCACTCGTTAACTGATCATAATGAGCAATATAATTTAAGTTGCTCATATTCATCTTGTATTTGTTTAAACACCGCCGCAGAGCCCTGCTTATCTGGGTGGTGTTTTAATGCAAGTTGCCGCCAACGTTTTTGTACATCCTTTAATGAATATTCAGTATTTAAATTCCACCGCTCCCGTATTTGTTGGTGTTGCAAGGGTGTGAGTTTTGCTGTGTTTACGCAAGGTTGCTGAGCAAAACGTTGCCAGAAATTATCAAGAAGAGCTTCAATTTCATCGTTAGATGTGTCGTAATTGTGCCAATCTAGGTAGTAATCTCTTAAAGGTTCCGCTTGCAGTAATGCTGTATGTGACGGTGTATTTACAAGCTCTATATGCAGCGAAGCGATACGTAGATGGTAGTCAGGGAACAGCTGTAATTGCAGCTGATAAAGTGCATTCATGACTAAAAAATTGCGCTTAAACAAGTCTTTTTGCGGGTCATCATCGAGTGCTTTGATGTGATTAGTTTCTGATAAGGCGCTTGCTAATGTATGAACTTTCCAAATCGGCTGTCTTATAAGTAAGCAAAAAATCTCGTCAATCAGTGGGTTAACCATTGTTCGTAAGCCGATGTTTAGTGTAATCTTTAATTTATACACGCTATCACAGCAGCGTTACTAAAACCACGCTTGTGTTTTTAATCGTTGGCGCAGTTAATCAAGATTTAATTTTAGTGGCTTAATGCATACTAAGCTTTTAGGGATATATACAATATGCTTATAAAATTGCGCAGCGGCTTAATTAACTTGATGCTCTTTTGTTCCTTGTTTTTATTTACCGATATTGCGCATGCCCATCCTTCAGTATTGGAGCGTTTTAATCAATCTCAGCAATGGGATGAAAAGCTGCAGTTAGGAAAAAAACTGTTGGCTTCTTCTGTGTTAAGTTCACACAAACAGCATGATATTCATATGCAACTAGGCGATTTGGCACTCGAGCAGGGCAACTTTGCGGCTGCCGTTGAGCATTACCAGTTAGCTGAGAAAAGTACGACCCTTGAATCGGATCCTGAGGGGTATTTTTTAGCAATGAAAATGCAAGGTGTGACTTATTATTACCAAGGTTTAATGCAACAAGCAGTCGCGACGTACTTACGTGCTTTGAAAGTCGCGGAAAACATGAAAGATCCTATTTCTAAAGCAAATTTGCTCAGTAATATTGGCCTTGCTTATTTTAATATGTTCAATATGCATCAAGCACTTGATTACTATAAACAAGCTAAAACGTTGTTTGAGCAATACGGTACAGCTCAAGATAAAGCTGATATTTTGCACAATATTGCAGGCATTTATATTCGTTTATCGAGTTATAGTACAGCACTTGATATGTATCGAGAGACGCTTGAGATCTATCAAGAGCTAGGTGATAAAGATGGAGTGGCACAGTCTTATGGCAATATGGGGGTCGCATATTCTGAGTTAGGGCAATATCAGTTGTCACTACATTATTATCAGCGAGCTTTACGCTATTACCAATCAACAAATAATGCCTATTACTTATCATCACGACATGGCAATATCGCCAATGTTTACTTGCGCACAGGTGATCTTGAACTTGCTATTAGTCATGCAGAGAAAGCGGTAGAGTTTGCCCAACAGATAGATAATAAGTCATTGGAGTTAGCGGGCCTATTTTCGCTTGCGAAAATAGAGTTACTGCAAGGGAAGTTAGCAAAGGCAGAGCAAACCCTTAATGCCTCCACAAAAATGGCAGAAGAATTTAAGGATGAATTACGCGTTCTTGATGGTTTGGGCATGCGTGCATTAATTAAAGCAGGGCAAGGGGATTATAAGGCGTCAGTGGCCTTGTTTGATCAATTTGTGCGCGACACAAATACTGCTAAAAATGAAAAATTGCTGAAATCCTTGGGTGAGCTACAAAGTCAAATACAAGCAAGCCAGCTAAATCAAGAGATCCTTGATTTAAAACAACAGCAAAGTGTGCAAGAGCTAGAAATGTCTAAGCAGCGACAGTTGGCTATTATGCTGTTTATTCTATTTATTATGTTGGTGGTGACAGGGGTCACTGTTTATCGACGTAGCATAGAAAAAAGAGCAAAAGAGCAGCTGTCTCTAATGGTTGCCAAGCGCACTAAAGAGTTAGAAAAAACAGCGGATCAGCTACGCAAAGCTAATGAAATAAAAAGTCAGTTTTTAGCGAATATAAGCCACGAAATACGTACCCCACTGACAGCCATTTTAGGTCAGACCGATAACTTGATGAATGGTCTTTATAAACCTGAATCCCTCAATGACGAATTGCGTGTCATTCATAAGCAAAGTGAGCACTTAAAAGAACTTATTAATGATGTGCTAGATATCAGTAAAATCGAAGCAAACAAACTGGAATTAAACCTAAAAGAAGGTGATCTCGTTAAATTATCAACGGACGTTCATGCCATGCTTAGTGGGCAAGCCATAGATAAAAACCTGCAGTTCACATTCCATAACGAGTTAGGCGAGCAATTTTATAGTTATTTAGATTTTACTCGGGTTAAACAAATTTTGATCAACCTATGTGCAAATGCTATCAAGTTCACTCATCAAGGTGAGGTGAGGTTATATGTTTCTTTATCGCAACATGGAGTATGGTTTCGAGTAACTGATACAGGCATTGGTATGAATGAAGAGCAGCTAAAGTTGATCTTCGAATGTTTTAGTCAGGCAGATAATAGTATTAGCCGACGTTTTGGCGGAACGGGATTGGGACTGAGCTTATCACAGCAGCTTGCAATGATGATGGGTGGCTATATAAGCGTTGAGAGTGAAGTAAACAAAGGCAGCGAGTTTTCTTTTTACTTACCCTGTAAAGAACATATTCCAGCTATCGATAAAATAGAGCATGATGCAAGTGCTCAACAAACGCCATCAGGGCTCAGTGGAAAAGTACTCCTAGCGGAAGATCATGTTGATAACCGCAGGTTAATTCACCGTTATTTAGAGTCGATGGGATTAGAAGTCATTGCGGTAGAAAACGGTGAACAAGCCGTTGAACAGTGTCTACAAACTTTTCCTGACGTTGTTTTACTTGATATTCAAATGCCGGTGCTCGACGGGTTAAGTGCGCTTAAATTGTTACGTGATTGTGGGTTTACTCAACCTGTTTATGCGTTGACAGCGAATGCCATCAGTCATGAAGTCGAAGCCTATTTAAAAGCAGGTTTTACAGGCTATTTAGCCAAGCCAATTGACAAAAAAGTGTTTTACACTCAGCTTGCAAAACACTGTAAAAACACCCTCAATGTCATGGACGAGCAACAGGATATGAGCGACTTAGTTGCAAGTTTTATTGGTAGTTTTGACTACGAAGCCTCACAAGTTCAGTTGCACTTCTCAGAGCACGATTTATTTAACCTACAACAAGATGCGCACCGAATTGGGGGCGCAGCAAAAATGTTTGCCCTCGATGAAGTCGCTAGCAGCGCAATGGCACTCGAGTCGGCACTTAAGCATAATCAACTTATAGAGTTACCAAGCTTAGTTGCTCAATTACTTGATCTCCTGCACAGTGCATCAGAGGCTCAAAATAGCTCAATGTCACCCTCTTGAATTTGTTCGATAGCTTTATCGTGGGAGCTTTCAAATCGGGAACGATCAACTCGCTGTACTACATCTGTTGACGGGTGAGTGATTTTAAATATCGACAACTTCTCATCTAATGTATGTGCTAATTTTACTAAGTCTTGACTTGAAACGGCTTGAATCTGTGAGCTGGATAACGCATCTGAATTAAGCTCCACCATTGACTCAATACTCGCTTGCGCTTCATCAGACATCTGACTTTGTATGGCAACTTGCTCATGGATATTTTCAGATAACGCATTAATGGCAAGCATGGCTTGTTCGATTTTATTGGTTTCTTTGGTGGACTCTTCCGATAGCTTAACCGTTTGCTCGGTTTCTTTTAATGCCGTTTGCATTAGCTGATTCGCACGTTCAGTACTTTGTTGAATTTTAGACACCATTTCTTGTACTTCTTGCGTTGATTGGCTGGTACGAGCTGCTAAGTTTCGTACTTCATCAGCAACTACTGCAAAGCCTCGTCCTTGCTCACCAGCCCGGGCAGCTTCAATCGCTGCGTTTAATGCCAGCAAGTTCGTTTGTTCGGCAATACCGTTAATCACATCTATCACAGAGCCAATGGCATCACTGTCTTTTTTGAGAAGAATTATTTGCTCACTCGTCTGATTAATATTTTCTGCTAATTTTACCAAGCTTGCTTGGCTTTTATCTGCATCTACACGTGTTTGCTTTACTGAGTCTGTAGCATCGGATACTGCATGGTAAATCTGTTCTAAGCTGGCATCTAATTCTCTTGATACATCAATTGTTCTTTCTATTGTGTTTGCTAGGTCAACACCATGAGCATTTTGAATTGTCGCTTTTTGGGTCATGGAGGCATAAGTATCCCGTAAAGCATCAGCCATCGGTAATAATCGTGCTGAGGATGCGTAAATCTCACTTAGCATGTGATCGACGAGAGTTAGGCTGGCATTTAGTGCATGACATGCCTTGGGGAGCTGTTCATTGCTTTCGTCAAACCTGAAGGTAAAGTTGACGCCATGTTCAGAGGTAATACTTGAGACGAAATGAGTTAAGTGATCGCGTTGCTTTTTATCATTTATGAATAAAAAACCTAGCATGATAAGCCAAGGCAAAATAATGATTGTGCTGAGTGTAATATAGGCAAGAGGGCTTAAGTTAAAAAAAGAAAAACAGGCAATACAACTAAGTAGGCTTATTACAAACAGAGTTATAGCTACTTTAAAGCGAATCATTGAAATGTCCTTTACCTTTAATCTTATTAGGTATAGAACAGCTTTAATGTATATTCCAATTTATACTCATTAGTAACAATGCTTCAAATAACGTTCTTAATAAAATGTTTTGGTATTATTAGAATGGCATATAAAAAATGCCTGTGTTTTAAACAGGCATTTTTTGAAGTCTATCCGCGTTTACTTACGCTTCATTGAGTCGAAAAACTCATCATTGGTTTTACTCATTGAGAGCTTATCAATTAAGAACTCCATCGCATCTATTTCAGACATCTCATGGACAATCTTGCGTAAAATCCACATTTTCTGTAGTTCATCAGGTTTAGTTAGTAACTCTTCGCGACGTGTACCTGAGCGGTTAAAGTCAATTGCAGGGAATACACGCTTTTCAGCAATCTTACGATTTAAGTGTAGTTCCATGTTACCTGTACCTTTAAACTCTTCGTAGATAACTTCGTCCATCTTCGAACCGGTATCGATAAGCGCAGTTGCGATGATTGTTAAACTACCGCCTTCTTCTACGTTACGAGCTGCACCAAAGAAACGTTTTGGTTTGTGTAATGCATTAGCGTCAACACCACCGGTTAACACCTTACCAGACGAAGGAATCACTGTATTGTAAGCACGTGCAAGACGAGTGATTGAATCAAGTAAGATAACCACGTCTTTTTTGTGCTCTACAAGGCGTTTTGCTTTCTCGATAACCATCTCTGCAACTTGAACGTGTCGGCTTGCTGGTTCATCAAATGTAGATGCAATCACTTCACCTTTAACAAGGCGTTGCATCTCAGTTACTTCTTCTGGACGTTCGTCGATTAGAAGAACCATTAGCTCACAGTCAGGTTGGTTATAGCTGATTGATTGCGCAATATTTTGCAGCAGCATCGTTTTACCTGCCTTTGGCGGTGCAACGATAAGTGCGCGTTGGCCTTTACCAATTGGTGAGGCCAAATCAAGTACACGCGCTGTAATGTCTTCAGTACTACCATTACCACGTTCCATACGTAAACGTTCGTTTGCGTGAAGTGGAGTAAGGTTTTCAAAAAGGATTTTAGTGCGTGAGTTTTCAGGTTTGTCGAAGTTAACTTCATTGACTTTCAGGAGTGCGAAGTAGCGTTCACCATCTTTTGGCGGACGAATTAAGCCTGAAATTGAGTCACCAGTACGCATGCTGAATCGGCGGATTTGACTCGGAGATACATAAATATCATCTGGGCCTGCTAAATAAGATGCTTCTGATGATCTTAAGAAACCAAAACCATCTTGTAAGATTTCTAGTACACCGCCGCCAAAAATGTTTTCACCGCTTTTAGCGTGTGCTTTTAGAATGGCAAAAATAATGTCTTGTTTTCTTAAACGGGCTACGTTTTCGAGCCCCATGGACTCAGCTAGGTTCACAAGCTCTTTGATCGACTTGTCTTTTAATTCGCGTAAATGCATATTGGTGGGTTCTTTATTACAATTATCATACTCAAATCATCGTTTGATACATGAGTGAGGTTTGTTGGTATAACTAAGGATTAGTTGGCTTTATAAACTAGCAGGTCACTAGCTAGGCGTCCAGTCTTTAAACAAAATAAAGTTAAAAAAAGGGCAAAAAGCCCTTTTTTACAGTCAAAATTAGATGTTGTTCTCTAAAAACTCAACTAATTGAGTTTTAGAAAGTGCACCTACTTTAGTCGCTGCGACTTGACCATCTTTGAAAAGAAGTAACGTAGGGATACCACGAATACCAAATTTAGGTGGTGTGCCTGCGTTTTGGTCGATATTAAGTTTACCCACTGTCACACGACCGTCAAATTCACCCGCTACTTCGTCAAGAATTGGGGCGATCATTTTACAAGGTCCGCACCATTCAGCCCAAAAATCAACAAGTACAGGTTTGTCTGATTGAAGTACGTCAGCTTCAAAGCTATCGTCAGTTAATTGAATAATTTTCTCGCTCATTGCGATCTCCGATAAGTTAGGCGAAATATTTAATGCGTATTTAAACACTCTTGTTTCTTATTGCAAGTTTAAACGTTATGCTTAAACGCTATGACTAAGACACATTTGACCGATAAAAAGTTTTCAGACTTTGCTATCGCACCGGAAGTGGTTGCCGGTTTAACCGAAAATGGGTTTGAATATTGCACTCCCATTCAAGCTAAATGCCTACCTTTTATTTGTGAAGGCCGCGATATTGCTGGCCAAGCACAAACGGGTACGGGCAAAACGTTGGCGTTTTTAACTGCCACGTGCCATCGGTTATTACAATCTAGCAAAGCATCTAGTAAACATCCAAGAGCCCTGATCATGGCCCCAACTCGGGAGCTGGCGATTCAGATACACAAAGATGCAAAAATTTTAGCGCCACACTGTAATCTTAACTTAGGGTTAGTATATGGTGGCGAAGATTACGAAAAACAACGTGCACAACTAGAAAAAGGCGTTGATATTTTAATTGGCACCACTGGACGCCTCATCGATCTTTACAAACAGGGTTGTTATACCCTGAACGAAATTGAAGTTGTAGTACTTGATGAAGCCGATCGCATGTTCGATTTAGGTTTTATTAAAGACATTCGTTATATGTTTAGACGTATGCCAGAAACAGCTGAACGCTTGAACTTATTGTTTTCAGCAACCTTGTCTTATCGCGTACAAGAGTTGGCATTCGAACATATGACAAACCCTGAGCACGTACAAGTTGAGCCAGACGTTAAAACAGGAAAACGTATTCAAGAAGAGCTATTTCATCCATCACAAGATGACAAAATTAAGTTGCTGTTAACGTTAATTGAAGAAGAATGGCCAGACAAAGCAATTGTGTTTGCAAATACAAAACACAGTTGTGAAAATGTTTATGCTTGGATGAAAGCGGATGGTCATCGAGTTGGGTTATTAACCGGTGACGTGAACCAGAAAAAGCGTCAATCAATTTTGGCTCAATTTACCAAAGGCGATTTAGACTTTTTAGTGGCAACAGACGTAGCTGCCCGTGGTTTACATATCCCAGAAGTAAGCCATGTATTTAATTTTGATTTACCAGATGATTGTGAAGATTATGTACATCGCATAGGGCGTACAGGCCGCGCTGGTGCATCAGGCCACGCGATTAGTTTTGCCTGTGAGCAGTATGCATATAACCTTCATGAGATTGAACAGTATATAGAGCACAGCATTCCATTATCACATTATGATAAAAGTGCATTGCTTGATGATTTAACTAAGCCTACTATTCAGAAAAAGCGGAACTATTCTACAGGCCCACGTAATCGTAATAACAACGGACGTCGCCCAAACAATAGTTACCAAAAATCACGGTCGTCATAAACGGCCGTTTTTAAGACTTAGTAGTAACTAGAGGTTTTTGAACGGTGGGGCAACTTCAACCGCAAAAAAATGTGTATGCAGTTATTGATTTAGGCTCTAACAGTTTTCATATGTTAATTGCTAAATCAATTGCTGGCGGTCTGCAAACGATCGGTCGAGTCAAACGTAAGGTGAGGCTAGCTGCTGGGCTTGATGAAAACAACGTGCTTAGCAAAGAAGCCATGCAACGAGGTTGGGAATGCCTAGCCTTGTTTGCTGAACGTTTACAAGACATACCAAAAGATAATATCACCATCGTTGCAACCGCAACCTTACGCCTTGCTACCAATGCCGATGTATTCAAGCAAAAAGCTGAACAGATCCTTGGTCATAAAATCAATGTCATCAGCGGTGAGCTAGAAGCTAAGACAATTTATAAAGGCGTGGCACATACATCAGCTTGCAATGGCAAACAGCTTGTTATCGATATTGGTGGGGCAAGTACTGAAGTCGTCATTGGCAAAGGTTTTGAGGCATTACACTATAAAAGTCTTAATATGGGGTGCGTGACTTTTCTTGAGCGTTACTTCAAAGATCAAAAGCTCAATGAAAAGAATTTCAATGCGGCTATAAAAGCAGCGCATGATGTTGTTAAAGATATTGTTGCAGAGTATAAAAAATCTGGTTGGCAAATCGCCAGCGGTGCATCTGGTACAGTGCAAGCCATTCAAGAAATTATGGTTGCACAAAATCAAGATGAGCTCTTAACGCTTGATAAGCTTTTAGCTATCAAAGAGCAAGCAATCCAATATGACACAATTGCTGATCTTGAGCTTCCAGGCTTAATAGAAGAGAGGCGTTTAGTATTCGTTTCAGGATTAGCCATTTTAATTGCTTTATTCGAGTCGTTAAATATAAAGCAAATGGGTCTTGCTCGTGGTGCATTACGTGAAGGTGTTTTATATAGCATGGTGCCTGAGCTACATAACCATGACATTCGTAAGCGTACAGTTGATGGCTTAATGAATCGTTACCATGTAGATCAAAAGCAGGCTTGTCGTGTCGCACAACTTGCTGAACAATTGGCAAAAAGTGTGAAAGGGCAATGGCAATCAATTGATAGCAATGCAATCGCGTTATTAAAGACAGTGGCAAAATTGCATGAGATTGGTTTGCTAATCGAGTATAAACAATATCATAAACATACCGCCTATATACTAGAGAACACAGATATGCCTGGTTTTTCACAATCGGAGCATAAGCTGATCACTGCCGTTGCGAATGAACATCGCTCAGATCTGATCAAACACAGTTTTGATCATTTAGGGTGTCATAAACAACTAGCGGAATGTTTGACTAAAATAGTGAGGGTCGCAGTGATCTTATCTATGCGTCGACAAGATGATGTACTGCCGCTGCTTGATTTGAGTGCAAATGAAAATACTCTGACGCTGACATTTGATGGCGATTGGTTAAAATATCACCCATTAATGGCCAGTGAGCTGCAACTAGAGTCCAAGCTGCAAGCAAAAGTAGGTTGGAAGCTTATAGTAAAATAACGATAAAAGGCCCATTAGGGCCTTTTTTAGTGCTATTTTTACGCGTTTCGTTGGTATTTTGCGCGAACAGTCATTTTTTTCATAAAAACTTCAAAAAACAGTTGATCTCAACTCGGATCTCCCTATAATGCGACCCCACTGAGACGGCAGACAGCAACGCTTAGCGAGGCAAGAGCAAATCAGTGTGTCAAGTAAAGCTGAGTTTTGAAACGTTTCTTAAAAAAGTAACTTTTCTCAAAATTAAGTGTTGACAAAAATAACGGCTTGCGTAGAATGCACAGCCCTTGAGACGCAAAAGTCTCATAAACGTTCTTTAACAATATAAAGCAATCATCTGTGTGGGCACTCG
>NZ_JAOCZL010000020.1:0-129338 GCF_041414825.1 Pseudoalteromonas sp. 68 DY56-GL68
GAGTACCTGGCTACGAACCAGGCGGTCGGAGGTTCGAATCCTCCCGCGTCCGCCATATTTGAAACTCACATCGAGTATAAAGATAAAATCATTGCAAGATTATAAAATGCAACTTGCGGACGCGTAGCTCAGCTGGATAGAGTACCTGGCTACGAACCAGGCGGTCGGAGGTTCGAATCCTCCCGCGTCCGCCACTTTCTCTTAGAAAGTGACATAAGCCGACAAGCAGTCGGTTTTTTTGTGTCTTTAAGGCACAGTCAATGCAAGACTTAAACATGCAGAACATAATGCGGACGCGTAGCTCAGCTGGATAGAGTACCTGGCTACGAACCAGGCGGTCGGAGGTTCGAATCCTCCCGCGTCCGCCACTTTTCTCTTAAGTAGAGTTAAAGTGAATAAACCGACGAAAGTCGGTTTTTTTGTGCCTACAATTCGCGAACCACACACTTTCCACACCACAAATTAAACTCCCAACTCAAAATACAAAAAATGTACCCCGCAGGCGTGAAACTTGTTTCACGCGCATTAAGGTGGTGTCGCCATAAATAACGACCGCTCTATACGTAGCTATAAAACGTATAGAGCCTGTATTAAGATTATTAAAACAATAAACTTAGATTAAGTCTCACTGTACGAGGTTCAATAGGGTGAAAGTGGTTATCCTCTATGCCTTCTGCGGGCTCTCCCGCTAAGCGTGAAGCATAGTAATAATCGATATCATGGTCGTTACTATCGAAAAGATTGAGTAGCTCTAAGCCTACTTTCCAATGAGTTTGTTGGTAGCTAACAAGACCATTTACGACTGTAAGCGGCTCTGAGCGCTTGTCGCCATCATCACTTAACATACGTTTACCAATATGACGTAAGCGTAATGAGGTTTGCCATTTTTCAGTTATTTGCCAGTTTATACCGGCGCTTGCAACGATAGGAACCGCTCCTTCAATACGGTCATAGTTACTATCAATATCTAAACGAGAGTGAGTGAATGATGCCTCAGCATCTAGGCTTAGTGTATCGGCTAGCCAATAGTATGCACTAAGCTCTAAGCCGTAACGTTTTGAAGCATCACTGGCTTCTGTATTACCAGCATCGCCAACAAACAATAATTCAGAATCAAGTTCTAACCACCAAAGCGCGGCAGAAAAGTTGAATTGCTTTTCATCAAAGTAGCGCATACCCACTTCTGCACCATTACTTTTAACAAGTAAGTCCACAGTGTCAGCAGCTTCAAGCGTGACGGGGTCTAGGCTAATTGTCGCGCCACGAGCATCATTTGAGTGGAAAGATTGACCCCAATTTGCATAACCTGCCAAGTTATCGCTGAATAAGTAGGTTAGACTCGCTTTAAAACCAAGCAAGTCGTCATCAGCTTCTCCTGAGTTAGCCGTATTGTTGCTATCTACACTGGTATCTAAATAGTCATAACGAACACCGATAGTCGCCTCAAGTTGCTCGCTTAATGTTAATTGAGTTTGCCAAAATGCGGCATAACTTGTTTCATCTACACTGTCTTCACGAACAGTAGATAAAAACTTACGGGCCTTCGTATTATAAAGCCCCACATTATCGATATTGTCATTACGAAGCTCTATACCAACACTATGGCTTACAGGTATAGCGTATAATTTATCGGAAAATTGATAGCTCAGAGCTCCGCCTGAAATTGTGCGCTTATCTTGTTGGTTGAATTGGTCACCATTAATAGGGTCATTTAGCAAATAAGAGAAGTTAGAAAATAAATTTAGCTCATAATCAATAATATAAGCGTTAGCTGTAAAGTGTTCGTTTTGCCAGTTCGCCGATAAACTATAACGACTCGATTTACCGCCTAGCGTGGTGTCCAGCGACCCTAGTTCAGAGATAATACCTTGATCAATGGCTCTTTGAGGGATTTGATCTGCAGAGTTCCAGCTGTTGTCGTAAGCCATAGCTGTAATTGATAAGTTGCCACTTTTTGATTCGTTCACATAGCGAAGTAGGGCGTTCTTTTTATTTACGTCTTCATCAATGTCTTGCCAAGGGCCATCATAACCTTGCCACTCTGTTGCAGCTATTAATTTTCCGTTACCAACTTTTATATGGCCTAAGGCTACTGCTCTTAAGTAGCTATCTTCACCAACAGTAAAGTCGAGTTGCTGGTGTTTTGGATTATCTGTAAGGTGAAAATAGGCACTGCCTGCTGTAGAAAAGTCACCCTGTCGAGCATCATAACTTCCTTTTTGGTAGCTAACGGTGGCAATGGTTTCAGGAATGATGAAGTTTAAATCCGTATAACCTTGACCATGGCCATGGCTACGCATATTAATCGGCATACCATCAATATTGGTCGCAAAATCAGTCCCGTGATCTAGGTTAAAGCCACGAATAAAATATTGGTTTGCTTTACCTGAGCCACTATGTTGCGTTACCGCCATACCTGGAATGAGTTCAAGCATTTCAGTACTTCTTAGCATGGGGCGGTTTTCAATTTCACCTTGACCAATAACACCGCTTGAGGCACTAATTGATTCACCTATTAATCCTGTGCGATGCCCATACACAGTGATTTTTTCAATATTTGCTAACGCGTCTCCAGAGCAGCTAATGCAGCCCAGCAATAGGTATAACTTGTTCATTTTTATAAATTCCTTTTCAAGGGAGGTTTACACTATAAACGTAGTTGCTAACGCTTTGGATGCAAATAAGTTAATAAGTATGAAAATTAAGTTACCTTGCTTCATAATAAATTTGTGGTAAATTTAATAAAATATTCCAAAAAAAATAATAATTGTGAATTTTGTTTTGTGTATGCGAAGGAACTTATCGACACTGCAAGTAAGGGGCTGCACGCATTTGCTAAATTATTAGATTCACGCATTTACAAAGAATTAAGGAACAGCTATGCATCGTTCAATTATTGCTTTATCAATTACTTTAGGTGTTGCTTTTAGTGCACCTATGCATGCTGAGGGTTGGCAATCAGATGTTATCGGGGTTACGCAGTCACAGCTTTCACCAAGTTACTGGTTAGCGAAAGGTGCATCAGCAAAAATGATCATGACAGAGGCGCAAATTGCAGCCTTCAACGAGAAATTAATTAAAGATAATAAATACATTGTTGATCCACTGTCATTTCAAAAATCGCTCACTAAAGACGAGCTAACAAGCGCCATTCATTCGGCAAGCTCAATTCCAAAAAGCCCGCGCTTTTTTACCGATGGCCGACAACTCACCGCGAAAGATTTTGCAAAATATCAGGCTAACTTAAACCTTAATAAGGTCGCAGATAGCAATGAGGTACGCTTTGCTGTGGTCGTTAAGCGCACTGCATTACGTACTTTTCCAACCTGGGATAGAGTTTTAAATAGCGGGCTTGATCAAGACTTAGATCGCTTTCAAGAAAGCGGTATGTTCCCGGGCGAAGCGGTTGCTGTATTGCATCAAAGCGCAGATAAGAAATGGTTGTTAGTTCGTGCTTACAACTATCTTGCGTGGACGCCTGCCGAAGATCTTGCCTTTGCTGATGCAGATAAAATAAAAGCTTATCGCGAACAAGATAACTTCTTGGTGGTAACTGGTGCAAAAGTAAATACCGCTTATGTGCCAAGCGATGAAAGCCTTTCAGAAGTACAGCTCGATATGGGAGTACGCTTACCTTTAGTTAATAATGAGCAAGTACCGTATTTGCTCAACGGCCAAAACAGCTATGCTAGCCATGTTGTACAGTTACCTACCCGCGATGAGCAAGGCAAACTTGTTATTAAAGCCGCGATGATCAGCAAAACTGCCGATGTAAATTTAGGCTACCTAGACTACAACGAGCAGAATCTGATTAAACAAGGCTTTAAGTTTTTAGGCGAGCGTTATGGTTGGGGTCATGATTACAATGGCCGCGACTGTACAGGGTTTGTTGGTGAAATTTATAAGAGCTTTGGCCTACTAATGCCGCGTAATTCAGGGCAGCAAGGAAGTAGTGAATACGGGCAAAATAATCGTTTTGATAAAAATACAGCGGCGGATGCCAAGCTACCAACGGTTAAAAACATGGCGATTGGCGATCTAATTTATATTCCGGGTCATGTAATGATGTACTTAGGGGAGCATCATGGTGAGCCTTATGTTATTCATGACGTTAAAGGCTTAGGTTATAACAAAGGCGATGGCAGTTTTTATAGTAGTGCCTTGAATGGGGTGTCGGTCACGCCATTATTGCCACTTAGATTATCTCAAGAAACCAGCTACTTAGATCGTGTTTATAACATTAAGCGTATTCGCTAGAGGCCATTATGAAAATTAAAGCTGTTCGCTTTGCAAAGCTCAAAGTGCCATTAGTTACTCCATTTAAAACAGCACTGAGAGAAGTAAGTTTTATTGAGGACTTAGTGGTTTTAATCGATACCGAATGTGGTCAAATCGGTTATGGCTCTGCGGCCTCAACACCGGTTATTACAGGCGATACCCATCAAGGGATGATAGCGGTCATTCAGCAGTTTATTGCCCCTAAACTAGTCGGGCAAGAAATCGAAAACATCAATCAGCTTACCCACATTATTCAATCAACCGTGGTTGGTAACAGTAGTGCAAAAGCAGCGTTAGAGCTGGCGGTTTACGACTTGTGGGGCAAGCTCTATCAAGCGCCTTTATATAAGTTACTTGGCGGTGGTAAGACAGCGCTGAAAACCGATATCACCATTAGTGTCGATAACATAGATAAAATGCTCAGTGACTGTCAGCGAGCGGTTGAGCAAGGCTTTGATGTATTAAAAATAAAAATCGGCAATAACCTTAATCAAGATATTGAACGCGTAAAAGCAATCCATGCAGGCTTTGCCGCTAAGGCGCAGTTACGTTTAGATGTAAACCAAGGCTGGGATGCCAAACAAACTGTGTTTGCACTGCAACAACTTGAGCAAGCAGGCGTAGTATTAGAGTTGGTTGAGCAGCCAGTAAAAAGCAGTGATATTCAAGGTCTCAAATATATTACTGAGCGAGTGAATACCCCGATTATGGCCGATGAAAGCGCCTTTTCACCTAAGCAAGTGATCCAACTTTTAGAACTTGGTGCAGTTGATATTATCAATATTAAATTAATGAAAACGGGCGGTTTAAGCCGAGCAATTGAGATTGCTAATATCACAGCCCAATACCAAGCAGAGTGTATGATAGGTTGTATGCTAGAGGGCAGTATTGCCGTCGCAGGGGCTGCACATTTAGCCTCTGCCAAAGCGCAGCAAATCAGTAAAATAGATTTAGATGGCCCAGCCCTTGGTCAATATGACCCTGTGCAAGGGGGCGTTGAATTTAGCGGCCCACAAATACGCTTATCGGATGCCCCAGGTCTTGGCATTGAATCAGTAACTGGGCTTGAACTAATTACAAACGGAGTATGGCCAGCATGAAAAAACTAGTCAGTCTTATTGCAGTTATGAGTTTATCGGCTTGTGCCAGCAAAGAATCACCTAAACCTGTTATTGATAACAGCCATCAACAGCTCGTCGTGGTGGTGGCCAATGACAGTGATGCTATTGATGCCACCCTGTATCGCTTTGAAAAAACTGCTGGTAGCTGGCAACAACAAGGCCAGCAACACGCGGTGGTACTAGGTCGTACTGGCCTTGCTTGGGGAGTGGGGCTGCATCCTGCACAGCCTGGTCAACAAAAACAAGAAGGTGATGGTAAAGCGCCAGCAGGTATTTTTGAGCTTGGTACTGCTTTTGGTTATTTAGATTCATTGCAAACAAACCTCAGTTATCAAGCAATGACCGCCAATGATTATTGTATTGATGTGAAAGGCTCACCGTTTTACAACCAATTGGTTGATAAAGCACAAGTAGGTGAAGATGCCGTAAAAGACTCTTCAGAATGGATGCGTCGTGATATTTACAGCCAAGATAACCTTTACAAAAAAGGCATTGTTGTTAAGCATAATCCAAGCAATATCAATGGTGCGGGCAGTTGTATCTTTATGCATTTATGGCGCGCGCCAAGTAAACCTACAGCAGGTTGCACAGCAATGACAGAAAGCAATATGGATGCGTTACTTGCTTGGTTAGATGAACGTAAAAAGCCGCTATTAGTCAGCTTGACTAAAGCGCAATACCAACAGAAGCAAAGTCAGTGGCAATTACCTAGCTTAGTTGAATAAAAATAATAAAATAAAACTATTTTAATTTTGTCATAATGATGGAATAATATATTCCATTAGGGTTTGGGTTAGGATAATAAATGAGTGCAAATTACGCTTTTCTCGATTGGCTAGTATTCGCAAGTTACGGTGCAATTTTATTGCTAAGTGGCTGGTGGTTTAATCGCAAACGCGCTAACTCAAGCCAAGATTTTTTTCTAGGCGGAAATAGCATGCCAACGTGGATGGTGGCTATTTCTGTTTTAGCTACGTCGCAATCAGCGGCAACGTTTATTGGTGGGCCAGATCAAGGCTATCAAGGTGACTTCTCTTATATCGCAACCAATATCGGTGCGTTTATTGCTGCCTTCATAGTATCGGCGTTTCTAATTCCAAAGTTTTATCAGCAAAAAGTGTATACCGTTTACGAACTGCTTGAAAAACGTATCGGACCAAAGGCCAAGCGCCGTAGTGGCTTGATGTATTTATTTGGCCGTGTGTTTGCCAGTGGCGCCCGTTTATACATGGCCGCTATTGCTGTGGCGATGATTCTATATGGTAATATCGATGCCGATAGTGTGGTTATCGCGACTTTAGTGCTGGCGCTGGCGGGTCTGCTTTATACCTTTTTGGGTGGCATTCGCAGCGTTATTTATTCTGATGTACTGCAAAGTATCGTTTATGTCAGTGCGGCAATTGCGGTTATTTGGTGCTTGCTGAGTATTATACCCGCTGATTTTTCAACCATCATTGCAACGCTGAACGAGCCAAGCCCAGGTGCAGATTCAAAACTCGCGCTGTTTAAATTTGATTTAGATTTTGGCCCGTCAGGGGTGTTTAACATGGCCTCTGTGTTAACGGGGTTTGTGCTATTAAACATCGCTGCATTTGGTTTAGACCAAGATATGACGCAGCGTTTATTAACCTGTAAAAGCCCAAAAGAAGGCAGTAAAGCGTTATTACTATCGGTGGTGATGGTGATCCCCGTTATGGCTATTTTTATCTTTATTGGTTTGCTGCTTTATATTGTTTATCAGCAACCTGCATTAATGAATAGCGAGGCAGGGAAAACGGTTGTACAAGAATTTAATGGCGAAAAAATCACAATCTTTATGTACTACGTATTGAACGAAGTACCAGCTGGGGTTAAAGGTTTAGTCAGCGTGGGTATTATTGCTGCGGCTATTTCTACGTTGAACTCTGGGCTTAGTTCGATGTCTTCAGTCATCGTACAAGATATCTATCGCCCGTATTTAGAAAAACATAACAAGCAAGTAAGCGATCATCACTTTGTAAAAGCGGGTCGTGTAGGGATGGCACTGGTTAGTCTTGCCTTAGCGCTGATGGCTATTCTTTGTTATTTCTGGCAGCAATACAGTGATATGCCATTATTAAAATTTGCGCTAAGTGTCATGGTGTTCTCGTACAGCGGTTTGTTAGGTGTGTATTTTACGACCTTGTTCACCAAACGAGGCAGTGAAGGCTCAGTGTTAGCAGCGCTAATAGCGGGCTTTATGGTGACCTTATTAATGCAGCCGTACATGATTGACTGGTTACTACCTGAGTCAATGCGTTTTTACTTAGGCTTTACTTGGCAGCTATGCATTGGCACTTTGCTTGCGACATTGGTGTGTTGCCTTGGTAAAGCGGCGCACGAGAAGAGTGCATAAATGGCCGTACGCTATGTTTTAGCCATCGATGGTGGTGGCACCAAAGTGTTAGCAGAGCTAAAAGAGCAGGCAAGTGGCGCTACTTTTCGTGCCCAAGCGGGTTCGGCATCAATCTCGAATGATCTTGATTTAGCGTTAGAAAACATTGTTAAAGTGACCCGTGATGTTTGCCAGCAAAGTGGCGCAGAGCCAAGTGAAATCGTCACCGTTATGGGGGTTGCTGGTGGCTCATCGCAGAGTCTTGCTGAGCAATTAACAGTGATGCTCAAGCTGATTTACGAAATAGAATTTGCCAGTTTGCAAATTACCAGCGATGCCATTACGTCATTGTATGGTGCTAATCTTGGTGAGCCATGTGTGGTTATTGCCCTTGGCACCGGTGCTGTTGGGGCAAGATTAAACGCGCAAAAGCAAACTAAGTTAGTGAGCGGCTGGGGCTTTACCGTTGATGATTTTGGTGGTGGTGCACGTATCGGCCTAATGGCTGTGCAGCATTTATTAAACGACATAGATAGTTACGATTTACCAAAAAGCCGATTAACGATTCGTTTGAGTGAGCAGCTAGGATGCACTCGTCAAACAATTAGTAATTGGCTTAAACAAGCAAAACCCGCGGATTATGCAGCATTTAGCCCGTTGGTGTTTAGCTTACAAAATGACTGTGAAGCGGCAAAAACGGTATTAACAGAGCACACCCAGTCGGTGGTTCGGTTAATCAATAAAAGCCGAGGTAACTCGCCGTTACCGGTGATTTTAATTGGTGGTTTGGCGAAAGTCAGCCAACCGTTATTGCCACTTGCCTTACAAAACGAATTATCTCCTTGTAAGGGAGATTCATTAACTGGTGCCGCCATTTTAGCGGCAAAGCATTACCATGACATTATTGAAAAAGGACAACCCAATGAGCCCTGAGCACGTCTTTAAGCAACAACGTGAGTTACTCGAAGAGTTAAACGGTATTGTCTCTGAAGGACAAAACCCAGACACTTTGGATATCGATCTGCTCAGCTCCACTGAGATCCTCACTAAAATCAATAATGAAGATCACAAAGTAGCGGGTGCCGTGAAACGAGTGATCCCACAAATTAGTGAAGCTGTCGATCATGTCGTTGAAGCATTTCAACAAGGTGGCAGATTAATTTACATTGGTGCTGGTACTAGTGGCCGTTTAGGCATTTTAGATGCGGTTGAATGTGCGCCTACTTATAGCGTAAGCGATCAGCAAGTGCTCGGCATTATTGCTGGTGGTGACACTGCGGTTAAAAAAGCTGTAGAAGGCGCTGAAGATAGTACAACACTTGCTATTGAAGACTTAAAAAATGCCAATTTAACCAGTAAAGATGTCGTGGTTGGTATTGCTGCCAGTGGCCGTACTCCTTATGTTTGCTCGGCAATTGAATACGCTAAATCACTTGGTTGTGTCACTGTGGGTGTCACCTGTAACCCTGATTCAGCAGTGATGCGTTTACCACAAATCGGCATTTGCCCCGTGGTGGGGGCAGAAGCTGTGACTGGCTCTACACGTATGAAATCGGGTACTGCACAGAAACTGGTGTTGAATATGCTAAGTACAGCCAGCATGATCCGCACGGGTAAAGTTTATAAAAACCTGATGGTTGATGTGAATGCCAGTAACGAAAAGCTGCACGCTCGTGCTATTCGTATAGTCATGCAAGCAACAGATTGCTCTCAGCAGCAAGCCGTGGATGCATTAAAGCAAGCTGAGCAAAGTGCAAAACTGGCCATTTTAATCGTATTAACCGGAAAGCCAGCCCCTGAAGCAAAACAGTTATTGTCAAAAGCAGGTGGCTTTTTACGTAAGGCGGTTGAAAAATAATGCGCTTTTTAGCTGTATTACTCGTTAGTTGTTTTGCGCTTTTAGGTTGCCAAGAAACGCCTGTACAAGCAGCTCAGAAGCTGCAGCCTTTGCAGGTGGGCGCAGCCAATTTTCAAGCTTATGTACCTGCATTAACAGGAAAACGTGTTGGCTTAGTGGTTAATCAAACATCTGTGGTTGATGGTCAACACCTAGTTGATGCATTACTAGATAAAGGCGTTGTCGTTAGCAAAATATTTGCCCCAGAGCATGGCTTTCGCGGCGATCATGACGCTGGAGCTCACGTTAAAAGCACGGTAGATGCTAAAACAGGTATCGATGTTGTATCTATTTATGGCAGCAATAAAAAGCCAAGCCCTGAGATGCTCGCTGATTTAGACGTTATTATTTTTGATATTCAAGATGTCGGTGTGCGTTTTTATACCTATATAAGCTCAATGCATTACGTGATGGAAGCTGCCGCTGAAAATGGTAAACAGGTTGTGGTACTCGATAGGCCAAACCCGAATATTGCTTATGTTGATGGGCCTATCCTTGATCCACAATTTCGCTCGTTTGTTGGCATGCACGAAATTCCTGTTTTACACGGTATGACAGTGGCTGAACTTGCTCAAATGATCAAAGGTGAAGGTTGGATAAATGACGCTGATAAGCTTGAGCTGAGTGTCGTGCCTGTTGCAAATTATGAGCGTACTATGGCTTATGAGCTACCAATAAAGCCTAGTCCTAACTTACCGAATGCCCAGTCAATTGCGCTTTATCCATCATTGTGCTTCTTTGAAGCAACCCCTGTAACTATTGGCCGTGGTACTGATTTTCCGTTTCAAGTTGTTGGTTACTCGCCAGTTAAACTTGGCGAATTTAGTTTTACGCCAAGGGCGATTAAAGGTGCTTCAATGCACCCTAAATTCAAAGGGGTCGAAGTATTTGGTCAAGACTTACGAGATGCTGATATTCATGGTCTAGATTTAAGTGTATTTATTTCGGCCTACCAAACGTTGCGAGATACCAATCAGACTTTTTTTGAACGTCCTGACTTTATGGATAAGCTCGCAGGCACGGATAAATTACGTTTAGCCATTGAAGCAGGCCAAACTCAGCAACAAATTAGGCAAAGCTGGCAGGAGGATTTAGCTACCTTTAAACGACAGCGACAACCTTATTTACTTTATCAGTAATAATTACGAAACGAGGCACAGGCCTCGTTTTTAGTTTTAGCTAAACCTAACAATTCAATTAAATCTTAAAATAGATACACAATAGCTATGAAACGCCTTAGCCTTGGCTTTAGTTATATAAAAGGCATCAGGATACTCGTCGCTTAAAGCTACTCTTGGAAGACTGTTCTTCTACTTTCTAAAATATTTTTTATATGCAGATTCTATCCGTTAAAAAATAGAGAAGCGAGAGCGTAATCAAGGTAGGTATGTTGCTCAGTTTATTGAGTATAAAAAAAGGGCCGCATATGCGACCCCCAACAGGATTTAACTGGTTTAGAACTTAAAGTTAACTGATAACTGTAAGCTGCGAGGGTTATAGTAGCTGCGTGATTCACCGTAGTTTTCATCAATTACATATGGGTTTTTGTTATAGCCCGTTTGACGATTAAACACATTGAATAAGTCAGCACGCAATTGTAATTCCATATCACCTGAGAACTTAAAGTCTTGCGTGTAGTTCAAGTCTAGTTGCCAATGGCTTGCTGTTCTGCGAGAACCAGCAGGTTCTGCATAGCGGCTCACGTGGCTAGATGTTGAGGTTGACGAGTAGCCATATCGAGTACCATCCCAGTTCTCCCATGCACTGCCAGATTGGAATACGAAATAAGCACCTAAGTTGGCTTCCCAAGGCAATGTGTAATAACCATACACTTTTAATAGATGTGGTTTATCGCCTGAAAGCTTACCGTAGCGGTTATCCCATGAATAACGGCCGCGACCATCACCATAGTACGACGAGCCAATGAAGTTGTTGGCATCGTTGGTTGTGGTGGTGTTGTCTTGGTCAAAGTTACCGTAGTAGTGGCTCCATACATAAGAGGCATTGATATAGGTATTTTCACCCATGTACTCAGCTTCGATGCTTGCTTCCCAGTACTTGGTTTCACCGCCATCAACCTCGGCGATTACATACGAAGAACCACCGATTTCATCGCGAATCGCATCTAGGTTATCAATATATAAACCTTTGTCTGCAATATGCTGTGGTACGCCGTCAGCATCAACGCCAGAGTAGTCTGTTAAGCGTGCTGTATTTGGCATATCTTCCCAAAAGTGCATACCTTTACGGTGACGTACGTGAGCACGTAATACTAAGTCTGAGCCAATATACTTGGTTGTACCCAATGTAAACTCGTTAATACGACGAGGTTTCATATCTTCTTGAAATGCTTTACCTGATGAACCACGGCGCGGAGATGCCGAAAGAATATTACCCGATTCATCTAAAAGCAGTTCGATTTCGGCGCGGGTATTACGGTCCCAAGATGCTGCCCGTGAAAGTGAGCTTGCTTCTGGGTTATAGATTGCAAAGTTGGCAAATATTGAGTCTTCACCTGAGTAGGTCCATGTTGCACCTAATCGCGGTTGCAGCATATCTTTCCAATCTGTTTGATACATTTCATATTTGTGACCAGGAGCGACTTCGTAGCCAGAGATTGTGCCAGATTTCTTTTTCAAGCCTTGGCCATACCAAGTGTCTTGGCTAACAAGTAAACCTAAGTTATAGGTCCAATCCCCATGCTCAATGGTATCGTTAATTTCAAAGTTGAGGCTTCGCGTTTCTGAGTTAATCCCCGAAACTGTTGTGCCGCCATCGGTTGCTAAGCTCATTTGCTGTACATGGGCACGGTAAATCGCATCAGCAGGGTCAAAGCCTTCAGTATCGGCATCAGGATCAACTAAGCCACCAATGTATGCAATACGTCCCCAACCATTTGATAAGCGTGTAAGTTGCTCTTCACCTTCTTCCCATTTCGCACCAAAATGAAGTGTGTGATATGTATCGCCCCAGTCAAATTCATGCTCTAGGTTTATTTCAAAAGAGTCACGATAGAAGTTTTGATTATCATAAGTTGCAAATGCACCTACACCGCCACTGCCTTTCATCACGCCATCTTCTAGATAACCATAGGTGTTGATGAGTGCTGAGGCTCCAGCGTTGTGTATCGCAATTTGTTCTTCGGTGAACCCGTCAGCGGGATCATAGTCTATTAAGCTAGGTACTGAAAAATAACCCATTTCCGTTAGATTATTGACATCAAGTTGGCCGTTTAATGAAGGAACAACACTCAGCGGGTTATCAGGTTGTGAACCCGTTTCTAAATCAAATTTACTGTACTGGAATGATAGGGTGGTTGCAGAGCCTAAAATCCATGATCCATCTAGTGTAAAGATATCTTGATCAGCTTTATCACCTGCAGAGACGCTATCTGTTTCGTAAGCACCAATTGAGCGACCTTTAAGTGTTTTATCCGAGGTTCGTTGTGAAATATTAATTAAAATATCGTCGGTCGGTGCCCAAGTTAATTTACCAAAGTATTCATCACGAACACTTTCATAGTCCTTAACATCACCATAGGCCGTGCCTTTATTAGAGCGTGTTTCTTCAGGGCGATAATACGAGGTATAAAAATAGAGGGTATCTTCGATAAGTGGGCCGCCTAAACTTGCTGTTAGCCAGCTTTTATCCATCTCATAGCTTTCTTCACCCACTGGCGTTGCAACAAAGCTTTTTGGCTGTGCTTTGTATTCGATGTTACCGTGGAATTCATCAGTACCAGACTTAGACACGGTATTAACAGAAAAACCACCAGAGCGGTTAAAACCAACCGCTTTCGCGCCACCGCGGTCCATGGTTACATAAGCAACATCATGGGTTGAAGGTTCAGACGCCAAGTTACCGTACATAGGCAGCGATACATTTACCCCATCAAAACCATACGAATTGTCTACACCAGAGCCACCTGCTGAGGGGCCTAATGTTGTATTTGCTGAAAGCTCTACCCCTGGCACAAGTTTTAATAAATCACGGTAATCTTGGCCTACAGGTACATTATTGATACCTTCTTGACCAAGTGAGTTTGTTAGTGCTGACTTACCTTGGCGATATAATTTACTACCGGTTACGGTGATAACTTCAACATTTTCGTCTGCACCACCTAACGTAATATTGAGGCTAGATGTTTGCTCAAGCAAAACATCAACCATCATGGTTTGTGAAACGCCGTTTTTGTCGGTGAAGGTTAGTTCATAAGTGCCAGGTTTTAACTGTGGTAAGTCGTAGCTGCCATCTTCACGTGTAGTAACGGTTCGTGCTTTAGGCATGACATTACTTTTCGCTGTAACTGTGATCCCTGCCAATGATTGTTGTGCCGCTGGTGTTGATACTTTACCTTTGATTCCGCCTGTTAGATTAGCTAAGGCTGGTGCGCTTGTTAATGCTGCGGCCATAATAACGCCTGTTAAGGCTGTTTTTTTTGTGCGAAGTGCATGGTTAGTCGCTTTTGCTATGTAGCTTAGCGCGAGAGAGGATGCATGTTGTTTCATTGTTTCCCGTCCTTATATTTATATGCTTTGGTGGACTACTTACCCAGTTGAGACATGAACTTTAAAATTATGTTGCCCACATATTAAACAGGTGTTATTAGTGTTGGTCAAGAATATTTTTTCATTTAAATGTTGTTTGTTGGGAATAAAATATATAATTGATTTTGGGTAAAAAACAGGCAGTTTGTAGACTGTGCAAAGGCGCCATGCTGTTTGTACATTCTGTAATTCATTCTCACAGGTAAGTTTGGAATTTGAAGTTATAAGGGGTGGGGAGAGTATTTAAAACAAAAATTATTAAAAAGCAGCCTAAGCTGCTTTGTTATTCAAATAAGCGTAAAAAACTAAATTAGTTATTCTTAAATTCGCCAACAACTTCGTTAGAATGTTCCAGCAATTTACGACCTTGGCGACTCGATTGTGTAAGGGCGATAAAAAGAATATCAATTACAAAGTCCTGAGCTGTTCGCGCTAAAATAGATGATAGGCGAACAGATTCTCCTTCAGCGACAGAGTAGAGTTTTACATCTGCTGAGTCGGCAACTAGGCTGCTACCAAACTTAGTTACTGAGATCACTGAGCTTGCGTTTTTCTTGGCCTGTTTAACTACTTCGGCAATTTCGCGGGTCATACCTGACTCACTAATAGCAATAACTAAGTCGCCCTTAGAAAAGGTGGCCACATAGGCAAGTTGTGCATGTCCATCTGGCTCAGCGATTGCTGGCATACCGAGCTTTTGTAATTTATATGAAAAGTCTTTTGCAACCAGTGCTGAACCACCCACGCCACAAATAAGAATGCGTTTTGCTGATTTTAATAGCTCGACAGCTTTTTCAATTGCAGCAGCTTCGTTAAGGTTTTTTGTTTCAGTTAAAACAGCAAGCTTACTGCTCAGTAATTTTTCAGCGATTTGCTCAAGCGAATCATTTAAAGTAATTTTGCCATGGAGTTTGGGTTCGCTACTTTCATCATTAAGGGCATCAATCACTGCAAGTTTAAAAGCAGGAAAACCTTTATAACCTAATTTTTGTGAAAACTTCACCACGCTTGATTGACTTACACCAACCACTTTAGCTAATTCAACCGATGACAAATTACGAATAGCGTTAGCCGAATTTAATGTGAAATCAGCCAGCTTAGCTTCGCTGCTCGATAAAGATTGGCGTAGGGCTTTAATTTTTACAAAAGTAGACATAGGGCTCACTTTGTTTATTTAACTTAGTCTTGCTTATTGCATGCTTCAAATATGAATACGGCACAATGGCTGTTTAACATGACGACTTATTTTTGTTTTAGCTGACTTAAGTTTGGAATATTTTTCTTAATTTAGATGGAATAATATAGTTTTATTCCATAATAGATACAACACTAATTATTGAGTGTACTCAATATTTACCATGAGAAAGATAAAATATGCTTTTTATTCCAGTTATGTAAAATAAAATATTTTACATGTTACATGGGTGTTGCTACTGTATTGCTGAGAATCGTCAACGCTTAAATCATCAGGTATGAATCGGTTATGAGTTTTATCCCTTTGAAAACATTACTTAAACAGCTGTGTTATCTTTGTAGTGCGGCATTATTAGTTAGCTGTGCTAGTAATCAATATACCTATACGCAATCAGCCAACTACAGTCATCGGGTAAAGTTTTTAGTGATGCATTACACCGCCATTGATTACGAAAAATCGATGCGTGCATTAGTCGATGAAGGAGGTCTAAGCTCTCATTATTTATTACCTGAGTCGGGCGATTCAAGTTACCCAAAAGACGATTTAGAAATTATTCAGCTCGTTGATGAAAAAGACAGAGCATGGCACGCAGGGCGTAGTTTTTGGCAAGGCAGAGAAGACTTAAACGATCACTCTATTGGTATTGAAATCGTTAACGTACCTACCTGTCACACACCTGAGCAAAGTAAACCAGCGATGCAAAATGATGCAAGTAAACTGTGTATCTACCCTGATTACGATGCCAAGCAAATTGAGTTACTTATCAAATTAAGTAAAGATATTCTTGCTCGAAACCCTGATATTGGCCCAACTCAAGTGATTGGTCATTCTGATATTGCCCCAAGCCGTAAGAACGACCCAGGTCCGCGCTTTCCTTGGTATCAACTTTATAAAGCGGGTATCGGTGCCTGGTACGACAGCGACACCGTTGATAAATATTGGCAGTTATTTAGTGCATCAAAACCTTCAACAGAGCTTGTGCAAAAAGCGCTGCGCAGCTACGGTTATGAGGTGATTGCAACAGGGCAGCTAGATTTTCAAACCCTAGATGCTTTGAGTGCCTTTCAAATGCACTTTTTACCTTGGCATGTAAGTGGTAATAATGATGCTAGAACTGCAGCCGTCCTTTTTGCATTATTAGAAAAGTACTTCCCTAAAAAACTTGAGCGGTTATTTACAGAGTATCAGCAGCAACAGCAAGCGGTTGAGCCAGAGCCAAAAACACTGGCTAATGCACAAGTGATAGCACGTATTCCTGCACTTGATCCGAGTAGTCGCGCGCTAGTAAACGACCGAGGCACATTCACTGCTTATAAAGGTCGTGGTGAAATAATTATTGAAAATCACGATGCGATTAGCGCAGACATTTATATTAATGGTGAAAAAATTAATATTGCCTCGCCACTTACCGCAGAGCAAACCTACCAATACAGCTTGTATAAACGTACTCATGATGGCATTAATACTTATAAAGTAGAAAATGTATTGCCTGAAGGAGCAAGCTTAACATTACGTTTCCCTTACCCAGCGCTCGATAAAAATGCTACTCAAAAGCGTTTTAGCGCCGTTGATGAATTAATTAATCAAGAAATTAAAGAGGGCTTTCCAGGGGCTGTGCTTGCAATTGTTAAAGATGGCAAACTGATTAAATTAAGCCATTATGGCGCAGCTAAAAAGTACCATGCTGATGGCAGTGAGCTTAAAACCCCACAAGCCATGCAAAACGATACTTTGTTTGATATTGCCTCGAACTCAAAAATGTTTGCCACCAACTTTGCGCTGATGAAGCTTGCTAGCGAAGGTAAACTCGACGTAGAAAAACCGCTGTTTTATTACCTACCAGAATTTAGGGGCAGCGGTCGCGAGCAGCGCTTAGTGAAAGACTTACTTACCCACAGCGCAGGTTACCCAGCGGTGGTTGATTTTCACCGTAAAGACAATAAATTTGGTGAGCGCTTTTTTTCACAAAATAGCCTGCGTACCAAAAACCTACTATTAACTGGTGTCCCCTTTGTGGCGGGTCGTAACGTAAAGCACTTATATTCTGATATCGATTATATGTTGTTAGGTGTGCTGGTTGAACGCATCAGCGGTATGCCCCTAGATGCTTATGTTGAAAGTCAAATTTATCAGCCACTTGGTTTAACGCACACGGTTTATAACCCATTACAAAAAGGCTTTTTAGCCTCGCAAATTGCCGCCACTGAAATAAATGGTAACACTCGCGGTGGGCGTATTGAATTTGAAAATATTCGTACCGATGTACTGCAAGGTGAAGTACATGATGAAAAAGCGTTTTATGCCTTAGGTGGCGTAGCAGGACATGCGGGGCTTTTTAGTACCGCAGGAGATTTATCTGTATTAATGCAAGTTTTGCTAAACGGCGGTGGCTACGATAATAAACAATTATTTACCCCACAAGTGCTTGCGCAGTTCACTCAGCCGCAAGCGAGTGATGAAACGTATGGCTTAGGGTGGCGCAGAGCAGGACACCAAGCGCGTAAATGGCATTTTGGCCCTTATGCCAGCCCCCGCGCTTTTGGTCATACAGGTTGGACTGGCACAGTAACTGTGATTGATCCCGAATATGACCTAGCAATTGTACTTTTAACCAATGCACGGCATACACCCATTGAAGGCTCACCAGAAAATTACGAATTTGTCGGAAAGCGCTTCGAAACAGGCAAGTATGGCTCTATTATCTCACTGATTTATGAGAGTATATTAAATCACTAGTCGATTTAAGTTGAGTTTAGCGGTAAAGCCATTAAGCTTAGCGGGTTTTAGCATAATAAAAATAAAATATTGATCTTAATTTAAAAGGGTTTTTATGTCTTGGTATTCAATTTTACCACCCTTGATTGCTATCTTAATTGTGTTTTGGCGCAAAGAAGTGATCATGGCGTTATTGGTCGCGGTTGCGTCGTCTGAGTTTTTACTTGCTCTGAATGGTGAAGGTAATACCTTGTTTTTCACCTTTATCAATACCATTGAGCGGGTTATTGAAGTTGCCAGTTCCCCAGGTAATAGCCGTATTCTTATTTTTAGTATTTTAATTGGTGCTTTACTTGCCTACATTCGTGAATCGGGTGGTGTGGCTGCAACGGTTAATTTATTAATGAATAAGGGCGTGGCAAAAAGTAAGCGCCAAGTGGGTTACTTAACCATGTTCTCGGGGATTGCGGTATTTATTGAATCGAACTTAAGTGTTTTAACTTCGGGTATTTTGTCTCGTGGCTTATTCGATAAATTTAAAATGAGCAGAGCGCGTCTTGCTTACATTATTGATAGTACCAGCGCACCTGTGTGTATCTTAATTTTACTCAATGGCTGGGGCGCATATGTGCTTGGTCTGCTGAGTAATTACGAAATGGAAGAGTCTGCGGTATCTGTGCTGTGGGGCAGCATTGGTTATAACTTCTACGCTATTATCGCGTTACTTATCGTGTTTTATACGATTACTTTCGACAAAGTACATGGCCCTTTAAAGCAAGCAGAAGAGAATTTTGAGCAGCAAGAAACTGAGCTTGCAGAAGAAGTAAAAGGCTCTAAAGCCCGTTACATGCTTATTCCACTTATTACCTTAATTGGTAGCATGGTTGGCTTTATGTTCTGGACTGGCGAGGGCGATATTGCCAGTGGTAGTGGTTCTAAATCAGTGTTGTATGCCACTATTTTAGCTTGTGTTGTGGCGTACTTTTTAATGATTAGTTCTCATGAATTTACTCACCATAAGCTTGTTGATATTGGCTTTAAAGGCATGGGTGAGTTACTGCCATTAGTGTCGATTGTATTGCTATCGCTCACCTTAGGTGCAAGCTTGAAAGACTTAGGTACAGGTGTATTTGTGGCTGGCCTAGTAGGTGATTTTTTACCTATTTACTTGGTTGTGCCAGTGCTGTTTTTAACCGGTGCGGTAATTTCATTTACCACAGGTACTTCATGGGGCACATTCGCGATTCTGATTCCAATTGGTGTACCGCTCATTCAAGCTTTGGGTTTACCACCTTCATTAGTGATTGCGGCTATTTTAGGTGGCGGTGTGTTTGGCGATCACTGCTCGCCAATTTCAGATACCAGCGCGGTATCGGCCATTGCATCAGGGTGTGATTTATTAACTCACGTGAAAACCCAAATGCCGTATGCTTTATTCGGCGGTGCGTTAACCTTCATCGCTTATCTAGTAACGAGTATTATTGTTTTATAATTAATAGCTTGAAGTTAATCGCTGTAAGCTATACATAAAAACCACAGACTTTCTCTGTGGTTTTTTATTGCTTGTATATTGCAAAAACCATCGCGCGAAATAAATTTCACGCCTACAATACTCGATAACCCGCACATTCAAATCTTACAGTTATATCTTAGGTACAACCTTATAAACACCCACACCATCAACACCAAGATATAAATCACCATTAGGGTGGGTGGCAAGGCTGCGTACACGACCTACACCTTCAAATACCTTGCTGTGGCCTGTTACTTTGTCACCATCAAGCTTTACCAAAACGAGGTGGCCAAATTTCATCGAACCCACGGCAATGTGACCTTGCCACTGTGGGTATTTATCGCTAGTGATAAATTCCATTCCAGAAGGGGCAATTGAAGGCACCCAATACCAATCAGGCTGCTCCATTCCTGCGCGGCTGGTTTCGTCGGTAATTGTTGTGCCAATGTAGTTGATCCCATAGGTGATCTCAGGCCAACCATAGTTTGCACCCGCTTTAACTATGTTAATTTCATCGCCGCCACGAGGGCCATGTTCATGGCTCCATATAACCCCCGTTTCAGGATGCATAGCCATACCTTGAGGGTTACGGTGTCCATATGAATAAATGCTTTTATGAGTCGTTTTATGGTTATAAAACGGGTTTGATTTAGGGATAGAGCCATCGCTATTGATACGGTGAATTTTACCCGCATCATAGTCTAGGCTTTGTGGGTGAACGTCTCTTTTGCCACGGTCGCCAATAGAGAAGTACAGGTAACCGTCTTTATCGAATTCAATACGCGAACCATAGTGTTTCGTTGTTTTAATATTTGGCTCGCCATCAAACAGCAGTTGCTGGTCAACAAGTGCCATATCTTTAAAGCGGGCGCGCATAATCGAGGTATTGTAACCCTCACCATCGCCTCCATAACCCGAGTAAGAGAAGTAAATCCAACCATTGTCGGCAAAGTTCGGATCAAGCTCTATATCTAATAAGCCCCCTTGGCCTTCATCATGCACTTTAGGAGTTCCTTTAACTGTTTGCTCAACGAGTTTGCCATCACGAATTAATCTAAGCTCGCCACGCCTATCAGTGACAAGTAAGTCACGCTCGTTAAGCCAAGCCATACCCCAAGGAATTTGAATTCCTTCACTTACTAATTCTAGTTTGTAGTTATTCGCGCTAGCATCCAGTGGAATCTTTTGTTCCGGCTGAGCACACGCTTGCAAGCTCGATAAGCTAATCGAGGCAATGATTAAACTGTTAAACAAAGACCTTTTCATAGTAACTCCATATTTTAAAACACGATGTTATTAGCCTAGCTGGTTCAGCATTAAATTGTTATTAACATTAGAACAATGTGCGATTATTGGTAGGAAAAGCGAGGTAAAGGGCGGGGTATTAGCCGTCAGTCTGGAATCTCGTGGAAACCATCGCGCGAAATAAATTTCACGCCTACGGTACTCCTTTACTCTTTCCCCTTGTAGCTCGCCAGCTTGTTTTAAATCTGCTAGCTTAGCAAGTTCTTATTCTTAAAAGGATTTAACAAGTCTTATGAAGTCAGAAAAGTTTTTTAAATGGGTGTGGAATGTTAACGGTCTAATTTTACTTATAGGTTTAATCATTGGAGCAGCAGCAATAGGGTATAACTTTGTTGCTTACTTACTAAAGTCCGATAACCATGTTCAGCAACAAACACTAAACTTAGCTGAAGATGAAAAACAGCAAGAAAAGTGGAAACTGGGTTACCCCCGTAAGGTCGAGGGGAGTGATTTTTACTTTATCCCGTTGGAATCAGAAAAACTGGATATCGAGGTGAAAGCAGACGTAACAATTTACAATAATTTTAGCAGTGGTTATAAATACAGACCTACGCGCTCAAAGAACATCTTGTTTCTAAATGACAAAACTAATCATGCCAATTGGCTATTTAAAACAACGGATCAGTTAATCATAGAGTTTGGTTCTTTAAGCCATTACAAAGAGTTTGATACTCGTGCTGAAAAGGAGCAAAAAGTCGATGCCCCTAAGGCTGTTTCTTACGAAGTTATCAAAAACGATACCAACAACGACAAACTGCTTGATGGCAAAGATAAGCGTACCTTCGCGCTAAGCAAGATTGATGGCTCAAACTACAGCGAAGTTATTTCAGGTTACAACCGCATTGTAGAGTCTAACCTCAACGCTGAAGGCAATTTATTCGTTGTATTTATTAACAACGATGAAGTTTACTCTATGCTGATAGACCTAGATACATTTGAAGTGATTAGTAAAAGCATGCTCCCGAAGGTAGGGGAGTGAGTTGGTTTAAATTTAAATTAACAATGATAATTACTAAATATTAATTCTTAAGTTTATTGTTAGGTACTTAAATGGATAAGATAAAACAATTTGATTGGAGTGGGTCTACTAATCCTAAAACTGAAGGTGAATTTTTCCCGCCAGACAAACTAGATAGAGCAAAATATGCATCTTTTCTTACAAATCTTTTAGCAAGCGAAGGGTTTGATGAGAGCCGTAGCTTCGATTCTTGTAAAAGAAATTATGTGCTTAATTTAAATGCTGAGTGGGGAGCTGGAAAGACTTATTTTTTAAAGCGTTGGTCGCAAGATTTAAAAAGTGATTACCCAGTCGTATATGTTGATGCTTGGAAGCAAGATTATTCTGATGATCCATTTTTGACTGTTATATCATCAATTATTTCTCAATTAGGCATTCAAGCAGAGTTTGAAATTAAAGTTCCCAAAAGTGCTGTCTCTATGTTTAAGGCTGTTGCACCTGCAATAGCTCAAGGGGTAGTAAAAAAAGTTTTAAATACAGACTTCGATGAGATATGTAATTTGTTAGCTGACGATGATTTAAGTGATGAGGAAGGTGGAGACCCTAATACAAAACAATCAACAACTGATTTTTCTCTTGCCGCTAAAGCTCTAGCTGAAAATTTGATTAAAGAGCATGAAGCCAAAAGCAAAAGCATTGAAGTAATTAAAAGCAAGTTATCTATATGGGTTAATAAATTTGAAGAACAGAACGGTATACAGCTACCAATTTTCATTTTTATAGATGAGCTTGACCGTTGTAGACCTAGTTATGCGGTTGAGATGTTGGAAACAATAAAACATATCTTTGATGTCAAAGGTATTGTATTTGTGGTTGCAACAGATACAGAGCAATTACAACACACTATAAAAGCAATATATGGTCAAGGTTTTAGCGCTCAAATGTATTTGGGTAGGTTTTTTAATAGTAGGTATAGTCTTAAAAGACCTGCGCTGAATGACTTTTTAACAGTTCATACCGATGTAACAAAATACGATCCCGCTTACTTGAAAAGTAGAGAAGTTAGAATCTTGCCTGTTACTGACACTCCTGAAATCGCATTAAAAAATATTTCAATTGTCTTAGATGCTTTTCAAATATCAGCAAGAACAGCAATTCAAATTACAGATCGGATTGCAGCGATTATTAGCAACTTAAATAGTGGGAATAAAGTTGATATTTTAGTTTTGGCTATCCTATTTTGCCTATTAGAAAAAGATTATGCTCTTTATGCAGATGTTATTAATGGGACATTCGATAAAAAGGAACAAAATAACAAAGGTGAATCTAGGAGTGTAGACTTAGTAGAATTCATCAAAAGGAAAATGAGTAACGTCTACCTTGAAAGGGATCTTACATATAATTTCAAGACTAATATTGAATTTAAAGACTTGCATTTGAACCATCGAGGTTACAGTGAGAATCATTATTTGATTAGTCTCTCTAAGTTTATGGATTCTATTTTCTCTAAAATTTTTAGCGAAGGGGCGAATACTGCACTTTCAGCTTTTCTTTCATATGGAAGAGAAGAACAGAGTTCTCCTTTAGAAAAGGCTGTCACTTCATTGCGAAGACACAATCCTTCTAACGATAAGCAAGATATAACAGCAAAGCTTTTGATTCAATACATGTACTTAAGAGATGGGTTTAGTGAAATAACGCCAGAGAATTACGGAGACTTTGTTGAATTGTCCTCACCTCTAGAGCATATGGGAGAGAGTTAATTATTAGCTTAAATTAAGTTTAAACCTCAATACAAAAAAATAATGCAGCAGATTTTATATCGCATATTACGTATTAGTAGTACGCGATATGGCGTTTCAAATTGAAAACCCGCTGCTACCTAAAAACTTGCGACTTTACTTTTGTAACTCGCTAACTTGTTGGGTTTCGCTACGCTCTACCCAACCTACGAGTTCGCTAACTCGTACACTTTTCCGTTTCATGGGTCAGTTGTTTGAGTGCGATGATTTGGCCTTGTTTGTTTTGATCTAGGGCGAGTAAGTCACCTTGGTGGATATGAGTATCGAGTGTGCCGTGTTTTTGTAGCTCTTCAAGGAGTGACTGCTTTATTTGTACTATGACATTTTGCTCGCAGTCGGCGATATACCAGTCGTTATCAACACTGACTAGACGGCCAGTGAAGCGGGTACGGGTTTGGTGATTAGCTAATGCTTGTTGGTAGTTCGCATCTAGGTTTTGTTTTTGTTGTTTTAGGTTACTCACATAGCTGCCTTTGGCGTCGAGTTCGTGTACCTCAAGCCATTGATAATCTGATAAATCCACAGCATAAACATCGGTTAACTCGCGGTTGTTGTATTGCAGCATGACAAAACCAAGAATCGCTAAAGCAGCAAAAACACCGGTCAATTGTAAGCCTAAAAAGCGCTGTGGCCTTGGCGTTGCTGACTGTGGCTTTTGCATGTGTGAAAGCTCGTCGCTGCTTAAGGTGTGCTCTGCCTTACGTTTTTGAAAATGTGCTTTTAAATCAGCATCGAATTGCTCGTCGTTACGCTTCATGATGGCCTCCTAGTTGTTGTTTCAGGTTTTGACGGGCATATCGCAGCCGAGTTTTAATGGTCTCTGGGTTACTTTGTGTGATTGCAACAATGTCTTCGAGACTAAAGCCTTCTTGTTGTAAGGTCAGCGCTTCACGTTGTACAAAGCTAAGCGCCATAAGTGCTTTATCAAAGGCTTCGTAGTCGTAGTGATAACTTGCATCCTGCGCTTCAGCAGATAGTTGGTTGTCTTCTAATTCAACGAACTTTTGCTGCTTACGAAATTCATCAATTAACAAATTACGTGCTAACCGAAATAGCCATGCTTTTGGGTTGTTTTGAGCAGTGTAAAAGTCACGTTTATCAATGACTTTTAACCAGGTTTGCTGGCATATATCGAGGGCAAGATCTTTATCACTTTGTGTGACTAGGTAGTGATAAAGATCGTTCCCGTATTGAGCAACGAGTTGGTTAAGGTAACGGTTGTCGCCCGTTTTGGCGTACTGAGCCAAACAATCTGTGTTTGGCTTGTCAAATAACCATGTCTTGATGCTCATTAGCATAGGCAGTTATCCATCTATTTTAAAATCAAGTTGAACGCTTTGGTTTGTTTGTAATTGTGCCACACCTTCAACAACTTTAGGGCGATATTTCCAACGTTTAATCGCGCGAATTGCTTCGCGGTCAAATACCCGTTTTGGCTCAGCATCAATAATAACAGGGTCAATCACTTCGCCCGTCGGTGAAATGCTAAAGCTAATTTGCACCCAGCCTTCAATACCATCGCGGGCTGCGACCGGCGGATATTTAGGGTTTATACGCACGATAGGCGTTGCATCTCCCGTTGGTTGATTAATGGTTTTACTAAGTGTGTCGCCAATGCCATCAAAGGTCACTGTTGGTGTTGCATCGGCAATGATCATTGTATCTGGGGTTTCAGCCGCAGGGCGTGGTGGCGCTTTTGGTGGCATTTTAGCAACTGGCGGTGGCGGCAGTGTTTGTTTTACTTGTACTTTTGAGTCTTCAGGTACTTCATAAATTTCAACTGTGATATCTGGATCTAGCTTTACATCGGCTCTTTGCTCAGCAGAAATTAAGTACTGCATGAAGGCAAATGCTGTAAAGGTCATTACACCGCCGCCAATAATTGCTGCGCTTGTCTTTAAAGCAGTATTGCTGTTATTCAAGCTTGCTGAGTTTAGTGGTAAAGTATGCATAGCCGTTCCTCTTTGGATAATTGCTTTCATAGCTAAAACGGCTGGCAAATAAAAAAGGGGTGAAAATTTTTTCACTTTTTATTTTTTCACTAATTTTAGTGTGACTTTTTAGGTTGTTATGAAACTTATTCAAATAGATAAAGCCCGTTACCGTAAACATTTAAACCAAGTAATTATTGCTTGTGTAATTGCTTTAGCCGTTGGCAGTTTAGCCATTTCACAAACATTAATTGCGTTATTCCCTGATCCAAGCGGTAGCCATTTTCATTGGAACCTATTAGGTGTTGTTGTGTGTAGTGTGCTGGTGGGTTTTGTGCTTAATAAATACCGCAATCATGATTACATGACTGAAATTGTTTATGTGTGGGAGCTTAAAAAAGCGCTGAATAAAATCACCCGTAAAATGCCTAAGTTAAAAGCAGCAGGGCGTGAGGGCAATGCAGATGCTTTATTAGCAATTCATTACAGCTATGCGGGATCACGTTTGTTATGGCAGCTTGATGACAACACTATTACCATGGATGAGTTGGCAATTAAGCAGGCAGAGCTTGATAGTGTTGCAGATAAATATAATCTCTCGCTTGATGCCGAACGTTATGATGAGTCAATCTTAAAGCAATTTTAAGGATGCGTAATGAAAAAGGTGTTGATTGTATGTTTAGGCAATATTTGCCGCTCACCTACTGCTGAAGCGGTACTTCGTAGTCGTGCCAAGGCGCTGGGTGTCAATGTCAAAGTTGATTCTGCTGGCACCATTGGTTACCACCAAGGTAATCCACCAGATTCACGCTCAAAAGCAGCAGCTAAAAAGCGCGGTTATAGTTTTAATGGCATCTATTCACGACCTGTGACTCAAGCTGATTTTCATGAGTTTGATTTAATTCTTGCGGCTGATAAGCAAAACCTTGCTGATTTAAAAGCTCAGTGCCCTAAGCACCTGCAATATAAGCTGTCGTTGTTTTTAAGTCATGGTGATGCAGGGGAGAGCGAGATCCCAGATCCCTATTACGGTGGCGATCAAGGTTTTGAAAAGGTACTCGATTTAATTGAAGACGCAGCAGATAATTTATTAAAAGCGTTCTAATTGAACGCTTCCAATCTAGATAAAAAAGTTTGGTAAGTTGTGTTCATTAAACCAGCCTGCTACGTAATGCGACTCGCACAATCGCCAAGTGTTATCTGACTCTAGCCTCGCCGCTAACTGATAATGAGCGGCATAGATTTTTTGATTGAAATCGTCTACCGTTTTTTCGGGAATTATACGGGCAATGATAAATCGAGCAGAAGTTTTATGTTCGTTAACGTCTACTTTTACTATTTCTGCAAAATGCTGCCAAAATGGCGCTAGTTGCCTAAAGTTTTTTAAACTCCCTACAACATTTTCTTTGCCAGACAAGTCACTCAAAGGTGGAAAGCTGCCATGTATATCTTCGCTATAACAGTCAATTAATAAGTTAATATCGCTGTTATCGACGGCGAATGCGTATTTATTATAAAGATCAATTAAAGCCTGCTTTGGGTCAGTCGATTTGTAGTCTTTGATTAATGCCCACGGAGAGTGTAATTCGCTTACAATTGTTGGGCAGCCATCAACAAGCTGCCACCCTTGAATACCTGGAAGCATATTCCAGCTTGGTATCAGTGATTGCTGCCCTTTATTCCAGTTAATTTGAAACTTAATGTGTTTAATGAGCCATTGTTGGTTTTCTAAGATGAAGTGAAAGATAAGTGTGCAGCCACACAAAAAGCGTTTTTGGCCATGATATATATCAATGTAAGCGTAGCTACTTGCGGCTGCAAAGTCATTTTTATTGGCAGTAAATGTGTTACTGAATTCACCACTTGCAGCATAACTTTTAAAATCTGCACTTAGTGTTCTTGCAACCGATTTACAGCCATCAAAACAACCATGATGATGGCTTTTAAATGTTATATCAGTGCTAAATAGCTGAGTTAGAGATTGTTCATCAGCTAACAGCCAGCTCTCTTTGAATTGACTAATTAAGTTTACGAGTTGCTGTTGAATAGTCATACCGCAGACTCGCTCTGCTCTTTTTCAAGCGCTGGAATAACAAAACTGCCTAACTCGTCAATCACATCTTGTGCTGCTCTTCGCGATGGCTTTAAGTTAAGTGCTATATGTTTTACGCCAAGTTCCCTATGTTTTAATAGTCGCTCTATAAGTGCATTTCGTCCAATACGAATCACATTGTAAAAACGCTGATACGGTGCATCAGGATTTTTATCTAAATCAAAAAATGTCGCATAGCCATAATGTGGGCTTGTGTTGCTATTGCTTGAAATTGATAGGTTGTTAATGATTTCACTGATGGCTTGTTCATTATCAACAGCCCAAATCCAAGCATTAACATTATTAGCCAACCACTCAAATGATTGCCTAGAGCGACCAACGGCCATAACGGGTATCTGCTGATTTACTGGTTTTGGATAAAGGTCAAGTGAACCATCAAGCTCGCCGTAATGTTGGCTAATGTGTTTAGGAAAGCTTTGTTGGTGTAATGTTTTGATAATTTCAACTGACTCTCTGTAGCGCTCAGCACGCGCGTTAAAATCGACACCAAAAGCTGGGTATTCAACTGGCCTGTCTCCGGTTGAAACTCCTAACACAAAACGACCATTACTTAGATGGTCTACTGAGGCTGCTTGTTTGGCAACCATGATAGGATCGCGTAATGGTAAAACTGCCCCTGCGGTGCCTAAAGTAATTGTATTTGTATGCGCAGCAATGAAACCTGCGTAAGTAAATGGATCAAGCATCTGCGCAGCATCACCGAAATTAGGGTCATAAAAAGGCACATCTCGAAACCAAATACTAGCAATACCTGCTTGTTCAGCTTGCTTAGCAGTTGCTATATCAGCATTGAGGGTAGGGAAAGGGCTACTAGGATATGCTTCAATCGGTGTTAATAATCCCAGCGTTAATTTGTTGTCGGCAAATACATTTGTAAAGCTAGTTGGTAGATTATTCATGTTACTGATCTCCCGTATTCGCTGGCCAGACAACATCAAGTTTAGAGTGACTAATGCGCCATTGACCGTCGACTTTTTCATAGCGATCTAAGTATCGGCCCACTAATAAAAGCGGAGATTCGCTTTGCTCTCTACTTGTAACAAAGTCAATTAGATAGCACTCACCCTGTGCTGTTGTTTTATCTGTTAGCACTATTTGATGGTTCATCACGGCATGAACAAAAGGGAAGTGCTTTCTATTGTGGGTATCGAATTCATCATAAGCATTTTTTAATCCTTGCTTTATCTGTTCAATTCCGTTCATTTCACCCACTGTTACTTCGACTCGTGCGTTGCTAGTAAATACTTCTTCCATTTTATGAATTTGACCAGAGTCTAAAAGCTGACTGTAGTTTAATCGAAGAGTTCGGATCTCTTCTTTTTCGAGTAAATCGAGAAGTTTGCGTTCGCTCATCATGTTTCTCTATTGCTGAATAAGTGAACACTATTTTATTATCTTCTTTTTAAATGATAACCTAGCTAATATTCCATTTATTCTGTCCTGAGATTCCACAATGAAACCAGAAGATAGTCCTTTCTTTGGAATTCGAGAGTTTGTTGAAACACTACGCATGGGTACATTCACAGCAGCTGGTAATCGGTTAGGTTTAACAGGCTCCGCTGTTGGTAAAACTGTTACTAGGCTTGAAAGTAAGTTAGGTACAAAGCTACTACATCGAACAACACGTCAGTTAACTGCTACGCCAGAAGGGCAGCACTACTTTGAAGGCTGGCTGAAAATGCTGGATGAAATCGATAGTTTAGAACAGGCAGTGACAGCAGGAAGTCAAAATGTATCTGGACAAGTAAAACTTCACTTACCAGCTGCATTTGGCCGTAAATACGTTATGCCAATACTGTCTGGATTAGCGAGTAAATACCCCAAGCTTGAATTAGTTGTTCACTTTAGTGAAAGTCGGATAGATATAATAAATGAAAATGTGGACCTAGTTGTACGGATTGGTACGTTAGATGATGATGCAGATCTTGTTGCTAAATTATTGGGATATCAAAAGTTAACGGTGTGCGCATCACAAAGCTATTTTGATCGCTACGGGCTACCCGACACACCCGCGGATTTAATAGCCCATGATTGTATTATTGGCAGTAAGCGTGCGATGCAACCTACATGGCTATTCAAAGATAGTAAAAAACAGCTTTTTAAGCAGTTAATTAATGCCAGATACATGCTCAGTGATGGCGACGCTATGCTTGATGCAGCTTTGAGTGGTTTAGGTGTTGCGCAATTACCTACTTGGCTTATTCAGGAACAGCTTGAAAGTAATAAATTAGTCAGTGTATTAGAGACCTACTCAGGTGCAGTTATGCCAATTAATGTTGTATGGCCTCGTTCACGCTATTTGAAATTGAGCCAACGAGTAATAATAGATGAGCTAGCTGAGCAGTTTCGGCTCCACTCATCTATTATCAATCAACTTTAACGATTAATTTTAAAATCAAGCTGAACACGCGATGTAGCTGCGATAGCTTGACCGTTTTCAAATTTAGGGGCATAACGCCATTGTTCTACAGCCCTTTTGGCTTCTGTCTCAAAAGCGCCTCCGCCTTTAGATTCAATAACCGTTATTTTATCAACAAAGCCTGATGGGGTTACTTCAAATTCCATGACAACACTGCCGCTTTGGCCTCGCTGCGCTTTTATCAATGGGTATTTAGGATTAACACGGTACAGGGGTTCTTGTTCTTGGCTGTCTTTCCATGGCACCATTTTGGCAATGGCAACACAATGCTTAGTGGCTTCTTCTCGTTTGCCCACTTTTTCGTAAAGGTGTACAAGTTTAGAGTGAGCATCCAGCTCTGCTTTATGATCAAAACTCAGTGCTTCATCAAAAACAGTGACGACATGAGTCAAACGCTCTATCGCTTGCTCGTAGTTCTTTTTATGCTCTGCAAACGCGGCAACTAAAAAGTCAGCTTCAATACGCTCAACAGAGTTTTCAGGGATATTATTTCTATAATATTCGTCGGCTTCCTCTAGGTAAGCTTTTGCTGTGAAGTAACGACCACCACTTGGTTTGTAAGCTAGGATACGCGCTGCTTTGAGTTTGCTATCAGCAACTAGTTTGTGATCTTTTTTTATTGTGGCGATTTCAATCGCGTCTTCAAGGTAGTCAAAAGCAAGTCTTGGCGATTTGGTTGAATGAGCTAAACCAAATAATGAGTCGTAAACCTCGTTGCTCAGCTTCCCATGATTTTTTGCTAAAATATCGTAAGCATATTTGAATAGCTCAAAGCGCTCCTGTTGCTTGTTTTCAGGTAGGGTATTGGCATAGTTGATTGCTAAATTCGCTGTATTCTCAGCATTTTCACCATATACCTTTTGACCAAGCGTATAGGCTTTTTTAGCAAGCTCAGTGGCGTCTTCATGTTTCTCTATAGCGGCTAGGTAAGCACGATAAGTGTTATTAAATTCTGAGTTTATATCTTGGCTTGCCAAAGAGGGTTGGCTTAATAGCAAGGTAGCACATAATGCGAGAGACATTTTTTTCATAATAATCCTTATTATTATTTTCCTGTAGGTGCGTGAATAAGATGATTGAAGTTGAGTAAATGAGAATGAATCTTATCCTCGATGATGGTAGCAAACAGCGTGAGCGTTGTCACTTGTTTAGAAACTTTCAAACTAAAAGTTGCATGCCTGTATTTCAATTTTAGCCGCAATACACAGTGCAAAGCTCGTATCTTTAAGTGCTTTGAGTGTATAATACTTGAATTGCTGGTAACTGCCTCAATATTAGTTATCACTCGTCGTATGTTGCATTCTTACAACCTTCAAGCTGTTGTAATCACATTTGCAGTATCGCATTTATTTTTTAATTTGGATTTGTCGTGGCGCAAGTAAGAGCAAGAGTCCAGCTAAATGTTGGCAAAAACAGTGATATTCCTGCAGAAATCGTATCTTTTAGTGGCTTAAATGATGGCCAAGAGCATGTTGCTTTAGTGTTTAATCAAGCCGACACCGAGCAAGACGTACCCTTAATTCGTATGCATTCAGAGTGTTTAACTGGCGATGTATTTCATTCGTCACGTTGTGATTGTGGTGAGCAGTTAAATGAGTGCATTGAAATGATGCACGAGCAAGGTGGTATTTTACTGTATTTACGCCAAGAAGGCCGTGGCATTGGTTTATACAACAAGATTGATGCTTACGTATTGCAGTCGCAAGGTATGAATACTTACGAAGCGAATAACCACTTGGGTTTTGCTGATGATTTACGTGACTTTTCAGACGCCGTATTAATGCTCGAAGCACTTAATCAAAAGCATGTTAAGTTAATGACAAATAACCCGAATAAGCTTAAAGCACTGCGTGACGCTGGCATTGAGGTTGATTCAGTGGTTGGTACGCATGCGCACATTAAAGCGGGTGTAGTGGGTAACCGTGCTTACCTTGAAACGAAAATCAAACATGGCTCGCACATGCTTGATATTAAGAAAATTAAAAAGCCTGAATAAATTTCACAACAGGTGACTATAAACCCGTGGCGCACCCAGTTATACTCGGTGCGTTTTGCCGTTATTGAATGAGAAACTATGTCGATCGAAGTTCGTGTTTTTAAAGCCGATGCAGGCGTAAAATGGTTTAAAGCAGGGTGGGAAATCTTCAAGCTGCAACCTGTTACGTTTATTTTAATGCATCTGTTAATAGGTGTTATTGGCTTTTTATCGTTAGTGCTACCACTGTTACAAGTCGTCGGTGCATTTGTTGCGCCATTTTTAATGGCTGGTTTTTATCAAGCAGTATTGACAAAACAGCAAGGTGGTACGGTTAGCCAAGTTGATATTTTTAAACCCTTTAGTAATAAAGGTAATCGTATTGGTTTAGTGCGTGTTGCTGTGTACCAGATGGCGGCGGGTATTTTATTAGCCCTGTTATCAAATTTCATTTTTGCCGATGCTTATGCGGTTATTTCAAGCCAAACGTTCGACCCACAAAATCAAACACATATTGCTGATTTACTGGCCACGATTTCCATGGGGCAAGTGGCGGTATTTCTATTAGCAATCTGTGTGTATATGACTGCGTTTGCTTATGCTATTCCATTGGTTTATTTTCAAAAACAAAGCAATATGTTGCAGGTTCTAAAAACCTCATTCATGGTGTTTTACCATAATATGGCGCCACTGAGTGTCTATGGCCTAATTTGCGCCGTTTTAATGGTGATCTGTATTCCTTTATCGTTTATTCCTCTATTGGTTTTAATGCCAATTTGTTACATTAGCTTCTTCGTGTCTTTTCAGGCTATTTTTATGCCGGTTGTACCAAAAGGTGATGACCAACCAAAAGCACCTGAAGCACAGTCACAATCAGGGCGCTTTGACGCGTAATGGATGATAAAGAACAAAAATTAAAGAATTACGTACTTTGGTTACTGTCTCGACAAGATTATTCGCGTCGAGACCTAACGCGAAAGTTACAGCAAAAAGAGGCAACGCCCGAGTTTACAGAGCGTTTGTTAGATTGGTGTGAATCACACAACTTTATTAACGAACAGCGCTACTGCGAAGGGTTTGTACGCCGCCATTTAGCTAAGTATCATGGTGCTAAACGCATTCAGAGCGAAGCAATGGCAAAAGGGATAGACCGAGCACTATTAGATAAGACGCTCGAGGAGTTCGAAATCGATTGGTTTGAACTCGCACAGGACGCATATTTAAAGAAGTTTTCAAATTCAGGTAAAGAACTCGACCAGAAAGAAAGAGCGAAACGTGTACGCTACTTGATGTATCGAGGCTTTAATTACGAACAAATTGATTTTGCAATGCAAGCACAGCAATAAACGGGTGAGATTTTCACATGCAGCATATGACTACCGCACAGATCAGGCAACAGTTCTTAGACTTTTTTGCCTCTAAACAACACCAAATTGTTCCTTCAAGCTCGCTGATCCCGGGTAACGATGCCACGTTATTATTCAATAACGCCGGTATGGTGCAATTTAAAGATGTATTTTTAGGTGCGGAAAGCCGCCCTTATTCGCGTGCAACCAGCTCACAACGTTGTGTGCGTGCAGGTGGTAAACATAACGACCTTGAAAACGTAGGTTACACAGCTCGTCACCATACATTCTTCGAAATGCTTGGTAACTTCAGCTTTGGCGATTACTTCAAGCAAGACGCAATCAAGTTTGCGTGGCAGTTTTTAACTGAAGTAGTAAAACTACCGCAAGAAAAGCTACTTGTTACCATTTATCACGATGATGAAGAAGCGTTTAACATCTGGCATAAAGAAGTAGGCCTAAGTGAAGATCGCATTATTCGCATTGCAACCAGCGATAACTTCTGGTCAATGGGTGATACAGGTCCGTGTGGTCCATGTTCTGAAATCTTTTACGATCACGGTGAAGAAATTTGGGGTGGCCCTCCAGGTTCACCTGAAGAAGACGGTGACCGTTTCATCGAGATCTGGAACCTAGTATTTATGCAGTATAACCGCCATGCCGACGGTACAATGGAGCCGCTTCCTAAGCAATCTGTTGATACCGGTATGGGTCTTGAGCGTATCTCTGCAATTTTACAAGGCGTGCACTCAAACTACGAAATCGATTTATTCCAAGCGCTTATTGCTGCGGCAGCAAAAGTAACCAACGCACAAGATTTAGATGATAAATCGTTACGCGTTGTGGCTGACCACATTCGTTCGTGTGCATTCTTAGTATCTGACGGCGTTATGCCATCAAACGAAGGCCGTGGTTATGTACTACGTCGTATTATTCGTCGTGCTGTTCGTCATGGTAACAAGCTAGGCGCGAAAGGTGCATTCTTCTACAAGCTAGTTGCTGCGCTAATTGAGCAAATGGGTCAAGCGTACCCAGAGCTTGCTAAGCAACAAGAAATTATTGAAAAAGTACTGCGTATTGAAGAAGAGCAGTTTGGTAAAACACTTGAACGCGGTCTGGCTATTTTAGAAGAAAGCCTAGCTGACATCGAAGGCGATGTGATCCCAGGTGACTTAGTATTCAAACTTTACGACACTTACGGTTTCCCAGCTGACTTAACGGCAGACGTGGCCCGTGAGCGTTTCATGACGATTGATGAGCACGGCTTCCAAGAGTGTATGGCTGTTCAGCGCAAGCAAGCACAGCAAGCAGGTAAGTTTGGTGCTGATTACAACCAACAACTTAAGTCTGAAAAACACACAGACTTTAAAGGTTACGATGCAGAGCATTACACAGGTACTGTGGTCGAACTTTTCTCTGAAGGTCAATCGGTTTCTGTACTTGAAGATGGTCAAGAAGGTATCGCAATCTTAGACCGCACACCGTTTTATGCTGAATCAGGTGGTCAAGTTGGTGACACGGGTGTGTTAAAAGTTGCTGGTGGTGAGTTTGTAGTGACTAACACTACTAAGCTTGGTAATGCATTTGCACACCATGGTCGTGTACAAGGCCGTATTGGTACAAACGATAAAGCAGAGGCTACAATTGATGCGGCACGTCGCGATAGCATCAAGAAAAACCACACTGCGACGCATATCTTGCATGAAACATTACGCCAAATTTTAGGTGAGCACGTAAGTCAAAAAGGCTCACTTGTTGACCCTGAACGTTTACGTTTTGACTTCTCACACTTTGAAGCGGTAACAAAAGACGAATTACGTCAAATCGAGCGCGCGGTAAACGATGAAATCCGTCGTAACTTTGCGCTTGAAACGGAGCTAATGGCTATCGAAGATGCAAAAGCAAAAGGTGCGATGGCATTATTCGGTGAAAAATACGATGACGAAGTGCGCGTAGTAACCATTGGTGATTACTCAATCGAGCTATGTGGTGGTACTCACGTTAAGCGTGCTGGTGATATCGGTTTATTTAAAATTGTATCAGAAAGCGGTATCGCTGCCGGTATCCGCCGTATTGAAGCGGTAACGGGTGCTGAAGCAGTTGCTTATGTAAGTGAGCAAGAGCAACAGTTAAATGATGTTGCAGCGCTAGTTAAAGGTGATAGCAGCACAGTACTTGAAAAAGTAACCGCATTACTTGAGAAATCAAAAGGCCTTGAGAAGCAAATTGCACAGCTTAACGATAAGCTTGCAAGTGCAGCAGGTGCATCGTTACTTGACTCTGTTGTTGAAGTGAATGGTATTAAGCTACTGGTTGCTGATGTTGCAGGTACTGAGTCTAAAGCACTACGTGGCATGGTTGATGACCTGAAAACGAAGATTGGTTCAGGTGTTATTGCCCTTGGCGTAGCCAATGGCGACAAAGTAAGCCTGATTGCAGGTGTAACTAAAGACCTAACAGGTAAAGTGAAGGCCGGTGAACTTGTAAATCACATGGCTGCACAAGTAGGCGGTAAGGGCGGTGGTCGTCCTGATATGGCACAAGCAGGTGGTACTCAGCCAGAGAATCTTGCTACTGCCTTAGAAAGTGTAACTGGTTGGTTATCTGAGCGTTCTTAACTACTAGTGGCACTTATCGTCCAAAAATTCGGTGGCACCTCAGTTGGCTCAATAGAGCGAATTGAGGCCGTCGCCGACCTTGTTGTAAAAACCAAGCAACAAGGCCATCAAGTTGTGGTGGTGCTCTCGGCTATGTCGGGAGAAACTAACCGTCTAATTGAACTCGCTAAAAAAATCGATTCTCGTCCCAGTGCTCGTGAGCTTGATGTATTGCTAACCACCGGTGAGCAAGTGTCAGTCTCTTTACTCGCAATGGCGATTATTAAACGGGGCCATTCTGCGGTAAGCTTACTTGCCGATCAGGTCAACATTCGCACCGACAATATGTTTGGCAAAGCGCGTATTGAAGAGATTGCAGCGACTCGCCTTAAGCATGAACTTGAACATAACCGGATTGCCATTATTGCGGGCTTTCAGGGCCGTGATATTGAAGGTAATGTCACAACCCTTGGTCGTGGTGGGACAGATACTTCTGCGGTTGAGATTGCAGGTGCTATCAATGCCGACGAATGCCAAATTTACACTGATGTAGATGGTGTATACACCACCGACCCGCGTATTGAACCAAATGCGCGACGTATGAGTCATGTTACGTTTGAAGAAATGCTCGAAATGGCAAGCTTGGGCGCAAAAGTTTTACATATACGCAGTGTTGAAGCGGCAGGAAAATACAATATACCGCTTAGGGTATTATCGAGTTTTAACCCGGATCAAGGGACCTTGATCAGTTTTGAGGAGCCTGATGTGCAAACCAATATTGTGTCGGGTATTGCTTTTAATCGAGATGAAAGCCTAATTTATGTCAATGGTGTGCAGCAAGGGGTAGAAAACCTTGCAAAAATTTTGCAACTTTTTGCAGAATTCGGTATCGAAATAGATATGATTAATCAAGTTAATCATAACTTTGAAAAAATAGACTATGCTTTTACTGTGCACACTAATGATTTTGAACAAGCACTTGAAATCCTAACTTTAAACCAAAGTAATATAAAAGCTGAGTCTGTTAAAGGAGTAAGCAATGTTGCCAAGGTGTCAGCTGTAGGTGTAGGGATGAAATCGCACTCAGGTGTAGCAAGTTTATTTTTTAATGCCCTTGCAGAGGAAAACATCAAAGTAGTGCTTGTGTCGACATCAGAAATAAAGATTTCAGTTTTAATTGACGAAAAATATTTAGAGCTGGCTGTACGTGCACTTCATAAAGTTTTTTTAACTGAAAATGAATAAGATTTAGAGTTTTTACTTACTTTTAAGTCAAGTTTTCATTAAAATGTTTTTGACGCGGAATCTTTTAATTTTTTGGAACATGGGAGCAAGAGAATGCTAATACTAACTCGAAGAGTAGGTGAGACCCTGATGATCGGTGACGAAGTAACTGTTACTGTTCTTGGTGTTAAAGGAAATCAAGTTCGCATTGGTGTAAATGCACCAAAAGATGTATCAGTACATCGTGAAGAAATCTATATGCGAATCCAAGCAGAGAAATCTAACCCAAATCCGGGCAATGTTTAATCAGCGAAAAATTCTTAAGAGCCACTCATTGAGTGGCTCTTTTATTTAACTCAACAACTATTTCATCGCTAAGTGCTTGTTTAGAGATGTATTGCATACCGCGCTGTGCTTTTAATATATAACCTCGTTCAGTCTCAATAATCTCGCTTATTTGCTGCCAGCTTAATTGGTAACTCTTATATGGGTTTTCAGCCTTAATCCCTTCATCGTTAAATAAAATGGTCACCTCGCTACCTGATGCACGACTCATCATTTGTCTTGCTACCCACCACGGACGTTTGTAATAAAACGAAAGGCACTCAACGACAGCAAGCATAATCATAAAGCTGCCTAAGTAATGATTATCTAATTGATAAAAAGCTAATAAGCCCAGAGTTATTAATAATGCCAGCAGCGGGTATTTAGGTTTGGCTTGTGATGAGTAGGGAAGTGACTCATCAAAGCATTCGTAGTAATACGGTTTATCTAGTGTGTAAGTTGTACTTAATGTCATTCGGGGGCCTACTTAATTTACTGGCTGCAGTTTAGCACTGATAGAAAAAATCTGCCGCAGTTGGTTTTCATTTTGTTGTCATTATGAGAACTTACTATGATTGTATTTTTAGGTGTAAATAGCATGTTTATTAGTTCAGCCTCATTCGCTCTTGCAATGGCTAGTAATACCTTTTTGGTTATGGGTGATATGCCATACACACCTATGGATGAAATTAATCTCGCTCAGCCGAATGGTAAGCTCGCACGTGCAGTCGCATCCACGCCTCATAGCTTTTTGATGCATTTAGGTGATATGAAATCAGGGTCTTTACCTTGCACAAACAAATTACTTCAGGCCAATAAGCAGCTTTTAACTGCAATTACCGATAAACCTTTTATCTATACGTTGGGTGATAATGAATGGACTGATTGCGATCGTGATAGCTTAAGCCCTCAGTTTGATGAGCTTGAGCGATTAGAATATGTAAAAGGTTTAATGTATGACGATGATTACTATAAAAAAGCAAACTTATTACAAGGTTTTACTCATCAGCTCGACATGAGCGAGAACGCGCGTTGGCAATTTAATAATATTGAGTTTATGACTCTGCATATAGCGGGCACGTATAATGGGCGCGCGCAAATACTGAAAAGTAATAAAAATGACGCTTTGGATGCAGCAGATAAACGCGACAGGTTAAACTTAGAGTGGTTGCAGCGGGGCTTAAATAACCAAAGCGTTAAAGCGTATGTCATTGGCTTTCAAGCTGATATTTACAATGCAACGAATAAATCAGCATGCACTGCGACACTGCGCTCAAACTGTGATGCTTTTAAAGTCTACCGCGATGCTTTTTCCCAATTTGCTAAATTTGCAAAAAAGCCTGTGCTCATTATGCATGGAGATACAGGGCCATTTTGTTATCAACAGCTTACAGAAAATTTAACGCGATTAAATGTGCCTGGTGATTATGTGGTTAGTGACATAGCAAGTGTGAAACTAGAAGATGGGGATTGGCAAATAACCAGTGTTGCAACGGGTAAAGCGTTAACAGCGACATGTAAATAAAATAGAGCGGCCGTTAGGCCGCTCTTAGAAGGTTAAAATTTGAGTTTAATACCCATTTTAAATTGACGACCAAGTACGTCATAGTTACTTGGGAATGTGTTACCAGAGTTTGAACTAGTATCACCTGCTTCATTACCAACCACAGGTGGCTCTTTTTCAAACATGTTATCAATACCGAATGTAACATTCATGTAGTCAGTAACATGGTAGCTGGCGAATAAGTCAAAATAATCATAGCTTTCGATGCTTCTGAATTCTTCAAAAACATTTGGCGCTTCGATTGGCTCGATATCTACACCATCAATGTGACGCCATTGTAGTGACACGGTTAGATCTTCCCAAATCCAGCTAGTACGTTGTACCCAGCGTAATTCAGAGACAGGGTCGCAACTTGTGCTGTAAAAACCTTTACAGTCAATAATGCGTGCGGTATCAGAGCTTTGCGACTCTTGCGTTAGGTATTTATTGATATTACCTGAGAATTGCAACTCTCCCATGTCATCAAGCAAAATACCAAAATTGAAACCAAGTTCGATACCTTCGGCACGTTGATTTTTTAAGTTGGTAGTAAATTGCTCAATACCCGCACCCGCGATAGTTAAGTCACCACCGATACGATTAATCTTCGCACACTCGTTTGCATCACCTAGTACGTAACAGGCATCAAGAATTTCTTGAGCTGAGAACTCACCAATGATGTCATCGATATCAATATCATAGTAGTCAAGCGTAATTGTGAAGTTTTCAACAGCACTGAATTCAGGCGTCCAAACAATACCTGCAGTGAATGTTTCTGCTTCTTCAGCACCTGGTGGGTTAGCAGGATCACTACCACTAATGACTTGTACTTGACCAGAGATTACATCTTGTACGTTACCAACTTGAGCATCTGTCATACCTGTTGAGATACAAAGCTGTCTAAGTGCGTCATCAATGTTAGCTGCGTTAGCAACTGAACATGGATCTTGTAGCGCGTTGTCTAAGCCTGTTACAACAGGTGAAGCAATTTCGCCTACGTTAGGTGCGCGCGTTGCTTGTTGTTGCATAACACGAATAAGTACATCGCTAACAGGACGCCAGTTGAAGCCAAGTTTCCACGTTTCGTTGCTACCTACTGTATCGTAGTCAGCCCAGCGGAAACCAAACTCTACATCAAGAGTTTCAGCACCCGGCAAGCCGTCTAACACAGGTAAGTAACCTTCTAAGAAGAACTCATCGACTTTAAAGCCACCTGTAATAGGCAGTTGGTTACCACCTGCACCACCTTGACAACTAGCAGGGGCAAGTTTTAAACATTCATCAGGTTCAAATAAGCCTTTTTCGCGACGATTTTCATAACCAAAACTCATCGAAAGTGGTGCACCAGCACCTGGGATTTCGATAAACTCGATTGCACCATTAACGGTTGCAGTGAAAATTTCTTGGCTGTACTTTTGTTGTTGAAGGGCAATTGCTTGCGCATAGCCTGCCATTTCATCCGTGATGGTACCAAAGCCACCAAATAGATTAATTGGCACACAGCTTGAATCACCATTTTTACAGGTTACACCATCGGTTGTATCTAATGCATTTTGAATATTGGTTAAGTTTGTATAACCACCACGTACAGTTGTACGGTTAGATTCACCATACTGATAGCTAACATCATATTCCCAGTCATCTAGGAAGAAACCTGTTACACCAGTCACGATTTGGAACTGAGTACTGTCAAATCGTTCTGTACGAGCACCTAACTCTAATGTTCTACGACGTAACTGCACTTTTAGATAGTCTTCACTATCAACAATGCCGTTACCGTTAACATCTTGCCAGTTACTGTCATTTAAGCTACCAGCCGCCAAAGCAGCAGAAGCGCCATCAATCATAAATTGTCGAGCTTGATCGCCAATTAACGGGTTCGCTAAAGGTAAATCAAAACTTGAACCAAACGTACCAGATGGTGCTACTTGCGTATCAACACTGGTGTTAGTGTAGTTAAAGCTTGAATAAACTTTATGCTCATCAGTGAGGTTATATTTAGCGATTGCGGTTGCTGAATAACGCTCTGAAGGTGTTTGATAGAAGTTATATGGATTGAAGTTAAATACACTACATGTATCTGGTTGCAATGTACCATCGTTTCTAAATTGCCCTGAGCCAGTTGTGCCTGCACCAACAATTGCAAATCGTGTTGGGAATGCAGTTGTTGAGCCGCCACTTTCAACCGAGTTAGGACCACTACAATCTGCTGGCGCAGGGATTGGTGGCTCACCGTTTAAAAATTGCTCATAGTTAGCACCGGTAGCCGTTTCAATACCAAGTAAACCTAAAGGACGATCACCTAGTAGTACTTGATCACGCTGGCTCCAGCCAAGAGATAGTACAACGTTACCTTTATCGTCTTCTAGGTTAGAACCTATTGTTAAGGCTATACTGTTTTTGTCACCATCATTGTCACCGGTTTGAGAGTGTTTAAGATCTAAATCAACACCTTGAAAGTCTTCTTTTAATACAACATTCACCGCACCTGCAATCGCATCAGAACCATATACAGCTGACGCACCACCAGTGATAATATCAATTCGTTCAATCAGTGCAGTTGGAATTGTTGAACTGTCAACTGAGCCATTGTAGTTGTATGGGATCATCCGACGTCCATTCATTAGAACAAGTGAACGTTGCGATCCTAAACCTCTTAAGTTAATAGTGGCTGCACCGCCAGAGCCATTATTTACGTTACTACCATCGCCAGGTATTGTTGAAGGTAAAGTTCTTAGTATTTGTTCTACTTCAGGCTCTTGTTGGTAACCTAATTCTTTTTCTCCGATTGATACAATTGGACTTGCAGAAACAGCGCCCGGTTGTCTAATACGACTACCTGTGATTGAAATTACTTCGAGATCTTTTTTTGCGTCGCTTGTCTCTTCTGCTGCACTCATTGGTGCGTATATAAGAGCTGTAGAAACAACCCCTGTACTAATCGCCAGCTTTACAGCATTTGATAGTTTGTTTTTTAACATTGTTATCTCCCAATATTTAATTATAGTTGGCTAGAAAACAATGGATTACTACTCGATATCCATTCTTAGCATGTTTAGATTAGTACACAACCTAGGTAAATGTGTAGTTTTTGATAAGAAAATGTATAAATATTGAAATTTTAATGTTTTATGCTGAGTTGGAGAGAATGGAAATCATAAAAAAAAGCGGCTTTGAGGCCGCTTTTCTGGTTGGTATTTTGTATAGAAGGATTAGCAGTTAGTTTCTTTTGCGTTTACACCTTCTTTAACATCTTCACATGCATCTTCTACAGCATTTTGTGTATCAGTAATTGCTTCGTCAATGCGCTCACCTGCATCTTCAGCTGTGTTATCTTCACAACCCATAATGAATAGACCTGAAAATAGGGCGATAGTAGCGGCTTTTAAAGTTGAATTTTTCATAATCAAATTCCTTGTAATATTTAAAAATGTAGTTTCTAAGTGTCTGTTATTACTGTGTTACTTGGGTACGTTGCCTCTAAGTGCACCTGATACCAGTGAAATAACAAGTAAAACTAGAAATATAAAAAAGATAATTTTAGCGATACCTGCTGCGGCTCCTGCGATACCGCCAAAACCTAACACTGCAGCGATTAACGCAATAACTAGAAAAGTAATTGTCCAGCGTAACATAGTGATTCTCCTTGGCTAATAATATTTCGTTTCGGTTGAAATAGTTGAAGCCAGTTCTATGCCATTGTTAAATATTGTTTATTTTCAATTGGTTGTGATTTTTTCAGGGGTTTTTAAATTTTCTTATTTGGTAACTTTTACGAATTAGCATGTAACTTATTCATAGTGATTATTTTTCAACTTAAATGAGTAAAATCGCATCTTTTACTATTCTTATTTTGGTAAGACCAATTTATCTTTGTGGTGTTTTTATATTCTCAATGGCCTGTGTTGGCGAGGGTTTTGAGTATGTTATGTAAAAACAGGCAATGTCACCTTTATAACTTATGACTATATCGACTATTTTTATCATCTATATAGGGCTATTAATACGCTTATTTCACGGTTGTTAATTTTATGTTTTACGTGTTATTTTGAGTTAAATTGGTTTTACCAATTTACAAGGTGGTATACAAATCAAGAGTGTTTGTTATCATGTTGAATAATTATTTAACTATATCGACTTTTTATTTGTAACAGTGCGAGGGGCAGTATGGACATAAGTGGGTTACTCTCAACCGCGGCCAGCTTGATGATTACGGGCATGATTGGTGTATTTATATTTTTAACTATTTTGATTTCAGCCGTGACCTTAATGTCTAGGTTGATGAATCGTTTTGATGAACCAGTCGATGAGCCTGTACGAGCTGCAAAAATACAATCACAGCAGGGTGTGCCGCAAGCTCACATTGCAGCTATTAGCGCTGCAATCGCTCAATTCAGAAATAAACAAAAATAATGGGGCAGCTGAAAATGGCTAAATTAAAATTAACCGAACTAGTTTTACGTGATGCACATCAATCACTGTTGGCAACACGTATGCGCTTAGATGATATGTTACCTATAGCCGAGAAACTTGATAATGCGGGTTATTGGTCAATTGAATCATGGGGTGGCGCAACATTTGATTCTTGTATTCGCTACTTAGGCGAAGATCCTTGGCAGCGTATTCGTGAACTTAAAGCGGCGATGCCAAATACCAAACAGCAAATGCTACTGCGTGGACAAAACTTACTGGGTTATCGCCACTATGCTGATGATGTAGTGGAAAAGTTTGTCGAGCGTGCACATAAAAATGGTGTTGATGTATTTCGTATTTTTGATGCAATGAATGACGTACGTAATCTTGAAACTGCGATTAAAGCCGCTGTTAAAGTGGGTGCACATGCACAGGGAACAATTTCATACACAGTAAGCCCTGTGCATACTCTTGATATGTGGCTTAAGCTTGCTAAACAGCTAGAAGAGCTGGGCTGTCATTCTATTTGTATTAAAGATATGGCTGGTTTATTAAAACCTTATGACTGTGAGCAACTGATCAAAGGCTTAAAAGAAACGGTGTCAATTCCTATCGCGATGCAATGTCATGCTACAACAGGTTTAAGTACAGCAACCTATCAAAAAGCGATTGATGCAGGCATCGATATGTTAGATACGGCTATTTCATCAATGAGTATGACTTATGGCCACAGTGCAACAGAAACAATAGTATCGATTGTTGAAGGAACAGAGCGCGACACAGGTCTTAACCTTAATCAGTTAGAAGAAATTGCCGCTTATTTTCGTGATGTGCGTAAAAAGTATGCCGCTTTCGAAGGTAGCCTAAAAGGGGTTGATGGTCGTATCTTATTAGCACAAGTACCAGGTGGTATGTTAACTAACATGGAGAACCAGCTGAAAGAACAAGGTGCTGCGGATAAACTCGATCAAGTGCTTTTAGAGATCCCACGTGTACGTGAAGATTTAGGGTATATTCCACTGGTAACACCAACCTCACAAATTGTTGGTACGCAAGCCGTTCTAAATGTATTAACGGGTGAGCGTTATAAAACGATTACTAAAGAAACCGCAGGTGTACTTAAAGGTGAGTATGGTGCAACCCCAGCGCCGATGAATAAAGAACTTCAAGAACGTGTTTTAGACGGAAGCGAAGCAATAACGTGTCGTCCTGCTGATAAACTTGAACCCGAACTCGAAAAACTTGAAGCTGAATTATTAAAAGAAGCTAAAGAGCAGGGTTTAGAGCTGGCTGATGACGTGATTGATGACGTGCTTACCTATGCTTTATTCCCACAAATAGGCTTGAAATTTCTTAAAAATCGTCATAATCCTGATGCCTTCGAACCTGTGCCAACAGGTGAAAAAGCTAAATCTGATCAATCAACGAAACCTTCTTCAAATGGTGAGGTTCAAGCTGAGCAATACAGTGTGAAAGTTGATGGTAAAGTTTACGATGTTGTTGTTGCTAAAGGTGGCGAGCTTAAAGAGGTTGCACTCAAAGACAGTGAGTTAATACCACAATCTGCATCAGCGTCAGCTGGCGAAACACTTAATGCGCCACTGGCAGGTAATATTTTTAAAATCAAAGTAAAACCTGGGCAAACTGTAAATCAAGGTGATGTCGTTATCATTATGGAAGCAATGAAAATGGAAACCGAAGTACGTGCTGCTCATGACGGTACTGTGGCTGATATTTTAGTTGCGGAAGGTGACTCAGTTGCCACCGGCGACGCCATGATTGCACTCGCTTAGGAGGCCTGGGATGGATGGATTATTAAACCTCTGGCATGCAACGGGGATTGCAAACTTTACTTTTCCTGCACTGATCATGATTGCAGTTGGCTGCTTGCTCCTGTATTTAGCGATTGCTCGTAGTTTTGAGCCATTGCTTTTACTGCCCATTGGCTTCGGCGCTATTTTAACAAACATTCCAGTGGCTGGTTTATCAGACCCAGGTGGCTTATTGTACTACGTGTATCACATAGGTATTGATTCTGGTGTGTTCCCATTGCTGATTTTTATGGGGGTGGGTGCACTAACGGATTTTAGCGCGCTTATTGCAAATCCACGTATGTTGTTACTGGGAGCTGCGGCACAATTTGGTATTTTTGCGACGTTATTTGGCGCCATTTTACTTAACTTTATTCCAGGCTTTGAATTTTCACTGCAAGATGCATCGGCGATTGCCATTATTGGTGGTGCTGATGGACCAACCGCTATTTTCTTGGCCTCGAAACTTGCGCCTGATTTACTGGGGGCAATTGCTGTTGCTGCGTATTCATATATGGCATTGGTGCCTATTATCCAACCGCCAATTATGCGTGCGCTAACAACAAAAGAAGAGCGTGAAATTCAAATGCCGCAGCTACGTGCAGTATCAAAAAAAGAAAAAATCATTTTTCCATTGATGGTACTCAGCCTGACGATTTTATTTTTACCTGCAGCGACGCCACTTGTTGGTATGTTTTGTTTAGGTAATTTAATGCGTGAATCAGGTGTGGTTGATCGTTTAAGTAATAGTGCACAAAACGAGATCATTAATATCACTACGATTTTCTTAGGTCTTGCTGTTGGTTCTAAACTTGCAGCAGATAAGTTCTTAACTGTAGAAACTATTGGTATCTTGGTATTAGGTGCTTTGGCCTTTGCAATTGGTACAGCATCAGGCGTGTTTATGGCAAAAGGTCTGAATAAGTTTTCTAAATCGCCGATTAACCCTCTCGTGGGGGCTGCGGGTGTATCGGCAGTGCCAATGGCTGCGCGGGTGGTAAATAAGGTAGGTCTTGAAAGCAATCCACATAACTTCTTGTTAATGCATGCAATGGGTCCGAATGTAGCTGGTGTATTAGGAAGTGCCGTAGCTGCAGGTATTTTGTTAGCGATTGTTGGCTAAGTCGTTTACTTCCAACCGACTGGCGCAGTATTTTACTGCGCTTTTTTTTGCCTATAGACTAGGGCTTAAACTTATCTATTGTGTAAGGAAGCCACAATGAATGTATTTGTTATTTTATTATGCCTGTTTATCGCACTGGCTATTCTTATACCACTACTTGAAAAGTATCATTCAAAAATGGGGCTAGATGGTGCAACCAAATATGCTAAGTATATATGGCCGTTAGTAATGATCTCGATGGTGATCCAGCTGATTTATTTATTAGTCAGGTAACACAATAAGGAGCTCGCCAAAATAAGTTGGCGAGCTTTTTGTTTTAGTGCGTTGCTAAAAGATAGTCGGTATAGCCTTTTGCACCGCCACCAAATAAGGTGTCAGGGTCGTGTTGTGCAAGTGCAATCCCTTTTTCAATACGCTCAGGCAGATCTGGGTTTGCAACAAACGGACGACCAAAGCCAATTAGATCAGCCCAGCCTGCGGCTAATGCTTGCTCTGCTTTCTCGCCAGTGTACTTGCCTGCATAAATCATTAACCCAGAAAAATTTTCACGTAGCGCTTGTTTAAAATTTTGCTCCATTAATGGCGCATCGTCCCAGTCAGCTTCGGCAATATGCAGGTAAGCAACGTTTAGGTCATTAAGTACCTTCGCTGCGCCAATATAGGTTTCAAACGGGTTATCATCGACCGTCCCATTGAGTGTTGTGAGTGGAGCAAGGCGTACGCCTACAAGGTCAGCGCCAATTTCATCACATACCGCTTGTGTCACTTGTTGTAAAAAGCGTAAGCGGTTTTCTAAATTGCCGCCGTATTCATCAGTGCGTTGGTTTGATTCTGAATCTATAAATTGATTAATTAAGTAACCATTAGCAGCATGCAGTTCAATACCATCAAACCCTGCATCAACTGCGTTGCGAGCCGCTTGGCGGTATTCGTTTATAACGAGTTTGATGTCGTCATGGCTCATTGCGCGGGGCAGGGGCGTAGCAACAAAATCGGGTTTATCATCTTCGTCAATAAATACTTTAACGTCTTTGGCTGCAATAGCTGATGGCGCAATTGGCTGCTCGCCGCCGGTGTTACTTGGGTGAGATACGCGGCCAACATGCCAAAGCTGAGCAAACATAATGCCACCAGCTTGATGAACTTTGTCGGTTACCTTCCTCCAACCGGCAATTTGCTCGGCAGTATAAATACCCGGTGTCCAAGCATAGCCCTTACCTAGGGCTGATATTTGTGTGCCTTCGCTAATGATTAAGCCGGCGCTGGCACGTTGTGCATAGTAGTTGGCCATTAACTCATTGGCGATATCCCCTGGTTGTGATGAGCGAGAGCGAGTCATTGGTGGCATGACAATACGGTTTTTTAGTGTGTGACCGGCAAGTTGTACGGTATCGAATAATTTGTTCATTACGGCTCCTTGAAAGCGACTATGCTTTCAGCATAACGAAAATTATTTATGAAATTAATGCCAGTAATCACAAAACACTTTTGTTAAAAATGCAAAAAACTACAGCGTTAACCTGGGTGCTATAAAGTCTAAAAACGCTAATACTCGTGATGACACACCGCTATTTTGATAATACACCGCATGCACTTTTTCGCGACGATTAGGGCTCAATACTTCGCCTTCGAGCACTTTTACTAAACGGCCTGCTTTTAAATCTTCGTTGATCATAAATTCCGACAATAAGGTAATGCCATGACCTTGAATACAAAGCTGGCGTACCGTTTCACCGCTTGATGCACTGATTGAAAATTTAAGATCTAAAGGCGTGCTTAACGGCCAGTGGTTTAAATGCGGCGCATCGGTAAAACCAATAAGCTGGTGCGAGGCTAAGTCGGTTAGCTCATTTAAAGGTGGTGAAGTTTTTAAATAATCAGGGCTGGCAACGAGCTGTAGTTTACTAACTCCCAAAGTGCGCGCATGCAAGTTTGAGTCAGCGAGTTCGCCAATACGAATAGCAATATCGGTTTTATGTTCAAGCAAATCGATAATACTGTCGTGGCTGGTGATCTCGAGTTTTATATCAGGATACGCTTGGTTAAAGGCCTTTAAATGTGGCGCTAATTGATGAAACACAAAGGGGCTTGCGGCATCGACTCTTAATTTTCCTGATGGCGCACAGTGAAGAAGTTTTAGGGCTTCTTCGCCTTGTGCAAGCTGACTGAGTGCTTCTCTAGCAAAGCTTAAAAATAACTCGCCTTCTTCGGTCAGCTCAATGCGCCTTGTGGTGCGATTGAATAAGGTAACGTTTAAAGATTTTTCGAGCCGAGTTACCGCCCGTGATATTTTTGCTACTTGCTCATCTAAGGCATTAGCTGCACTTGAGAATCCGCCGGTATCAACCACGCTGATAAATGCTTCTAAATCTTGGGTGTTGGAGATCACGCTCATGGCAATACCTTTTCATTTTTGACAAAAGTATTTTGTCACTACTGCTATTTTTTGCAAATTTAATTTTAGCCACAATAGCCGCACTTTCAAAATTAAATAGAGGATATGTGATGCCAATTGCATTACTTGCGTTGACTCTCAGTGCGTTTGCCATAGGCACCACTGAGTTTGTGATTGTCGGCTTAGTGCCAACTATCGCTGATGATTTAGCGGTTTCGTTACCGAGTGCAGGGCTACTTGTAAGCTTGTATGCATTAGGTGTTGCGGTGGGGGCGCCAGTATTAACTGCGCTTACCGGACGCTGGAATCGAAAATATGTATTACTGAGCTTAATGAGCCTATTTGTAATTGGTAATTTACTGGCTTGGCAAGCACCTAGTTATGGCAGTTTGATCACAGCAAGGATTTTAACAGGCCTTGCCCACGGGGTGTTTTTCTCAATTGGTTCAACGATCGCTACAGGGCTTGTCAGTAAAGATAAAGAAGCCAGTGCCATTGCGATTATGTTTACGGGGTTAACGGTTGCATTAGTAACTGGTGTGCCACTAGGGACTTGGATTGGTCAGCACTTTGGTTGGCGAGCAACCTTTTTAGTGGTGTCTTTACTGGGCTTAATTGCACTGGTTGGCAGCGCGTTCTTAATTCCGAGTAACTTAAAGCAAAGTAAACCGGCCACTTTAGGTGAGCAACTAAAAGTAATGGTGCAACCTAGGCTTTTACTAGTGTACTTGATGACCATACTTGGTTATGGCGGCACATTTACGGCCTTCACATATTTAGCGCCCATTTTAGAGCAGCAAACTGGTTTGGCATCAGCCACTATTAGCTTAATCATGCTGGTTTACGGGGTATCAGTTGCTGTTGGCAACATCTACGGCGGTAAGTTAGCTGATAAAAAAGGCCCCATTAGTGCGCTGACTATTATCTTTAGTGCTTTGAGTATTGTGCTGTTGGTGCTGACCTTTACCATGCAATCTAAAGTCGCCGTGGTACTGACCATACTTGTCTGGGGTGCATTTGCATTTGGTAATGTGCCTGGGCTGCAAGTTTATGTGGTTAAACTTGCTGAAAGGTTCACACCCAATGCCGTCGATGTGGCATCAGGGTTAAACATTGCAGCGTTTAATATCGGTATTGCGCTGGGCTCAGTGTTAGGTGGCGTTGTGGTTGAAAACTACTCATTGCAAGACACTGCTTGGATTGGCGCTATCATCAGTTTAGCGGCGTTAATTGCAACAAGATACAGCGGTTATTTAGATAAGCGTGAAGCTGTTTTAGAGCTGAAGCTAGAAAAATAACAACATCGAAAGTTAGCTGTACCAACCTTTGCATACTTTTAGTCAAAGGTTGGTGGTGAGCTGGGTAAAAATAAGTTGCAAATGACTTAACAATTATTTTATCTCATCAACAAGCAAATTAATGATTAAGTTAATAACCTCTGTTTTTGGTAGCGGTAGTGCATTTGATGTAATGGAAAAACCTTCAATAAATGGAATAAGTAATGACACGACAACCTTACTTTTTTGTTCGCTAAAGCCTAGCGAGATCAGCAGTAACTCAAGCTCCGTACCACATTTTTTATAGTAGTTTTCTAAACTGGTGAGTACTTTTTCTGAACGGCATGAAATAGCCCAAATTTCTCGAAAAACTTCACACCAATCTTGGATATCGTCAAGGGCAAGCAGGTTACTGATGTAGTTCTTAATGGCTTGAGGGTTATTTTTTAGTTCAATATCACTCATCGAACTACGGATATGATCAAGACAAACTTCTAAATATGAATCAATTACTTGAACAATTAATCCGTCTCTGTCTCCAAAATGATATTGTACATTACTGAGAGTCACACCACTTTTCTCAGCAACTTTTCTGAGAGTGAGTCCTTGATTGCCATTTTCACTGAGCATTTTAGTTGCTGTTTGAATGATAATCTCTTTATTTGATTCCATTTTCACCACACAGTTGTTGAATTTTATATTCCGACCATTCTAGCAAAGAATATTATTTTTTTGTCATACCGCAACTATTTATGTTCATAACCTATCTCGTAGAGGCTTTAAGGGAGTAATAAATTATTCTCTGTCAAAACCCTAGATATTAAATTTTTGTTAACTTTAAAATGTTTCAATTATCATTCTATTGACAATATTGGTCAGTTGACCTAGTGTGTGCGTGCTTTTATTTTTGTTTCTTACATAGGGAAAATTACAGTGGAAATTACAAAAGATGTTGTTGTTGATGTTATTGCAGAGGTATTAGAGCTTGATAAAGATGAAGTCGCTTTAGACAGCTCTATCGTAGATGATCTGGGAGCGGATTCTTTAGATTTAGTTGATATTTCTTTTTCTTTAGGAAAAAAGCTGAAAATTAAAATGCCAACTAAAACAACATTAATTATTGCCAGTGAGCTTTGTGCAGATGAAAAGGCCTTTATACAAGGTGGCAAGCTTACTTCTGCAGGCGTTGATTTATTGATAAATAGTCCAAGTCATTATTCACAAAGTGAAATTGATGTGGGCATGGCTGTCAGTGATTTACTTAGTTTGACAACCGTTCTGCACTGGTTCTATTTAGCTAAAGATGTGTGTGAACATGCTAGCCAAAATGGTGATGTGTTACTGCAAGAGTATGTCGAACAATTCTGTGTATCTAGAGATATTGAGCTGATAAACGTACCAGCATAATTTGTTAGGGAAAACTCATGCACAAGGTTGTTATTACAGGGATTGGCGTAACTGTTAAAAATCACCAAGACCCACATACGTTGTTTGCAACTTTAGAGTCTGGTCAGTCTCTTATTGCAGATGACCATATTTTAAAAGGAATGGGGATCGAGGGCGTCGCCAGTAGTCGTATTAGCGATGAAGAGGTTAGTCAGCTACAAAATCGGTACACATCACTTGATCAAACTAGGGTAGCGCCATCTGGATTTGCTGGATTTGATGCGTTAACTAAATCAGTAAAAGATGCTGATTTAAACCCAGACCAACTTCGTCAAGCTGGCCTTTATTTTGGCACTAACAAAATACTGCCAACAGTTGATCTAGTACATCAGCTTGCTCAACAAAAAGCGGCAAGCGAAAAATTACCCTATCAATCGCCAGAGAGTGTGGATTATTACAATCCGCAAACGATTGTCGCGGATATGGTTGAACACTTCGAAATTGGTGGGCCAGTGACATCTTGTGCCGATGCTTGTGCGGCCGGTGCATCAAGTTTGATCTCTGGTTTTAGGCAAGTCTCACGTGGTGCTTTAGATATCGCATTATGTGGTGCAGCCGATTTTGGAACACAACCCGTCATGCAGTTGCTCTTTAAAAACATAGGCGCGCTCAATCAAGCGCAATTATTTAATTGTGCGAGTGAAGTATCAAGACCTTTTGATAGCAATCGTGCAGGAGTCGTGCTTGCTGATGGAGCAGCCTTTGTTGTACTCGAGAGTGAAGCGTCGGCAAAGCAAAGAGGTGCGTCTATTTATGCATATGTTTGCGGCGCTCATCGATGTACCGAATCTTATAAAATGACCTCAACTGAACCCAGCGGTAAGTTTTATGCACAGTGCATGCAAGCAGCCCTTGAAAATAGCTGTGTCAGTGCTGAGGACATTGACCATATTAGTGCACACGGTACCTCAACCAAGAGTAATGACAGTGCTGAAAGTCGTGCTATTGAACAGGTCTTTGGCAGCCATACGCCTGTTACTTCAACAAAGTCAGCGTTAGGGCATTCATTGGCAGGGAGTGGTGCAATTGAAGTGGTTTTATCTGCATTGAGTATAAAAAACCAAGTCATGCTGCCGACCTTAAACTTTGAATCCCTTGGCGATGATGATGCAAAGGTGAGTGTTGTGAAGAGTGCGACACCTAAAGCAATCAATTATTTGCTTAGTAACTCGTTTGGTTTTGGAGGAGTAAATACAAGCATTGTTTTAGCGAGGGATAGCGCATGTTAAAGCCTGTGTACTTATTTCAAGGTGAGACACTGCTGGCGCAGAATACATCATTAGAATCACTACTCACTCATAAAGGCAGATTAATGAGTACGCCTTTTGAAAGTGCTGATTTAATTAATCACTCCATTTTTATTTCTACGCTAGCAGACGAAAATCTCAAGGATGTTGGCGCTGAGCGCATGGTACGTAAAACCAGTGAGCGTCAAGCTCGTTGGCTTATTGCAAGTGGCGTAAGAACGTGGCGAACTTATTTTAATGAGCCACAGAATAAAGCGGGATTATTTATCGGTTTAGGAACCGTTGACTGCGATGAAGAGGATAATCCTGAGCTCGTTCAAGAACCGACAGCTGAGTGCTTAGCTACCGCAATGTTAGAAGAGAGGCGGCCGCTTGTTTGTTTAGCGTTACTCAACTCTAGTGCTACCAGCCATATTGCACAATTGGCTGGTATTACTGGTGAAAATATGAGTTTTTCGCCATTACTGAGCGCGGGCTTAAATGCCCTATGTGAGGGCTACTTTGCGATTGCTGAAGGGCGTTTGAAACATGCTTTATGTGGTGGCGGGAGTCAAAAGATAACGCCTTGGTCCTTACTTGCCTATGAGTCAATCTGGGCTAATCAAGACAATTACTGGCTAAGTGAAGCGGCAAGTTTTTTTATTGCCAGCGATGAACCCCGTTTAAATCAGCACGCTGCGATAGGTGTTATGCGTCAAGCATATCGAGCTCGCCTACAAAATAATGCACATGCACTCACCGAACAGGTTAATCGCATAACGGGTTCACCTTTAATAGAAAATCAGCACGTTGTAAAAGTTATCCTCGTTGGAGCAAACCTTGAGCAACAAGATATTACGCTACATGCATTAGGTGATGAGCTTAAAAGCAGGGCGGTTGTATTGGATAGTTACGTTGGCAACACCATGGCTGCGGCTACAGCAATAGCGTGCAATAGTGCATTGAGCTATTTGCATGACGCCGAACAGGGCTTCGTTATCGTGATTGCGTTTGGTGATCATGCTGAATTTGGAATGTTTTTGATAGAGGCTAACAATGACTAATCGAGTAGTGGTCACTGGACTGGGAGTGCTTAGCCCATTTGGTGTTGGCGTTGATTCATTTTGGTCTGCCGTAAAGGCAGGTGAAAATGCTGTTGATGCTTGGCATCCTCCTGGAGCTGAAGGCTTTCCTGTTCAGCACGGTGCAACAATTAAGCAAGATACACAAGCGTTGGTGGCAGAGGAATTGGTTGATTTTGAGTTACCAAAACACATCGAAAGACGTGCAATTTATGCACTTATTGCCGCTAAAGAAGCAATTAACGACGCACGTCTTGAAAATGAGTTGAGTCAAGCAGGGATTGCTGTGTGCAGTGGTGTACCTGAGCTTGATGACGCCTCATTACTGGCCCTCGCTGAGCAGCCAAAAGCAGATATCATGAACTATGCATTGGCTGAGCGAGAGCAGGTAATAAAGCGTTTTTCAGGTATTAGATGCAGCAATGATGTATTGGCAACCACCTTGGCTGAACAATTGAATACGTCAGGATTTATTTGCAATGTGAGTGGCGCCTGTGCAGGGGCAACTCAAGCTATAGGTCTTGCATATCGTGCAATCAAGCGAGGTGAAGCATCGGTCATGTTATGCGGAGGTGCTGATTCTGTATTGAGCATTCGTACTCTATCTGCATTACATCTATTAGGTGCCACAGCAGAAACACAGCGTTTTGCGAATCAACTTTGTCGGCCGTTCGATCAAGATCGTGCAGGGCTAGTTGCGGGTGAAGGCGGTGCCATGTTGGTACTTGAGAGTGAGCAGCATGCAAAGGCCCGTGGTGCCCATATTTATGCTGAAATTACTGGTTACGGTAGCTCTTTAGATGCTTACAAAGTCACCGCTCCCCACCCTGAAGGATTAGGGGCGATAAGTGCAATGGAGGGGGCGTTACAAAGTGCCGGTATTGGTGCTCAAAATGTACAGTATATAAATGCTCATGGTACATCCACTCCTTTAAATGATGTTATTGAAACAAAAGCAATTAAATCGGTTTTCGGTCAGCATGCAACGTCATTAAGTGTATCGTCTACAAAATCAATGATAGGTCACTGGATTGCGGCCGCTGGTGCGCCAGAAGCAATTGCAACAGTCCTTGCCATTCGTGATCAGTTCATGCCAGCCACCATTAACCTAACACAACCCGATGAGGGACTCGATTTAGATTATGTGATGGGGCAAGGGCGAGAGGCCAGCATTGACCATGCGCTATCAAATTCATTCGGGTTTGGTGGAATAAACGCGTCGTTAGCTATTGCGAGGTACTATGAATAGTCATTTAAGTTCTGTTGCACTGGTTGGGGTAGCGAGTAGTTTTGCTGACAGTGAATTTTCTTTACTGTTTGATAATCAACCAGAACACATTGCCGTGCCTCGTAAGCTTAAGCGTTATATGGCACCTGCTGCAATTAATTCATTAACAGCCACTTCAGAGGCTTTGGCACATATCAGTTTGGCTGAGCGTGCTACAGAGGTTGGTATATACACGTCTCAAACGGGTTACGGCAGCCCATTTTATTCAGAGTTTAGTGCGGCATTACCCGAGAGCGCGGATTCAGCCGCACAGACCTTTAAAGCATTATGGTCTAGTGAGCGAGTTAATCCATTTTTAATTACCAATGCCCTGAACAATAACTTGTTGGGTATTTCGGGGTTGAACTGGCAATTAAATGGAGATGCATGTGCGTTTATTCGAGATCAACTTGGTGCATTTGGCGCATTACAAGAAGCGATAGTCGCCATTGAAGCTGGTGAATGTCAGCTCGCTATTGTTGCAATTGCAGGAAATAGCAATGACCCATTGGCAAAGTGGCTACAAGACACTGAGTTTGAAGTGGCAGAAGAGGTCACAAATGGCGCCACTACGTTAATTTTGGCAAGCGAAGAGTGGCTTTCAAAAACGGGTCACAAAGCCATAGCAAGGCTAAGCATTTTAGCAAGTGGTTATCATTTAAATACTGAGCAATTAAATACGCTCATAGCTGAATACGTTAAACCAAGCCATTTTTTAAGTTATTACATTGAGTCGGCTAAAGGTAAAAATCGTCTTTTAGCTGATGCATTAGCCTCTTCTAATGTCGCAAACCATCACCTTAATAGTTACAGCGGCTCGGACATATGCCCAGGGATTGTTACCTCAGTAGCCTGCAATTTATCAACACTTCGCAAACAAAATCACTCTACAGGCGTGTGTGTGAATTGCGACCAAGCTGGTTTTTACTCATTTGTTAGGATTGAAAATGAATCGTTATAGTCAATATTGTAAGCCATCATTAAACCATGGCATTTATGCGATGGGGTTGGATAGAGTTTTTCATCGTGCAGAAAAAGGCACCTTATTCTATTTAGATGAGCAAGGAAATGAGCAAGCTATTATTGATTTTCTAGGTGGTTATGGTGCTGCGTTAATTGGCCATAATCATCCTCGTATGATAGATGCTGCGATGAAAAACTTTCAGCACCAAGTTGCATTCCACAACCAGTTTTCTGTTCGCGATGCCGCGAGCAAACTCGCTGAACGATTAAATGCACTTTTAAAAGAAGAAAATAATCAACAGGAAGATTTTTATTTCTCTTTTACAAGTACTGGGGCTGAATCGATAGAGGTTGCCATTAAGCATGCTGAAATGGCACGCCGTAGTGAAACGCAGCAATTAATAGAAGAAATGCAATTTGCTCTGTCACAAATAAAACGGTTGCCAACAGAAGGTAAGTTAGAACTCAGTGTGGCGCAGCGAGAGCTGTTAAATTTGAGCGAAGACGCAACACTGAGTGATTTTGTCACTGCTGTGGGTGAATTTAATGAGCAACAGTTAAATATTCAGCCTTATTTTATTGTTCTTAAAAATGCATTTCACGGTAAATTGATGACGTCGATACAACTTACTCATGGGGAGATGTATCGGGCACCATTTGCACACCTTGGTGTGCAAGCAGAGTTTTTACCGTTAAATGAACTTGATTATGCAGCAGCTATGCTTAACGACAAGCATAATGCCACTTTATTACTGCCTAAAATCAAAGGTCACATAGTAAAAGTTAGCATTGAACCATTGCGACTGGCTACTGCACTGCTTGTCGAACCCGTACAAGGTGAAGGGGGGATTCATTGCTTAACATCAGAACATAGTCAGTGTTTAAAAAAACTTAGCCAAACACTTGGTTGTCCTATTATAAGTGATGAAATTCAGTCAGGTTCAGGTCGCTGTGGGGCATTAACTGCAGGTAGTCAGATTGATTTGAAAGCGGATTATATTGTGCTTTCAAAAGCGCTTGCGGGCGGGGTTGCTAAAATAGGCCTTGTTGCGATATGCAAAAGTAAGTATCAAGCGGGTTTTGATATCATTCAAAGTTCAACATTTGGCGAAGATGACCACAGTGCCAACATCGCGCTTGCATTTTTAGACGAGCTTTATGATCCAAACTTAAATTTATTGGCAGCCATTAAGCAGCAAGGTGAAGCAATTAAAGCGCGCCTTGGTGAACTACAAAATATTTATCCTGATATTATTAAAGACATACGCGGTAGGGGCTTACTCATCGGTATTGAGTTTAATGCCGACATGCCGCTTGATTCAATTTGGTTAAAATCAATCGTGTATCAGGGTTTCATGGGCTACATGATTACTGGGTATTTATTTAATAATTATAATATCCGTGTAGCGCCATCTTCTAGTGCGCCAAATGTTTTACGACTAGAACCAACAATTCATATAACAGAACAAGAACTGAGTCAGCTTATTGCTGGCCTACATGATGTATGTGAGGTATTAAAAAACCAAGATAGCTATCACTTCTTAAAGCATCTAACGACCTCGGCAGAGGTGCGTTCTTCGCGTACAGAGCTTGCTGATTACCGAGCATATTATGCCAATTTAGCTCAAACCCACACACCCGCTGACGTTAAAGTGGCTTTTGTAAACCACCTAATCTCTGCCGATTGGATTTGGCAAGTCGACCCTGCAATGGAAGGAGTGCCTGATGTTGAGGCAAAGCTACTTATTGAGCGTTTAGGTTTTGACTGGCGAGTCGTGCCGTTCCCGCCTATGAGAATGACTTCGGTAACGGGTAAAACGGTGGATTTTATCCTGTATCCCTTATCAGTCACGTCAGAGCAAATTAGTGTCATGTTAGAAAATAATGAGCTTGATGCTATTCGACGTGCAGTGAGTGAGCGCGCGCAAACAGCACAACAAGATGGCTGTAGTGTGGCAGGTTTTGGCATGTTTACGTCTGTTGTGACCAATAATTGTAAGTCTATCCGCGCAACAGATATAGCCTTAACGTCGGGTAATGCACTGACGGTGGGGATGACGAAACTCGCAGTACTGGAGCATATTGAAAGCCACGATATGCAGATTGATAAAGTCGCGGTGATAGGCTCAGCAGGAAATATTGGCTCAGTTTACGCCACAATTATGACTGAGCACTGCCAGCAGTTAGTGTTGATTGGAAGCGCTCGAATGGGGTCGAAAAAGCGCCTACTAAAAGCGGCATATAAAATCTACAGCGATATTTGGCAGATGGTGAAATCACAAGCTTTGCTTACAGGAATCGTTAAAGTGGTTGCTGAACACCCAAAATGCCAACAATGGTTGGCTGATGAAGCTGCGGCACCTGTAGATTTACCCGCTGCGTTATTTGAATTATTTAGTCAAAGTAAAGAAGGGCTTGTTGTTATTGCCGATGACATCAGTGAGGCCTATGACTGCTCACTTATTATGTGTGCCACTAATGCATCTGAAGCTATTTTAGATGTGCAAAAGCTCCCCAAAAATGCCCTTATCTGTGATGTCTCTATTCCACATAACTTAAGTGAGAATGATTTGGCGCTACGCCCAGATATAACCTGTATTCGCGGTGGAATTGTTGGTACGCCAAATGGAGAGTCTCTTGATGGCAGAGCACGTGCTTATCTTAGCCAAGGGCAAATATATGCATGTATGGCTGAGTCTGTGATTCTAGGTTTGGAAGGTGTCCAGCAACATTACTCTTATGGCGATTTATGCAAATCGCAAGTCGATGAAATTTTAGCGATGGCTTCACGTCACGGATTTACCCTAGCCGGAAGTAAAAATGAGGGGTCAATGTAATGACTCAGCACTTAGATAATTTTAAAGCGCGCCCTGTAGCCTGTGTCACAGGAGCAACTCGTGGTATTGGTCGTGACATAGCCCTACATCTAGCAGCGCAAGGGTATGACATTGCATTTGGCTTTCGGAATGAAATTCACGCGAGTAATTTACATGAAGAGCTTGTTGCTTTGGGCGCTAAGGTCTTTTGCCAACCGTTAAATTTGTTTGATGCTAAAAGCATAAACAGCTTTTTTGATAGCTTAAGCACAGCACAGTTTGGTTTGGATTTACTTGTGAATAATGCCGGTATTACGAAAGATAATCTCCTTGCAATGATGAGCCAAGAAGAGCTTGAACAGGTTATTCACGTGAACCTTATTGCGCCTATTTTATGTGCGCAAGCGGCGCTCAAGATAATGCTGCCACAAAAGCAAGGTTGCATTATTAACATGTCATCGATTTCAGCAACTAAACCCAACCCAGGGCAAACGAATTACGCTGCAAGTAAAGCGGGTATTGAGGGCTTTACACGAGCCCTAGCGGTGGAAGTTGCCCGAAAAAATATACGGGTCAACTGTATTGCTCCTGGCATCATTGAAACAGATATGGTGTCTGATTTACTAAAAGGAAATGAGCAGCAAGCAAAGTCGAAACTGTTAAGTAAGCGACTTGGGAAGCCCCGAGATATCAGTGCGTTGGTTGCCTATTTGGCAAGCCAACAGGCTGAGTTTATTTCAGGGGAAGTATTTAATGTTAATGGCGGGATGTTGTTAAGGTAAGAAATGGAAAACGTAATTAATTCAGTACTTGTAACAGGAGCTGCTAACGGTATTGGCGCAGCGTGTGTAGATAAGTTTATAGAGCAGGGATGTCGCTATGTTATTGCACTTGATAAAGATGAAGTGAAGTTACATGAAATGCGACATAAATACCGTGATAAAGACATTATTTTTATTGCAATTATTGCCGATTTAACAAGCCAAGACTATTACTCGCAGCTAACTGATGCGCTGCAACCACTGAGTCAGTTAGAAGCCATTGTATTGAGCCATGGTATTGCCGATGAGAACGAAATCTCTGAACGGGATATTTTTGCCCGTGTAATGGATGTCAATGTCACTAGTTGCCAGTCAATTATTGCTCAATGTGAAAATAAGCTAGCAAAGGGAAGCGCAGTTTTATTCATCTCTTCAATCCTAGGAAAAATGGGCAACCTTCGAAACACAGCTTACTGCAGTTCAAAGCATGCGCAGTTAGGGATGATGAAAGGTTTGGCAATGGACTGGGCAAGGCATGGTATTCGTGTCAACGCTATTTTACCTTGCTATGTTGATACACCGCTTTTAAGAAGTGAGCTGCAAAAGCAGGCTGATATGGTTGGCTCGACCTTAGACCAGGTAATGCGAAAAGCAAAAAAACGTATACCGATGCGTGCCTATGTGCAAAGTAGCGATATTGCCGACAGTGCTTACTTTTTATGTTCGCAGCAGGCGCGCATGATCACTGCGCAATCTCTGATTATTGATGGAGGCAGTTCATGCGGTGGTTAGCATTAATCGTAATGGGCAGTGCTAGCGCGAGTAGTTATGCAAACTTATATATTCAACCTAATTTAACCACCAGCTTTGGCTATAACGTCTCAGAACATTATGCGACTGAGCAAAGAGTCGAGTTAGCAACAAAGCTGGAATTTAGCACAGAAAATATAGATTTCACTTTTGACGGAAGAGTCGAGCATGACTTTGTGTATAACAACAATGATCGCTTCAGTATTGAAGCTCAAGACCAATATGAATCGCGAGCAATTATCGAAGAAGCGTATATTTCCGGTGAAATAAGTAATCGCTTTTGGTCGTTTGGTTATCAGAAAGTTGTATGGGGTGAAGCGGATGACTTACGAGTTGTCGATGTTATTAACCCGTTAGATTATAAAGACTTTATCTTTTTCGATATAGATGATTATCGTTTAGCTGTACCAATGTTCAAGCTTGATTATGAGTATGAAAATGGTGACACGCTAAACGTTATCACCACGCTTCAACAGCTGAGTAATGAGTACCCTGCATCCAGAGCCGAGTTCGGTAATAATTATTACCCCAATAGTGAGCAGACACAGTGGGGTAAATATGAATTAGGCTTACGTTACAGTACATTCGCGTTAGCCACAGATGTTAGCCTTTATGCTTTTCACGGGTATCAAGATGATCCTGTCGTCACTTTGTCGCCAAGCGAGCGCACACTTTATTCATATGAAAAGTTCTCTATGCTTGGTACGAGTTTAAGCAAACCCATAGATGCATTTGTGCTGCGGACTGAGTTTGCTTATTTTGATAATTACACAGTGAATGACAGTGACTTATCTTTTAAAAACGTTAACAAGCTAGAAGCCTTAATAGGGCTTGATTACCGCTATAAAGACTGGACGACTACGGTACAGTTTACTGACCGCATCCTCAATGGATGGCAGCCCTCTTATCTTATTCCAAAATCTGCACCCATTTACACTGCTTCCGCAGAGAGAGGTTTCTTTGCCAATCAGCTCTATATTCGCGCAGCAGTCAGTTACCTCGACAATCAGGGTGGAGGAGTCCTATCTCAACTTAAGTTAACTTATAAACCTAATCAACAGTGGGTTTTAAAGCTAAATCTCGATCTTATTGAAGGTGATCAAGAAAACTACTTAGGTGCCCAGCAGCAGCGTGATCGTATTTGGTTAGCTGCAACTTATTATTTTTAAGGAGAGAAAATGAAACTAACATGCTTTTTAGCCTCAATGAGTATTGTATTTAGTGCAGCAACGTATGCTGAAGATGCAGATAAAATCTTACAACAAGTGCGTGATCGTAATGATGGCAAAGACTATTTATCAACAGTGACGCTTCGCACTCTAAGTGAAGATAGCGTGCTTAATCAGCGTCAGTTTTACATGTTGCAAAAGGATATCGAAAAAGACGAAGTAATGGTGCTCGCGATAAAAGCTCCTGCGGATGTGAGAGATATTAGCTTTTTGATGCGTAGCTTCGAAGAAGGGACTGCTCAAGAAGACGAGCAGTGGATGTACTTGCCTGCATTTAGAAAAGTAAGGCGTATTTCTGCCACTGACAAACGCGGTGCATTTATGGGCAGTGAATATTCTTATTACGACCTCGATAAGCTACGTGTAACAGATTTTGACTCAAAAGTTATAAAAACTGACATGCTAGATGGTGTTGAAACCTATGTCATCGAGCGAGAGCCGAAGTCTCAGGATGTGATTAATAAGTCAGGTTATTACAAACTGGTTACGTGGGTTGATAAACAAAGAAAGTTAATTCTTAAACAGCAGTACTATGACGCAAAAGGTATTCTTTTTAAGCAGTTAGATATCGATAAGGTTGAGAAAGTACAAGACATATGGACCATCACGGCATCTACGATGAGCAACTTTGTAGAGAATAAAAAGAGCACTTTTCTATTTCATGAAACCCTTTATAACCAAGGTGTTGATGATGCAATTTTTAGAAAATCAAAGCTTAAAAGAGGCATAAAAGACAGCGATGTCGCAGAGTTAACTAAAATCTCTGAGTTATAATAGGACACTGAAATGTTAGAGAAATACCTAGATTTTGTTTTTAAATATCCAAAATCGATACTGGCGATATTGTCGCTTATTACCGTTTATTTTTTTATCGCTTCGGCTAATCTCAGTGAGGATAACAACCCTTACTTTTTACCTAAAGATCACCCTGCACGCAGTACTATTTTTGATTTGCGCGATGAGTTTACCGGAACATATGACTCTGTCATGATCGCTTTGCATAACGAAGATACGGTGTTTAATCAGGCATCAATTAACGCTATTTTTGACTTATCTCGTGCCGCAGAGCGAATGAACTATGTTGATGAAACAGATGCTCAAATGCTTCAAGATCTTAAAGCTGATCATCCTGAAAATAGCGAGTTAGTGGCAAGTATTGATGAAATTCTTGCAGATGGTATGACCCCAAGTGATGGCTTGATTGCGCGTGAGTTGCTTAATCGCGCAGTTGAGTGGCAGTTAACAGCTAAACAGCAACGTAACTTAAGTGTGTTTGCCGAGCGAGTAGACCCTGTAAGAGAAATGGCAGGATTGTCGTCGACTGAAAATGTATTTTTAGACGAATACGGCACTATGTTCGCACAAGAAACGGTGAATAAGAGAAATCAAGATATCGAGTTTGTAAAAAATGCAGTCATAGATAATGAGTTAATTGAATATGGCCCAATCTCTCCAGATGGCAAAGTCGCGCTTATTGTTGTTGAGTTAAGTATTTTAGAAGACGATGCAACAGGGCAAGTGCGCGCCTATGAGGCATTCAAGCAACTGGTTGCAGATTATCAAATTGCTCACCCAGAGTTAAAAGACGATATTTATATTAGTGGTGTGCCAGTCTTTTTTGCAGCTCAAAAGCAGGTAATAGACCATGATTTTGCGACCTTGCTACCCATTGTTCTACTGTTGATAACCGTTATTTTAGCTGTATTTTTCAGAACTATTTTAGGGGTTATTATCCCGTTAATTAATGTTGTGATGTGTACCATATGGACCATGGGTATGATGGCTGTGGTAAACGCTCCATTGGATGTAATTACGGCTATTTTACCTGTTTTTCTAATCACGATTTGTTTATCTGATGCCATTCATGTCATGGCTGAGTATTATCATCAGAAAAAGATTGTTAAATCACGCTTAGTTGCAATTCGCAGTGCAATGATACTCATGGCTTCTCCCGTTGTTTTAACGACAATTACAACGTGTTTAACGTTTATAGTGTCAACCTCATCAAGTATCGAGAGCCTCAGAAACTTTGGGTTATTCATTTCATTCGGTATGTTTGTAGCCTTAATTATTTCACTCTTATTAATCCCTGCATTACTGGCTCTTTTTCCGAAAAAAGACATTTTTAAACAGCAGCACGCGCAAAGTAGTAGTGACGTTAGTAAAAAGTACTTTATAAGTCGATTATTAGTCGCTGCACTGACGCCTGTCATGGCAAATAGAAAAATGTTTACAGTCATTTTCATTGGCTTATTTATTGGGTCTGGCTTTTTAGCGTCAAAGGTTCGAGTTGACGATATGGGTTCTGGTTATTTTCCAAAGCAAAGTGATTTTCGTATCTCAGATGATTTTATAAATAATCATATAGCAGGCACGAGCCCAGGTTGGATCGAAGTAGATACCGGCAAAGATAATGGCGCCTTAACAGTTGAAATCAGTCACTTCATTGACCGTTTAGAGCAGCATATCCATCAGCATGAAACAGTGAACTATAGTTATTCTCTGGCACGTTATGTGAGACGAATAAACTACACGCTTAATGATTTTAACCCTGAATATAACCGTCTACCAGAAGATGTTGAACGCTTTATTGAGATTGATGAAGACACACAAGAGCCCTATGAGATCACCATTTCAGGGAGCGACATTATTAGGCAGTCTATTCTTATGTTTGAAAATAGTGGCGGTTCAGATGTAACGAATGTATTGAGTGAAGATTTCTCTAAAACAGTATTACTCTATACGCTAGGGACCACGGTGGCCAATGATTATCAAGCATTTTTAGATCATACCTTACCGTGGATCGAAGCAAATAAACCAGAGGGTGTCACCATTACCCACGCGGGTTCCCCTATTATTTGGACCGCGGTGTTAGATGCCTTGGTTAAGAGTCAAACGGTCAGTGCATCGATTGCACTATTAACTGTTTTACTTGTGATGATGGCTTGGTTTAGATCGATACGTCTTGGTTTAGCTGGAACACTACCGTTATTATCAACGGTGATGATCTACTTTGCGCTTATGACGCTGTTAAATATTGAGCTAAATATTGGTACTGCCATTATTTCATTCTTAGTACTGGGGATTGTTGATTATTCAGTGCATTATATATTAAGAATTCAGCATGAAATTAAGAATGGTTTTACAATCAATCATGCGCTGGTAAATGCAATGAGAGTAAGTGGTCGCGCAATTATTGCAAATGTCTTAGTGTTTAGTATTGGCTTTATCGCGTTATTATTTTCACAGCATCAAGCCCTTATCGACCTAGGAGCCTTAGTTGGTTTATCGCTGCTCATTAGTGGCTTAGTCACGCTGTTTGTTATTACTTTGTTTGCGCCGTGGTTCTTTAAAGACCAGTTAAACGCATCACAATCGAGCAGGACCATGGCCGTAATGAATGAGGCCAGAACATAAGTTTTTAATCTACCCATGTACTTTGTCGTTGCGCTTTCGTTTAATAATAGCGAAAGCGCATCGATGGAGTACTTTTTGAGTGCATTGTGCATACCTCTGGCACAGCAACTACACTTACCAAATTAGCCTAATTTAGCAACATACAAAGTGCTATCTCATAGTGTCTGCGAAAAAGAATAAAAATCTCGTTATTAACATGATTTAGCCATAATTCATGCTTTTTAATCTTAATTTTGAAAAAATTTAGAACTTTTTTATATCCCAAATAATAAGCCTAATAACAATCGCTTAGCTGAAGTGAGTGATGCCGTTTTGTTGTTGTTTACAATTTGTCAACCTTGAATTGCCAAGATGATTACCTTAACCTTTATTTTAATTGAACGTTCAATCAATAAAAAATTATGCCGAAAGTTGGAATGGAACCTGTTCGTCGTCAGCAGTTAATTGACGCCACAATAGAGTCGGTTGCAGAGCTTGGTTTGCAAGGCACCACCATAAATAGCATTAGTAAAAAGGCAGGCTTGTCGTCTGGCATTATCAGTCATTATTTTGGTGGTAAGCAGGGCTTAATTGAAGCCACTGTGCGTTATTTATTGACGAGTTTAAAGCAAGCTCTGATGAATCAAGTAACGCCGCAGACCAGCCCAGAGCAACGATTAATGTTTATCGTTGAAGCAAACTTTTCGCGCATTCAGCAGCAAAGCAACAACACCAAAACTTGGTTGAGCTTTTGGGCGCATTCAATGCACGACGCCCAGTTGCATCGCTTACAAAACGTAAATAGTAAACGTTTATTTAGTAACTTATTAAGCTCATTCAAACAGTTAATGAGCGATAGTGATGCCAACTTAGCTGCTGAGTTAAGTGCAGCCATGATCGATGGTTTATGGCTAAGAGCCGTCCTAAGTAAGTCAGACCAAGATCAATTCGAACATTGTGAGCAATTAGCTAAAGACTACATTCGCTCACTGATAAAACAGTATGGAGCCTAAAATGACCACACCTGTTTACGAAAATTTTATTAATGGCCATTTTTTAAAGAATCAAACTGGCGATACCTTTGCAGTTAAGAATCCTGCAACGGATGAAGTGATTTATCACGTTGAAATCGCTGATGAGTTTATTCAAAACGCGGCAATCGAAAGCGCAAAACAAGGGTTTGCAGTATGGTCTGCAATGACGCCAATTGAGCGTAGCCGTATTTTATTAAAAGCCGTGGCAATCTTACGCGAACGTAACGATGAACTGGCAAAAGTAGAAGTACTTGATACGGGTAAGCCTTGGCAAGAAGCTGAGTGTGTCGATGTTGAAACAGGTGCTGATGTTATCGAATATTTTGCTGGTCTTGCTCCTGCTCAAGTGGGTCAGCAACAAATGGTTGGCAATGACTTTTACTACACACGTAAAGAGCCTTTAGGTATTTGTGCCGGTATTGGTGCATGGAACTACCCACTGCAAATTGCGTGTTGGAAATCAGGTCCTGCACTGGCTGCGGGTAATGCGGTTATTTTCAAACCTTCTGAAGAAACACCACTTGGTGCAATTAAACTTGCAGAGATTTTCATCGAAGCGGGTGTACCTGCTGGCGTATTCAACGTTGTGCAAGGTGCTGCTGAAGTAGGGCAATGGTTAACAGCAAACCCAAATATTGAAAAAGTGTCGTTCACTGGTGAAGTGGGCACAGGGAAAAAAGTAATGGCAAGCGCTGCTGGTTCACTGAAAGATGTGACCATGGAGCTTGGCGGTAAGTCACCGTTATTAGTTTTTGATGATGCTGATGTATCACAAGCTGTTAGTGCGGCAATGCTAGGTAATTTTTATACGCAAGGCGAAATCTGCACTAACTGTACGCGCATTTATGTGCACAAAAATGTTTATCAGCAGTTTATTGATGAGCTGAAAACACGCACTGAGCAAAATATTATTGCTGGCGATCCAATGGATCCTGAGGTGAATTTAGGGGCGCTTATCTCTAAAAAGCACCAAGAGCTTGTACTTAGCTATATCGATAGAGGTATTCAAGAAGGCGCAACCTTGCTAACCGGCGGTAAGGCTCTGTCACCTGCATCAGCACCTAATGGCTACTTTGTTGAACCGACTGTTTTTGTCGACTGTAAAGACGACATGACCATAGTGAAAGAAGAGATCTTTGGCCCAGTAATGAGCGTGTTGGTGTTTGATGATGAAGATGACGTTATTCAGCGTGCAAACGATACCCACCTAGGCTTAGCCGCAGGCGTGTTCACGAAAGATATTCAGCGCGCACACCGCGTGATCCACCAATTACAAGCCGGTATTTGTTGGATAAACAGCTATGGTAATTCACCTGCAGAAATGCCTGTAGGTGGTTATAAGCAATCAGGTATCGGCCGTGAAAATGGTATCGAAACCTTGGATCACTATACCCAAACTAAATCGATTTATGTGGGTATGAGCAATATAGAGAGTCCATTTTAATGAGTACACAGAACTATGATTACATCATAGTCGGTGCTGGCTCAGCAGGCTGCGTGTTGGCAAACCGACTATCAGCAGACCCTTCTAATAAGGTGTTACTACTTGAAACGGGCGGTAGCGATAAAAGCATTTTTATAAAGATGCCTACCGCGCTATCAATCCCAATGAATACCGACAAATATGCATGGCAATTTCATACTGAGCCAGAGCCGTATTTAGATAACCGCCAGATGCACTGCCCACGAGGTAAGGTGTTAGGTGGCTCGTCATCGATTAACGGCATGGTGTATGTTCGTGGTCATGCCAAAGATTTTGATGAGTGGCAGCAACATGGTGCTAATGGTTGGGATTACCAAGCATGCTTACCGTACTTTAAACGTGCTGAATCATTCTACTTAGGTGGTAACAGTTACCGTGGCGAAAATGGCCCATTAGGGGTTAATAACGGTAATGAAATGGCTAACCCGCTTTATAAAGCCTTTATCAAAGCGGGCCAGCAAGCAGGTTATGCGCAGACTGATGACTACAATGCTGCCCAGCAAGAAGGCTTTGGGCCAATGCATATGACAGTTAAAGATGGCGTAAGAAGCTCTGCCAGCCGTGAGTATTTAGACCCAGTTAAGTCACGTAAAAACTTAACGCTAGTCACTGGTGCTTTAGCTGAAAAAGTATTGTTAGAAGGCAAAAAAGCCGTTGGTGTTGAGTTTTCAGTATCTGGCTCTAAGCAGCAAGCATTTGCAGCAAAAGACGTTATTTTAAGTGCGGGCCCAATTGGCTCACCGCATATTCTGCAATTATCAGGTATTGGTGATAAAGACATCCTGAGTGAAGCGGGTGTTGAGGTTAAACATCACTTACCAGGTGTTGGCCAAAACTTACAAGATCACTTGGAGTTTTACTTCCAATATAAGTGTAAGCAACCAATTACTTTAAACGGCAAATTAGGTCTTGTTTCAAAAGGGCTTATAGGTGCGCGTTGGTTATTAAACCGCTCAGGTTTAGGGGCAACGAATCACTTTGAATCATGTGCATTTATTCGCTCAAAACCGGGTGTTGAATGGCCTGATATTCAGTATCACTTTTTACCAGCAGCAATTCGTTATGACGGTAAAAGTGCCTTTGATGGCCATGGTTTCCAAGTGCATGTTGGGCATAACAAACCGAAAAGCCGTGGTGCCGTGACAATTAAGTCGGCGGATCCACAGGTTTCGCCTAAGATCCAATTTAACTACTTACAGCATCAAGATGATATTGAAGGCTTTAGAGCTTGCGTTCGCTTAACTCGTGAGATTATTGAACAAAGTGCGTTTGATGAGTATCGCGATGGTGAAATTCAACCAGGTAAAGATGTTCAAAGCGATGCACAAATCGATGCCTTTGTTCGTCAAGCGGTTGAGAGTGCTTACCATCCGTCCTGTTCGTGCAAGATGGGTGAAGACGAGATGGCCGTGGTTAACTCGCAAACTCAAGTACACGGTATTGAGGGGTTACGGGTGGTGGATTCATCTATCTTCCCAACCGTTCCAAACGGTAATTTAAATGCGCCAACCATTATGGTGGCAGAAAAAGCGGCTGACCACATTTTAGGTAAGCCTGTGTTATCGGCATCAACTGTAGATGTTGCTATGGAAAAACAATGGCAATCAACGCAGCGTAGTTCGGAGATCTAATAAGGCCACCCGCAGTATCGGCTGTGGGGCTTGCAGTGGCGCGCATCACGAGTTGTTTGTGATGCGTTAATGCGAGGAATAAAACTGGAGAAACAATGAAGTATTATTACTTATTTTGGGGGGGTAACTATGACCTTTTGGCTTAGTGCTGGCATCATTTTTACCCTGTTAGCAATTGCGGTTATTTTATTTAAATGGGGTACGGTAAGGTGTGTTGGCGTCACACCAGTTAGAACGTTTACGTTCATTGCAATTTTATTTACATCGGGCCTAGATGTAGGCTTGATTATGTTTCCACTGACAGAGTTTGCAGGTTATGCAGACATAAAAGCAAGCCCAGAGTATGCGTTTGCCAATCCATTAGCCATCGAGTTTGGTTTTTGGGGCTTCTTGATCTGGGGATTTTATTTCCTTACGTGCTTTTATTTCTGTGTAATAGAACCCAAAGTAAAGTTCTTCGAAATTGCTTGGGTAAAACTAATTAATAACATCGTTATTATTGGTACATGCGCATTTACTGCATTTTTACTGCTGTCGAATTTACCTTGGTATTTACCGTCGCTTGGTGATGGTGAGTCAATTATTCCGACATTTTACTTAATGGTGTTTGCAGCAATTTGCTTTGCTGTGTATTCGAGCACTGACATTAAGTTTGTACGCTTTTTAAGTATTTCTACTACTTGGTTGTTTATCGCCTTAATTGCCTTTATGTGGTTTGGTGCCTTTGCTGGCTCAGATGCACAAACATCAGCGTTTGTTGATAACCTTGCGTTAATTGGTGGCTATTTTGGTAATATTGATGAATTTGTATTACCGTTGAATGATTACCATGCCTTTTATCTATTTTGGTGGTTTGCTTGGAGTATCATGATTGGTCAATTTACCTCGCGTTTTGTGGGTGGCCTAAAGACTTACCAAGTTCTGGCAGCCATGCTGATTTTCCCATCTATTCCAATCGCAATTTGGTTTAGCGTTTTATATCAATATCATGAAGCGGGTATTGCTACAGCAGGCCTGAAAAACATCGCTATGGTGTTTGTCGGTGTGGTGTTTGTGATCAACTCACTTGATTCTTTGATCCGTTTATACACAGATAACCTAAACTTAACGGTGAAACGTTTTGGTAAGTTTAATTATATTGCCTTAAATGTGGTGGCGCTTTCATTGTTGACCCTGTTGTTTAAGTTCGACTTTTTACAAATCCAATGGGTTGGTGCGTTAGTGATTGCGTTATTTTTTGGCTGCGCTGTGTTTATTGGCTACAGCAAGTTAAAAACGGTGAAAAATATCGAGGGTTCACCAAAAGACAACAAATTAGATTACACAAAAATAGAAACAGTTAGCTAAGGGGAAATCAACATGACAACAAGACAAACACTACTCGCAACAGCGTTGCCATTGGCATTATTATCGACATCAGCGATGGCTGATTTATCAACTACAGTGACACTAGCATCAGATTACACTTTTAATGGCGTGAGCCAAACGCAAAATGATCCTGCTATTCAAGGTAGTCTAGACTATGCATTTGCAGACTCAGGTATGTATGTGGGGACGTGGGCCTCAAATGTGGATTTTGGTGAGGGGACAGATATCGAATGGGATGCGTATTTTGGTAACTACGCGCAGATTAATCAAGCATTGAGCGTTGATTATGGTATTGCCTACTATTCATATCATGGTGAAGGTCATTCAAGCGATGGTAACTACCCTGAGGTTTATACTAAATTTGGTTATGCCAGTAGCTTAGGACAAACTGAGCTTAACTTTTGGTATAGCTGGGATTACTTTGGTTCTGGCGCAGGGCATGTAATTTCTATGCTTGCGCATACCTTTGAAATTGCACCAAATCACGCAATCCGTGCCAGCTTTGATATTTCAAATTCACTTGATGGTGATAAGTACACATGGGATGGCAGTGATAAGTCATATAACCACTATCGTATAGCTTATCAAACAAGCTTTGCAGGTTTTGACTTTGAGCTTGCCGGTGAAAATACCAGCCTTGATTGGGATACCGCAGACGAGCGCATTGTTGCGTCTATCTCGCGTAGCTTTGATTTATAAGTAAAGCTTTAGTAACGAAACGGCTAACCTTGGTTAGCCGTTTTCTAATTAATAACTAGATTTCTTCGCCTTCATGTTGCATCGCTAAATCATCAAGCTCAGCAAGGGTGTAATCAAAGCCACTATTATCGACTTCGTAGCGTATTTTTACACCGAAACCACCTTGGCAGAGACTTGCGGTGACTTTAGCCACTGACCAGTGTTTAAGCTTGTTTAAAAACCGATTAGCGGTTTGCTGTGAGTCAAAGCGATAACTGATTTGCGATTCCATCTCTTTACTAGCCTACAAATTTTTCCGAGAGTGTATGAAATTGCCTCGATTAAATCAATTGCTCGTTAAAGAATGCAAGTGTACGTTGCCATGAAAGCTCAGCTTGTTTTTCATCGTAACGCGATGTGGAGTCATTATGAAAACCATGATTCGCTTTTTCGTACATGTGCATAGTATAAGGTATTTGGTGGGCTTTTAAGTCACTTTCATATTCTGACCAAGTATCATTCACGCGTTTATCGAATTCAGCTAAGTGGACAAGTAATGGTGCTTTTATGTTTTCTCTAAGCTCTTTAACAGCAGGGGTGCCGTAATAGGGGACGCCAGCATTAATGAGTTTGCTCTCAACAGCAGCGAGGTAGTTAACCATATAACCGCCAAAGCAAAAGCCTACCGCACCTAGTTTGCCATTACTGTTTGGATGTTCTTTTAAGTACTTCGCGGCGGCCACGAAATCTTGTTGGATTTTTTCTCTGTCCATTGAGCGCTGCATAGCACGCCCTTCATCGTCATTACCTGGATAACCGCCAAGTGGGTGCAATGCATCTGGGGCAAAGGCAATAAAACCCGCTTTAGCAAGGCGGCGTGCAACATCTTTAATGTAAGGGTTTAAACCTCTATTCTCATGGATCACTAATACGATAGGATGCTTGTCAGATAAGTTGGCGGGCTCAACTAAATAGCCTTTACCTTCACCGTGACCTTTGAATGAATTGAAGGTTTTGTAACTGGCTTTGATATCAGGATCATTAAAGGAGACCTGTTCAGCTAATGCATAGTTTGGCAACAAGGCACTACTGAGAACAGCCATTGAATAACCTAGTGCAACTAGGCCGCCTAGTTTTTTCATAAAAGTACGGCGGTCTATCAAGCCATGGGCGTATTCATCGTACCAATCAAATGCTTCTTGAGGAATGTGACGACTATGTTGGTTACTCATTGTTAGCTCCTTTATAATTGTGAGTATCAACATAGCTCAAAAAACAATCAATTAATAGCGCGATTTTTTGTTTCAATTAATACATCAATGAAATGGCGATGCCAAATAGCTTTAAACGCTTTATTGAATAAATACAAAAAGATGAGTGGCATTAACAATAACTTGAGAATGAGTAATGATAATAGGTTAAGAAAGTCGATAAAAAGATCTTCAACGGCTGCTACCATATTTCCTATCCCTGTGGTAACGGTGTCGATAATTTTACTCACTTTACTCGCATCATTTGTGTTGAGTTGCTCATTTATTTCCACGAGTTGCTGGTTTAGCGCATCTTTTTCTTGATTAAGTGTCCCTTGTTGAGCGGATAAAGCGTGTAGCTTAGTTGTTATTTGCTGTTTTTTGGCGAGCAGCGGCTTAGCTTGTTCAAGTTCAGTAAACGTTAAACGCTCAGAAAGGCTGCGTGTTGACTGAATGGTGTCAATCTGGGAATCCAGTTCTGCCAGTTGCAGTTTTAACTCAGTCGCTTGCTGGTGGTTTGTTATCTGTTGTTGATTCAAGACATCGAGTTTATCGAACACGGCTTGCTTTTGACTATCAACTTTAGCTTTGAGTTGTGCTGATAATGCTGAAGTTTGTGTAGCATTAGCGCTGACAGTATCAACTTTTTCACTGACCAGTTGGCTTTGTGAGTTAATTTGTTCATCTAAAAAAACTTGGCTGATAAGTCCTGTGCTTAAGACGATAGCGGGAACGAGAAAGCGAATTAAGATGAGGCTTGCCAGAAGTTTGTGGCGAAGATTTGGATAGATATTGCGCCATTCACAAAAAAGGTAAGCAATGACTGAAATAGTAAATACGCTATTAAAAATCACACCAGATGAGATCGTGTATAAAATTCGCTGTAAAAATAGTGAACCTATTGCAAGGCGCATAGCATCTGACATGTACTCAGCCAGATCATTAACAGGATCAAGTAGTTGTGCTGGCTGAATACTCGCAATACCAATGCCCACTTCGGCAGATTGTAATAACGAAATAGCGGCGTTAACTGTACGAGACGAGGCATACACCACGGTTGACTGAACTAAAGCGCTATCGATAAAACTCATAATATAATGTTGGAACTGCTCTAACCAGCACAGTAACAAGAGTACAAAAAGACCTAAATACTTTATAATGTGCTGTTTACTAAGCATACTACCCCCGAAGTTTAAATACCTGACTCACGCTACACCAATTATGACTAAGATTGAATTATTTTAGGTATTAACTGTCAATGAATAGCTATTAATCTTTGTTGAGGAAATATGAAAGAATCTGCATCAATTGGACAGTGCCGCGCTGAAGATTTAGACCCAGTCCAAGACTTAGGGCGTTTAGTGTCTTATTTACGCTCCAACTTAGTTACGCATCTTGATAACGCTCTTGAAGATAAAGAGCTAACATCAGCTCAATATATTGTGGTGGTGTTACTTGCACGAGGTAAAGTAAACACTTTAGCTGAGCTATGTGAGCACATGGTGTACGACCGTGGGGCCATGAGTCGTTTAATCACTCGCCTAGAAGATAAAGGGTTGGTCGCTAAAAAACAGTCAGTTGAAGATAGGCGTTCAACTCTTTTATGTCTTACAGAGAAAGGCCAACAGCTTTACCCTGAAATTTTACCCGCAGTTAATGAGATATATCGAAAAGCGCTCGCTGGCTTCTCTGAACTAGAGCAAAATCAACTTGCTAGCTTGTTGTTTAGAGCAATTCATAATTTAAAAGCATAAATTTCTCTAAGCGGTACATTGTCGCCGCTGACGCATTTTGATAATATAGTTGCCTAGGCATTTAATTTTAACAAGTGACAGATTGCTATGTTCGAATCATCTTTGCTCGCGCAGCTTCAGGCTCAATTCCCTACTCATCAATTTAGCCATGAAAGCTTGTCTATTGTTCATACCGGTCGGTTCGCTAATGCTATTGTTTATCGTTACAAAGACTCGCAGTTTGATTTCATTATCAAAGACTTTCAGCATAGTCCTTGGTGGGTAAGAAAAACCATTGCGCCGCTTTTTATTAATCAAGAGTACAAGGGACTCGCACGCCTGCAAGATGTAGACGGAGTAGTAGATAATTTTTGCCGTTTATCGCCAATTGCTATTGCTTATGACTTTATTGAGGGCACACCACTTAAGCAGCTTGCCCAACAGCAAGCACATTTGCCAGCGCGTTTTTTCAAAGACTTCGAACGTATGGTAGCGAAAATGCACCGTCGTGGCGTGGTACACCTTGATTTACGTAATCTGGGTAATGTGATTTGTTCAAAAGAGGGTAAGCCTTATATTATTGACTTTCAGTCGGCGATTCGCTTTGCACGCTTTCCGCGTTGGTTACAGCGTTTTATGCGTGGTGCTGATATGAGTGGGGTTTATAAAGCGTGGCAAAAACTGGCAGGTGACTCATTACCACAGGCGAAGGCTGATTATTTGCATGACTTTAATCATGTGCGTAAACGTTGGATTTTTAAAGGCTACCCTTTGCATCGTGCGTATGTGTGGTGCGGTGGCGTGGTGACACAGATATTAAATTCTGAGTTTATTCGCAGTATTTTAGAACGATTTTAAAAAGCGCGTTTGCACGCGCTTAGTGGGGAGAACTAGTATTTAGGCCAGCCATTCGCATCCCAATTAAGGGTGCTGATGAGCAATTTGGGTGTGCCATTATCGCCTGCATCATACGCATGACGAACAATTACATCGGTATTTAGAATGTCTTGTCCACCAGGCCCTACCCATTGGCTATTACCCGCATCAAGAATGCTACCGCCGCTGGCTAACATGTCGGTGCCATTTTTATCTAGATACGGACCTCGAATGTCGGTAGAGCGCCCGTAAGCAATACGGTATGTGCTATTTGTGCCATCACAGCATTTGCCAATTGAAACAAACAAATAGTAGTAGCCTTGGCGATACACTATGGTCGGCGCTTCAATACCACCTGAGCGACTTGCTAATGAGTAGATTTGACCAAATGGTTTCATTGTCATTGGGTTAATACGCGTTAGTTTAATACCCGAATTCCATGAGCCAAATGCAAGCCAAGGTGCACCATCTTTTGCTACCACAAGATCTGGGTCAATGGCATTGTAATTATTGCTATTGGTAGTGTTAATCACTAAGCCATCATCACGCCAATTGCCTGTGGCGACACTGTTTGCTGAGGTAAGGCCAATAGCACTGACACGTGAACCAAAGGTCGAAATCGAATAATAAAGCCAGCTGCGGCCATTGTAGCTTTTTAATTCAGGCGCCCAGACATCAATTCCGTCATGATCAGGCACATAGTTACTCCACCAACTTAAACCATTTGAAAAAATTGGCAGCGCATCATTCCAATCCACGCCATTGCTTGAATATTTACCGTAAATACCTGGGCCTGTTTGAAATATCCACCAAGTACCATTCTCGTAACCAATAGTAGGATCGTGGGTAACTAAATTGCCTGTGAGTGGCCAATGATCAGCAGCACCATTGGTGGTCGATGGATCAAAGGGAGTGGATTCAACATTGGCAAGTTTGGTGAGTTGCCATTGCTGCGCATCGCTGCCGTTGTAGCTCCACTGACTAATGTTCGCGCCATCGTTACCATCGAATCCATATAAGTCGAGAGCCTTACCACTGTTTAAGTTAATGAAGCTAACATAACCGTTGCCTTCATCATTAATTTGCCAGTGTTGGCTAGCAATGTTTGCATATTCATACTGCACCACATTACCGCCATCGGCCGTTGAGAAATCAAACACTTCGAGTGCTTTACCACTGTTTAAGTTAATAACCGAATAGTTGCTGCCACCTATGTTGGTAATTAACCAGCGCTGCGTGTCGTGATTTGTGTCAGCCCACTGACTGACATTTGCACCATCATTGGTTTGCGCGCTAGCTACTTCTACAAACTTAGCGCTGTACTTTGATTTAATCGTGTATACGCCATTATCAATCGCGTAGGCACTGGGGAGTATGAGTGTTGTTGCAAAGCTGAGCGCTGCAAGCGCTTTTTTTGAAAGTATCATTGTGTCTCCAAATCATTGTTATTGAGCTTTCCTTGTGTGTTTAGCTCCTTGGATGAGTTCTGATCAACATCAATTGAATGCATTGATGTTAATGAAAACTATTTATAATACTTTATTATATTATTACTTTTGTAAAGGTGTTGAATGAAAATAATTAACAAAAATTTTACTTTTAATTATTTTGGAGGAGATAAAGGTTTTTTCAGAGATATAAAAAAGCCACTCGGTGAGTGGCCTTTCAGATATTATTGAGTAATAAACTGGCTGGGAATATCCCATTTGAGGATATGCAGTTGGCCTTGCCAAGTTTGTATGGTGATCCACAGTTTATCATCTGTTGAGATGGTTTTAGGAGCTATCGCGTGGGCATGCTGACCGTGGCTGGTGCCATGCATTATGCCTTCTTCATCTTTAGCAAACTCCGTTAGTGGTAAAGGTGATTGACCAATATTTAAATATGCCTGACGAACATTGCTTATGTCACCTTGATTAAAGGCGATAAAGAAATCTTTAACATACTCATTGTGGTGTGAGTAAGGAGCATCTTCATTCAGTGGCATTGGCGCGATTTTAAATTCGCCCGCTTGTTGTTCTTGCCAAAGTGCAGGAAACTGAGGGTTTAATGACTGATAAATAAACCACACAGGCAAAGCCAGTACCACAGCATGTAAAACATACTTTTTACGTTGCCACCAAGTCGCTTGTAAACGAGCCATTAGTTTGCCTCCTGAACGTTATTTACTGGCGCAGCTTGGCGCGCTTTTACTGGTTTATTATTAACTAATTTAGCGGCATACATCATAAAGCCAGTGATTGACATACCACTTAAAATCAAACCAAAGATAAACCAAATAACCTTTGTCCACAGGCCGCCAATATTACCGTAATGAAGTGGATCAGTAATATGCGAAAGGGTTTGTAGCCCCGACATTGTTTCAGGACTTTTACTTGCTGCAATTTTACCCGTCCAAGGATTGATTGACGTTGAGTAAGCGTAGTTATCGTAGAAGATAGTATCGCCACTGCCCATAATATTAAACATGCCGCGGTTATGCTCTGGCAGCATCACATAGCTAGGTTTGAAATCTGGGTATTTCTCTTTGGTAAGTGCCAGTGCCGCTTTTAAATCGGTAGGCGGTGTTTGTTTGTCCGCAGGTAAAGTTGAAACAGCCACCAAAGGTGCATGCTCTTCTATGTCTATTTCGTTATGCCACATGATGGCTTGTACTAAATACCACAGGCCTGTGAGTGCCATTACTGCCATAAACCAAATTGACCACACGCCACTTAGGGTATGTAAATCTTTAAGAAAGGTTTTTTTACCTTGATTAAAACGCAGCTTAGGTTGACTGAATGCACGCCAAAAGCTTTTATAAATCACTAAGCCTGTTACTAGTGCACCTAAAATGACAAACGCCATGGCGCTGACTAAGTAGTAACCTATGCTGTAGCCTTCTTGCCAAGGAAAGAATAGCCAGCCGTGTAGGGTACGCATAAATTCGATGAATGAGATAGTGTCATTAACCGCTTGTACTTCGCCTGTGTATTGATTGACGTAAGCCACAGCATAAGGTTTGTCGGTATCAGTGAAAATAACCGCATTAACCAAGTAAGGCTCATAAGTGAGTACACTCATTACATCGGCGGTTGGGTAAGCTTTTTCTACGCTATTAATAACTTGATCAACACCTAGTGCTGGTAAATCATTTGGGTTGTTTGCACGTGCTTCACTGTTAGTAAGCCAAGTAAGTTCATGGCTTATTACAGATACAGTGCCTGTGACACAGATAAAGCAAAATAGCACCCATACTGGGAGCGAAAACCAACCATGCAGTTGGAACCAAAGACGTTTACTCATGGTAAAAATAGCTCGACCTTAATTGATGATAGTAATTGTTATCATTCAAATTGTACTACAATCTTTTGAACAAACACAATCTCTGTCGACAAGCTGCAAAAAAGGCGCCTTAAGCGCCTTTATCATTAGTTTGATTGAGAGTAACAATCCGTTGTGGGAAGGGTATTTCGATATCCGCCCCTTGGATTGCCTTAAATACATTACGGTTTATCGCTAATTTAGTCTCAATAATTTTGGTGGTTGGTACCCAAAAACGATAGCTCAAGGTGACACCGCTTTCGGCAAAGCGCTCAATACCGACTTGTGAGTGTGGTGTATCGGCAATCAGCTCATGATCGTTTAAAACGGTCTCGATCAGCTCAATAGCCAAGTCAGCATTTGCATCATAAGCTATATCAATTTCGCCTTTTACGAGTGAATAGCTAAACGAGTTATGCAGAATTTCGCCAACAATATGTTTGTTAGGAATGGTGATTTCGACTTTTTCTTCGTTAATCAAAATAGTGTAGCCGAGCTCAATTGTTTTAACTTGTCCGCTCACCCCTTTTACTTCAATTGTATCGCCTACTACAAAAGGCCGCGTTGCAATAATCGCAAGCCCTGCACCATAATTTGAAAGCATTCCTTGCAGTGCTAAACCTGCACCTAATGAGGCAGCACCTATCGCAGCCACAAAAGGAGTAACACTGATGCCTATTTTACCCAGCGCAATAATGAGGAACATGATGATCAGCAAGACTTTTATAACATTGCTGATAAAGTTTGTGAGGGTAATATCTATATTGTGGCGCTGCATTAAGGCTGCCACCATATTTGATACTTTTTGTGAAATCCACAGGCCAAATACCAAAATTAAGATCGCACCCACTATTTGCATGCTGTAGGTCACTAAATATTCGGTGATCAGGTTATAGTATTTTTCCACTTGTTGTAATTCTGCGTCAATCATGGCTTTTCCTAACAAGGTTTACTGCTGGTCATTACTATATCAGATGTTGAATGGCGGGGTAGAGTAAGGGGACGATTAAAGCGCTTAATAGTGCACTCAATGCCATAGCTACAGATGCAAAAGCGCCTGCCTTCGGTTGCTCTGTTATAAGAGAAGCAGTGCCAATAGCATGACAAGCAGTGCCAATTGCGACACCTTTAGCTTGTGCATTATGTATATTTATTAGCGAGAAAATTAAATTACCGAAAATTGCCCCAAGTACACCAATAAAAATCACCATAGCCGCTGCTAAAGAAGGAATTCCGCCAAGTGCATCGGTAACCAGTAAAGTGATAGGTGTGGTTACTGACAAACTAGCCAAGGATGCACTAAGTTCTGCAGGCGCGGAAAACATAGCGCAAATAATCGATGCAACCAGCGTGGCATTGATTACCCCTAAACTGCAACTTATCAAAATTAACAGTAGATTCTTTTTAACATGTATAAATTGCTGATAAAGCGGTAGAGCTAAAGCCACAATAGCGGGTTCAAGTAACCAACTTAGCACTTTAGTGTGCTCAGCGAATGGAGCGTAGGGGAGTTTGAGTATCATTAAACACGCTGCAATTAGCACAATTGCCCAGCAAACTGGGTTGGTAAGTGCTTTTGCAATAGCATGGTGTGTTTTAGTGTTTAAAAAACGCAGTGCTAGGAAAAGAGCAATAACTAATGGAACGCTTAACCACCAAAAGCTAGCTGTCATTTTCACGCCCCTTAAAGTAAGCGATAACAGAGCCAATCAATACAACGCTTGTCAGTGGCACAACAATAAAGATAGTCAGTAATAAAGGCCAGTGCTCAGCGATTAAACCTAAGTGTTCAATAATCCCGACCCCCGCAGGAATAAAAAACAATGGCATATAATTGAGTAAAGGACTGGCTGTCGGCTTTAAATGGTGCTCTTTTACTATACCTGTTAAAAGTAATACGAGTAACAAGACCATACCGAGTAATGGAGCTGGAAAACTGCTTTCAAACAAAGCCGTTAAATACTTAGCAACGGCTAAACAAGCAAGAATAATGGCGCTACTGATTAGGTATTTCATGAGTCAGGATAATTGCGAATAAAGTACAACTACATCATACCCTTGTCAGCTGTACTATGCGACTTTAGCTTACCATGATTTAGCATTATTAAATTTAACATCTTCAGCGCCTTTGGCTTTCGCAATCGCCTTTTTGGTATTCGGATTCATTAGTAAGCGAATTTGGCTCCAAGTTTCTTTAGCAAGAATTTTACGTTGCTGTGAGCGATAGCTTTGCTGAGTAATGCGTTTAATTGCTGCGAGTGTATCGGGTGAGCGGGCCATCAATGTTTCAAGTACAGCATCGGTTTGTTTATCGACATCATCAGTCAGTTGCGTAACCAAGCCATATTCTTTAGCGTCTTCAGCCGAAACAGGCCCTGCATGGCTTGCAAGCCAAAGTGCTTGGTCACGCTTCATTAAGCCTGCAAGTACAACGTTAGCCCCCATATCAGGACACAAACCCCAGCGAGCCTCCATAATTGCTAACTTTGCGTTTTTATCGACAATACGGTAATCAGCCCCGAGCGCGATTTGCATACCGCCGCCAAAGCAATGCCCGGTAATTTTAGCTATCACCGGAATACTTAAGTCTTGCCAACCTAACACCACTTTTTGCGCGAGGTTTTGGTTTCCTGGTAACCACTTGAATAATAGTTTGATGATATTACTCGGCTTTTTCATCACCGCAGCAACATCAAGCCCAGAGCAAAAGTGCTCGCCTTCGCCAGAGATCACCACAGCACGCAAACTACGATCGTTTTTAATTTTTTTGATCACGTTTGAAAGCTCCACAAACATAGCAAAACTGAGTGCATTTTGTTTCTCGGCACGGGCAAGGCTAACCCAAGCGACCTGTTGTTTTATTTCTAGTTTTATCATGGTAACTCCTCTGACCTGTTTGCTAGAGCTTACGAACTAATCACATGTATGTAAAGAAATGCTGATGTGTGACAAAGAATTAGGTGATTTATTAAAAAAGAGTAACTTCGTCATATATTTGGTTACAAATTGATGTATATTTTTAAAACAAAGATGCTGGTTTACAGCTAGTTCGGTTTTGCGATTAATAAGATACTGCTTCAAATTTTCGCAAAATCCCATGACACGACTAGACTTAGCTTTAAGTCGCGCTACAAGGAGTAAAAATATGCTGATGCGCAATACACAACGCATGCAAAAGCTATCAACTGAATCTATAACAACAACAGTCTATGCATTGGCATTAAGTGTCTTACTTACAGGTTGTTCAGATGACAAGTCTCAGCAGCAAGCAACACCACCCCCTGCTGTCTCTGTATACAATGTAAATACACAAGAGGTCGGTAACTACCGCGAATTTGTAGCACGAACCGAGGCATTTCAAGAGGTTAAAATTAGAGCGCGAGTTGAAGGTGAGCTTATTGAGCGTCACTTTGACGAAGGTTCGTCTGTTGAAAAAGATCAGTTATTACTTCGTATTGACCCTTCAGAGTATCGTTCAACGGTCACTGAAGTTGAAGCTGATTTAAAAAGCCGTATCGCAGCGGCCAGTGCAGCTGAGCGAGATTTAAAGCGCGGCAAAGATGTTGCGTCACAAGGGTTTATTTCTCAATCTGACCTCGACAAATTAACGACCAATTTTGAGCAAGCAACTGCGGCAGTTAAAGCGGCAGAAGCAGAGCTTGAGAAAGCGAAGTTAAATTTAAGCTATACCGAAATTAAAGCGCCATTCAGTGGGCGCATTGGTAAAGTAAATTATGATGTTGGCAATATTGTGGGGCCATCATCAAATGAACTTGCAGAGCTGACTGATGTTGACCCTATCTATGTGAGTTTTCAGGTAGAAGAGGCAGATTACATTAGTTATCGTCAACAGCACCAGACACCGTCAGGTCGCGACCCGCGAGATGTACCAATAGATTTAACACTACGCTTACCGAATAATTCGACCTTTCCTGCAAAGGGTGTATTAGATTTTGCTGATACTAAAATTAACCGTAATACTGGTACGGTTGAACTTAGAGCCTCATTTGATAATCCCGATGGTATTGTGATGCCAGGGTTATTTGTCACTTTAATCGTAGAGAGTACCAATAAAAAAGAACTTGCACTGATCCCACAAGTCGCCGTACAAGAAAATCAACAGGGTAAATTTGTACTGGTTGTTGGTGATGATAACAAAGTCGCCATGCGTATTGTTGAACTTGGCCGCCGTATCAATGCTATGTGGGTGGTTGAATCAGGTCTTGAAGCTGGGGAAAAGGTGATTATTGAAGGCCTGCAAAAAGTACGGCAAGGTGCAGAAGTTAAGGCTGTGGAAAAGAAAGTAGATGCCACAACAGGCACTATTTCTAATAAAGCAAACTCTTAGGAGTATGAGATGATTAGTAAAACATTTATATCTCGCCCTAAGTTTGCACTGGTTATATCTATTGTTATTACAATTGCGGGCTTAATATCGATGGCTTTATTGCCGGTTAATATGTACCCGCAAATCACCCCGCCACAAGTACAAATTACAGCCAGTTATCCTGGTGCGAGTGCGCAAATAGTTGAAGAGTCCGTTATTAGGCCTATTGAAGAACAGGTCAATGGGGTTGAAGATATGATGTATATCGAGTCAACTTCATCTAATAACGGTACTGCGAATATAACCGTTTACTTTAAAGTTGGCACTGATACGGACATAGCACAGGTTAATGTGCAAAATCGTGTCGCACTGGCTGAGTCAGGTTTGCCTGAAGAAGTGAAGCGTCAAGGGGTGTCGGTTAAGAAAAAATCAAGCTCAATGCTTTTAGGTATTAACCTTTATTCAAGCAAAGATAATATTGATGCTATTTTTCTAAGTAACTACGCGACAAATTATTTAACTGAGCCTTTAGGGCGTATCAATGGTGTGGCCTCAGCAGAGGTTATGGGGGAGCAGACGTACTCGATGCGATTATGGCTGCGTCCCGATAGAATGGCTTCTTTGGAGTTAACGGTGGCGGAAGTACAAGCTGCGTTACAAGAGCAAAACACCATAGTGGCGGCCGGTAAGTTGGGTGCGGCACCAACAGGGCCTAGCCAGCAATTTGAATACTCAATTCAGGCGAAGGGGCGTTTAAAGACACCAGAAGAGTTTGGTCAAACTATTATTCGCGCAAATAAAGATGGTAATTTTGTGCGTTTAAATGATATCGCGCGCATTGAAATGGGAGCCGCGAGCTACAGTACGACCGCCAAATTAAACCAGCAAGATACTGCGTTTATTGTTATTTATCAGCTAACTGAGGCGAATGCGACACAAGTTGCTACCGATGTTAAAGCGCGTATGGAGGAGCTAGCAAAGCAGTTACCTGATGGTATTGAGTACTCAATTCCCTATGATACAACTGAATTTATTAACCGTTCAATTGAAGAAGTGGTAATAACACTTGTACAAGCCGTTGGTTTGGTTATTTTAGTGGTGTTTTTGTTTTTGCAAAATTGGCGCGCAACACTGATTCCTACCGTTGCGATTCCGGTGTCTTTGGTGGGGACCTTCGCATTTATGATGATGATGGGTTATTCCATCAACCTAATTACGCTTTTTGGTTTGGTGCTAGCAATCGGGATTGTGGTTGATGATGCTATTATCGTTATCGAAAATGTTGAGCGGATCCTAAAAGAAGAAAAACTACCTATAAAAGAAGCCGTTACCAAAGCAATGGAGCAGGTATCAGGCCCCATTGTTGCAACCACCCTTGTGTTATTAGCGGTATTTGTGCCTGTTGGATTTATGCCAGGGATCACCGGAGAGCTTTATAAACAATTCTCCGTAACGATTTCATTCGCTGTACTTATTTCATCTGTTAATGCACTTACTTTAAGTCCTGCGCTGTGTGCTTTGCTATTAAATGAAAAAGCCATGAAACCAATAAAATGGCTGGCTCCTTTCGAAAATGTGATCACACGCTCAACCAGCGGATATAGCAAAGTAATTAATTTTATCTTAAAGCGTTCTGCGCGAATGGCACTTTTTGCTGTGGTGATTTTTGCTGCCGCAGGGTGGCTTGTAAAAACGGTTCCTACAGGCTTTGTACCAGCAGAAGATCAAGGCTTTTTGTTCGTTGATGTGCAGTTGCCAGATGCAGCAGCAAGTAATCGTACTCAAGAGGTGATGCATAAATTAGGGGATATTGTAAAAAATGAACCCGCAGCGACTGATTTTATAGCCGTGTCTGGGTTTTCGTTACTAGGTGGTGCAGGTTCAAATAATGCATTAGGGATTGTGGTGTTAAAAGACTGGGAGGAGCGAACTAGCTCTGAACTTGGTTTGCGTGCGGTACTAACACGTTTAATGGGGCAGTTTTGGGCGATGCCAGATGCGCAGATTATGGCATTTAATCCACCATCAATCCCAGGGTTAGGTACCAGTGCAGGTTTTGAGTTTAGGTTGCAAGATAGTGAAGGGCGTGAGCCCGCTGAGCTTGCTCAGGTATTAAATGGACTTATTTATGAGGCAAATCAGCGTCCAGAGCTTTCTAATGTTTACAGCACATTTAGAGCAAATGTGCCACAATACTTTTTAGAGATTGACCGCAATAAGGCCAAGGCCCAAGGGGTGGCACTTAGCGATATTTTCTTAACTTTACAGGCACAATTAGGATCATTGTATATTAATGACTTTAATCAGTTTAGTCGCACATACAGAGTGATCATGCAGGCGGAGAGTCGTTTTCGTCAAAACCCTGCCGACTTACAACATTACTATGTGCGTAATGATGAAGGTGCAATGGTGCCGCTTACCACGCTTGCTAAGCTTGAGCCAATCCTTGGCCCAACCAGCTTAACGCACTTTAATTTATACCGCAGTGCGAGTATTAGCGGGCAGCCCGCAGCGGGTTACTCAAGTGGTGATGCGATAAAAGTCATGCAAGAATTAGCTGAGCAGCTGCCAACGGGTTATGTTTATGAATGGGCTGGGCAATCTAAACAAGAAATAGAAGCAGGTAATGTTGCACCGATTCTATTTGGTTTAGCGGTTGTTTTTGTTTATTTATTCTTAGTCGCACAATATGAAAGTTGGACGATTCCATTTTCGGTCATTGCCGCCGTACCACTGGCGTTATTTGGTGCAATGCTTGCGTTATATGTAATTGGTATGGAAAACAATATCTATGCACAAGTGGGCCTTGTGTTGTTAATTGGCCTATCAACTAAAACTGCTATTCTGATCGTTGAGTTTGCTATGGAAGAACGCTCAGCGGGTAAAGGAATTCTCGAAGCAGCATTAAATGCGGCGAAAATGCGTTTTAGAGCGGTGCTAATGACAGCCCTCTCGTTTGTGCTTGGCGTATTACCTTTGGTATTTGCAAGCGGTGCAGGTGCTGGAAGTCGAATATCACTGGGTGTAACTGTGCTGTTCGGTATGTTAGCTGCTACGATATTTGGTACATTGTTGGTGCCATTATTTTATACCCTTGTGCAGGGGATGCGTGAAAAAATAAAAGGGCAAGCATCTTCATAGCCTTCAGCGAAAAATAAAAAAGTCAGGGTAACCTGGCTTTTTTTTTGGTAAAACTCAAAAGAGGTTTGTTATCATAGCTTAATTCAAATATCAGAGGGTTTTGGTCATGGCTGGTCCACGCTTATACAGTGAAGAAGAAGTAACACATCAGGCGTATGATATATTTTTAGAATTAGCACCTGACAACTTAAGCGAGCAAGATATTGCTGACTTTAATGAACACCGCGAAGAGCTCGGTTTTATTGAAGAAGGTGAACCGGATAATCAATGGCAAGATTTTGTTGCATTAGAGATTGAACCTGAGCTGTTTGTGCAAGTCTTAGTAGGACTTGAGTTTGATAATCAAGATATTCTGTTTGCCAAAATTTTAATTAGCCGAGATAAAGATGCGCCTTTTTGTCATATTCTTTGGAAAGATAGCGAATAAATTTTCCGCCGATGTTTGATTTAATCCCGAGTTGCTTTTATACACTAAAACGTGCGCTTTTAGTCGCTTTTATGCTGACTAGCTGGCAGGTTGCCGCTGTTGATCCATTTGAAGATTTTCATGAGTATGGTCAGCTATCTGAAGAAGAAATCCATAAAATCCATAAGGGCGAGATGCTTTATGGGGATATGGAATTTGGCTTTATGATTAGTAGTGGTAATACACATTCAACCAGCTTTAAATATAAAGGTAACCTGTATCAGGATTTTGAAAAATGGCGTAACCAATTCAAAATAGACACCCTATATAAACGAGACCGTAATGACGAAACTGGTGATGATGAAGTTTCAGCTGATCGAATTTTTATATCAGGGCAGGGTAACTACAAGCTAAACGTTAAAAATGAATCTTTCTTTATTTATGCGGATTATGAAGAAGATGAGTTTAGTGGCTTAGAGTTTAAAAGCACTGTGGCTACAGGTTATGGTAATCGCATATACCAAGGTAGCAAGAACAAGGTTGATATAGATGTTGGGCCTGGCCTTTACCGCTCAGTTGCCGATGAAGATATGGCAACCGAAGAGGATGAAACTAAAACCGGCTACTTATTGCGCTTAGCTCTGCAGTGGGAGCGCACGGTATCTGCACGCACACGTTTTAACCAAGATGTGAGTTATGAGCAATCCATGTCAGGGTTAAATTCGCGACTAAAATCAGAAACCTCGCTGATCAGCAAAATCATGGGTGATGTATCGCTTAAATTTACCTATATGTACCGTTATAACTCAAAACCAGAGGAAGACAAGCTTAAGTATGATTCAGAGCTCAGTGCAACCTTTGTTTATAGCTTTTAATTAGAGAATTCTTTATGTATCAACATAAGCAATATGCACTATTTATCTTTATTGTTTTAGGCTGGATAGGTGGTTTTCTTGCCTTGGCATGGAACTTAATAGGTGCAGATGTGCCACTAATGGGATTTAGTGCCATTTTAGTGTTAGTGGCTTTTTTATTTCATAGCCTAACCATCAAAGTAACTGACAAAACAGTGAGCTGGGCATTTGGGCCTGGTGTGTTTGGTAAAACGGTGAGCTTTGACGACATTGAGTCAGTCAGAGCTGTTAGCAATTCATTTCGTCATGGAATTGGCTTACGTATAACTCACGATGGCTGGGTGTACAGTGTATCTGGTTTTAGTGCGGTAGAGCTGGCAATGAAAGATGGTACACATTACCGTTTAGGCACCAATGATCAAGCAGGTTTACTTGCCGCACTTAAAACGCATATAACTCAGCCTGAAGCTATGCCAAAAGCAAAGGAAGAAGTGAGCGCAGAACCTGAGTAAGTGATACGCTTCTGTAGGGCATAGTGTAGATATAAAAAAAGCGCCATCGGCGCTTTTTTAGTGTTTCGTTTAGTGGCTGTGACCACAACCACCTTCGCCATGCACATGACCGTGTGCAAGCTCCTCTTCTGTGGCATCGCGTACTTCGAGTACTTCAACATCAAAGTGAAGCGTAATACCTGAAAGAGGATGATTACCATCGACAATCACGTCTTCATCTTGGATTTCAATGATCATGACTGATTGATCGCCTGCATCAGTTGTTGCTCTAAATTGCATACCTACTTCAATTTCCATGCCTTCGAACATCGACTTCGGCACTGCTTGCATTAGGTCGTCGTGACGCTCACCATAGCCTTGTTCTGGCTCTACAGTCACACTGAATGTATCACCGGCTTCTTTACCGAGTAGCGCGTTTTCAAGACCAGGGATTAAAAATCCTGTGCCCACGATAAACACCAGTGGTTCACCATCGAAAGAATTGTCGATGGTATTTTTGTTATTATCCAATACTGAATAATGCATTTTTACCACTTTGTTTGCTGCTACGATCATAGTCATTCCTATTTATTCATCTTCGAGAGAGTAAGGTAGAGCTTGAATTGATAGCTCAACCTGAGGGAGGTGTTTTGCACGTAATACGTGGCCTGTTTCATTGTCATTTGGTAAGACTACAAGGCCCACAAGAGTGTGCGTTTGTTGATTATAACTTTGGCTGATAAGCTTGCCTGCACGGCGCCAGTTTTCGCCCATTTGTGTTTCAAGCTCTAGTTCATCGAGTAAACCATCGGCTTTACCTGCGACGATATACATGGCGCGTTTATTTTTTCCGAGATACTTCATACGGGCGACGGTTTCTTGCCCTGTATAACAGCCTTTTCTGAAGCTAATACCACCTATAGCCTGTAAATTAACCATTTGCGGTACATATTCGCCAATAGCATCTTCATTTAAAGAGGGTTCAGCGGCAGTGATTGCTGCTTCTTGCCACATGCTGTCATTATCAAGTGCGGTGATATCGTCAGGTAAGCTAAAGTCATTATTTACCATCAATAATATGCGGTTTTCTGCAAGCTTTAGTGCTTTGCCTCCTGCAAAATCAACAGCAGTCTGAGTATCATTAAAGTGGATATTCAATAACGCGAGGGTTGAGGTAAGATCTTCACCAGTTAAGCCAATAAGCGGCTTATCAGATTGCTCAATCTCAACTTGAGAGAATACAGCATACTTTTTTAATTCGACCAAAGATTGCGCTACCTCAGGTTTAGAGCCAACTAGGTAGTAGTTATCTTGGTATGTAAATAGCTTGAACACACCCCAAAGTTTACCTTTGGCATTACAGTGTCCTGCCCATAAGAAGTTATCGTTACTTAGCTTATTGATATCTTGAGTAACTTGCCCGTGAAGGTATGACAGCTTATCTTTACCTGAAAGGCTAATAAGCGTATGAGATAATGGGCATGCGTAAACAGTCGACATAAAAACCTTCTTTACGATATAAGTGAACCCTAATGATAACTTAGTTAGGGTGGCAATTTAAATAGCTGTTTATTCGATTGCAATTTGTTAAACTGCAGACAAATAAGTACGAGGTTTAAAATGACTGAAATTCACAGTAAAGAACGCATTCGTTGGGCGTGCCGCCGTGGTATGCTCGAACTTGATGTTTTATTCATGCCATTCGTTGAACAAGCGTTTGACTCACTATCTACAGAGCAGCAAGCTGTATTTCAACGCCTACTTGAGTGCGATGATCCTGATTTATTTGCATGGTTTATGGGTCACGAAGAATGTAAAGATGCAGAGCTCAAGGGCATGGTGACGCTTATTTTAGACCGAGTTCGTGTATAGGTTTACCGTCAAAAATAACTTCCCAGACCACAAACCTTTTGTGGTCTTCTTTTGTTTTCTAGCCTTGTTATTATACTTTTCTTATAGTCATATCTTATCAGAGCTTTTAGCCTGTTTTGCTTGCCTTGTGATTGGTGTTGGTTGTTTTAAAAAAGTAAAACAAGCACAGCCCAGTGAGGGAGTTATTATTTTGCAGCAATCGCAGTTAGGCTTTTTTAATGAACAGTTACAACTGCAAGGTAAAATAAGTCCCAAGAGCTATGTGTTTGCAAATCATGTAGTTATAAGATTAATTGGCTTTTATCAATCACACTGGCTGATTATCTCGTCAGCCAGTGTTGATGAGCTAAGTTTTTCTCGTTTGCGACGAGCGGTTATTGCAGTGCAGCAACCAGCTTAGGGGTTAATATAGTCGGTGTAGGGTTTTCAGTTTGATTTGGGTAGTCGATTGTATAATGAAGCCCGCGGCTTTCTTTACGCTCAAGGGCACTACGAATAATCAGCTCCGCAACTTGTACCAAGTTACGAAGTTCTAGTAAGTTATTTGTAACCCTAAAGTTTGCATAGTAATCATGGATTTCTTGCTGCAGTAATTCAACGCGATGCAGTGCGCGTTCTAAGCGCTTGGTTGAGCGTACAATGCCCACGTAATCCCACATAAATAACCTTAGCTCATGCCAGTTGTGGGTTATAACGATTTCTTCATCTGAGTTAGTGACACGACTTTCATCCCATAAAGGTAATGGTTCTGGCGCAGGTGAGGTGTCAATTTTGCTTAAAATGTCTTTTGCCGCAGCATGGGCAAACACAATACACTCAAGTAATGAGTTACTCGCCATTCGGTTTGCACCGTGAAGACCTGTATAAGCGACTTCACCCACGGCATATAAATTGTCGAGATCTGTTCGACCATTAAAGTCAGTCATGACACCACCGCACGTATAATGCGCGGCAGGAACGACTGGAATCGCCTCTTTCGTTATATCAAGACCAACACTTAAGCACTTTGCGTAGATAGTTGGGAAGTGCTCAATAATAAAATCTTTATCTTTATGGCTGATATCTAAATAGACACAGTTTGCACCAAGGCGTTTCATTTCAAAGTCGATAGCGCGAGCGACAATATCACGAGGCGCAAGCTCTTCGCGCTCGTCAAAATCTTTCATAAAGCGTGTGCCATCAGGGCGTTTTAAATACGCACCTTCACCGCGCATTGCTTCTGTGATCAAAAAGTTTTGCAGCTCTGGGTGATATAAACTCGTCGGGTGGAATTGGTTAAATTCCATATTCGCCACTCGACAACCAGAGCGCCACGCCATCGCAATACCATCACCACTCGATACATCAGGGTTAGAGGTATATAAGTACACTTTGCTTGCACCGCCAGTTGCAAGCGCGACGAACTTAGCAGCAATCGTTTCTACTTTTTTATCTTCACAATTCCAGACATATAAGCCATGGATATGCTTTCCTTTTTTGCCAAGGCTTTTATCGCTGATCAAATCAATCGCATTGTAGTTTTCTAATAACGTGATGTTAGGGTGTGCTTGTACTTGGCTGATAAGTGTTGTTTGTACAGCACGACCCGTTGCATCAGCAGCGTGCAGAATGCGGCGATGACTATGGCCGCCTTCACGGGTTAGGTGAAAACGTTCTTTGCCCTTTGAGTCAAATTCCATGTCAAAAGGCACACCTTGCTCAATAAGCCACTTTAAACACTTTTTAGCGTTGCTTGCAGTGTAGTGAACCGCATCACGGTCACACAGGCCACCACCTGCATCAAGTGTATCCTCAACATGAGATTCAATGCTGTCATTTTTCTTATCAAAAACCGCCGCAATACCGCCTTGTGCATACAATGTAGAGCCTTCTGTAAGCGCCCCTTTACTTAATACGGTTACTTTACAGTGATTAGCGAGTGATAAGGCAAGGGAAAGGCCTGCGGCGCCGCTGCCAATGATAGCGACATCAGTAATGTGATGTTTATTTTGGTTCATGTCTGTGGTCTTAGCGGTTACAATGCTCAGCTGATAGTGCAAAAGTTTGAGCAAAAATATTTTGATATGATATATGTATATGTACCATATTTGCTGTAGCACTATTAGTTATTTTAAATGTTATACCAATCTTATTAGATTTTTTGTCATATAAACAGTGTACTATCAACTGTTTTGCACAAATGTAGAATAGCTTTGAATTAGAATAGCTGTTGATTTTAAAGCTATTTTTGAAGTTTTACGCAAATAAGAACGGTATAACTCAATATATTTGCATGCTATCTTATAAAAAAAACATTTTAAACTGAACTTTTATATTCATCGTGCAGTCAGAGTTTGTGTAAACAATGGCGAGTATATGAATAGCAAGCAAGAATCAAACAGAGGAGTACCGGCTCGAATGAGCGAGCAGGATTTGGATTTAGCGCTAGTTAAAAGGGTCCAGCAAGGAGATAAAAACGCCTTCAACCTATTAGTTAGAAAATATCAGAATAAAATCGCAGGCTTGATCTCACGTTATGTGTCGAATCAAGGTGATGTTGCTGATGTCGCTCAAGAAGCTTTTATTAAAGCTTATCGTGCGTTACCTAACTTTAGAGGGGACAGCGCCTTTTATACTTGGTTATACCGTATCGCCGTAAATTGTGCTAAAAATTACTTAGTTGCTCAGGGCCGAAAGCCCCCAGCGAACGATGTTGATGCAGAAGAAGCTGAGTTTTATGACAGTGCAGATGCAATGCGTTCTAACGCATCGCCAGAGAATCTGTTACTCAGTGACGAAGTACGTGCTGTAATTTTTAATACAATTGATAGTTTGCCTGAAGATCTGAAAACTGCGATTACCCTTCGAGAGATAGAAGGGATGAGCTATGAAGAAATAGCCGTGGTTATGGATTGCCCCGTGGGAACTGTACGTTCACGTATATTCCGTGCCCGCGAAGCGATTGATAATAAATTAAATCCATTAATAGGTGAGTCTTAGTATGACAAAAGCAGACGTTAACAAGTTGGATAACGAGCAGCTATCCGCGTTACTTGACGGCGAACAGCAACTAACCGATGAAGCGATAACAAAAGACGATGTCGCGACATTTGGTCGTTATGCGATGATCGGTGATGCAATGCGTGCTGAGGCAAATAACAGCGCTTTTAACTTTGATATTGCCAACGCCGTTGCAGATGCACTTGAACACGAACCTGTCTATGCCGATTTCGCGAATAAAACAAATGCACCAAAAAGCGAAGAAATCGTGGCAGCAACAGGTACTGACAATGTTGTCGCATTTAACTGGCGCCGTCCATTTGCACAAGTTGCTATCGCAGCAAGCGTTGCAATGTTCGCGATAGTGGGCGTACAAACATTGCCGCAAAACAGTGAGTCACCTGAAAGTGACATTCCATTGCTACAAACAACCCCATTGACTGGCGTGGCATCACCGGTGAGCTACTCATCTGAACAGCCAGCGCTTGAAAATGCACAGCAAGGTTTGCGTGAGTTACAGCAGCAGCGAATTGGTGCACTTGTTCTAGAGCACCATAGACAAGCACGTGTTGCTTATTCATTAGAAAAGTCGCAAACTGAGGCCAAAGCCGAAGAGGAAAATCACTAATTTAATGAAAGTTATTACTTTTATTTTATCGCTGGTAATAAGTGCATCCGCTTTTGCCAGCGACGAAAACCCCGCCAAAGCATTATTATTAGATATGGCTAAAGCCGTTCATACCCGTAACTTTGATGCATCCTTTGTGGTCGTTAAAGGTCAAGCAATGGAGCCTTATCGCTGGTTACACGCAAAACAAGGTGATATTGAGCTTGAGCATTTAAGTTTATTGAATGGTGCTGGTCTTGAGATGGCTCGTGTGAACGATCAAGTTACTTATTTTGAGCCCCACTCAGAGCCTTACTCTGTCAAAACTGACTCAATTGCAGGACCTATTCCAGAGGTTTTGTTTAAAGATATTGAGCGTTTAAGTGCTCATTATGATTTCGTTCTTGGCGGAAAAGGCCGTATAGCTGGGCGTTCAGCGCAGTTGGTTCGAATAGAATCAAAGGACGAGTTTAAGTTTAATTACTGGATTTGGCTTGATACTGAGTCATCATTATTACTTAAATCTGCTTACGTTAACCACAAAGGCGAAATGTTGGAACAATTACAGCTTACTCATATCAGTGTGACGGAGCAGCCAGCTCCCTTATTGCTTGAGATGCAAAACCGTGACTTTCCAACTCCCTTACCAGTGAGTGAAATTGACAATGAAAGCACAGGTACGGCGGTTAATAATTGGAAGATAGGCTGGTTACCTGATGGATTTAAACTGTTAAAATCTGATCGCCATAAGCTTGATTTAAACAATGAGCTAACAGATTATTACTTGTATTCAGATGGCTTTGTTGAAGTTTCTGTATTTGTTCAAAGACCATTACCAGGTAAACGCCCCAGTGGTGCGCTTTCATCGGGTGCTACTACAGTCTATGTTCATAACAGTGGTAGCTTTGATGTGTCAGTTGTTGGTAATATTCCCGCTATGACAGCCAAAGCCATTGCAGAGTCGGTAGCGCGACCTCTTTAAACCATGATTGAACAAACACTCACTGTCGTGTCTGTAAAAGGCACGACAGCAAATTTAGAAGCAGAGCAAAAACAAGCCTGTGCAGGGTGCAATGGCCGTTGTGGCTCACAAGTCTTTGCCAAGTTATTTGGTACCGCTAAAAAAACATTCCCATATACATTCGATAATGAGCTAAAAATAGGGCAAAAAGTGACCTTAGCATTGGATGATAGTCATTTAGTAAAACATGCAATGGCTGTGTATATGTTGCCACTATTACTTAGTTTAGGGTTCGCTTTAGCTGCTTTTGCAGTATTTTCGCTTGCTGAAGGGTGGCAAATTTTAGCGGCCTTGTTGGGGGGCTTAATTGGCTATGCAATAGCTAAATCAAGGGTTAAGAGCCTAAAACATGATATAAAAGTAATAAAAATTCACCCAATTACTATTCCTTTCACTCAAATAGATGGTGATTAAAGCCAATTAAATGTAAAATTGTCGCTTTATACACTTAGTCCATTTTATATAGAAGTTTAGAATCCAGTTTATGAAGCATATCCGTAATTTTTCGATCATCGCCCATATTGACCATGGTAAATCGACTCTCTCTGACCGTCTTATCCAAGTTTGTGGTGGTTTAACAGACCGTGAAATGCAGCAGCAGGTGTTAGACTCAATGGACATTGAGCGTGAGCGTGGTATTACCATCAAAGCGCAAAGTGTAACGCTAAATTATAAAGCGAAAGATGGCGAAACATACCAGTTAAACTTTATCGACACGCCAGGACACGTTGACTTCACATACGAAGTATCGCGTTCACTTGCAGCCTGTGAAGGTGCGCTTTTAGTTGTTGATGCGGGTCAAGGTGTAGAAGCACAAACCTTAGCTAACTGTTACACAGCAATCGAAATGGACTTAGAAGTTATTCCCGTTCTAAACAAAATCGACTTACCGCAAGCTGATCCACTTCGCGTTGCTGAAGAAATCGAAGACATCATTGGTATCGATGCCCTAGATGCTGTGCAATGTAGTGCGAAAACTGGTATTGGTATTGAAGAAGTGTTAGAGGTTATCGTTAAAGATATTCCGCCACCAGAAGGTGACAAAGACAAGCCTCTACAAGCATTAATTATCGATTCATGGTTTGACCCATACCAAGGCGTTGTATCATTAGTACGTATTAAGCACGGTGAGCTACGCGCAGGCGATAAAATTAAGATCATGTCGAATGACCAAGTTCACATTGCTGATAAAGTGGGTATTTTTACACCAAAGCAAACTAACACGGGCATCTTAAAAACCGGTGAAGTAGGCTTTGTAATTGCGGGTATTAAAGAAATCCACGGTGCACCAGTAGGTGATACCATTACTTTACAACGTAATTCTGCTCCAGAGCGCTTACCAGGCTTCCAGCGTATTAAACCACAGGTTTATGCGGGTATGTTCCCAATTTCATCTGATGACTATGAATCATTCCGTGATGCGCTTGATAAACTGAGCTTGAACGATGCGTCGTTGTTCTTTGAACCAGAGAACTCAACAGCGTTAGGTTTTGGTTTCCGTTGTGGCTTCTTAGGTATGCTACACATGGAAATCATCCAAGAGCGCCTTGAACGTGAATACGATATTGATCTTATTACCACGGCACCTACGGTAATCTACGAAGTAGAAACTAAAGACGGCGTTAAGCAGATTGATAACCCATCGGATCTTCCTCCGGTAAATAATATTCTTGAGATCCGTGAGCCAATTGTTGAAGCTAACATATTAGTTCCACAAGAATTTTTAGGTAACGTAATTACGCTTTGTGTTGAAAAGCGCGGCGTACAAACTAAAATGAACTACCATGGTAAGCAAGTGGCGGTAACGTACGAATTACCAATGGCTGAAGTAGTCATGGACTTCTTCGATAAGTTAAAATCAACAAGCCGTGGTTTTGCGTCACTTGATTATAACTTTAAGCACTTCCAAGCGTCAGACATGGTACGTGTGGACGTACTAATTAATGGTGAACGTGTCGATGCATTAGCCATAATCGTACACCGTGATATCGCACAATCACGTGGTCGCCTATTAGCTGAGGCACTGAAAGATCTGATTCCACGTCAACAGTTTGATATTGCAATTCAAGCGGCAATTGGTCAGCATGTTATTGCGCGTACAACTGTCAAACAGTTACGTAAAAACGTAATTGCAAAGTGTTACGGTGGTGACGTAAGCCGTAAGAAAAAGCTTCTACAGAAGCAAAAAGAAGGTAAAAAGCGAATGAAGCAACTAGGTAACGTTGAAGTGCCGCAAGATGCGTTCTTAGCTATCCTTAAAGTTGGTAAATAATAGAAGTTAATAAAGGAATTAATGCATGGCGGGTTATTTTTCGATTTTTTTAGTGTTGTTAACGCTTGGCTCAGGGCTAATCTGGTTAATTGACCATTTTATGTTTGCACCAAAGCGTCAACAACGCATCGCCCTTGCTCAAAATGCGTCGGGCGGTGAGCTAGACGAAGAAACTGCCGCATTAATTGCGCCAGAACCAAGTATTACTGAAACGGCAAAATCAATCTTCCCGATGATCGCCGCAATTACAATTTTTCGCTCATTTATTTTTGAGCCGTTTCAGATACCATCAGGTTCGATGATGCCAACGTTATTGGTTGGTGACTTTATATTGGTTCAGAAGTACTCATATGGTATTAAAGATCCAGTATGGCGCACTCAACTCGTTGATGTTGATGAGCCAGAGCGTGGTGATATAGTTGTATTTAAATATCCTTTGGATGAACGTGTTGATTATATTAAACGCGCTGTTGGTTTACCTGGGGATAAAATAGTTTATCGCAATAAGCACCTTTATATCCAACCTAAGTGTGAGGATGGAGCAACGCAGCAAGGTGAGTTGTTGTGTAATGAATACAATAAAATTGATATGGAAATTCTCAATAGTGACGAATTCAAGCAAGGGTCTATGAATTTAGTTCGCTTAGATGAAAATCTAGGCACAGTGAATCATAACATCTTGATTAACCCTGAAGCGCTTGAAATGAAAGGCCGTTATTATCAACAACCAGGTACACGCTCAGATGAGTGGGTTGTTCCTGCTGATCATTATTTTATGATGGGTGATAATCGTGATAACAGCCAAGACAGTCGCTTTTGGGGCTTTGTGCCAAAAGAAAACCTGGTAGGTAAAGCCGTCTTTATATGGATGAGTTTTGAATTTGAAAATGGCCCAGATGACTTCTTACCAAGCTGGGTTCCAACTGGTGTTCGTTTTGAACGCCTAGGTAATATTCAGTAACGATGAAAAAAAACGTAACAGAGTTATACAAAAAAATAGGTTATACATTCACTGATCAAGCCTTGCTTGAACAGGCGATGACGCACCGTAGCCATAAAGGTCAACATAACGAACGCTTAGAGTTTTTAGGTGATTCTATATTGAGCTTTGTGATTGCGAATGCGCTTTACAGCAAATTCCCTAAAGCGCGAGAAGGTGACTTAAGTCGCATGCGCTCAACCTTAGTGCGTGGTCAAACACTGGCTGAATTTGGCCTTGAGTTTGGCTTAGGTGATTACTTGCGTTTGGGCCCTGGTGAGCTTAAAAGCGGTGGTTTTCGCCGTGAATCGACCTTAGCCGACGCAGTCGAGGCCATTATTGGTGCCGTGTTTCTTGATTCAAACATTGAACAATGTGGTGAGTTGATTTTAAGCTGGTATGAATCGCGACTTGATGCAATTTCACCGGGTTTAAATCAGAAAGATCCAAAGACATTACTTCAAGAATACTTACAAGCGCGCAAGTTATCGTTACCAGGCTACACTGTTATTGATACAAAAGGTCAAGCGCACAATCAAACATTCACGGTTGAATGTATTGTTGAAGGGATGGATAGCATTATCTCAGTAGGTAGCTCGCGTCGTAAAGCGGAGCAAAAAGCTGCTGAAAAAGCCTTAAAGATACTTAAAAATGAATCTTGATGATTTAATTAGCAAAGAGCCTGCAGAGCTTGATACGCACTGCGGGATGATTGCCATTGTTGGCCGTCCAAATGTGGGTAAATCAACTTTACTTAACTACATTGTTGAGCAAAAGGTGAGTATTACCTCGCGTAAACCACAAACCACACGTCATCGTATTATGGGTATTCATACAGAAGGCAAATACCAAGCCGTGTATGTAGATACGCCAGGCTTACACGTTGACGAAAAACGTGCCATTAACCGTTTAATGAATCGTGCAGCATCAAGCTCAATTGGTGATGTGGAGCTGATCATTTTTGTGGTTGAAGGTACACACTGGAATGATGACGATGAGATGGTACTTAATAAAGTACGTCAAAGCGGTCGCCCAGTGTTATTGGTTATGAATAAAATTGACCAAGTAAAAGATCGTGATTTAGTACTGCCGCATATGCAGTTTTTGGGCGGTAAATTTGACTTCGTTGGTATCATGCCTGTCTCTGCAAAGCAGGGAAAAAATATTGAACTCATCAAAGATGAAGTGAAAAAGCGCTTACCGCTTTGTGAATTTTATTTCCCTGAAGACTATGTCACAGACCGTTCAATGCGCTTTATGGCGGCAGAAGTGATCCGTGAAAAGCTGATGCGTTTTATGGGTGATGAGCTTCCATATTCAGTGACGGTTGAAATCGAGCAATTTAAATGGCAAGAAAACGGTGTTTGGCAAATTAATGGTCTGATCCTCGTTGAGCGTGAAACGCAAAAGCGCATGGTCATTGGCAATAAAGGCGAAAAGCTTAAAGTGATTGGCCGTGAAGCTCGTAAGGACCTTGAAGACATGCTTGATAATAAAGTGTTCTTAGAGCTTTGGGTAAAAGTGAAATCAGGCTGGGCTGACGATGAGCGTGCACTACGTAGCCTTGGCTATGGTGAAGACTAAGTAAAGCCTACACGCCATGGATAGCGAATTCTACACAGCATACTTGCTGCATCGACGTCCTTTTAGTGACTCGCAAGTCATGCTAGATATGCTGGTAGAAGGCATTGGTCAGCTCAGAATGCTGGCTCGTATTAGTGGCCGCTTGGCCACTAAACACAAAGCACAACTGCAACCCTTCCAATCACTGCTGGTTAAGTACAGCGGCAAATCAGATTTAAAATACATTAATCACTTTGAACCCCATGACGGCCAAACTATGCTTACTGGCACCGAGCTCTATTGCGGTTTCTATTTGAACGAATTAACTAATCGTATCGTACCAATCAATGAGCCGATGGAAAGTGTTTATCATCTTTATAAGCAGCATTTAGACGAGTTATCGACAACTAAAAACCTACAAGCTGTGCTGCGCTCATACGAGTTTCAGTTACTTGAAATGCTTGGTTATGGCGTTGATTTCAGTGTGGATGCGCAAGGGGATGAAATTAACGATGCAGCAAATTACCAGTACTTTGCTGAATACGGCTTTTTATTGCATGACGACCCCCACAGTGGCTTTTCTGGAAAGCAATTAAATGCTATTGCTGCCCATGACTTTAGCGCGCCAGATGTGTTATATATGGCAAAGCAATTAAGCCGATATCTACTTAAGCCTTTACTTGGCAAAAAGCCATTAAAAAGCCGTGAGTTATTTATTAAGTAGGCTGAAACTCAGCCATGAATCGTTGTTTTAAACAGGTAAAAAAATGAAAGATATTCTTCTTGGTGTAAACGTTGATCATATTGCCACTTTACGTCAAGCGCGTGGCACAAGCTACCCAGATCCAGCCCATGCGGCCGCGGTTGCTGAACATGCAGGTGCAGATGGCATTACCATTCATTTACGTGAAGACCGTCGTCATATTCAAGATCGTGACGTGTATGTAATGGCAAAGACGATTCAAACACGTATGAACCTTGAAATTGCCGTGACTGATGAAATGATTGATATTGCCCTTGAAGTGAAACCAGCTTATGTGTGTTTGGTGCCGGAAAAGCGTGAAGAGCTTACTACCGAAGGCGGCCTTGACGTAGTGGGTAACTTTGAAAAAGTAAAAACAGCGACAGAAAAACTAACAGCAGCGGGTATTAAGGTGTCGTTATTCATTGATGCCGACAACGCGCAACTTGATGCTGCAAAAGCCTGTAATGCTCCATACGTTGAAATTCATACCGGTGCTTATGCTGATGCAGAAAATGACCAAGCGCTTCACACAGAGCTTGAGCGCATTCGTAGTGGCGTACAATATGCCGATAGCCTTGGTTTAATCGTCAATGCGGGTCATGGCCTTCATTACCACAACGTAAAACCGATTGCAGCAATGCCAGAAATCTACGAGTTGAACATTGGTCATGCGATTATTGCTCGTGCAGCAATTGATGGTTTAGAAAAAGCAGTGAGCGATATGAAGCGTTTAATGATTGAGGCGCGTTTATAATTGAGCTTTAGTCACTGAGTTTTAAAACGCGGAGCATGTTATACCAATCCGCAATAATACTTAATCATTTTGAGGGATTAAACCTGTTGCTACCGGCGTTAAAAATTTCTGATTTAGAACAACTAAATAACGAAATTTTTGCCTTGTTATCAACGAGGTTTTATTGCCTCAAAATAGACCACTTAATTAAGCGAATTGGTATTAAAACTGCTCCGCGTTTTTATTTGAGCAAATAAATGATCAACTGTGCAAGCACTGATGATAACAAGGGAGAAAGACATAGCAGGGCGGTTAAATATTGGTGCTTTTTCTTATAGTTCTGCAATACTTCGTCACCCAATGTCGATAGCTCTCCCTTTCTAATTGAATGGAAAATAATGGAGTTTGGTTTCTCCTTCATTAGCTCTGCTTTATTGTTATAGTCTTGCCATTGCTGTGTGTAGTTAGTCTTTACGTAATTATTAGCGACTTTGCTTAGCTTAGTATAAAGATGAAAAAACCAAGCGAGCGAAATCGCACTAAAGACGATAAGTAAAACAAAATACATCACAGCTCCTTATAAAATTCACATTTAGAGCATACAGCCGCATGCTGTTAGCCTTGCTGCTCAGTCATTCCCGCATCATTTAGCAAGTTATTGAGCTCATCAATCAACTCAAATAATTCAGGCTCAATGTAATTTAGGTCGCAATCACTTTTAAGTGAGGTTTCTAGCGTTTCGGCAAGTGATTTTAGCTTAGGTACACCAGTGTAGCAGCATGCACCATGGAACTTATGAACAATGCTAAGTACATGTTCACAGTCTTCTTTTTCAATTGCTTCATTAAGAAGGCGCAGAGTTTCCGGCACACTGAGTAGCAGCATATTAAGCATTTCAAGTGCGAGCTCTTCTTTGCCTCCTGCACGTTGTAGCGCGAGCTGCCAATCTAGGCGTATACTTTCAAAAGGAGGCTCCGATTGAGTTGTAACTGCTTTGCTCCGTTCTCTATTAATAGGCGACTGCGGACTGTGATCGCTGATTATTTGTTTTAACATGTCTTCATCAATTGGCTTAGTTAAATAACCTTTAAAGCCATCTTTGAGAAGTTGCTCTTTTTCACCGCTCAAAGCATGCGCCGTGACAGCAATGATTGGGGTATCTTCATTGAGTGAAGATTCACGAATAAGTTTGCATGCTGTAATACCATCCATAATAGGCATTTGGATGTCCATAAATATTAAGTCATACTTATGGCTTTTACTCAAGCTATAAGCTTGCGAACCGTTATGTGCTGTATCTATAAGTTCTATTTGCTCTTCAAGTAGGGTGCAAATAAGTTTTAAGTTAGCGTCGTTATCGTCAACAACCAGTACTTTTAGCGGCAATAACTTTTCATCGCCTTGTTCGATATTATGCACAGGGTGATCAAGCCGGTAAGGTGCAGCAAGCACTTCACATAGCTTACGGTGATTAAGCGGCTTACTTAAACAGGCGTCAGCACCGCTACCAACAAAAGCCTCACGCATATTGTGAGATACAGTGTTGAGCATAATGTATAAGTAGTCGGTTACAGGGCGTACAGCCTTTACATAACTCTTAAGTTGCTGCATATCGTCAATTGTTGCTGTGTGGCCAATGATACAAATGTCGTAGCTAAAGTCCTTGTTGATTTCATTGAGAAAGCTTTCTTCATCGGTACAAGGTGTGACCTGTGTTTGCCATTCATTTAACAATGATAATGTTGCTTGGTGAGTATGCTCGTGAGGTTCTAAATAAAGAATACGCTTATTGATCAGTGACTGTGTTGGTAAATCACTGGTAATCGAATTGCTTGGTGTTCTAAATACAGCATTAAAGGTAAAGCAGGTGCCATTTCCGGGTGCTGAGTTTAAGGTTATTCGACCATTCATGGCTTCAACAATGTGTTTAGTAATAATCAAACCAAGGCCTGTGCCGCCAAACTTACGCGTAATACTTGAATCAGCTTGGCCAAATGGGGTGAATAGGGCGTCTTGTTTATCCATTGGAATGCCCACCCCTGTATCGGTGACTGATACCAAGATAGATGCGCGTTCTTCATCTAATAAACGATGACCAACATCCACTTTTATAGAACCTTTTTCGGTGAATTTTATGGCGTTGCTTAAAAGATTAATCAAAACTTGTTTAAAGCGTGTTGGGTCGCCGGTGAGGTTATCAGGCACATGCGGATGGATAAATATTGATAACTCTAGCTGCTTTTCATGGGCACTAGGCGCAAGTAAGGTCAGCACCTCATTGATTGTATCGCGAAGTTGAAACTGCATTGACTCCAACTCCATCGCACCCGCTTCTAACTTAGAGAAATCTAAAATATCACTGATAATCGTCATTAAGCTATTTGCAGAAAGCTCTATGGTATCTAAGTAATCTTTTTGATGCTTATTAAGCGGTGTTTTATATAACTGGCGAGTAAAGCCAATTACCCCATTTAGAGGCGTTCTGAGTTCATGACTCATTTTTGCTAAAAAGTCAGACTTAACACGGTTAGCATCTTGTGCGTCTTTTTTAGCAATACTTAACTGAATATTTTGTGTTTCATATTGTTCAAGGGTTTCGCGGTAATCAGAGGTTGCCTGGTCAATATGCTTTTGCATTTCGTCTCGTTGCATCACCATGGTGTGCGAAATTGTATTGAGCCCTTCTCGAAGTAGTTCAAATTCGCCAAACATTTTCTTGTCGAGGCCGGTATCAACTTTACCTTCAATTAACTTATCGGTAGCGAGTACTAACTTATTAAGAGGCTGAACAAACATGCGAGTTAGCCTAAATGCTAAAATTGTGGCAAGTACCAAGGCTAAAATAATAACAATTCCACTTACAAGTAGTGCGCGTTGCTGGCCGATAATTGCTTGCTGCTTGTTAAGCATAATGACGACAGTGCCAAGTGATGCTTGGTAACTATGATGATTCCAAATCATGTCTTGGCGACTATGATTAATAATAGCCGTTGAGAAGGTTAAATAATGCTTAGAGCTTTTGACATTGATACCCTCAAGTGCTGCCGAGTTGTTTGTATCGATATCTTTAAATTCATTTTGATACTTACTAAAAATAACCAGTTCGTTATTTTCATCAAATATGGCGATCGACTGTATAGCAGGGGCGTGTTTGTTATGGGTATGACTTACCAAGCGTGTAAGTAAAGTTTTATTACGCTTTAGCAGAGGTTGCTCTACGGCAATGGCAAGTGGCTCGATAATTGTTACACCTTGTTGATATAAAATTTCATCGAGCTCAATGTAACGATTTATTGTAAAATAACCGCCCAGCAACAAGCCTATGATCACAGTCGGTATCAAGGTTAGGGTTAAGACTGAATCACGTAAGCCAAATTTAGTCATAAAATAGGTTGTTGTCATTATTATCGTTGTTTAAGAGTATATACTTACTCCCGCTTTATCAATAATTAAGGTGTTGTCCGATGGCACAGATTTTCAAAGCCAAGAAGAAATCCGTTTCACAAAAAATGATCACGTTATCGGTTACAGCAATGGATCATCAAGGGCGTGGGGTTGCAAAACATAATAATAAAGTGTGTTTTGTAAATGGTGCGCTGCCAAGTGAAGAGGTTAAAGCGCAACTTGTTGAAGACAAAGCTCGTTTTGCCAGCGCAGATTGTAAAAAAGTGCTTCATGCATCTGAGTATCGAGTTAAACCATTTTGTGAACATTATCAGGTGTGTGGGGGATGTCAGTTACAGCACTTAGATGCTTCTCAACAATTAGTTGAGAAGCAAGCTGCTGTGAGTCAGCTGTTTGCGAAGTTTGCTAAGGTCACTCGCTTAAACTGGGAAAAGCCACTGACCAGTGATATGCAGCATTACAGGCGTTCGGCTCGCATTGCTGTAATGCATGATAAAGCAGCTAAAAAAATGCGTGTAGGTTATCGTGCACAAGGCTCGAAGCAACTGGTGAGTATTAATCAATGTGATGTGTTAACTAGCACATTTAGTGATTTATTTACCCTATTTGATTTACTTATCAATACGCACAAAGGCTTACAAAGTATAACTCACTTGCAATTGTGTGAGGCTGATAATGCTGCTTTTGTGGTTATCCGGCATACAAAACCAATAAGTGAAGAGCTTAAGTCATTAGTTGCTCAAGCTTGCCAAGAACAACAATGGTTAATTGTTTGGCAATCAGAAAGTGGGCAGATTGATCAGTCACACTATCCGATGCCGTACTACACTATACCTAAATATGATTTAACCTTTGAATTTGGCCTTGAAAACTTTATTCAAGTTAATCCACAAGTGAATCAAGCTATGCTTAATCAAGCAAAAGAGTGGTTAGATTTGCAAGGTCATGAACAAGTGTTGGATTTGTTTTGTGGAATTGGTAATTTTTCATTACTGCTTGCAAAGTATGCAAAACACGTTATTGGTGTCGAAGGAGTAGATTCTGCGGTTGCATTAGCGAAACAAAATGCGCACACTAACTCATTATCGAATACTGATTTTTACTGCTTTGATTTAACTCAATCGATGCAATCTGCTGCTTGGTTTAGTGCTGAACTTGATGTGTTAGTACTTGACCCATCACGCACAGGTGCGATGGCTATTTTAGAGCAATTACCGCTTACTCAGTTTAAAACGATTTTATATGTCTCTTGTGATCCTGTTACTTTAGCCCGTGACAGTGCAATTATGTTACAAGCAGGCTTTAGCATTAAAAAAATTGGGCTTATGAATATGTTTCCACATACGGGGCATATCGAAACAATGGCGTTATTTCACAGGAGGTAAAGCGCACTATGGTAGCTACTAGACAATCACATCAGCTTACAAAGCAGAGTGATTTTGCCAGCCGTATCGAGCTGTTAGCGCTAACAGAAGACAAAACTACCTTATTAGAGCAGGCTCATGAGCTGTGCCTACATTGTGACGATACGAAACGTCAGAATACCGCCATTGAAATGGTGGAGATTTTAGCTGAACTGAATTTAGATGCGGACTCATTGGCTACGGCATTTTTGACGCCTTACTTCTTAGCTGAAAAAATTTCGATTGAGACAGTCACAGAAAAGCTAGGTAATCACGTTGCGTTATTACTTACAGGCGTAAGCCAAATGGCGACGATCAGTACCTTGGCTCACCAAGGCAAGGGCACTGTGCAAATCGACAATATCCGCCGTATGTTGTTGGCCATGGTTGAAGATGTGCGTGCCGTGGTGATTAAGTTAGCGGAACAAGTATGCCACTTACGTGATGTGAAAAACGCCAGTGAAGAAGAGCGTGTCATTGCCGCTAAGGAAACACGCGATATCTTTGCGCCTCTTGCTAACCGCTTAGGAATTGGTCAGCTTAAATGGGAGCTTGAAGATCTTTCGTTCCGTTACCTGCACCCAGACACCTATAAAAACATCGCAAAACAGCTTGATGATAAGCGCCTTGCTCGTGAAGCTTACATGGAAAACATGGTTGCTTTAGTAAAATCACGCTTGGCTGAAGCGGGTATTGAAGGTGAAGTATATGGTCGACCTAAACATATCTACAGTATTTACAAAAAAATGGCGCAAAAGAACTACGAGTTCGACCAGCTTTTTGATATTCGCGCTATGCGCATAGTGGTAGAGCGCCTGCAAGATTGTTACGCGGCATTAGGTATCGTGCATACTAATTGGCGCCATTTAAATAAAGAATTTGACGATTATATTGCAACGCCAAAACAAAATGGCTATCAGTCAATCCATACCGTGGTATTTGGCCCTGAAGGCAAAACTGTTGAAATTCAAATTCGCACAAGCGAAATGCATCAAGATGCCGAGTTGGGTGTGGCTGCGCATTGGATGTATAAAGAAGGTGCATTGCCAGGACGTGGTTCAGGCTACGAGCAAAAAATTAGTTGGTTACGTAAATTACTACAATGGCAAGAAGAGGTTGTTGATGGTAGTGACTTAGCTGAAGAGCTTAAAAACCAAGTAGTTGAAGACCGTGTTTATGTGTTCACGCCAAAAGGCGATATTTTCGATTTACCACTGGGTGCAACACCGCTTGATTTTGCTTACTACATTCATTCAAATGTGGGACATCGCTGTATAGGTGCGAAAATTTTCGGCAAAATAGTGCCGTTTACCCATCAACTTAGCACCGGCGATCAAGTTGAAATTTTAACGCAAAAACAAGCTAATCCAAGTCGAGACTGGTTAAATCCATCCCTAGGTTATATTAAGTCGTCACGCGCTCGCTCAAAAATACATCATTGGTTTAAACAGCTTGATCGCGATAAAAACTTAAGTGCAGGTAAAGAAATTCTTGAAACTGAGCTGCAAAAACTGGAGCTGACAACAAAAGATTTAACCCCTGCAATTGAGCGTTTTAACTTGCGTGGCCTAGATGACTTAATGGTGGCCGTTGGTGCTGGGGATGTGCGTCTTAATCAACTTCTCAACTTTATCAGTGACCGTGATGACGATGAGCCACAAATAAAACTCAAAAAGCCAAAAAATGTCAATGGTGATAAAAACGGCATTGTGGTGGATGGCGTCGGTAGCTTAATGAGTCACGTTGCTAAGTGCTGCCGACCAGTACCAGGTGATGAAATCATCGGTTACATTACCCAAGGCCGTGGTATTGCCGTACACCGTGAAGACTGTGATTCATTTAATAAACTAAAAGAGAAACACCCAGAGCGAGTGATTTCTGTGAGTTGGTCTGATGATGTTAACGGCTCATATGCGTTGACGATTAAAGTTGAAGCAACCGATAGATCAGGACTTATTAGAGACATTAGTTCTGTGCTTGCGAATGAAAAAGTGAATGTGCTCAATATGAATGTCAACACCGTTGAAGATAAGCAATTAGCGCTATTCTCAATGCAAGTTGAAGTGCACGACTTATCGAGCACGAACCGCTTATTGTCTAAATTACATCAAATTGAAGGTGTGCATGATGCAAAGCGTGGACACGCATAATGTCAGATAAACAGATTATTGAGCAGTCATTAGCGATAATGGAAAAACTACGGGACCCAGAATCAGGGTGCCCGTGGGATTTAAAACAAGACTTTAAATCAATAGTGCCGCACACCCTTGAAGAAGCTTACGAAGTTGCAGACTGCATTGAAAAAGGTGAGCTTAGCGAGCTTAAAAGTGAGCTTGGTGATTTACTGTTTCAAGTCATTTTTTATGCGCAACTTGCTAAAGAGCAGGGCTTATTTGATTTTGCCGATGTGGCAAATACGCTTAATGAGAAATTAGTTCGTCGTCATCCACATGTCTTTGCAGAGCAAAGTGAGCTGACCGACGCTGAACTTTCGGCGCAGTGGCAGGCTATAAAAGCTCAGGAGCGAGCAGAAAAAACAGCTTCACCGCAAATGAGCCTTTGGCAAGATATTCCAGATGCTATGCCTGGGCTTTCTAAAGCAAAAAAAATTCAACAACGCGTGGCGAGCTTAGGGTTTGATTGGCCAAGTTATCATGGTGCGTTAGATAAAGTTGCTGAAGAAATTGATGAAGTTAAAGAAGCCCTTGAACAGGACCCATATTCTGAGCACAGCGCAGAAGAGTTAGGTGATTTATTATTTGCAACGGTCAATGTTGCCCGTCATCTAAAACGCGATCCTGAGCAATTGCTTCGAAATGCCAATAGAAAGTTTACATCACGTTTTGAAAAAGTTGAGGCTTATTTAAGTACGCGAGGGCAAAGCCTAGAAACAGCAACACTAGAGCAAATGGATGAGGCGTGGGAAGCAATTAAACTGCCTACGAAGTAACATGCTTCGAAGTGGTTTTTCCCGCGCTCGTTTTTTGTGCACTAATTTGCTAATTTTATCTGGATTGATAGCAGTCCCTTTGCTATAATATCGCCCCGTCTTGATTCTATATTATTCCTTTTAATTCCTGATATTCTAGGGTTCGCATGAGTACAAAATTTATCTTCGTTACTGGCGGGGTTGTTTCTTCGTTGGGTAAAGGTATTGCAGCAGCGTCATTAGCCGCTATTTTAGAAGCACGTGGTCTAAACGTGACTATTTTAAAGCTGGATCCTTATATCAACGTTGACCCAGGCACTATGAGCCCAATTCAGCACGGTGAAGTATATGTTACTGAAGACGGTGCAGAAACTGACCTTGATTTAGGTCACTATGAGCGTTTCATCCGTACCAAGATGACTAGCCGCAACAACTTCACACAAGGTCGTGTTTATGAAGATGTGCTACGACGTGAGCGTCGTGGTGAGTACCTTGGTGCAACTATTCAGGTTATCCCACACATCACAAACGATATTAAGCAACGTGTATACGACGGTGCAGAAGGTAGCGATGTCGCTATCGTTGAAATCGGTGGTACAGTGGGTGACATTGAGTCACAACCGTTCTTAGAAGCAATTCGTCAGCTTGGCACTGAAATCGGCCGTGAGCGCGCATTGTTTATCCACCTGACGCTTGTGCCATTCTTAGGCCCTGCAGGTGAAGTGAAAACGAAACCAACGCAACATTCAGTTAAAGAGTTGCGTTCGATTGGTATTCAGCCAGATATCTTAATCTGTCGTTCTGATCGTAAATTACCGAATAACGAGCGTGCAAAAATCGCACTTTTCACTAACGTTGAAGAGAAAGCGGTTATTTCATTACCTGACGTAGAAAGCATCTATAAGATCCCTGCGTTACTTAAGTCACAAGAACTTGATAACTTCGTATGTCGTCGTTTCTACCTTGAGTGCCCTGAAGCAGATTTATCTGAGTGGGAGCAAGTGTTATATCAAGAGTCTAACCCAACAGGTGAAGTGACAATTGGTATGGTAGGTAAATACATCGAACTACCAGATGCGTATAAATCAGTAAACGAAGCATTAAAGCATGCGGGTCTTAAAAATCGCTTAACGGTGAACATCGAGTACGTTGATTCACAAGACTTAGAAAGCAAAGGGACTGAGTTACTGTCTCACCTTGACGCTATCTTAGTACCAGGTGGCTTCGGCGGCCGTGGTGTTGAAGGTAAGATTTTAGCGGCTAAATATGCACGTGAAAACAAAGTTCCTTATTTAGGCATTTGTTTAGGTATGCAAGTGGCGCTCATTGAATATGCGCGTAACGTTGCTGGCCTTGAAGGTGCAAACTCAACCGAGTTCAATGCTAAATCAGCACACCCTGTGGTTGGTTTAATCACTGAGTGGCAAGATGCTGACGGTAACGTTGAAATTCGTGATGAGCAATCTGACTTAGGTGGCACTATGCGTTTAGGTGCACAGAAGTGTCATTTAATCGCAGGTTCTAAAGTAAGCGAAGTATATGGTAGTGACGAAATTGTAGAACGTCACCGTCACCGTTACGAAGTAAACAACCACTATGTAGAGCAGCTTGAGAAAGCTGGTTTGAGTTTCACTGGTTTATCTGAAGATAAGAAACTAGTCGAAATCATCGAGAATAAAGATCACCCTTGGTTTATTGCCGCGCAATTCCACCCGGAATTCACGTCAACACCACGTGATGGTCACCCGCTGTTTGAAGGGTTTGTTGCAGCTGCACACACTCACCAAAAAGCGTCATCGTAATTTAAATAGGCCGTGCTATATGCACGGCTTATTTGTTTTAAAAAGCCAGCAGGAATAAAGCTGGCACAAACTCACCATTTTCGGGAAAAGAGGAATCAAGATGTCAGAAATCGTAAAAGTGATTGGTCGCGAAATCATGGACTCGCGTGGTAACCCAACTGTTGAAGCTGATGTACATTTAGCTGATGGTTCATGGGGCCGTGCTGCAGCACCCTCTGGTGCATCAACAGGTACTCGCGAAGCGCTTGAATTACGTGATGGTGATAAAGCACGTTATCTAGGTAAAGGTGTTTTAAAAGCGGTAGGCTATATCAATAACGAAATCGCTGAAGCGCTTAAAGGTCAAAACGCAGTTGATCAACAAGCTGTTGACCAAGTAATGTTAGATTTAGACGGCACTGAAAACAAAGAAAAATTAGGTGCTAACGCTATCTTAGCAGTATCTTTAGCAACGGCTAAAGCAGCTGCAAACTCTAAAGGCGTAGAGCTTTATGAGCACATTGCAGACCTAAACGGCACACCAGGTGTTTACTCAATGCCATTACCTATGATGAACATCATCAACGGTGGTGAGCACGCAGATAACTCTGTTGATATTCAAGAGTTTATGATTCAGCCAGTGGGCGCAACAAACTTCCGCGAAGCGTTACGTATGGGCGCTGAAGTATTCCACAGCTTAGCTAAAGTGCTTAAAGCCGAAGGCCATTCTACATCGGTAGGTGATGAAGGTGGTTTTGCACCAAACCTTGAATCAAACGAAGCGGCACTTGCTGCAATCAAGGTGGCTGTTGCAAATGCAGGTTATGAGCTTGGTAAAGATATCACACTCGCTCTAGACTGCGCGGCATCTGAGTTCTACGACAAAGAAGCAAATATCTACGACCTTAAAGGCGAAGGTAAAAAATTCACTTCTGAAGAATTCAACCACTTCCTTAAAGGCCTTACTGAGCAATACCCAATTGTGTCAATTGAAGACGGCTTAGATGAGTCTGATTGGGATGGTTTCGCACACCAAACACAACTAATTGGCGACAAAGTACAATTAGTAGGTGACGACCTTTTCGTTACTAACACGAAGATCTTAAAGCGTGGTATTGATAACGGTATTGCTAACTCAATCCTAATCAAGTTCAACCAAATCGGTTCATTAACTGAAACGCTTGCTGCTATCAAAATGGCTAAAGACGCAGGCTTCACAGCTGTTATCTCACACCGTTCAGGTGAAACAGAAGATGCAACAATTGCTGATTTAGCAGTAGGTACTGCAGCTGGTCAAATCAAAACAGGTTCATTAAGTCGTTCTGACCGTATTGCTAAGTACAACCAATTACTTCGCATTGAAGAAGTATTAGGTGAAAAAGCACCTTACAACGGTCTTAAAGAGGTTAAAGGTCAGTAATCTGACTTAGCTCATTAAGATTTTAAAAACCTCCTTCGGGAGGTTTTTTTATAACTGAAATTGCTGTTTTAGGATCTCGCCGGTAAAGCTGGTTTTTAAGTAAAAACCACGGGGTAAGGTTTGTATTATCTGGCCATTCGGGCCAATTGCATCGGTCAGTGCTTTGCTATTAGCAGCTTTTGGCCGTATTTGCATAACATCGCCCAAATGACCCGAAATTTCATCCACGCGACCAAGGGCGATTAGCTCCATTTGTTCTTCCCAATCACGCTGTAAAAGAGCATCTTGCTCTGCGCTTGGCTGCCATAAAAAGCCACTGCCGATAGTACGGTGAAAAGGCAGTATTTCGCGCTCGCCTAAAATAGGTAGCCATAAAACATGATTGAGCTTTTTACGTACCGTACTTTGCTGCCAAATCATGCCTGTTACATTCAGTAGCGGTGTTACAGAAACAAAGGTTGTTTCGAGCGGCTTTCCTTTAAATGAGATTGGCAGAGTTTTAAGCTCAATGCCTAAATCTTCAAAATCAGGTGTTGGTTTAGAGCCCGCCGTTGCGCCAAGTACATATTCGATTAGTTGACCGGTCCAGCCTTTTTCACGTAGTAAATCGTCAGGAGTTTTGAACTGATATTGCTCGGCTAGCTGCCCTAGGGTGAGGCCAGCAATAGCATCAACACGTTGCATTAATTCGTTTATAGAAGCGGGTTTTATTGGTCGCATAAGGCGTTTATTTGATTGTCTAATTAACCATATCATGATAGCAAATACGCGTCTTAGTGGATATCTTTGTGTTTGGGTGTTTTTTGCTCATGGTTAAGTTGAACTAAAAATAAGCACTAATAAAAACGCTTGTTAACTTTTAACTTATTGAAATTTATAATTTTTAGTTTCTTTGAGTCTCATATGGGATTAAGAAACGAAAAAGTTGTCTGTATAAATACAGATATATAAACACGTTTATCCACAGTTTCTGTGGAGAAACTGCAATTTAAAATGCACTATTGTGGATTTGTTTGCAAAATAGCCATGTTTTATAAAAGTTATGCACAAGCTGTGGGTAAGCTGGTTGAAATACTGTTGTAAATAGCTATTTTGTGTAAAAGACCTATTTTTACAAGAATAGAATTGTAAGGTATTGATTATGTGGATTTGTTAAAAACATTATTTTATATCTTGCAGGATGTTAGATGTAATAGTGTTTGCTGTATCGCAGGTTATGTGGAACAATCAATAAAAATCGACTTACAAATGAGGCACTAAGGTGATTGATGCCGAAGGTTTTCGTGCCAATGTCGGAATTGTGATTTGCAATAATCAGGGACAAGTATTTTGGGCTCGTCGCTACGGTCAGCACTCTTGGCAATTTCCCCAAGGTGGTGTGGACGACGGTGAAACGGCCGAGCAAACCATGTACAGAGAATTACACGAAGAAGTAGGCTTGCTTCCTGAAGATGTTGAAATCGTTGCAAGTTCAAAACATTGGTTACGTTATAAATTACCCAAACGTTTAATTCGCAGAGACTCAAGTCCTGTGTGTATTGGACAAAAGCAAAAATGGTTTTTACTTAAACTACGTTGCAAAGATGAAGATGTAGACTTACTTAAAACACATCATCCTGAGTTTGATGATTGGCGTTGGGTGAGTTATTGGTATCCTGTGCGACAAGTTGTATCATTTAAGCGCGATGTTTATCGCCGTGTAATGAAAGAGTTTGCACCATTAGCGATGCCATTTAATAAACGAGAACAACATAAAGAGAATTGGCGACAGAGACGATAAAGGTCACTTTATTTAAATACAAGGAGCAGCATCATGTTAGCCACGCTCAGATCCATTGCTGAGGCTGTGTCGCAACAAGCGGACTTAGACAGTGCGCTGGCGTGTTTTGTGAAAATGGTAAAAGAAGCCATGCAAACACAGTGCTGCTCAATTTATTTTGCCGATTACAGCCAAGACAACTTTGTATTAATGGCCACGCAAGGTCTTAACCCTGATGCAGTCGGTAAGTTTCGTATCGGTTTTACAGAAGGGCTCGTTGGCCTTGTTGCTCAGCGTGAAGAGCCTATAAATATCGCGTTTGCAAAGTCTCATCCCCGCTTTAAACTCTCTCCAGAGGTCAATGAAGAAGGTTACAATGCTTTCTTGTCAGTGCCTGTAGTGCATCAAAAAAAGGTGCTGGGCGTCATTGTTGTACAGCAAAAGCTTGCCCGTGTATTTAGTCCAGATGAAGAGTCTTTTTTAATTACTTTGTCTGCACAACTGGCCTCACAACTTGCTCATGCTGAAATTAAGGAAGTGCTAAGGCTCGACGAGTTTTCACATCAAACCTCCGTATTAAAAGGGGTTTCGAGCGCTCCAGGGATCGCTATAGGCCAAGCGTTTGTTGTTTTACCTAAGCTTGACTTTACTTCAATAGAGTTACAAAAAGACGAGGACGTAAGCACACAACGCAAACTTTTTACACAAGCTGTTGCCGCTACTCGCAATGAATTTAATACGCTGTCTATGACGTTAAGCGATTCAATTCCTAAAGAAGCGTTAGCAGTCTTTGATGTTTACCAACAATTACTTGATGCCAAAAGCTTAGGGCAGAATGTTGAAGCCCAGTTACAACAGGGCTGGAGTGCAAAAAGCGCGTTGAAAATTGTGATTGAAAAGTTAGTTGCACAGTTTAATGCTATGCAAGATCCTTACATCAAAGAACGAGCAATTGATGTAAAAGACATAGGTTTGCGTGTGCTACATCATCTAGTCAATACAGAATATGCAGCTAAACCATACCCTAAAGATACAATTTTAATTGCCAGTACATTAACACCCGCTATGCTTGCCGAAGTACCAAAAGGGCATTTGGCAGGGGTTGTGAGTGTTAATGGGGCTGCAAATAGTCATGCCTCTATTTTGACTCGTGCAATGGGGATTCCCGCTATTTGGGGCATTGAAGATCTACCATTATTGCAGTTTGATGGAAAACCTATGATTTTAGATGCTTACGCAGGGCGTTTATATATCTCTCCATCACAATCGCTGCACGATAAATACAGTCAGCTTAAATACCAAGAAGCCCTTTTAAATGATCGCTTTTTAGCTGAGCAAGATCTTGAGGCCATTACCTTAGACGGTGAACATATCAGCTTGCTTTTAAACGCGGGTCTTGAGATGAATACTGAGCATGATAATAAACGCTTGTGTGACGGTGTTGGTTTATATCGAACTGAAGCTTGGTTTATGCAAAAAGGCCAATTCCCGTCTCAATCAGATCAAGAACATTGGTATCGAGAGGTGCTAACATGTTATCACCCCAATCCTGTGGTGATGCGTACGTTAGATATTGGCGGCGATAAAGTTTTAGACTACTTCAATATCAGTGAAGAAAACCCATTTTTAGGCTGGCGTGGTATTCGCGTAACGCTTGATCACCCTGAGCTCTTTTTAGATCAACTCAAAGCTATGCTTAAAGCGAATATAGGTTTGGGTAATTTAAAAATAATGTTGCCTATGATTAGCGGAACAGAAGAGGTTGAAGAGTCACTTAAGCTTTTAGAGCAGGCTTATTTTGAGCTTGAAGAGCAATTTCCAGAGCAAGCAATTGAGCGACCAGAAATAGGCGTGATGTTAGAAGTACCCTCTAGCGTCTTTATGCTTGAAGAGTGGTCGCAAAAAGTCGATTTTTGCTCTGTGGGCAGCAACGACTTAACGCAATATATGCTCGCAGTTGATCGTTCAAATGCGCGTGTTGCAGAGTTATTTAACCCGTATCATCCAAGTGTGCTCAGAGTATTGCTTAAAGTAGCGCAAGAGTGTCAAAACCATGAATTGCCATTTAGTTTGTGTGGTGAACTTGGAGGAGACCCCGAAGGCGCTTTATTACTAATAGCAATGGGCTATCGTCGTTTAAGTATGAACTATGCATCGATTAGTAAAATTAAGTTTGTATTACGGCGTCTTAAAGTCAGTGATATGGAACACTTACTTCAGCAGTGTCTTATTCAACCTACCGCCAAGCACGTATTACGTCTAACCCGAAATTTTATGATTGAACATCAACTCGGTGAGTTATTTTACACACCTAGCCAAGAGCATACATGATCGGAAATTGTGCTGTGAAGCACCTATACCCAAGCCACCTCAAGATGTAGAATTCAGCGTTTCATAGGTGCTTAATATCAAGGCGTTACTTTGCAACAATGGCAGTCCCTTTTAAGAAGTAACAACGATGAGAGTAAGTGCCTGTGAAATGCCCAAAGGGTTGGTTTAAAAGCGATTTATACTGCGTTATTGATTTTAACAATAGAACCACTATTACTTGCAATCAATGCCTTGCCTAAATCGCTTTTAATTCCAACTGAAACTCGCATCTTGAGGTGGTTTGGGTATATATATTAGTTTAATATATGTATATAACAAAGTGAATATATGAGTGTTTTATGCATGATGTAATACTTTTGATGGCTTACTGCGCAATTTTAGGCAGTGTTGTTGGCTTTTTAGCAGGACTGCTTGGTATTGGCGGTGGTTTAATTATTGTGCCTGCGCTGAGCGCATTACTTGTGGCTTTTAATGTAGCTGATTCTGAGCATGTATTAGTGATTGCCATTGCGACATCGCTTGCTTCTATTATTTTTACATCAACCTCTTCAGCGTTTGCTCATCATCGCAATGCTAACGTCCCTTGGGAAATAGCGCCTTGGGTTATGACAGGAGTTGGCATTGGTGCCCTTATCAGTGGGTTTGCAGCGAGTTTAATTCCCGAGCAATTATTACGTTTTGTGTTTGCAGGAAGTGTTGTGTTTATTGCACTGCGTATGGTGCTATCAACACGAAAAAAAGCGGCAAGTGAAAAACCTTTACCACAGGGTCCTATTCTTGGTTTTTTATGTGCCATAATGGGCGCGCTATCGGGTTTAATCGGTATTGGTGGTGGCGCACTCATTGTGCCGTTACTGCATTATTTCTCTGTAGATATAAAAAAGGCCATCGGTTGTGCTGCGGCTTGTGGTATTGTCATTGCGTTATTTGGCTCAGTTGGTTATGTATCAGCAGGTTGGCAGGTAACTTCTTTGAGTGATGGTTTTGCGGGATTTGTATATCTGCCTGCGTTACTAGGCATCGTAGTTACTTCGTCGCTAATAGCGCCAATAGGTGCTAAAGCCACTCATTACTTGCCGGTGACAACAATAAAAAAAGTATTCGCGTTATTACTTGTAATAATTGCACTTAAAATGGTGTTTAGTTAAAGGTTTTTATTTTTATGGCTCTTCAATTTCCAGATATTGATCCGGTTATTTTTTCAGTAGGACCCCTCAGCGTGCGTTGGTACGGCTTAATGTACTTAATTGGTTTTGCGTTAGCGATGTGGCTTGCTAATCGTCAAGCTGCAAAACCAAACTCAGGGTGGACCAAAGAACAGGTTAGCGATTTACTTTTTTACGGGATGTTAGGGGTTATTCTTGGTGGCCGAATAGGTTATGTATTGTTTTACCAGTTTAGCTACTTTATTGAAAATCCACTTTATTTATTTAGAATCGATCAAGGGGGCATGTCTTTTCATGGCGGAACCCTTGGTGTTATCAGCGCAATAGCAATATTTGCATGGACGCGTAAAAAGTCACTGTTCGAGGTAGGTGATTTTGTAGTGCCACTGGTGCCGTTAGGCTTATTAGCAGGGCGCATTGGTAACTTTATAAATGGTGAGCTTTGGGGTCGTGTAACAGATGTCCCTTGGGCATTTGTATTCCCAACAGGTGGGCCAGAGCCGCGTCACCCGTCACAACTTTACGAAGCGTTTTTAGAAGGATTGGTGTTATTTTTAATCCTGCAGTGGTTTATTAAAAAGCCACGTCCAGCAGGCAGTGTTGCCGGTCTTTTCTTGTTGGGTTACGGCACGTTTAGGTTCATTGTTGAATATTTCCGTGAGCCAGATGCCCACTTAGGTTTATTTGCTGGTGTGATTTCGATGGGCCAAATACTTTCTCTTCCCATGGTAATTGGTGGTCTAGGTTTGATAATATGGGCCTATAAAAAGCCGCAGCAACGCGTCTCTAGCAAAGCATAACAAGAGCATAGCAATGAAACAGTATTTAGATTTATGTCAACGCATTGTTGATGAAGGTGTGTGGGTAGAAAATAAGCGCACAGGCACTAAGTGTTTAACCGTAATTAATGCCGACCTTGAATATGATGTGGCAAATAATAAGTTTCCGCTTATCACAACGCGTAAAAGTTTTTATAAAGCGGCTATTGCTGAGCTTTTAGGTTATTTACGCGGTTATGACAGTGCCGCGCAGTTTCGTGACATCGGCTGTATGACATGGAACGCGAATGCGAACGAAAACAAAGCGTGGCTTGATAACCCACATCGTCGTGGCGAAGACGACATGGGGCGTGTTTACGGTGTTCAAGGGCGCAGTTGGCAACGCCCTGATGGTAGCCACCTTGATCAGCTTAAAAAGGTCATCGATAATTTATCAAAAGGCATTGACGACCGTGGTGAAATTATCACCTTTTATAACCCAGGTGAGTTTGAACTTGGTTGTTTACGTCCTTGTATGCATACCCATACCTTTTCTTTGTTAGGTGATACTCTATACTTAACCTCATACCAACGTAGCTGTGATGTGCCGCTTGGATTGAATTTTAATCAAATTCAATGCTTTGTATTGTTAGCTTTGGTTGCGCAAATTACCGGCCATAAAGCTGGTAAGGCGTATCATAAAATTGCCAATGCGCACATCTATGAGAACCAGTTAGAGTTGATGCGTGATGTACAGCTTAAGCGTGAGCCTTTTGCATCGCCAGAACTGAAGATTAACCCAAATATAAAATCGCTGGACGATATAGAAACATGGGTTACAAAAGATGATTTTGAAGTCGTTGGCTATCAGTGCCATGATGCGATTAAATATCCGTTTTCAGTTTAAGAATAATAAATTTAAGGAGAAATCATGAAAGCAGTGATCCCAGTTGCTGGACTTGGTACGCGCATGCTACCCGCAACAAAAGCCATACCGAAAGAAATGTTGCCTATTGTTGACCGTCCTTTAATTCAATACGTTGTAAATGAAGCGATTTCAGCAGGGATTACAGAAATTGTTCTTGTTACGCATTCGAGTAAAAACTCGATCGAGAACCATTTTGACACCAGCTTTGAATTAGAGGCAACCCTTGAAAAACGTGTAAAACGTCAGCTACTTGCTGAGGTACAGTCTATTTGTCCAAAAGGCGTTACTATTATTCAAGTACGTCAAGGGGAAGCGAAGGGGTTAGGACACGCAATTAACTGTGCTGCGCCTATTATTGGTGATGAGCCATTTGTTGTTATATTGCCTGATGTCATTATTGACGATGTGGCGAGCGACCTTAAAAAAGACAACTTAGCTGAAATGATCAACCGCTTTGAAAGTACCGGTGAAAGCCAAATAATGGTTGAGCCAGTACCGCATAATGAAGTTGATAAATTTGGTGTTGTTGACTTAGGTGATGTAAAAATTAAGCAAGGTGAAAGTGCTGCAATTCTAAATATGGTTGAAAAGCCGCCTGTCGACCAAGCTCCATCAAATTTAGCAGTGGTTGGTCGTTACGTGCTAAGCAAGAATATTTGGCCATTACTTGCCAAAACGCCTGCAGGGGCAGGCGATGAAATCCAGTTAACGGATGCCATTGCTATGCTTATGGAAAAAGAAACCGTGGATGCTTACTCAATGAAAGGCAAAAGCCATGATTGCGGCAGCAAAATTGGTTATTTGAAAGCAATTGTTGAATTTGCCTTACGCCGTGATGAATTTAAAGGCGAGTTGACTGAGTTTATAAAGTCGCTAGCTAAATAACTGTTTACCATAAAGTAATTAAAGTTAATAAAAAGTGCCTATATGGCACTTTTTTATTATTTACATAACAGATGTAATTGTTGATTATTACTCAATTGGGGACTTTTCTGATATATCTTTATCTTAACGTGTTGTTAATATGAAAGTTAAGTAAAGCACTTACCAAACAGCCAAGGGTAGCTAAATTAAGCTATACTTTGTAAAAATACCTTTAACGAAATTAATTTTTATTGCTTTAGGTCATCTAATATGAAAACTTAAGCAATAAGTTTTTGTTATGGCTAATAAAGTACAGTACTAAAAATATAACAAAAAATAGTACGCGAGATTCTTTAAATTAAGTTTAACTTTTAGTGCACTTAAAGGTGAAAAACACATGCGCGCAGTCAGCCCTGTGAACAAGCAAATTGACAATGGTATATTTTAGAATCATGTTTATGAAACATTGCATCAAGCCTTTGCAACATAGTATGTGTTTGTTGGCATTACTATTAGTGTCTGGTTGCAGCAGTGATTCTTTAGTATCTCTTCAAAATAATAAATTAGCCGCATTGAGTGCCTCTATCAAGGTGGTTACTTTTGTTGGTGAGCAATTTGATTCGCCTTTTTTTCTAAAAGCAAATATGCACACCAGCGGTTCAGCTCCGATTGATCCCCCAACACATTTATCAGCTGTCAAGACGAGTGGTGTTCAGAGCTCAGGATCAATCAGCGCCCAGCATAACTACTTATTTGCTCTTCAACTCGCGTCAGTTAATAGCGAAAAAAGCTTAGCGATTGCACTTAGAAAAATGCAAAGACTTGCCCCCCATATTTTTCAGGGCTCCCCAATTTTGAATATGGAAGTTGCAGATATAGATCAGCACACCTACTACCGTTTGAAATTTGGCGGTTATAAATATTTGAAGAACGCGAAAGCTGACTGTGAAGCTATTAAGCGCCAAGGGATTGATTGCTGGGTAAGTAGCTATACAGATAACCGAGTGAACTTTTAGCTTTTATTCAAAGAATGGTTTTTCTATCTGAAATTCGACAGGTACAAGTGCTATAATGGCACTTTTTTTGCTTGGAAGTAGAGTCGTTTTTTAGGGTGAGCTTTTAATGAGTCGGTTTATTGTCTTTACACTTTTTATTTTACTACAGGCGTGTAGTTTCTCAGATCCAAACTCTTACGAAGAGTCAGATATTAATCGTGAGGAGCTTCAACAACTTTTAGTTGAGTGGGAAACTAAAAAAGAACAAATAGATCATTTAAATACCATTGAAGCTGATTTGTTGATGCTAATACAAGCACTCGCTGTACAAGTTGATGTTGATAAACTGCCTAAAAAGCTGCAAAGCGATCCTAAAGTTGTTAGCTATGGTAGCACTGAGCAGGTGTCTACAACGGCAAATCAAAATTTGAATGAAACCACAAATACGGAATCACCTATCCATGGTGTGAAAATTGGCAGTTACTTAGTTGAGCGGGGAGTGAGAGCCCAATTAGGTCGACTTAAAAATCGTTATCCTAATCTTTATACTATGCTTCGTTATAAAATGAATACGCAATCATCAGCCTCTAAAACACTTTATAGCCTTGTCGCTGGGCCGCTACAAACAGAGCAAGAGGCGAGCAAACTCTGCCAAGTTTTTGAACTTATTTATAGCCATTGTGAGACCACAGAATTTAAAGGCGTTGATTTGTAATTTATCGTTTTACTCTTTTTGATTTAAAACAATAAAAAAAGTACATTTTTTCCTAATAAAATAATGCATTTTGCCGATACTTAATTTAACCTGAATAAAAGGTTGAAACTTTTTATCATATCTTAGGAATGCATATGAAAAACTCAATAAAGATAGCAGCACTAATGACCTCATCAGCACTTTTAACGTTTAACGTTGTTGCTGAGCAAACTACTTTTCAAGCTGGTGTAACGGTACAAAACGCGTTTACATTGCAAAAAGACAGCGACCTAGATTTTGGTACAATTCGCGCCAAAGCAGATACAACATCGGGAGAAACAGCAACGTTAGTGTTATCAGCTAACCCTGCAACATCTGCGACGACAGCCAGCACAAATGCTGCTTTAGCTGAAATTGCTATCCTTGTACCTGGTACACCAGCGTCATTCAGTGTTTCAGGTGTATCACCTTTTGCAACCTTAAACATTACAAACCCAACTGAGACGGCCATCGCACCTGACTCAGCACCAGCTGGCACTGCTGGCTTTGTGTTAGCTTCGCCTACCTATTATGTATTAACAGGCGCAAACCCTAACTCTGCAGCCACAACAACAATCCAAGTAGATGCCAATGGTGAGGCAACATTCAATGTGGGTGGAACACTAACAACAGATGCCACAACTCCGGCTCTCGATTATATTGATGGTACTTATAGCGGTACATTTACACTGCAATTAGATTACTAACATAGAGTGCCTGCTAAGTGTTAGCAGGCATAACTTATGCGTACGCATTTTTGTCTATTAAGTGCTCTTTTATTGAGCGCAGGCTCTGTTGCACAACAAACAATAACTGAGCTTGAACCACTTAGCTTTGGTCTACTGGCTATTACAGACAACTCAAGTGTTAGCTCTGTCACTGTTTTGCCAAGCAATACTAGCGCGAGTAGCAACAGTATTTATGTTGTTAAACAGGGTCGCGCCGCCGAGTTATTGTTTGAAGGCTATGGAGCAAGAATACAAGTTACCATTAGTGATAATGTGAATAACCAACCACTTAGTAATTTACACAATAACCAACGCTTTTATCTCAATCGATTGATTTATAACCCTACCTTGGTCACTGACTCATACGGCAGTGCTGTATTAACGGTGGGTGGGCAGATAAGCACAAGTGGTGATGGTAGCACCTATAATGATGGTTATTATGATGCAACCGTCTCATTAACCGTAGACTTTTAATGGAATTTTATGAAGTACAGATACTTTCTATACTGCTTTATTGTTTTACTAACCTTTCATAGTGCTGCTGTATATGCAAACTTATTGATCTCGCCAACACGTATTGCATTTGATGACAGGCAACGAGTCGCTAAAGTTATTGTGGTAAATAACTCTAATGAGAGCAAAACTTACCGCCTTGAGTGGCAAGAGAAAATAGCGAAGCCGCAAGGTGGCTATATAACGCTGACCGATGATCAGGTTAACCCTAATTCACTGGCCAGTATGATGCGTTTGAGTCCTTCTCAGGTGAGATTAGCGCCGGGAGAAAGGCAGGTTGTGAAAATAGCTCTTCGCAGAGCTAAAGGTCTGGCAGATAAAGAATATCGTTCTCACTTGGTTTTTAAAGCGCTACCCAATGAACATAAAAGTAATAGTAAAAGCTTTGGTATTCGTTTAGACATGGTTCTAAGTTATTCAATACCTGTGCTCTTAAGACAGGGAACTGCGCTACCTGAGGTTGATATTGCTTCAGTAAAGTACTTAACAAATGATGCAAAACCATCACTTGGCATTAGCCTTAATCATTCTGGCGATTATAGTTCATTCGGAAAAGTTGAAGTTTTTCAAACTCTATCAGGAAGTAAAGAAGAGCAAAAAATTGCCATGGTAAATGACTTCAGCATTTATCCTGAGCTTGATAACGTTACTTTAACTCTGCCTTTATTTGATAATATGAAGCTACAAGAAAATAGCCAAATACGCATTACTTACTCGGGGTTAAAAGAGTATCAAGGGCAAGTTTTTTCAACTAAAACGACGACCTTCACGTCTCAGCATTTCAATTCTTTGCAGTAAATGAAACGTCTCTTATTTTGTCTTTTAATGTTTGCCACTGGCGCTCCCGTCGCAGCTGAAAAAAATTATCAGGCTGTATTTGCTTCATTAAAGAAAATGCAGCAGCAGTTACAGCAGTTAAAAGCTTCTGAAAGAGAAAGCGCTGATTCTCAGGCAACAGCAACAGACCTTAATAAAAAAGTGAATGGGGAAGGGATCCCTGTGGGGGAGTTGTTGTTTTTTTCAGCTTACTTAAAGCATACCTACTTAGGAGAAGTGTTAGCTGTTAAAAGTCAGCAAGGAATATGGGTCGACTTGCTGAGCTTCTCTGAAACCGTAGAGTTTGTAATTGATGTAAATGGTAATACCGGTATTGCGAAGGGCTGGTTTATTAATCCAGAAAACACCTTTGTGCTTGATACAACAAAAATGACCATAACCGTCAAAGGTCGGACATTTTCAATAGCCCAAGAACAGTTACATGTTGATCAGCAAGATATTTTTGTTGCTTCAACATTACTTGAGCAAGTGTTTGATTTAACAATGGCTGTAGACTACTCAACACTTGAACTTTACATAAACTCTGATACACGATTACCCATAGAAGCACGCTTAGCCCGGCAGAAAAGAGAGCTAAGCCAAACAGCACGTTACTCTGAGCCAACACTACCGTGGAAAGAAAGCCCATATCAAGCTGTGTCCTCTCCTATGGCAGATATCCAAATTAGCATGACAGCAGATGATCAACAAAGCTCTGCGGGATACTCTATTCTTGGTGCTAATGATCTTGCTTACTTAAATGCTGAATACTATTTTGCGGGTCGTGATGGTGACTTACTTACTGATTCAAGACTCACATTTAGCCGTGAAGACTTAAATTCAGAGCTACTTGGTCCTTTAGCTGCAAACAGAATTGAGTTTGGTGATGTATTGGCAACGCAAATAGGGAACCGTTTTAATAGCAATTATGCTCGCGGTGCAAAAGTAACTAATAAACCACTATTTAAGCCTGTTAATACTAATCAGGTTAACATCATTGGTAATATCCAACCCGGCTGGGATGTAGAGCTGTATCAAAATGGTGTTTTAATTAATCAGCTACTTAGTCTTAATGACGGTCGGTATATATTTGAAAATGTAGACTTGCTGTATGGCGCCAATAACTTTGAGCTCATTTTTTATGGACCGCAAGGTCAAGTGGAGCGAAAGACTGAACAATACTTGATTGATGGCACTAGCTTGTCTGCGGGCGAGTCGTTTTATGAATTCTCAATCACAGAGCAAGGGCACCAGCTATTTAACCAATCGAATTATTATGTTGAAAACCCAGGCTGGTTGTTTTCTGGTCGTTACGATACAGCATTAACAGATAATATCTCAGTGTATGGCGGTATAGCGGGTTTAAAAAGTGAGTATAAAGATAACACTCAAAACCTAGCGATCGGTAGTAATGTGAGCCTTTTCGACCGCCTGTTAATTAACCTAGATTACGAGCAAAACAATGAAGATGAAAGCGAGCTTGAGTTTACCGCAAGAGGGCAAATTGCCGAGCAAGCGTTAAGGTTTCGTGCATCAGAACGAGAGCGTTTAATTAATCGTCAAAGCAGCCAGCAAAGAATGAGTTCATCAAGCAATTATGAATTTAATATCTCTGGAGAGGTCTTTCAAAATCAATACGGTCGACTCAACTACCAAAACAACGCTTATTACACTGACATTGATAGTCGATACGACAGCCTAAAGCTCGAGAATATCATGAACTATGCTTACTCAGGCTTTTCCTTTAATCACCGCTTGAGTTGGCAAAAAGACAGCAGGCTCGATGACTCTACCTTATTGGGTAACGTTCGACTCCAAGGGCGATTTGGCCAAGTTTTTAGCCGTTTTAGTCTGGATTACAGTATGAGTCCTCACCACTCTATTCAGTCATATGAGGCCCAATTTAATCGTAGTTTAACATCACAGTTGCAAGGTGAATTGACACTTCGTAACTCGCTTATTGATGATGTAAAGTCAGCGGAGATTGGACTTAATTGGCAATCTGATAGATTTAGCCTAAATAGTAATCTTAACTACGACAGTGAAGATCGTTGGCGAGTAGGGTTATTTAGCCGCTTTAGCCTAGGTTATGCTAGCCAAGGCACTGGTATATTTTCTAGCAAACGAAGTTTAGCACGCTCAGGTACTCTGATGGCTCACGTTTACTTAGATGCCAATAATAATGGAATCAAGGATGAAAGTGAGCATGGTATTGCAGGTGTTAAAGTCAAAGGTGTGCAAAATTATCGTCAAGCAGTCACTGATGAAAACGGCATTGCATTGCTAACCAGTATGCCTGCGAATAGAACGACCGATATTGTTATTGATCCTGATAGTTTTCCAGATCCATTTTTGGTCGCTGCTAATGATGGTTTTTCTGTTACTCCCAGAGCCGGATTCATAGAATATATTGATATAGCGCTTAACAACAGCAGCGAAGTTGAGGGGGTTGTGTATGTTGCGCAAGATGAAAATATGAAAGTGCAACCGTTTGCGAACATCTCACTCATTGATAAAACAGGGAAAAAGGTGTCGCAAACCCAAGCTGCGTATGATGGCTATTACTTGTTTACAGACCTTCGCCCAGGCGAATATAAAGCAGTGATCGATGATGAATATAAAGACAAAAAATCATTAAAAGATAACCAACATGTGACCCTTAACTTATCTGCTGGTGGCGAAGTTGTTGTTGGCGCTGATCTGGTATTAAAGCCTAAACAAGTAAAAGATGGCTACATTGCTAAGTTAGGGCAGTTTTCATCACTCGCTATCTTAAAAACATATCTTTATCTTGTGAAAAAACCATTATCAGAACTCGCTATTTTAGATCCTTTTTATATCAAAAAAAGTGATAAAGAGTTTGTTCTCTCAGCCGCGTTTTCTGAAACTCAAAGCGATGAACTTACACAAGTTTGCAGCGTATTAAAGAGCTATAAGCTTAACTGTGATGTTGAGCCATATACGGTTAGTTATTAATTTAGGGAAAATTATAATGTTAAAGCGTCATTTTAGTGTTGTTTTACTTTGTTTACTGGCATCTGCGTGTCAATCAACAAATAGCGAACACTCTTCCACACCGCAAAATAGTGTGCAAATTACTCAACAAGAACTCGATAGCCTAAAAGAAAGTGCCGCGCAGTGGCAACAAGCTAAACCTAGCATTGAGCGCCTTATCGCAATTGAAAATGATCTAAACCTACTAATTACTCAGCTAAATGATCTTGCCAAGTCGCAAACAGAAAACCAAGCTAAAAGCTCACCCGTTAGTGAGCAAGTTGTTGAACCTGTTGATGTTAAAAGCAATGCTTATACTGAGCAGCCATTATTTGCATTACAAGTTGCCTCTGTCACAGAAACAGCGCGATTAACGCGAAGTTTAGAAGAGTTAAAAAGTAAAGCCCCAAGTATGTTTACAGGTCAATTTGCGGTTAACGTTGAGGCTGTTGAGGTTAATAATGTGGTTTATCATCGATTAAAAATAGGCGCTTATAAAGAGAAGCAAATGGCTGAAAAGGATTGCCAGTTATTAAAGCAAAAAGAAGTCAATTGCCTTGTCACTCAATACACCAATAAACCCTTTTCAGGCATGTAAATATAATTAGGCATAATCCTTGCTAGTACATTGCTATGTTCATAGAGGGTGGCAATTATGCGGCTTTTACATTGTTTTATATTTTTTATACTGACTGGTTGTAGTCTCACAGAAGAGGCAAAACCAGTTGTATCAACCAATGCGCCTAAAGCTCGCATGGCAGCCTACACTGTTAATCAATATGTTGCAGATTTAAGCAGTCAATTAAGCCGCATTCAAGGCTCTTACAAAGGCAATGCTCGCATTGCTGTAACCAGTTTTTATATGGCTGATGGCTTAGGTACTCGCTTGGCAAGCAATCAAGGCAATGGCTTGAGCCAACAAATCCAAGAGAGTTTAATGACTCAGTTCACACAACTGGGTTTTCATACCATTGAATACCGTTTAGAAAACACTTTAAATTTACAGCCTACGGCCGATAGTATATTAAGTCGTGATGTGAGTAAGTTACGTCAACGTCAGAATATTGACTTTGTCATCACAGGCACATTAACACGGCAACAACATGCCTACATAGTTAATGCGCGCCTAGTTAATACAAAAGATCAGCGAATAGTGTCGGCTGCTAGTACTGAAATTCCTATTAATGTTATGTGGGGAAATGAGAAAGTACAGCAGCGTGATGGTCAGCTATACCGTAGTGAATATTAAGAGGAATTATCAATGAAACGTTTATTTTTAAGTTTATGCCTTCCTTTAGGCTTTGGTTGTTCTTCGATGCTGACAGCGGATAACGAAAAAACATACAGTGATGAGCCTCAGCTTGTTAGCGCACAGCGTGAAGTTGCTGCCCCGCAAACAAGCACAAGCGTATTTCAAAGCAACCAAGTGGTAATGAACGACAGTACGTTTACTGCTGCGCCAACACGAAAGAACATTAATCACTATGTTCGAGGCATCATGCAGGATATGGTTGAAAACCTGCAATACGTTAACGACAAAACACCACTTGCGGTGTCTAGCTTTATATACCTAGACGCTGATTACAATGCAGGTTCATTACTTGGTAATCAAATTGCCGAAAGCTTTATGCACGAATTGCATACCTTTGGCGTGCCAGTTATCGACTTTAAAACAACAGATTATATGCGTGTTACCCCCACTGGTGACTTCGTGTTTAGTCGAGACTACTTAGAATTAAGTCAGCAGCAAAACTTTAATTATGTACTGGCGGGCACTTTAGTTAATCACCAAGGTGGTGTGCTTGTGAATGCGCGTATTGTTGGTATTACCAGTAAAGCGGTCGTTGGCTCTGCTCAAGGGTTTATTCCACAGTCGGTTGTTGATGCACTCGACAGTACTAACCGTAGTGACGGTATTATGCTAAAGCAGGCAAGTGAGTAAATTATGAAACGTTTTTTTTCAATCGCTTTATGCTTAGCCCTAACAGGTTGTGAAATGCTTGCACAGCAGCCACAGCCAGAGCCAAAAGCGAACACTTCAACAACACAAATAGATTATGCTGCTTTATTGCAAGAGCAACAAAATCAAGCGCAGCAAGTCAATACGAACGATAGACTATTCGTGCCGTATCAACATCATAAAACACTTGTTAACTATGTTGAGCAAATGGCGTTAGAGTTAGTTGATACAATGCAGCAAGAGGCTGAGCTTGGTATCGCAATTACCACATTCGTTGAATTAGATGCCAGCCTTGATACAAGCTCTCAGCTTGGTAACCAGATTGCAGAATCGATGATGTATCAGTTACAAAAGTTCGGTTTTGGTGTGGTTGATTTTAAAGCGATGGATGTGATTAAAGTGACTCCTCGTGGCGATTTTGTCATGACACGTAAAGTGGAAGAGCTAGCAGAGCGTCAAATTGCCAGTCATGTACTGTCGGGCACCTTGATCTACCGTAACACCGGCGTAGAAGTGAATGCCAGAGTGATAAACTTAAATTCAAAACAAGTCACTGCAAGCGCACAAAAAGTCATCCCTTATTTTGTGCTGCAAAATGAATCAATCCAAACCGCCAGTATCAAATAAAATTAGCCAAAACTAAAGGCTTGATTATAAAAGGGTTAGCCCGTTATAATTTTCTTAGCTAAGTGGCCTCTTAGTTAAATGGATATAACGGCCCCCTCCTAAGGGGCAGTTACAGGTTCGATTCCTGTAGGGGCTACCAATTAAATCAATGATTACATTCCTGTAGCCTCTCTTTGCAGGCCATTAGAGTAAAATCAAAGCTCAGAAAAAATAGCAATAAATAAGCCTAACACATATCTTCGAATAGTTTTTTATCAATGTTTTTAACTTTGATGGCTTCATATATAGTTAAAAGTATATCTTCATTAATTCGCTCTTCTTTTACACCAACAATAAAGTTTTGGTTTAATATCTTACACCCGTAAACAGGGCCAGAGTAACCTAAACCTGTAAAGTACACAGCTCTTTTGTTGTCAGGGGGACTTTCTGATACTTCACTAATTGGTTTTCTATCGCCATTGGTACTCACAGAAAAAAACTGAATTTTATTACTTTCTATCCAACCTTCATTGGCATCCATCAGTGTTACAAGCACACCTGATGGGGGAATATGATACACCCTTGAGCTACCTTCATATTTGGGAGGTTTACCATTTGGTGCGTTGAATACAATATATAAAGATCCCACGTATCCTTCTGGTATAAGGTAAATTGTGGGCTCACTTTCTTTTACTTCTGTACAGGCTGACAGTAACGCAACTATTAAACCTA
>NZ_JAOCZL010000020.1:129779-463313 GCF_041414825.1 Pseudoalteromonas sp. 68 DY56-GL68
GTTTTTTATCAATATTTTTAACTTTGATCGCTTCAAAAATCGTGAGTAACTTTTTTAAGTCAGTTCTCTGTGATTTCGTTCCAACAATATATTCTTGAGTAATTATTGTGCAACCATACACAGGACCAGCTTGACCTATACTTCCAAAATATATGGCTCTTACTGACTCTGGGGTATTTTCTGAAGCTTCAATAATCGGTGTTCTAGTACCTGTCCTGCTCACTGAGAAAAACTTAATTTTATCACTTTCTATCCAGCCTGCATTCGCATCCACCTGTGTCACAAGTACACCTGATGGAGGAATATCGTATACCCGAGAATCACCTTCGTATTGTGGCGGCTTACCATTAGGGGCATTAAATATTACGTGTAATCTCCCAGAAAACCCATCAGGTATGAGAATAATTTCAGGCTCACTTTCTTTTACTTCTGTACAGGCTGACAGTAACGCAACTATTAAACCTATAAGCGATATTTTGAGAAACTTCATAGAGTTACCTTTTGAAGTTGTAGAGCTCCATAGAAATTACAATGAGCAAGCCTCAACACATACCTTCAAATAGTTTTTTATCAATATTTTTAACTTTGATCGCTTCAAAAATCGTGAGTAACTTTTTGGTATTTCTTTGCTCAGCATCTGTACCAACCGTAAAGTTTTTATTTATGACTGTACAGCCGTATATTGGACCTGAATGCCCTAAGCCACCGACATAAACGGTTCGTTCAGTTTTTGGTGTATTTTCTGACGATTCATACATAGGAGTTCGCTTGCCGGACTTACTTACAGAGAAGTACTTAATTTCACTGCTTTCACTCCAACCTTCATTGGCATCCATTTGTGTTACAAGCACACCTGATGGGGGAATATGATACACCCTTGAGTTACCCTCGTATTTGGGAGGTTTACCATTTGGTGCGTTGAATACAATATATAAAGACCCTACGTATTCTTCTGGTATCAGGTAAATTGCAGGCTCTCTTTTTTTTACCTCTGTACAGGAAGATAAAAACGAGATCATGAACCCGATTGTTAGGGTTTTAAAAAAGTGAGCATACAAGGGGACTTTACTAATTTCATAGTCTGCTAATTGGAGAGTCATGCGATAATTCCATTTATCAATAAGTTAAAGTCCGTTTCGATTAGGGTAACACCGAGCTTGGTTAAAAACAAACCAAAAAACACCGTGTAGCATCTCGGTAAAGGATGATAAAACTGAATGTAGGCAACTTGCTTAGTTTGTCGTTATATTTAGTGAGAAACCTGATGGTTGTATGGCTTTAAGCTATTCAAGCAGTATCAACAGCTTGAATAGCTTTTAAAGTAAGCGGCTTAGTTTGTTACTCTTTCTAATGCACCAGCACGCCATGGTTCAATGATGATTTTGATATGATCATTGGGTTTGAACAAGGTATCAAACGCCCCTTGTACGCCGTCGATACCCACTTTTCCTGTGCGCATTTTTTGCCATGCAATTTTACCTGAAGCGATGTTCTCAAGTGATTCTGCAAATTCTTCTGGTTGATAGTAATAAGAGAAAATAAGGTCGAGCTCTTTTACTGTTGCGTAGGCAAAGTTAACGTTAAGTGGGGCGGTATGAACGCCAGTAACAACAATTTTTGCTTTTGCGGGAGCACGTAAAATGTAGTCGTTTAATAAACGGCTTACACCTGCGCATTCAAAAATAACCACTTTATTGCTACCTGCAAGTGCTGTGGCTCTAGCTACTTCATCATCAGCCATTGGGTTAACATATTCTGTGGCGCCAAATTCAAGGGCAATTTGTTTTTTGCTCTCTTGCGGATCAGAAGCAATAATATGCTTAACGCCTTGTAGTTTTAGCGCGGCGATAGCGGCAAGGCCAATCGGACCACAGCCTACGACGATGGCAGCGTCGTCAGTATTTATCTGCGCACGATTTACAGCATGTAGGCCAACAGCGAGTGGCTCTGTAATTGCTGCCGCTTCTGAAGGAACAGCATCTGGAATAGGCAGTAGTAGGGCTTCATCAACAATGAAGTACTCAGAATAAGCGCCGTATAAACCGGGTGTGACGCCAACCCCAGCACCACCAGCCGAGAGTAAAATAGGGACTGATGTAACGCGAGTGCCTATGGCCAGCTCTTTTTTTGTTTCTGGCCCGTAGCTCACAATTTCTGCGGCATATTCATGGCCGAGTAAAACTTCCTGCTCATTACTTGCTTCCTGTTCCATAGTACCTAGGTTCTTATAGATATCGAATACATCTGCTGTGTGTCGAGTAATATGAATATCAGAACCACAAATACCGCAAGCCAAGCTCTTTACGAGCACTTGACCTGCACTTGGTGTTGGAATATCAATTTGTTTTACATGTAGTTGACCATTTTGCATAGCAACAGAATTCATTTTGTTCATCATGTGTATCCTCAATTAGGCGGGGAAGGGGTCTTCTCTTTAGGATCTACATTAAGGGAAATAGCCTGAGGATATCTTTACTTTTTGCGACAAAAACATGACAAATTACGACATGGGAATGTATAGGCGGATAAACCTGTAAGCGCGGCTGTTATTCGTTTTTAAGACAAGCCCTAGGCATATAGCTTAGGGCTTGGTTAACTTAGTTAAAGTAAGACGTGTTTAAATATAAATGGGTGAAAACCCCAGCAAAGTAGCCAAGTAATATTACCGGAGACCATTTTAAATGACTGTTAAAGGTGTAAATACCTCTTGCTTGGCCCATTAATGCAACACCCGCAGCAGAGCCAATAGACAATAAACTACCGCCAATGCCTGCTGTGAGGGTTATTAAAAGCCATTGCCCATGAGACATGTCTGGCATCATTTGCAGCACAGCAAACATGACAGGAATATTATCAACAACAGCAGACATTAACCCTAAGATGATATTTGCCCCTGTTGCAGACCAGTTTGTGTAAAGTAGGTCAGACAAGAGCGCTAAATAACCTATAAAGCCTAAACCGCCTACACAGATAACGATGCCATAGAAGAATAATAAGGTATCCCACTCGGCACGAGATACGCGACTAAATACATCAAAAGGAACCACATTACCTAAGCGACTGAGGCGTTCTTTGTCGCCTTCTCGTTCAGCCATGGCACGCTTTCTGGCAAGGGAGCCTGGTAGAGTAACACGAAGAAAATAGCCAAAAAATTGTAAGTAACCAAGGCCCATCATCATACCTACAACAGGCGGCAAGCCAAAGGCTGTTTTTAGGACGACAGCAGTTAAAATAGTCAGTAAAAATAAGCATAAAATGCGGATAGCACCGCGCTTAAGTTCAACCTCATCATCTACTGTTTTAGGGTGTTTATTATTAATGAAAAAAGACATGACAAACGCGGGAATAATATAGCTGACTAATGCCGGTAAAAATAATACAAAAAATCCGGTGAATTCTATGACATCAGCCTGCCAAACCATCAAAGTGGTAATATCGCCGAAGGGACTAAACGCACCGCCAGCATTAGCAGCAATCACGATATTAATACACGACATAGCAATAAAGCGATTATCGTCGGCGGCTACCTTCATAACCACGGCACATAAAAGCAAAGCGGTTGTTAAGTTATCTGCCACAGGAGAGATACAAAAGGCCAAAACGCCACTTATCCAAAATAGTTGTTTATAGCTAAAACCTCGTACTACCAGCCAACTACGCAGGCTATCGAATAATCTTCGCTCTTCAAGTGCATTGATATAAGTCATCGCGACTAATAAAAATAGCATTAACTCAGAGAATTCGAGTAAAGCATGACGAAATGCATCGGTACTTAACTCAGACATATTTTGCGCGCTGTACTGCCAGGCAATGAGTGTCCAAATAACACCTGCCGCGACAAGCACGGGTTTTGATTTACGTAAATGGATTTTTTCTTCAAGAATAACTAATACATAGGCAAAGATAAAAATAACGACACAGATGATGCCGACAGGGTGGGTAAGTAGGTCAATGGCACCGACTGATTCAGCTTGTGCATAACCGCTAAACCCCACTAAGGAAAGTAGAAATCCTAGCATTAGTTTATTCATTTATATGTTCCATTTAGTTCATTTTTAATTTCATCACAAAGACTGTGAATGTAGCTGGTGGCTATTTTAGATTTATTCTGGAATTTATGTAATAAACAAGTAATAAAAATGTAGGTATATTGAATATAAATGGGAGTAATGTTGAATATGCTTGGTGCTAAAGGCGTTTTAAGGTGATTTGTGGGGGGAGTGTAAGCACTAAGAGAGCCATATGTTAGCCCTCTTAGTGTCAGTTTGCTTATGCGAAGTGTTTCTCTAAATCATCAGAGTCACCAATGTGCTCTCCACCGATAAATACTTGTGGTACCGTTTCGCGGCCAGACATTGCTTTTAAGCTGGTAAGTGAAGCGTCTCTTCCTAAAATAATTTCTTCATACACATAGCCTTTACTTTCTAACAATGTTTTTGCCTTTGTGCAATATGGGCAGTTAGGCTTGGTAAAAAGACTAACAGGTTTTGGTTTTACCTGCGCTGGGTTAATGTACTCAAGCATGGTATCAGCATCAGAGACTTCAAATGGGTCACCTGGCTTTTGTGGCTCAATAAACATTTTTTCGATAACGCCGTCTTTTACTAGCATAGAATAACGCCAGCTACGTTTACCAAAGCCTAAATCATTTTTATCGACTAGCATGCCCATACCATCGGTGAATTCGCCGTTACCATCGGGTAGTAGCGTGATATTTTGCGCTTCTTGATTTTGTGCCCATGCGTTCATAACAAAAGTATCGTTAACCGAAATACAAACGATGTCATCGACACCATTTTGCTTAAATACCGGCGCAAGTTCGTTATAGCGTGGTAAGTGTGTTGATGAACAAGTTGGTGTAAATGCGCCAGGTAATGCAAACAGTACAACAGTTTTACCTTTGAAAATATCATCACTGGTCAGTGATTGCCATTGCTCATCAATGCGTGTTGCGAATGTAACGTTAGGGACTTTTTGACCTTCAATATTGTTTAACATAGTTTTAATTCCTCTTGATTAGTTGGGTGTTATTATGAGGTTATATAGATAATAGTTCCAATCGTTTGTTTTTATTACTATGATAGTTAAAAGCTATTGATGGTTGGTGAGTACTATGAACTTAAAAGATTTGGAATATGCAAAAGCGGTGGCTCAGTTTAAGCACTTTCGAAAGGCAGCTGATGCCTGTTATGTGAGCCAACCAACTTTGAGTGGTCAAGTTAAAAAGCTTGAACAAGAACTTGGGGTAACTATTTTTGATCGCTCCACTAAACAAGTGACAGTGACTGTACAAGGTCAACGGTTACTTGAACAAATTAACGTAATCCTTGAGCAAACCCAAGTATTGAAGGAAATTGCTGCAAGCTCCCATGATCCCCTTAAAGGCAAAATAAACGTAGGTATTATTCCCACTATTGCACCTTACTTATTGCCAACCTTGCTCACGTCAATGAAACAAGCCTTTAACGACACTCATTTTTCATTTATTGAAATGCAAACCGCGCAAACACTTATCGCCCTTGATAACGGAGAAATCGATATTGCAATTGTCGCTGATGTGCCTGACCTCGCTAATTACCATGTATCAGCATTATACAAAGAAGACTTTTTAGTAGCTGTATCTGAGCAGCATGCATTAGCTAACAAAGAGAAAGTTGCACTTACTCAGCTAAGTGATTGTGACTTACTTATGTTAAACGAAGGGCATTGCTTTAAAGAACAAGCTGAGCAATTTTGCTTTTCGGCAGGGGTTGAAGTTTCAAACCAATACAAGGGCAATAGTATCGAAACCCTACTTGCTTTGGTCGCGATGGACGATGGTATTACATTTGTTCCCAAACTTGCTTGCACGACGCGAGAGGGAATTAATTATTTGGCAATAACACCTAATCAACAACGACAAGTTGTTATTGCAACCCGTAAGCACTACCCACATATTGCGGGAGTAGAGCAATTAGCCGCTTGGCTAAATGCTCATAAAGGGTTACAGCAACATTTACTCGCCACCAGCTAATTCAACAATATCGTTTATTTGAATGTTGGGTAATGGCTGCTCATCAATACTCATGGCAACAGCCGACTGCTGATAGAGTTGGGTAATTTTCACTTGATTAAGGGTAGTGATCTTATGTGGTAGTTTATTACCTTGCGCATCTGTCATGTAGTTATGATGAGCAATATTTAATAACTCCCCTTGCTGTAAGCCATGCGCTTTACCAAGGTTGATTATTAATTTGCCATTCTCAATATGCAAAATTTTGCCTTGCGTAGGTAAACAAGCCATAGCCGCTTGTAAGTCATAGGTGAGGGTTTGGTTTACCTCACTGATGGCTTGACCATAATCGGTTTCCCAAAAGCGGTCGCTATACACATCAATGATATCGGTTTTTTTGTATGGCCAAATTCCCTCAGTTTGGTAACTTTTCTGCCATAGCTTTTCGTAAGTGGTGCCATCAAATAAAACATAATCGGCTTTATAAGCACGTTTAAAGCTATCATCTTGCCAAAATGCATAATCGTTATTGAGTTTACGGTTTACCGATAAATCGCGGATACGACTGAGTAATACATATTGTGAGTTACTACGACTGGTTATCTCTTCGAGTAATGCATCGCTGTAGTCATATTGTTGGGTGAAAAAATGATCCACGCGCAACGGCACATTGTAATATGCTGTCGGTTTTGCGGCCATTTGCGTATTACTTAAGCGAGTATAAAGCTGTTCACTAATAGCTTTATTGACGTCAAAAATTTGGCCCATTCTCGCTTGCTCTCTGTTAGCCAACTGACTTTGTGTTATTGCGATGAATTTAGCATACTTATTTGCAGGGCATTCTTCAGCTTCTGGAAAAATATCTAAGCGAAGTGTAATTGCATAGGTATCGTTATGACGATCTTCGCTAATAAGCTCTATTTTTTGGATCTCACCATGGCTACTAATTTTAAGCTGATCTTGCGTCAAAACTCCGTCTACTAAGGTTTGTACAGAGCTAACACGCGCCCCTGAAAACACTAATGCTTGGGTTATCGCATCTTTCATTGCGGCAGATTTGGCTTGACTTGTATCACCATCTTTAATCACTGCATGGCCTGTAGATTCAAACCATTGAGCTAAACTATTGTTAGAAAAAACAAGAGTAAAGGCCAGCCCCATGCTGTATAAACTCGTTTTTAATAGACACTTCATGCAAATACCTAGCGACACTGTTCATTGATACCAAGTACCGAGCAAGTAATGTACCAGATTGGCACTAAACGTGCATATTTGTAGAAAATGAGTTTTTAACGGAAACAAGTTATGCGAGCAATGTTAGTTTGTGGCCTAGCTGCCTGTATTGCACTAAGTGGTTGCAGTAGTATTTTTGATAAACACGTAGAGTACACTTATATCGAGCCTGATGACTACCCGATTTTAAAAGCCGTTGGTTATGCACCCATTAGTGCTCAACCGAGTGATAACAAATCACAACGAACTTTACTTGCAATTAAAGCCTCAAAACTTGAAGCATATCGTGAGTTAGCTGAACAGGTTTATGGGCAAAAGATTTCCGCAGGGACGACGGTACAAAACAGCATTGCACATAACGATCAGCTACAAAGCAAAGTGCAGGGTGTTATCAAAGGTGCTCAGGTCATTAAAACGTATGCGGTGGGCGACACTTACGCCACAGAGTTGCAACTCGACATGAAACGAGTACATGACTTATATATTGGCGAAATCAAACCGCGTGAAGTAAAAAAAGTGACTTATTATTAAGTACTAAATTCTCATAGTTGCAGCTTGGGTGCTATGCTTTTAAGACTGTTAGTTTTAACAAAAGCATAATGGCATTAACATATCATTTTAACCAAGCTTTTCTCCTTTTAGGAATTGTCTATGCTGTTTAGAGCATATGCGATTGCCTTTAATCAAACTTGGCGCAGTCATGCCTGCTGGTTAACCGTTGTCATTATTCTATGCTTAAGTCACTCTGCAATAGCTGATCGCTTAGTTATTGAATTTACCACTTTTATTCAACAGATGCAGCAGCGTTTCGGTGCCAATAGGGTCACTGTTGCAAGGCAGTGGCAAGGAATGTTGCAGCAGGCTTCTAATTTACCTGAACAACAACAGGTACTTGTTGTTAACGAGTTTTTTGCCCGTAGTCTGCGTTATCAAACTGATATTCAATTATGGAAGCAAGAAGACTATTGGGCGACCCCTCTTGAAACGCTTGGTAAAGGATTAGGTGATTGTGAAGATTACGCAATTGCCAAGTATATAAGCCTCAGAGCACTTGGTGTGAGTGACGATAAATTACGGCTTATCTATGTAAAAGCTCAACTACCTGGTACGCGAAAAACACAAGCGCACATGGTACTTGGCTACTTTACACACCCGAATGCACAACCACTTATTTTAGATAGTTTAATTGTAAAGGTATTGCCTGCTGCTAAGCGGACCGATCTTAGTCCTGTTTTTAGCTTTAACAGCAAAGGCTTGTGGGCCAATAATTCAACAAAGAGTGTGGCCGATCCTACTGCTAGGCTATCACGGTGGCGTCATATATTAGAGCAATCACGCAAAGAAGGAGTGCGATGGTGAAGGTATTTAATCTATTTAGACTCAAACGAAATAAAACCATTACCTTAAAGCAAGAGCTATGGATTGCTATTTTGCTATTAATCATTATTGGTTTTGTGAGTAGTTTGTTGATCAGTACTAATTCTGCAAAAGAGTACTTTACGACTGAGTTGCGAATGAAAAATATAGATAATGCCAACTCACTCGCCTTGATGTTGAGTCAAATGAGTAAAGACCCTGTTGAAATAGAGCTTTTAGTATCCGCCTCATTTGATACCGGTTATTACCACCGAATTGAGTTACAAGACCCACAAGGTAAAACAATAATTAAACGCCTTTATACGGGGGAGCTTACTTTAAACGCACCGAGTTGGTTTAGGCACTTTTATAAGTTAGAGGTTGCGCCGGGTGTTGCTCAAGTGAGTGATGGCTGGCAACAATTTGGTACTTTGTATGTTGAAAGCCATAGCCAGTATACGCAAGATGCTCTGTGGAAAAGTGCTGTACATTTATTCTTTAGTTTTTTAGTTGTTGCAGTGGCGGCTTGTATTGCAGGGGCTTATTTTCTATCTAAAATTCTAAGTCCACTCAATGATGTAATGAAACAAGCGGTGGCATTAAGTGAAAAACGCTTTATAAAGTCAAAAGTACCGCGCACCTATGAGTTTGCTAAGCTTGTGTCATCAATGAATTTGTTGTCGACACGTTTTAATCGCATTACTAAAGAAGATAATCGTCGCTTAGAAGAAATTCGTTTTAAAAGTCAACACGATGACTTAACAGGCCTTGCTAATCGAGAATACTTTAATGCAACTCTTGATACCTTTTTAGAAAACTCACAAGGACATGGGGGGCTCTTTTTATTCAGAGTGATAAATTTGGATACATTAACAGAGCAAGTTGGTCGCGTTGAAATGGTGGACTTTTTACGTCGTTTTTCAGAGTCATTAGTTTCTTTTTTAGAGTCGAATGAAGACAGCTTTAGGCAAAGCCAAATTGCACGTATGTCCCATGTTGATTTTTTAGTGTTATTTAGCGATGTGAGTAATCTCACAGCCTTGAGTGAGCAGATTTTAAAGTCCCATGAGCAACTTGTTGCAGATCATAAATCAGTAGAGCTTGCGGTATCACACAGTTGTACACACATTGAAGTTGATGACACCCGTGCCACACTTTTAAAACGAGTCGACCAGTGTTTGAAGGTTGCCGTTGCAAAACCAGGTTGCTGTGCTTATGTAGATGAAAAACAACAAACGCAAGACAACCATAATGATATTGATACTTGGCGAGAAAGATTAGAGTTTGCGCTGAAAGAAAACCAATTAGAAATCGCGTTATTTCCCGTAACAACTTTTGATGAGCGCTTAATACAACAACAAATTTCTTTAAGTTTATTAATTGAAGGCGAAAAATATCGCTTTGGCTTTTACTTTCAATGGGCTCAGCGTTTGCATTTATTAGCTCGCCTTGATTGGAGTTTAATGAAACTAATGATTAACGAGTATGGCCAGATTCAAGGGGATACGCTTTTAGGAATGGAAGTTTCAGCTGAAACTTTACAAGATGATATGGCGGTGGCGTCCATTTTAACAGGGTTATCTGCGTATCCTGCACTTGCTAAGCGTATATGCTTTGAGGTGCGAGCAAATTTCGCAATTAAAGAATTTGCCTTGTTTAGAAGCTTTTGTTCACAAGTTCATAGCATTGGCGCTAAAGTCGCGCTTAAGCGTGTGGGGGCTGAGTTTACTAAATTAAATAAAATCCAAGAGCTTGGTTTAGAGTTAATAAAAATAGACAGTGTTTATTGTCATAACATAAGCTTTAATGAAGATAACCAAAGTTTTCTTCGCGGTGTGTGTTCACTTGCGCACTCTTTAGGCATTAAAGTGGTAGCAGAAGGGGTTAAAAACCCAAGTGATCAAACTATACTGAAGGGGCTAGGCTTCGATGGGCTTGTTGCGGTTGAAGGCAAGAAAGATTAATGGCCTTTAACCGCTAACATTAACTGCATGCGGTCTCGCACATGTAGCTTATTGAAAATAGAACTCATATGTTCTTTTACGGTGCGCTCTGTGATATTCAACTTTTGTGCGACCTGTTTGTTTGTTGCCCCCGTCACAACTTCATCAACGACCTGTTTTTCTCGATTTGTTAGGCATGTTAAATCGCAATTGTGTTGGTAGTGAATTTGCTGATTAGACAGCACCCCAACTAAGTTTGATAACAGTTGCCCAGGTAGCCAAATACCTCCTTTACTCACTGTTTCAGCAACTTGCTCAATAATTGCTTTACTGGCGTATGCTTCTATATAGCCACGAGCACCGTGTTCTAATGCTTTACATAGCTGAGAAATATTAAGCTCAGTTGTCATCACTATCACAGGAATTCTTTGCTCGGTGAGTTTCGACAGAAGATTGAGCCAATCAGGTGTCTCTGCAAGTAGCCAAATTAGGCTATCAGCCATTAGCCGTTTAGGCACTGATGTTTGTACGCTACAGTCAGCAAATGCAGATTGCCAATGTGGAGAGACAAGTTCATCTTGTGTAATAAAAACACTCCTGCGCATAGTTACTCCATTACACTGGCGTGAAGGGCATTCATAGTTTACCTCTCGGTCATGGCTAATGAGGTTGCTCTTAAAATGGGTTTAAATAAATACTCAAGCACGGTTTTTTTTCCGGTAATAATATCGACCTGAGTTGTCATGCCAGGGATAATCGTTAGATTGTCGGCAAAGTGGTTTCGGTTCGTTTTCAATTGCACTAAATAAAAAGTGTTATCTCTATCATCGGTGATAGTATCAGCACTGATGTGAGTTACCTGGGCTTCAAGGCCACCATAAATAGCAAAGTCATAAGCACTGAACTTGATCATAGCCTCTTGCCCTGGCTGCAAAAACGCAATATCTTTTGGTAAAATTTTCGCTTCAACAACGAGCTGGTCATCTAAGGGAATAATTTCCACAGCATCACTACCAGGTTGTAAAATGCCGCCAACTGTATTTACTAATAAGCGTTGAACGGTCCCATTGACGGGGGAGCGGATCTCAGTTTGCGTAACCTTATCTGCCAATCCTGACTCTGTTTCTTTAATGGCATCAAGGCGAAGGAGTGCTTCTGAAAGTTCATTACTCCAACGGTTAATCATCGCAAGCTCTACTTCAGTCACTTTATTTTTTGCTTCATTGATAGCCGATAAACTTCGGTTTATTGCTGCTTTTGTTCGATTTATCTCACCTGTGTGCTCTACAACTTGGCGCTCCAAACGGATTATATCTATATCAGATACGGCACCTGAACGAAGTAATGGCCGTGTCACAGAAAGTTCTCTGTTCGCTAAACTGAGAGAGTTAGTGTGTTGTTGCAGTGCGGCTCTCGCTTCGGCATAGTCTTGGCGACGCTGCTCTAGTTGGCGCTTATGGATTGTAACTTGTTGTGTCAGCTCTTGATTACTGCTCTCAAACATGGCTTGTTCGTGTGCAACGGCATCCGGCGCTTTTTCGATTAAGTCGGGAGTAAACTCAAGTGGCTTTTTTTTAGTGAGCGCTTTAAGTCGCTCAACTTTCGCTGTTAGAGATAAAATTTTTGCTTGGTTTTCTCTAAATGAAGAGATAAAACGAGTTGGATCTATCTTCACCAATACATCACCCGCATTGACGATTTGTCCTTCTCGAACAAAAATTTGCTCTACCATGCCACCGTCGTATGATTGTACAACTTGTAGTTTATGAGAGGGGATCACTCTGCCTTCACCACGTGCAACTTCATCTAAGTGGGCAAACGCTGACCAAACAAGTAAGGCGACGATAGTTAAGCAAATTAAATACAATAATACTCTGGCACTGGCTGGCTGTTGTTGCATTTTCTCCCATTGCGCGTCAACAACCCAATCTTGAGTATTCGGCGGTGATAACCAACGAGAAAACAAATATGAAAATATAGATGGACGCTTTGCTTTTTGCTTATCCATCGCTTTATTCAAACGTTCGAATGAGCGTTGTTCAATTGGTAAGTCTTTTTTACTCATGATACTTTTCCAACCGTATGAGTCGACAAAGCAGATAAAACTTGGGATTTAGGTCCATCGGCTACAACTTTACCGTTATCTAATACGATGACCCGATCAACAAGCTCTAGCAGTGATGTTCTATGTGTAACAACAATCAGAGTCTTTTCTTGGCAGCTACGTTTTATGTTATTAATGATCTTAGATTCACTATTATGATCCAGTGCTGAGGTAGGCTCATCCATTAATAAAATCGGTGGATTGTTTAGTAAGGCTCTGGCGATCCCAACCGCTTGGCGTTGACCACCAGAGAGTAGGCGACCCTGTTCACCTACTTGCATATCAAATCCGTCAGGGTGTGAATTAATTAACTCAAATAACTGGCTTTGCTGGCACGCAGATAAAATTTGCTCGTCTTTTGCATGCCATGCACTTAGCGTTATATTGTCTTTTAAGGTGCCAAAGAATAGTGAAATTGTTTGGGGAACATACCCAATATTATGACGAAGCTCTGCAGGGTCAATTTGGTGAATATCATTGTTATCAATTAAAATTGATCCAGAATTGGGTTCATAAAGACCTAAAATAAGTTTTTCTACAGTGCTTTTTCCTGAGCCATTACGCCCTAAAATAGCGACTTTTTCACCTGCCTTTATTTTGAAACTTACACCGCATAACGCTTCATTGCTTTCATCTGAGTATTTGAATCGTACATCGTTAAACTCAATATCTCCGAGTAATACAGGGTGGCTTAGCCAGTGTTTACCAGGGGGGCGTTCGACTTCTTTTTCCATTATTTCATTTAATGAATGCATAGCAATTGCTGCATGATGGAACTGGGCAAGTACCGCCGCTGATTGGCTAATGGGTGCCATAGTTCGAGACGACAATAAATAGGCTGCAATTAGCCCGCCTTGGGTTAAGTCGCCTTCTATAATGAGATGCACACCAATCATCATGATCACCACACCGACACACTGCTGTACCCACGCGCCTGCATTGCTGATTGAAGATGAAATGAGGCGACTTTGAGCATTAACTCTAGCAATGTAAATTGTTGATTTTTCCCAATTAGATTGAGTTTTACATTCACTGTGAAAGCTTTTTACATCTTCAATGTTTGTTAAACTTTCTACTAGGACTGCATTTCGCATTGAACTGGCTTTCATTGTTTGCTCAGATAAGCTTTCAAGCTTTCTGTGTGCTGCTAATGCATAGCTCAGCAAAAGCACTGCGCCGATGATAATTGGCAGGCTAAGCTCTACCCCAATAATGGCAATAACAACAAGAAATAAAAGCACGAAGGGAAGATCAACGAGCGCAATTAAAGTGATCGAGCTAAAAAAGCTGCGAACGGCCTCGAAAGACTGAATATTACTCGCAAAGGAACCGGCTGATGTAGGGCGGTTCTTTAGTTTCATACCCAAAACTCGCTCCATGATTACCGCCGACACTTTTACATCAATTCTACTTGCGGCAAGCTCGACAAAATAACTGCGCACCAGTCTTAGTATGAAATCTGCGGTCAGAGCCAGCAGCACACCGATTGCTAACACCCACAGTGTTTCTGTCGCATGATTTGGTACAACACGGTCGTAGACGTTCATCACAAACAGTGGCATAGCAATAGAAAGTACGCCAAGTGCGATAGCGGAGACAATGACATCTTTATAAAGGGTTCGGCATTCTTTTATCACTCCCCAAAACCAGCCATCTTTTGATAGCTTTTGCAGTACCGGTGAGCGTGCATCGAAGGCAAATTCAGGTTGTGCATAAATGATCATACCTGAACTTGTTTCATTCAATTCATCAAGGCTTATTGTGACGGCAGAATCACTTAATTCTGGGTATATTACTTGTGCGGTATTATCTGTCAGGTTCAGCTTAGTGATAACACATGCTTGATTGTTCTGTAAGATTAATACAGCGGGTAATAAAGCCACATTGAGATCGCAAAGTGCTTTATGAACAACTTTGGTTTTAAAGCCTATCCGTTTCGCTGCACGTGAAAATCCGGAGGGATTTAATAAACCATTTTCCAGAGGCAAGCCGCTTAATAACGTTTCTCGGGAAAATTCGCGATCATGATAACGGCATAAAATCTCAAGGCAGTCTACAAGGCTACCACCATGGTTGAGTGCGTCATTTTCTTGCATACACTATCCATACATTAATTTACTGCTTAGCCTAAGACCAACCATTTTGTGCTGTAGCTGAGCGATTGCCAGCCTCCGTAATGACAGCTTCTATGCGACGATTTGCTGCATTTGCGCGAACGGAAATTTCGTTAATTCTTGGCTGATCTATTCCATAGCCTAAAGATGTGACGCGATTAGGCGCAATACCATATTGCTGGATAAGTAGCTCTGCGACTGAAAAAGCGCGCTTTTCTGATAGCTTGCGATTGTAAAGGGCAGGGCCTTCTAATGACGCATGCCCTTGAATTTCCACATGCTTAGTAGGGTGCTCCTTCAAAAACTCAGCTAATCTGGCGATTTCTTGCATATATTCAGGGCGCACTACACTGGAGTCAGCGAGAAAAGGAATACCAATTTCGACATTACTGGTATTACTGCGGTATTTTGTGCAACCTCTGTCATCGACTTCTGTAAATGCTGGGGTCGATGGGCAGTCATCTTGCTCATTTGCAATACCATCATTGTCATCATCAGCAAAGGTTGTTATGGGTGCCTGTGGTGCTGGTGTGGCAGGAATGTTCAAATAACTTGGCATCGCAGTCACACTCATATACGCGTTATCTTGCTTCTTTTTTTCTTGCAAAAACGCTTGTCGTCCCAATGTTGCTGCAACATCGTATTTAGGGCAAACATACTCAGCATTATGCGCAATTGGATCATCGGTAAGTTCACTTATTGATGGGAACTTGTCAGATTTTACATTCAATGTTTCTAGTAACTTACCCATCTCTGCAAGCATGGTTAAGATCGCAGTTTGACGGTCGTAAAGTGCCGCTGTATAGGCTCTATTTGACTGAAATGATTCGTTCTCTGCGTCAAGTACATCAAGTAAGGTGCGCTGACCAATATCAAACTGATCTTTATACGCAAATTTTACCTTATTAGAAGAATTTTTATGGTTTTCTAAAGAAGGGATTTTACTTTGCAGCACGAGTACATTGTTGTAAGCCACTTGAAGATTTTGTCTTATTTCGATACAGGTTTGATCACGTTGGTATTTCGCAACATTAACCTCTTGGTACGCTTGATCTAAGTTAGCACTATCACGACCACCACTGTAGAGATTATAGCTAATATCAATACCCACTCGTGCTTCAGATTGTGTTTCATCTAACCCCAGCTCGTTTCGGTCTTGCATACCGTAACGTGCTGATAAATCGACATTAGGATGAAAAGCGGCGCGTTGTGAGTCGGCGTTAGCTTGTTGCGCTTCTATATTATATAAAGAAGCATAAAAGTTAGGGCTGTTTTTATAAGCCAGATCCAGTGCTTGATTGATAGAAATAGGGATAGCATCGTCACTGAGTTTTGCTTTAACAACTCCTTTGGTCGGCAATTCGCCAACAATACGTAAATAGCGAGCGCTTACATCATGTAAGTTTGCATATTCGGTCATGACATTTGATTGAGCAAGTGATAAACGACCACTAATTTGTTCTAAGTCAGCGGCACGTGCCACACCGGCCCCAACACTTTGTTCAATTTGTTGGTACACCGATTGGTGTTCTTGTAGGTTGTTTTCTGCAAGTTGCACCAGTTCGGTAAATTTTTGTACATCTAAGTATGCGACACTAGCTTCAAGTGCTGTTTGCTCAGCTTGAGTAAGGAGCTCAAAGTAACGAATTAGCTGAATGCGTTCAAAGCGTCTTACCGTGTTCGAAGTTCGAAAGCCATCATAAAGCATCTGTCCTAGCGTTAATTCAGCTGTATTACGATTAAACTCCTCATCAATACCATAATTTCGCTTTTCATATCCTGCACTTGCAGATACATCTACCGTTGGTAAGTAGCCTGAGCGTGCTGCATCAATGCCATGCATCGACGCTTTAAATGCATGCCATGCTTGTTGGACTTCTGGGTTGCTTGCAATGGCTTTATCGGCGACATAATTAAGTGGCATAGATGAGGTTTGCTCTGCTTGAGCATTTAAAATACATCCGTTTGCAACAAAAAATAAAGCGATAGCACTGGTGAGTTTTCTATTAGTGAACTGTTTATTTATAGCCATATTATCCTCTTTTTTGACTAAATTTTATTCACGCTAAGTTAAGGTTTAGCTAACATTTTGAAATACTGCAACTACTACTATTGTTTAAATTTAAACTTTTATTTTGAATTTATGTCCCTGTTTTAATGGTTAAATAGTATTAAATAAGTGGCTGACCTGTACCATAGTCCAGTAACTAAGTACTGATTGTTTACTAGGCTTTACTTATATAAAAGTATTACTGGTACGTTGGGGAACAGCAAATGGATGCAAATCAGTTATTAGTTATCGATGTTCAAGGGTCTGCGGGGGTTATCCAAGCCGATGGCTCTATCAAGGCACTTGAAGTGGGTGATGTGATCACCGTGGGTGACACTGTTGTAACGGCTGAAAAGTCGACTTTAACAATAGATGTACAGGGCGAATCATTATCAATACCGGCCAGTAAAAGAATCACAATTACTCCCGATTTAGTTGCTAAAGGCAATCAAGATAGTTCTGAAAATACGGTGTTTGATGAGTCTATAGATGATGCGATTGCAAGTTTAAACCAAGCAAACTCAACGCCACCTCAGCAACAAGCAACTGGCGATATCAGCGACTTTCTACAAGCCTTAGAAGGTGATGGAGACATTCTTGAGAATTTAGAAGCAACCGCAGCGGGCGGCACTGGTGGTGCTACGTCAGGTGGTGGCACGTCCTTTGTTGAGCTTGCTCGTATTGCAGAAGGAATAGATCCCTCAGGTTTAACATTTGATGACAGCCTAAATGCAAGTAGTGATGGCATTTTTACGCCAAGGGATACCACCGATGGTGTTGTACCTAATGACGCTTTGGCAACATTAAGCGTTAATGAAATCGGCAATTCGAACAATCCTCAACCGGTTATTTCGGGTATAACAGAGAATCTTGTAGGTGAGACATTAACTGTCACAGTCACTGATGTGAATGGCAACACTCAAGTTGTTACTGTGATTGTCCAGCCTGATGGTACCTTTACGACTACACCGCTAGACCCCTTACCAGACGGACCCATTGTGATTGATGTGGATGTGATCGATCCTAACGGTAATCCACTGAATGATAATATCTTGGCAAATATAGATACAACGGGCCCTCAAGTGCAGCTCAATGCGCTTAATGACTCTGCTTCACCTAATGTTGAGATTTCGGGCACTGTTTCAGGCATTGAAGTGGGTGGAGATGTCACAATCACTGTGACTGATAGCCAAGGACGAGTACAAACCATTGTGACTCAAGTTGATGAACAGGGTAATTGGAGCATAACAGCGCAAGATCTTTCTGAAGGGCTATACAATGTTGTCGCCTCAGCAATTGACGAAGTAGGTAATGAGGGAGTTGATACTGATAGCAGCCTCATTGATTTAACGCCGCCTGATATTACGCTTATCGCGATTGCCGACACTAACGATACCACACCTACATTTGTAGGACGGGTTGATGATGTGCCAGAAGGAACTCAAGTACGTATTCAAGTGGTTGATAGTAATGGTCAGTCACAGATATTTACGGCTATTGTTGGCGCTGATGGTAGTTACACGGTAGATGCGACGGCGGGATTTCCTGAAGGTGCATTTACCGCTATCGCGACAGTGGTGGATCCTGTGGGTAATAGTGCGTCGGCCAATGCCAATGGAGAAATCGCATTTTCTCCAATTTCAATAACAATCAACTCAATTGCTGATAGCAATGACCCAACGCCATTTCTTAGCGGCCAAACCGAAGGAGTTGCGGCGGGCACAACCATCATGCTGATGATCACCGCCAGTAATGGACAAGTCATTAACTTGCTTGCAGTTACTCAAGCTGATGGTAGCTGGTCACTGCAAATGACAGAAGCGCTTCCTGAGGGGGACTTTACTATTGTAGCAACTGTTCTGGATCCTCAGGGCAATGAAGCACAGGCGACAGCGGTTGGGAATGTCGATTTAACGGTTAGCATTAACTTTATTATTGATACAAACGATACGACCCCTGTAGTGACAGGCTCAACTCAAGATGTTGATGCAGGTACAGTGGTTACCGTTACGTTCATTGGTAGTGATGGGGCTACAGAAACACTACAAGTGATTACCGATGCAAACGGGGATTGGTCAGTAGAAGCAACAACACCGCTGGTTGAAGGAACGTTCACTGTTACAGCAACAGTGACGGATGCGGTTGGTAATACGGCAACCGCGACTGAAATAGGCGAAATAGACTTAACTGATCCTATTATTTTTATAGACACATTAAATGATACTAATGACACGACGCCGACTATCTCAGGCTCCGTTTTAGATGTTCCTGCAGGAACAACAGTGACATTACTGGTCACAGACAGTGGCGGTAATGCACAAACACTCACAACAACAACGGATGCAGATGGTAATTGGCAAGTTGATGTTATAAATGATTTAGCTGAAGGGGACTACACCGTTACTGCGAGTGTTAGCGATGAGGCTGGTAATAATAGTACGGCCACAGCAACGGGTACAGTTGATTTAACACCGCCAATAATAACAATTAATACCATAGGTGATGTTAATGATTTAACGCCTACTATAGATGGCACAACACAAACCCTAGATGCCGGCACTGAAGTCACGATTACTGTGACCGATAGTAGCGGAGCGCAGCAGACTTTCATAACCACGACAAATGCTGATGGTAGTTGGTCAATAACCCTAACCGAGCCCCTTGCAGAGGGAGAGTTTACTGTTGTAGCCCAAACGCAAGATGCAGCTGGTAATACTGCGCAGGATACCGAAGTCGGTGTGATTGATTTAACTGGACCAACTATAGAAATTAATGATTTTACCCCGTCAAATGACGTAACGCCTATTATTTCTGGGGTGGTGAGTGGTGTTGATGTTGGTACGCAAGTAACAGTAACTTTAGTGGATAGTAACGGCAATCAACAAACATTAACTGCCACCGTTAATGCTGATAATAGTTGGCAAGTTGGTGCCAACCAAGCCATTGTTGAAGGGCCGTTTACAATTACGGCTACGGTAAACGATCTGGCTGGTAATCAAGCAACAGATACTGCACAAGGCATTATAGATTTAACCGCACCGATAATTACATTAGACGATCCTGGCAGTAGCGCTGATACAACTCCGACTATTTCAGGTGTCGTTGAAGGTGTTGACGAAGGCACTGCGGTGACCATTGTTGTGGTTGATGCAAATGGTAATAGTCAAGAATTAAGCGCAGTGACAAACATCAATGGTGGTTTTTCAGTTGATGCTGCTACAGAGCTTAGTGAAGGTCAGTATACCGTCACCGCAACAGTTGCAGATGCAGCTGGAAACCAAGCTTCTGCAACTGCAAATGGGTTAATTGATTCATCATTACTCACCATTACTATTGATGCAATCGGTGAAACAAATGATACCACCCCAACCATTTCAGGGACGACAATCAATGCTGCTCCAGGGAACGTAATCACGGTTGTTGTTACGCCTGCCTCGGGACCTGTGCAGAGCTTTGTGACTCAAGTCGGCCCTGATGGATCATGGAGTATTGAGGTGCCTACCGCGCTTGCTGAAGGTGAAGTTTCGATTGATGCGACTGTGACAAACTCTGTTGGAAATACGGCTAACGAAGTTATTAGCGGTATTATTGATATCACTGCGCCTGTGGTTTCTATTGATGAAATTGGTGTCACAAACGATAGTACGCCAATCATCACAGGTTCAGCAGAAGGTGCCTTAGCGGGAAGTACAGTGACAGTAACCGTGTTTGATTCTGTGAATAACAGCCAAACTTACACAACAACGCTGGATGCACAAGGTAATTGGGTTGTACAAGTTACAACACCTGTCAGCGAAGGTAATTTTTCAGTAACTGCGAGCGTGACTGATAACGCAGGTAATACAGGGCTCGATACTGAGATAGGCACATTAGATTCTACAGCACCACTAATAACAATTGATAACCTTGGCACAGTCAATGACCCTACACCAATTATCAGTGGTACAACAAATGAACCTGCTGGCAGTGTTGTACAACTGACGGTAAGTAACGGGGTTGATAGTTATGTTTTTACTGCCATTGTCAGTGGCGGTGGCACGTGGGCTGCTGAGGTACCTGAAGAATTACAAAATGGTACATTTGATATTGTAGCGTCGATTACTGATGCGCAGGGCAATGAAGCTGTAGCAACAAGTTCGTTTGTTTTAAATGCCAGTGCGCCAAGTCTTTCAATTGATACAATTAACGATACCAATGACACTACACCAACCATCAGTGGTACATCGGATGCGCCTAACGGTACCGTGGTGTCTATTATTGTCGAAGACAGTAACAGTAATTTGCAAGCCTTATCCGCCGTCGTTCAAAATGGAATTTGGGTAGCCAATGTCACATCGCCATTAAGTGAAGGGGCATTTTCTGTATCAGCTTCCGTTACTGTTAATGGTATAACTGGTGATGCAACAGCCCAAGGCCTTGTTGATATAACACCACCAACAGTCAGTATTGATGCACTGGCTGATACTACGGATATTACCCCTCTCATATCTGGACAAGCTTCAGGCTTGGCTATTGGCAGTGTTGTTACTTTACAAGTGACTGATAGCGCTGGAAATACTCAATCATTAGCGGCGGTTGTTGGTGCCAATGGTAATTGGTCTGTTGAAGTAGAGACAGGGTTAGCTGAAGGTACTTACACCGTTGAAGCCACTGTCGCAGACACGGCAGGCAATACAGCTTCAGACACTGCCACAGGCGTTGTCGACTTAACTGCACCTCTTGTCTCAGTTAATGGTCCTTTTCTAACAAATGATGATACGCCACTTGTAACTGGTACCTCTGATTTAGCGAATGCAAGTGTTGAAGTAACATTTACGGATGTGAATGGCGATAGTCATATTGTTGTCGTGCAAACGGACAGTAACGGAAACTGGAGTGCAGAGGCTTCGCAGTCACTCGCAGATGGTCGTTATAATGTTTCAGCAAGCGTAACGGATGCTGCCGGTAATACAGGTACTGATACTGATAGCGGTGTGATTGATACAATTCCTCCACAGCTTGCCTTTGAACCTACCTTATTATTAGGTCAATTGATTACTTTGAGTGGTACATCAGATTTACCGGCAGGAAGTGTGGTTACGGTTACTCAAAATTTAATTGGTGCACCAGCAGTCACAACAACCGTGACAACAGATGCTAATGGGAATTGGTCATTAACGGGGTTGAGTGTGCCTATTGTTAATTTGGCATCTATTACAGCAACCGCGTCAGATGCTGCAGGTAATGTCACAACAATTACTACAACTGACTTTGATGATACACCGCCGATTTTAACTGTCAGTGTAGATGCTTTAACTAATGATAATACTCCCCTTATTTCGGGCACCACTGATGCTGGCCAAGGCGCGCAAGTAACCGTTGTTGTTACTGACCAAGCAGGTAATAGTCAAACACTCAATGCGACTGTGAATGCAAATGGTGAATGGTCAATCAGTCCGAATGTGATACTGGCAGATGGCACATTTACTGTCAGTGCCAGTGTACAAAATAGTTTTGGTAATACCACAACAGAAACAGCCAGTGGCGTTATTGATACTGTAGCACCGAGTTTAACGCTTGATGGCGTTGGTAGTGGCAATGATGTAACACCTGTACTGAGTGGCACCAGTGACGAAATAGGTGCGACCATTAATATAGAAGTAACTGATAGCAATGGGACACAGCAAATTAGTGCAACAGTGGCAAGCGATGGCACATGGTCTGTAGAAGTGCCAAATGGTTTAGCTGAAGGAAGTTACACTGTTACTGCATCAGTCAGTGACGATGCAGGTAATACGACAACCCAAAACGCGACAGGTGATATTGATATTACCTTGCCTATAGTCACTGTGAATAATAACGGATTAGGAAACGATAGCACGCCATTATTAAGCGGCACATCTGGTGAGGCAGCAGGAACAGTTGTCAACCTTACAGTGACCGATATCAATGGTGATACGTATGATTTAACCGCAACGGTTGATGCAAATGGTGATTGGCAAGTAGAGGCGCCTTCACTCCCTGATGGTAATTACACCGTTTCAGCGAGCATAACCGATGATGCCGGCAATATTGGCACAGCATCAGGCACCGGTAATATAGACACTGTTGCCCCTGCGATTTCGATTAACAGTCTTGGTACTGTAAACACAAACACACCTACAATTAGTGGTACCTCAACAGAGCCGCAAGGCACACAAATATCTCTGATTGTGACTGATTCTAATAACGTTGATGTGTCTTTAACGGCTGTCGTTGATAGCAATGGAGATTGGTCGGTTACATCTATGGTATTAGCTGATGATGACTATACTGTTGTAGCCACAGTCGTAGATCCTGCAGGTAATACTGCCAGCGCCTCAAGTGACTTCACTGTTAACATCAGCGCGCCGAGTATGTCAGTTGATGCGATAGTCGATACGAATGATACAACCCCTACAATCACAGGTACCACTTCAGCGCCAAACGGCTCGACAGTGACCGTGGTGATTGATGATGGTACTAACCCGCCACAAACATTAACTGCGACTCTTCTTGATGGCATTTGGTCTGTGACACCACCTACAGCATTAGCAGAAGGTAATTTCACAGTGACAGCAACGGTTACTGTTGGGGGTGTTGATGGTGAGGCGTCAGCGATAGGCGTTGTTGATTTAACAGCACCTACTATCAGTATTAACAATATAGGCAGTACAAATGACGATACACCAACAATTAGTGGGGTCACTGATGCAAGTGCAGGCAGTACCGTTACATTAGAAATCACGGATTCACTTGGCGGCATCCAAACGATCACCGCGACTGTACAGGCTAATGGCACATGGTCGGTTTCGCCGAGCATAGCATTAGCAGAGGGCAGTTTTACAGTTAACGCCAGTGTATTTGATGTTGCAGGTAACGAAGGTACGGCAACTGAAACAGGCTTAATAGATACGACTGCGCCAACAATCGTGATTGATCCACTTTCTGATACAACAGACGTAACACCACTGATCAGTGGGCAAAGTAGCGGCGCTTCAGTAGGTACGCTTGTTACACTAACCATTACAGATGGTGCAGGGCAAGAGCAAATCGTTACCACGCAAATACAACCTGGCGGTATGTGGTCGGTTGAGGTAACCACACCATTGGCTGAGGGTGAATACACTGTTAATGCGACACTCGAGGATGCTGCTGGTAATCAAGGTACGGATACAGAAACAGGAAATGTAGACCTTACTGCGCCTAATATCACTATTGATGCACCTGAATTAACTAACGATAATACACCGACAGTAACCGGTACGTCTGATTTAGCAAACACGCAACTAGACGTGACCTTTTTAGATGCTAACAGTGTTAGTCATATTGTTACCGTAACCACAGATGCATCAGGTAACTGGAGTGCAGATGCAGGTCAAGCGCTTGCAGACGGTAGCTATACCGTATCAGCGACAGTTCAAGATAATGCGGGTAACACAGGCACAGCATCTGATAGTGGTGTTGTTGATACTATTGCACCTGATATTCGCATTATACCTTCGTTCCTATTAGGTAATTTAGTAGGGCTATCTGGCACATCTGATTTACCTCAAGGCAGTGTCATTACTATTACTGAGCAGTTAGTAGGCGGCTTAGTGGGCGCAACTTATACGGCTACGACTGATGCGAATGGCGATTGGGAGGTTGCAAATATCACTGTACCGCTACTTAACTTAGCTTACGTAACGGCCACTGCCACGGATGAAGCAGGGAACACCGCCACTGTGAGTACATTAAATTTTGATAATGTTGCTCCTGTATTAACACTTAATGTTGATTCTTTAACTAATGACACGACGCCGACTATCTCAGGAACAACTGATATGGGAGAAGGTACTGTTATTAACATTACCGTCACTGATAGTGCAGGTGGATCGCAAAGCTTTACAGCGACAGTGTTAAATGACCAGACATGGTCTGTTGATGTCCCTTCAGCGCTTGCAGAAGGTGGCTTCACGGTAACAGCGTCGGTTAGCGATGAAGTAGGTAATTTAACCACGGAGCAGGCTTCGGGTGTGCTAGACAGTGTAACCCCAAGCCTAGTTATTAACGATATTGGCGCTACTTCAGATGTTCGACCAACGATTTCAGGCAGTAGTAATGAAATTGGCGGTACGGTCGTTGTCGAAGTAGCAGGGCAAACAATTACAACGACAGTGGCAAGTGATGGAACGTGGCAGTTTGTTGTTCCCCTTGATATTAGCGATGGCAGCTACACCATTACTGCCACAATTACGGATGATGCTAATAATACGCAAACAGTAACAACCCCCATTACTGTCGATACGGTCGATCCTGTTGTCACACTGGATTCGCTTGTATTAGGTAATTCAAGTACGCCAGTTATTTCTGGAACATCGACAGAACCACAAGGTACGCTTGTCGATATTAGCGTTACTGATAGTAATGGCGATACTCAAACATTGACGGCAACAGTACAAATCGATGGTACTTGGCAAGTAACGCCTAGTGATTTGCCTGATGGTAACTATAGTGTGACTGCCAGTATTACCGACTCTGCGGGCAATTCAGGTAGTGCCTCAGATACCGGTGCAATTGACACCTTCGCGCCAATCCTTGTCATTAATGGTCTTGGCACGATAAACGACACTACACCAACCATTAGTGGGACAACGAGTGAACCACAGGGTAGTACGGTGAATATAACTGTTGAAAATGACGGCAATACTTATCCACTTACTGCAACAGTGCAAGCAGATGGTAGTTGGTCTGTCGATGTATCACCTGCTTTAACAGATGGGGCAGTCAGTATTACTGCAAGCATTACTGATGCAGCTAGTAATACGACAACGGCCACTGAAACAGCGACTCTTGATAGTAATGCACCTACTATCGCTGTTGACGCACTAACAGTGACGAACAATACAACACCGACTATTTCTGGCACCAGTGATGCCACAGACACCACGCAGGTGACTGTGAATGTAGAAGATGCACTTGGCAACATTCAGACCGTCTTTGCCACCGTAACAGGGGGTGTATGGAGTGTGCAATTATCGACACCATTAAGCGAAGGTAGTTTTAGTATTACAGCGAGTGTGACCGAAGGCGGGTTAACAGGCACTGCCACACGCAGTGGTGAAATCGACCTAACGGCACCTCTATTTAGTGTTAATACGCCAGATGTAACAAATGATACAACTCCTACGATCAGTGGCACCAGCGATGCTCCGCAAGGTACCTTGGTATCAATAACCGTAACAGATGCGCTCAATAATGAAGTCACAGCGAGTGCAATTGTTGGTGCAAGTGGTAATTGGTCTGTTGCACTTGCTTCCCCCCTTGCTGAGGGAGCTTATACAATTGATGCAAGTATTACAGACGCTGCGGGTAATACAGCAACAGATTCGGCATCGGGTAGCATAGACATAACACCTGCAGATGTCACGATTGATCCAATCGCTGTGACAAGTGATTTAACACCAAGCGTGACAGGTAGTGCAACAGGGGCTGCTGCGGGGAGTTTGGTTATTGTCACATTTGTCGATGCTGTGGGAGTAAGTCACAGTGTTGAAACAACATTAGATGCAAACCTTGAATGGCAGGTTGAGGCAACACAAAACCTTGCTGAAGGGGCATACACAGTAACAGCTGTTGTGAGAGACAGTGCTGGTAACGATGGTTCTATCTCAACAACGGCGGTGATTGATACGATTGCACCTATTATCAGTATCAACGCGAGTAGTTTGATACTCACAAATGATTCAACACCCACAGTGAATGGTACGTCTGATCTCGCTAACAGTAATATTATTGTTACTTTCACCGCAGCTGGTGGCGTTACGCACAGTGTGGCAGCTGTGACAGATGTGAACGGCGACTGGCAAGCAACAGCGACTCAAGCACTTGCTGATGGCGCTTATTCTGTTGCTGTAAGTATCACTGATGAAGCTGGAAATACTGGAACAGACAGTAAAACTGGCGGAGAAGTTGATACGGTTGCACCAGAGCTATCTATCACGCCATCCTTTTTATTAGGTAACCTTGTGTCGCTTTCTGGCACCTCTGATTTACCTGAGGGCAGTGTTATCTCAATTACTAATCACTTAGTTGGAGGAGGCGTCAGCGCACCCTATACAGCCACGGTTGATGCAAATGGGGATTGGCAAGTCCTCAACTTATCAGTCTCGTTACTGACGCTTGCGTATGTTGAGGCATCTGCAACCGATGCCGCAGGCAATACCACAACCATATCTAGCATTGACTACAGTAACGACCCAAGTTTAGATGCGTTTAATGTAACTAATTATAATCCAGGCGTTTTAGGACTTCTTCTCCCATCAGCTTCAGGGGAGGCAGAACCAGGCACAGAAGTTTATGCTATTGGTTCTAATTTACTTGGGCTTAATTTACTAAATATTGTTGATTTATCTTTACTTAATTCAGCGCAAACAGTAACCGCAGATAGTAATGGTGATTGGTTTATTAGCTTGTCAGTATTAGACTTAGGTAATGAATATTACTTTGCAATCGTTGACCCTGTAACAGGTGACTTCATTGTTAAAAATACTGAAAATGATTTAGTGGGCACTGGGGTGCTCGATACTGAGCCTGATGATGGTCTTATTGGCTTAGGCAGTGAACCTTTGTTAGCTGATTTTGATGAGAGTGAAGAGCAAATGGCACAAGGAACTGAGCCTCAACCACTTGGCGAAAGTATTGATTTGAGTCTGGTTATGACTGACACAAGCACAGATTCTACTATTGCTGAGGGGGCGACACCACTTGAACTGAGTATTGATGATGTACTCACCGATAGTGAGCAAACGGATGTACTTGCTCTTGATACTGAGAGCGAAAGTCAAAGTTTGGCATTTAATGGTGAGCCCGAAGTGACATCAGATGCAGCAAATGATATTCAAAATGACTCTGAGGAGTTAATTAAGAAACTCATCGAAGGAGGCAATAACTCTATCGATATTTAGAACGAGTTACTAAATACAAATAAAGCGCGATGAATCGCGCTTTATTTTTTACCCCAGCCAGCTGATTTTAGTAGATATAGCGTTAGGTTTTGCATAGGAAACTCACGAGCAAATCTTACTTTGTAGTCGCGACTTTACGTCGCGTTATTAATAAACAATAACTAAAGTTAGTCAGGTTTACAGAGCTATCTGTTAGGCAAATAGCAAAGTGGTTTCTCAGAGGGGCTATCAATTTGTGGGACTATTCGTAATAAAGGAGAGATAACCTAAACGCATTACGCTTTTAGGTTATGTACAATTTTATTCTCGCCCTGAATAACACTGCCACCTTGGTCATAGGTCATAGACGATGGTGCTCCAATTAAGATATCTTTTAATTGTTTTACACTTAGTTGGGCTTGATGTGCGGCATGTGCATTGACATCGTTTTTCTTTTTACAATTTGTAAGCAGCTCATTCACCTGCGTGATAAGCGAAGAAACGTCTTCATCTTGAGCATCATTTTTACTCACAAGCACCTGAACTTCTTTATCAAGCGTTTGAATTTTTTGTAATAAGGAGATTTTTTGTTGGGCAATCTCTTTTAAACCTTCACCTCGTTTTGAGGCAATGGCTGTTAGCTCATCATCTAAAAGCGCAGCAATAGACTCTAAACAAGAGACTTGCTGTGTTAATTTGCTGGCAATTAAATGATTATGATCAGCCATAGACGTCAAACTCGAATGCTGCGATGTTCTTTGCTAGTTTATCAGTATCAATTTGATACTTTCCTTCGCTGATTGCTTTTTTCAACTCAGCGACTTTTGCACTGTCAAAACCAGATGACTGCTCAGCCTTTTCTTGCAAAGATTTTAATTGCTTTGCTTGCGGCGTTAAACTCACTGAATCTGCACTGGCTTTAGGCGCAGCTGATTTAGCCGTTTGCGTGTTAAGGTTATCTTTTTGTAAATCAAGCTGTTTTTGCTTGGTATTCGTCAACACAGATGTTTGCTGACTATTATTATTGACGTTGCTTACCATTATTTTGACCTATACATTACCCAACATATGCCTTTGTATCGGCAGGCACACAAGATACTTTAACATAAATATTAAAAATTAAATATTCACCTGTACAGACTCGACACCATCCACGCGTGCATTTAATACTTTACCTGATTTTTTGTTTTTTACACGTACTAATTCATCAAGCGTACCATCTTCTAAAGCAACACCTGTTGTTTTGATTCTAAGCCCACGTATCGCTGCAATGATGGTTACATTATCCCCTTTGCACACCATACAAATATGGCTCATGACAATCGGAAGACCACTGCGGATATTACGTTTGCTCCGACTTCCTATTAGCACTGACTCATCTTGAATATATTGCGTACGAACAAATTGTTTAGGCTTCATCTCAAGGCGTAAATGTTCAGCTTTAATGACCTCTCCACGAGTTAAATTGGTTGTTACTACCACCACAGGCTCAAGTTCAATAATTCTGACATGTACATATTGCGTCCAACTATTTAAGTCTTCGCATTTAAGTTGTACGGTTACCTGCCGATTAAAAGGAGGTTCAGTCGGAACGGTTTTACTCAGCGGTAACTGACAAGGCCTATCTGGAATTCGGCTATCAAGAGGCAGCGCGCTGACTTGTGGTGTTGAATCCAGATCAGTAATTTGTTCGCTGATAAAATCGATAGCGATTTGTTGAAGTTGCTGGTGATTATAGACTTCAGCTTGAAGTTGCGTACTAAGCAACAGGCTAGCAAGAAAATAAAAAACACTGTATCTTCGGCTTTTTTTTAACAAACTCATCATGTTTCGACTATGCTTATGGTTGAAAACAAGGTATAAATATTTTGCGTCAAAAAACAGACGCTTTGTAACCTTATGTAGCTTTAACACAAAGAAAGCAATTATTGTTCCGACTCTGGTTGTTTATCTTTAGGAGATTGAAATGGCAGGCATTTTAGACTCAGTTAACCAGCGTACTCAGTTGGTTGGGCAAAACCGCCTTGAATTACTATTATTCAAACTCAGAGGGCGTCAACGCTTTGGTATTAACGTGTTTAAAGTAAGAGAGGTTTTACAATGCCCACCGCTTACAAACATGCCAAAATCAAACGCCTATATCCGTGGTGTGGCCCATATTCGAGGTCAAACTATCTCAGTTATCGATTTATCTATGGCTGTTGGTGGCCCTGCAATCGAGAATTTAAAGGATAGTTTTATTATCATTGCGGAATACAACCGCTCAGTTCAAGGCTTTTTAGTCGGTGGTGTTGAACGTATTGTAAATATGAACTGGGAAAAAATTATGCCTCCGCCATCGGGCGCTGGCCGTTATTCGTATTTGACAGCCGTCACCGAAATAGAGAACGAGCTGGTAGAGATCCTTGACGTTGAAAAGATTCTTAACGAGATCTGCCCTGTTAATACTGAGGTCAGTGCTGAGGTCGTGGGCGAGGGCGAAATTCAAAAAGACTTAGGTGAACGCATCGTCTTTATTGCTGATGATTCTGCGGTGGCAAGAAATCAAGTTAAGCGTGCACTTGAGCCACTAGGTGTGCAAACCGAGCTTGCTAAAAATGGTAAAGAAGCATTACTGAGGCTACGTGAAATTGCTGAACTTGATTGTCAAAACAATATCACCGAACGCGTTGGTTTGCTGATATCTGATGTTGAAATGCCAGAAATGGATGGCTATACCCTAACAGCAGAAATAAAAGCCGATCCAAAATTATCGCCGCTACATGTAATTTTACACACATCACTGAGTGGTGTATTTAATCAAGCAATGATTGAAAAAGTGGGTGCGGATGATTTTATTGCAAAGTTTAACCCTGATGAATTAGCGACAGCTGTTAAAAAATGGGTTCACTGTGATTAATAATTTATAGGTGGTATTACTTTGGAAAATAAGCACTTACAACAAAGCGAATACGATCAATTTCGCTCTTTTTTAGAGCAACAATGTGGGATTGTGTTAGGTGATAACAAACTTTATTTAGTTAAAAGTCGCCTCGCACCATTGATGGCTCGCTTTAGTGTGGAATCGTTATCACAGCTTGTGAGCAAAACGCTAAGTCCTCATGAGAGGCAGTTACGTGCCGCAGTTGTTGATGCGATGACGACAAACGAAACGCTTTGGTTCCGTGACCAATACCCCTTTGAGTTACTTAAAACTAAATTGTTTCCTGAATTTAAAGACTTGCATAGACCGGTGAAAATCTGGTCTGCGGCAAGTTCTTCTGGTCAGGAACCATACTCAATAGCCATGTCGGTTGCCGAGTTTCAATCTAAGCAGCCAGGTGTTTTAAAAATGGGTGCGCAGATTATTGGTACTGATATTTCAAATACCATGCTTGATATGTGTAAGAATGCAGAGTACGACTCACTTGCACTCGCTCGAGGCTTATCTATGGAAAGGCGGCAAAAGTTCTTTAAGGATAGTGGCAATGGTATGGCACAGGTGGTTGATCCAATTAGAAAAATGGTCAGTTTTAGGCATCTCAACTTATTAGATTCTTATGCCTTGATGGGCAAGTTTGATATCATTTTTTGCCGCAATGTACTGATTTACTTTTCACCAGAGGTTAAGGCAAAAATTATTGCGCAATTTGCTCAGGCACTTAACCCTAAAGGCTATTTATTTTTAGGCGCATCTGAGTCAATGGCGGGCTTAAGTGATAGCTTTGATATGGTACGTTGTAATCCAGGTATCATCTACCAGAAGAAATAATTCCCTTCTAGCAACCTAACTATTAGGTTGCTACATCTTATTTATTTTCAATTAGTTATAACCTTATTGATAGGCTCTTTATTTTTGGCTTGTCTTTTGCATTGTCCAATGCAGAGTCAAATTTTTGGAGATGGTTATGGCTATCAGTTTTGATAAAGCATTCGGTGTTCACCCCCATGCAATGTTGATCCGTTCACAACGTGCTGAGTTATTAGCGACTAATATCGCTAATGCTGATACGCCGGGCTACAAGGCAAAAGATGTGGATTTTGCATCTGCATTAAAAGCGGCAAAAAGCAACCAACAAAGCGGCAACACTATGGTACGTACAAACGAGAAACACCTTGCGGGTGGTAGTCGTTTTGTTGGTAACTCAGAAATGTTTCGCACGCCAAATCAAGCAGATACAGGTGATGGTAACTCTGTTGATATACAAGTGGAACGAAACTTGTATGTACAAAACTCATTAGAGTATCAGGCAAGCCTGCAATTTATGAGTAGTAAAATTAAAGGCCTTAAAAAAGCCCTCGGTAGTCAAGGAGCTTAATCATGAGTTTATATAATGTTTTTGATATTTCAGGTACGGGTATGAGTGCACAAAATGTGCGTTTAAATACCACGGCGAGTAATATCTCAAATGCAAATACGATTAGCTCTAGTCAAAATGAGACTTACCGAGCGCGTCACCCTGTGTTTGCCGCTGAGCTTACAAAAGCGTCAGCATCACAAAGCAATCCTCAGGGCTCTTCTGTTGGCGTTAAAGTACTGGGTATTGTAGAGAGCGACAAACCTCTGCAAATTGAATATAACCCGAATCATCCAAGTGCAGATGAAAACGGTTATATCTACAAGCCTAATGTTAACGTCGTAGAAGAAATGGCTAATATGATTTCTGCCTCTCGCTCTTATCAAACAAATGTGCAAGTTGCTGATGCAGCAAAGCAAATGTTAAGTAAAACACTGTTGCTTGGGCAGCGGTAACCGAGGATAAGTTATGAGTAACGACATCAGCAGTGCGTCATCCACGTATTTAGATAACTTACGTTGGCAAGACAATCAAACGAAAACAGAAGAGAAAGATGACACTTTAACACAAGAAGATTTCTTCTCGTTGTTAACTCAACAGTTATCGTTTCAAGACCCGAGTAAGCCCGCTGACAATGATCAAATGATTGCTCAGATGACAAACTTTACTATGGCAGAAGGTATTTCAAATCTTAATAGTAAATTTGAATCCCTTACGGCTTCAATGACATCTAACTCGGCGCTACAAGCATCTACTTTAGTAGGTAAGCAAGCGTTGCTTGAGTCAGATATGTTGGATTTAAACGAAACGGGTGTATCTAAAGGGTCTGTTGTTGCAGAAAGTCCGGTAGATGAGTTAACACTGCGTATTGAAGATGAATCAGGACAACTAGTAAGAACTATTGAGCTAGGGGCGCAATCTGCTGGTGCAATTCGTTTTGAGTGGGATGGCGAAAATGAAGATGGCGAACGTTTGCCACCTGGCGAGTACAAAATCAAAGCCGAGGGTAACGTTAATGGTGACTACACCAGCTTACCGATTGCGACTTTCAAGAATATTGAGAGTGTGAACATTAATGGTTCGAACGGCATCATCATAAATACAAAAGAAGGCGCGGTTAGGCTAACTGATGTAGCAGAAATCGCTTAATTATACAGATTAATTAGTTAGCCAAGTGCTACAGATTGACACTTTAGAGGTGACTTATGAGCTTCAATATTGCATTAACCGGAATTGCTGCCGCGCAAAAAGATTTAGATGTAACAGCAAATAATATAGCCAACGTTAATACGACAGGCTTTAAAGAATCACGAGCTGAATTTGCAGATGTATATGCATCTTCAGTGTTTAGCTCTGGTCGAACTAAAAATGGTGATGGTGTGCAAACAACCATGGTGGCTCAACAGTTCCATCAGGGGTCACTACAGTTTACCAATAACTCGCTTGATTTAGCTATCACAGGTGAAGGTTACTTCGCGATGAGCCAAGAGCTAGGTGCTCAAGACTTTACTTATACGCGCGCTGGTGCATTTAAGTTAAATAAAGATAACTTTGTCGTTGATGCTAAAGGAAACTACTTACAAGGCTTTCCAGTCGATCCTGCTACAGGTGACACAACGTCAGTGAGCTTAAGTACCTCTTCTGCTATTCAAATTCCAGACTCATCAGGCTCGCCGCGTTCAACCAATAACGTGTATTCATCGTTCAATCTTGATTCACGTTCTACTACGCCAACAGTCACGCCTTTTGACCCTGAAACTAGTGCGTCGTATAACAGTTCGACATCGACAACGATATATGACTCATTGGGTGAGCCGCACGTTTTACAGCTTTACTTTGTAAAAACAGATGCGACCGTAACGGGTAATGACAATGAGTGGCAAGTGTATGCTACGCTCGATGAAAAACCATTTAGCCCAGCAGGTGTTGAAGAAACAGCTGCGCCTTACACGCCATTATCAACATTTCAGTTTGATTCAAGTGGTTTACCATTAAATACAAATGGTGCGCCAAATACAGATGCTACCTTCAACCCACTTTCTATCCCAAATGGTGCGGGTGCAGGGGTTGGTTTATCTGACTTATTATCAAATGGTGCGAGTTTCCCTGAAGACGTTAATATTAACTGGCGTGATGAAGCAGGTACTACAAATAAAATACCAACCCAGTATGCCAGCCGCTTTGAAGTTAAAGCACTTGAACAAGATGGCGCAACAGTGGGCCGCTTAGCAGGTATTGATATTGGCACAGATGGTAAGGTTGTTGCTTCGTACAGTAATGGTGATACCTCATTCCTAGGGCAAGTTGCCATGGTTCGTTTTTCTAATTCACAAGGCTTACAACAAGTGGGTGATACATCGTGGAAGAAAAGCCTAACCTCAGGTGAGCCTATTGCTGGGGAGCCAGGCTCAGGTACGCTTGGTACTGTGAATTCTTCTGCTCTTGAGCAGTCAAATGTGAACTTAACAACTGAGTTAGTTGATTTGATTAGTGCACAGCGTAACTTCCAAGCAAACTCGCGTGCGCTTGAAGTGAACTCTACGCTGCAACAAAATATCTTACAGATCCGTTAATAATAGCGGATCTTCAACTTAATCCGACACAAGGGCTGCTCTTTAACAGGCAGCCTTTTTCATTTTAGTCATATAGACCACACCTGCTACAACACAGAACTCTACACTTCATAAGCGCTAAATAAGGCGTCAATTTTACTTTGGCACTGTTATTGCATTTATCAAATATCGTATTTTTAATGAGTCAATGTTATGGACAAAATGGTCTACATTGCCATGTCGGGTGCTAAGCAAAGTATGCGAGGTCTGGCCCTAAAGGCTAATAACCTTGCTAATGCTAACACCACTGGCTTTAAAGCTGATTTTGCACAAGCCCGCTCTATGCAAGCGTTTGGTGAAGGCATGCCTACACGCGTGTTTTCTATGCAAGAGCGACCTGGCTCAAATATGGAGTCGGGTGGGTATGTTGAGACTGGACGCGATCTTGATGTTGCATTGAGTGATAGAGGTTGGCTAAGTGTTCAAGATGCCTCAGGTAACGAAGCTTATACAAAAGCCGGTACATTAAACATTACTCCCGATGGCGCATTAATGACCAGCCATGGACGTCAAGTTATTGGCGAAGGTGGTCCGATTATTTTGCCACTGCCCATTGAAAAAGTTGAATTTAGTTCAGATGGTTCTATTCAAGTTCGACCTCAAGGTGCGCCAGCAAACTTTTTAGAAGTCGTTGACAGACTTAAGGTTATTGAGGCTGATAACACGCAACTTGAAAAAGGTAATGATGGCTTATTTCGGCCAAAACCAGAGACCTTAGTGAATGGTCAATGTACCTTTTGTGATGTGTCAGAAAATGTAGAGGTGTTATCAGGCACACTTGAAATGTCCAATGTGAATCCTGTACATGAAATGGTCGATATGATCAGCCATCAACGCCAATTTGAATTACAAGTTAAATTGATGAAAACAGCGGAAGAGATTGATGAACGTCAAGATCAGCTGTTACGCATCGTTTAATAGCACTGAGAGGGTAGAATTATGAATCCTGCATTGTGGATCAGTAAAACAGGGCTTGATGCCCAACAAACCGATATTTCGGTGATTTCAAATAATCTCGCGAATGCCAGCACAGTAGGTTATAAAAAAAGCCGTGCTGTATTCGAAGATTTACTATATCAAAATATCAATCAGCCTGGTGGTCGCTCATCACAAGATACTGAAATGCCATCAGGTTTAATGCTTGGTGCGGGTGCAAAAGTAGTTGCAAACCAAAAGAACTTTTCGCAAGGTAATATGCTTACCACCGAAAACTCACTCGATTGGATGATTTCAGGACCTGGCTTTTTCGAAGTACAACTGCCAGATGGAAATATTGCTTACTCACGTAATGGTCAATTTACAACCGATGAAGATGGCCGAATTGTAACCTCTGGTGCGGGTTTCCCTATTCAGCCTGAAATGAATGTCCCTGACGATGCGCAATCAATCACTGTTTCACAAGATGGTGAAGTATCTGTGCGGGTGGCAGGACAAGCAGAAAATGTCGTGATTGGTCAGCTTACAATCAGTGATTTTATTAATCCGTCGGGTTTAGAGCCGATGGGGCAAAACCTTTATACAGAAACCGCTGTAAGTGGTGCGCCTGTGCAAGGTAATCCAGGAATTGATGGCTTAGGTACTGTGGTTCAAGGATCACTTGAAACGTCGAACGTTAATGTAACTGAAGAGCTTGTTAATCTGATTGAAACGCAACGAATTTATGAAATGAATTCAAAAGTGATTTCAGCCGTTGATGAAATGCTTAGCTACATTAATCAGCAGCTTTAATGGGTAGGAGGTCGCATGCGTAATATTATCTTAGTCACATCGGCAGCACTTATGTTAGGTGGTTGTATGTCAACACAGAACCACCATGTGGTTCAGGATGACCCTTACTATGCACCTATGTATCCAGAGCCTTCTGCTGAACAAATGGTACCAACAGGTTCATTGTTTGATAGTTACCTATCAAATGATTTGTATTCAGATAAAAAAGCACTTAGAACAGGCGATATTATTACTGTTAAGTTGCAAGAGTCTACGCAAGCATCGAAAGCGGCAAAAACTGAAACAGATAAAGAAACGGATGCGAGCTTAGATCCAGTTATTGGCTTAGGTGGAAACCCAGTTAATATAGGCGGAGATAGCATCCAGTTTGGTATTGGCTCAGGTTCATCATTTAAAGGCGATTCAAAGTCAAACCAGTCTAATAGCTTATTTGGTGATATATCCGTCAATGTAATGCGCGTTTTGCCTAATGGCAACCTAGTGATCCGCGGTGAAAAGTGGCTAACCTTAAATACAGGCGAAGAATTTATTCGTTTAGAAGGCTTAGTTCGCCCTGAGGATGTGACCGCCGATAATACAGTCACATCGAATCGCATTGCGAATGCACGAATTCAATATTCAGGAAAAGGGCAAATGCAAGAGTCGCAAAGTGCAGGGTGGCTTTCACGATTCTTCAGTAGTTCACTTTTTCCTTTTTAGAGGTAACACATCATGAATGGGGTTAAATGCATCATCGCACTTTGCTTACTTAGTTTGCAGTTTAGTGTGCAGGCTGAGCGGGTTAAAGATGTTTCTATGGTCGAAGGTGTTCGCTCTAACCAATTAGTTGGCTATGGTCTGGTGGTTGGTTTGCCAGGTACTGGTGAACAAAGCCGTTTTACTGAACAAAGCTTTAAAGCCATGCTTAATGGTTTTGGCATAACTTTGCCGGCGAGTTTAAAGCCAAAAATTAAAAATGTTGCCGCTGTTGCTGTGCACGCAGAATTGCCTGCATTTAGAAAGCCTGGCCAAACAATTGACATCACGGTCTCTTCAATTGGTAGTGCAGGAAGCCTACGTGGTGGTACATTACTGCAAACCTTCTTAAAAGGGGTTGATGGCAACACCTATGCGATTGCCCAAGGTAGCCTTGTCGTTGGTGGGTTAGGCGCAGAAGGTGCTGACGGTAGCCGTGTTATTATCAACACACCCACTGTTGGGCGTATTCCTAATGGCGCAACGGTTGAGAGAGCAGTTAAAAGCCCGTTTATGCAAGGCGACTACATTACCTTTAACTTGAATCGCCCTGATTTCACAACAGCAAAAAGATTAGAGCAAACAATTAATGACTTAGTTGGTCCAAATAGTGCGCAAGCAATTGATGCGGCGTCAGTAAGAGTACTTGCACCTCGTGATGCATCGCAGCGTGTTGCTTATTTATCAACGCTTGAAAATTTGGAGTTCAAACCCGCTGACACTGCAGCAAAAATTATTGTTAATTCACGTACAGGCACGATAGTGATTGGTAAGAATGTTAAATTGCAACCGGCGGCGATTACGCATGGTGGATTAACCGTTACCATCGCTGAGCAGCAAAATGTTTCGCAGCCAAACGCATTTAGCGAGGGTGAAACAGTTGTGACTAATCAAAGCATTATCGATGTTGACCAAGATGATTCTCGTGCATTTGTATTTAATCCAGGAATTAGTCTTGATGATCTGGTGCGTGCTATTAACGAAGTGGGGGCAGCGCCAGGTGACTTAATGGCCATTCTTGAAGCACTTAAGCAAGCAGGGGCCATAAACGGACAACTTGTGATTATCTAATTAACTAAAAACGCGCGAAAGCGCGTTTTTAGTCTCTGCGTTATTATTCTAAATTCTTTTCTCTTATTTGTTGGCTCATTTTTTGCATTTGATTGGGTATTAATAATTATTGTGTCAAAAAGCTGATGGATACTAATCATCTCGACAAGCAAAACTTTTTTGATTTAGGTAACTTAGACTCATTACGTCAAAGTGCCCTAAAAAGTGATGCCTCTAGCGATGCGTCAAAAGAGGCGCTAAAAAAGGCGGCGGCACAATTTGAATCTATCTTCACACAAATGCTCTTAAAGAGTATGCGTAAAGCGAATGAAGCGTTCGAAGATAAAGACAGTCCTTTTAACACCAGTGGCGTAAAGTTTTTTGAAGAAATGCATGATCAGCAACTATCAGTCGAGCTGTCTTCAAATGGCTCATTGGGTTTAGCAGATCTTATTGTTCAGCAGTTATCGCCTGATGGCAAAAAATTTATGCCAGGCTCTGTGCTTAGGACTACAACTGAGTTTAACAGTGATAGACGTGCAAGTGGTGTTGAACAGCCAGATACGACGACTAAAGCTGTCGAGACTGCATCAGCCAATGAACAAACTGAAAATCGCTTTGATGATGCTGAATCATTTATCAGCACAGTGTGGGAACATGCTAAAAATGCAGCTGAGAAAATTGGTTTAAACCCTGCTGTCATGGTTGCGCAAGCTGCCCTTGAGACAGGTTGGGGAAAACACATTATTAGCAAAGCAGACGGCACCAGTAGTAACAACTTATTCAATATTAAATCTGATAAAAGCTGGCAAGGTGACAAAGCAAGCAAACTTACTTTGGAGTTTGAGCAAGGTGTGCCTGTTAAGAAACAAGCCAGTTTTCGTTCTTATCAATCGATTAAAGAAAGTGTTCATGATTTTGTGGATTTCCTCAATGAGAATCCTCGTTATCAAGAAGCACTTGAAAACACCGCAGAGCCTGCAGCATTTTTAGATTCTTTACAAAAAGCAGGTTATGCAACAGACCCAAATTATGCCGATAAAATAAAGCAGGTACTAAAGCGTGTTGAGCTTCAAAGTGTTGCTGCTTCATTGGTACGTTAAGGAGTAAGCCCTCATGTCATTTAATATTTATGACATTGCAAATGCTGGTATAAGAGCAAACTCACAGTTGCTGCAAACCACCAGTAAAAACATAGCCAATGTTAATACAGAAGGCTATGTACGTGAGCGAACAGAATTTACTACCATGATCGACAATCAAGTTGGTCGTGGTGAAACTTATCGTTTACTCAATGAGTTTGCGCAAAAACAGCTCAATCGTGACACGTCAAGTAAAGCATTTTTTGACCAATTTGTTACAGAAGCAAGCCGCATGGATAGCTTATTCTCAGAAGAGTCAAATAGTGTATCAACCAGTGTTAATTCGTTTTTTAATAATATTCAAGAAAGCCTAAATCAGCCATCGTCAAATGTTGCGCGTTCTTTAGTGATGACAGATGCACAGAATTTAATTGATCAGATGGATAGACTATCGGGGATTGTTTCAGAGCAAAAAGCGGTTGTGAATGAGCAGCTAGAAATCTTTTCCGAAGAAGCGAATAATTTAATTCAAAGTATAAGTGAACTGAATTCACAAATTGTTGCTGTTGATGGCACTGACCGTGAGTCACTTTCAAGTAGCCTTTATAATGAACGTGATAAAGCGATTCGTGATTTATCTGAATTAATTGATATTGAAACGCTTGATGGCAGTAACGGTGAAAAGCAAGTTTATTTAGGCACAGGCGAAGCCTTAGTTATGGAAAATGGTACATTTAATTTATTTTCTTTAACAGGCGATCCTGATCCGAGTTTTCAAGAACTTAAGTTAGATGTCAATGGTGGCAAAGCTGTGCCGCTTGAGGTGGATACGGGTAAATTAAAAGGCAAAATTGGTGGTCTTTTATCATTTCGTGATGACATCCTCGTGCCGGCACACAACCAGCTTGGTCAAATGGGGTTGGCGCTTGCTGATGCATTTAACCAACAGAATCACCTAGGTATGACTGCGAATGGTGAAATGGGCGGAGATATTTTTGCTATCCCTTCAACCAATGGCCTTGCGTATCAGGCAAATACGGGTAACGCATCAATGACGGCAACTGTTGAAGCTGGGTTTGGTAGTTCACTACCAGCCAGTGATTTTGTGATTAGTTATACCAGCCCTACGACAGTGGAAATCCAAGCAGTTGATAATAAAGGTGAGCCAATTGGTGCAGTAACCACCGCAGATGTAGTGGGTGGGGTTATTGACTCTTCAACTATTACACCTGCCGGTGGTGAGTCATTTGGTTTAGAGCTCAATGTTTCTGGCACGGCGAATGTCGGTGATAAGTTTATGGTTAAATTAAACTCTCACGCTTCTGGCAATTTAGAGCTAGCTACAAACAGACCCGAAGACTTAGCGCTTGCATCGCCTATTCGAACAGCTAATGATATCAACAACACCAGTGATGCCAGTATTACTGCTGGAACAGTAACCGATGCAGGCTATTTCGGTTCTCCAGTCAGTTTACCTAATGGCAGTATTACGATTTCTAAAACTGCAGAGCCAGATGAATATACAGTGTCTGATGGGGTTAATACTGAAACATTCAACGGAACACCGCCATTAAAAAATGTGCTTTCAGCAGCAGGCGGTAACTTTGTAAATTACGGTTTTGATTTCGATATAGAAGGTACGCCTGCTTTAGGTGATACATTTACTGTGGAAGCAAATGAAGGCGGAATTGACGATAACCGTAATGGTTTATTGCTAGCTGATATTCAGAATTCAAATATCGTGAGACGAAATGTTGACGGCTCAGCAGATAATAACCATCAAACCGTTAATCAAGCCTATACTGGTTTAGTGTCTGATATTGGTGTGGTTACAGGGCAAGCTCAAACGAATGGCGCAGCTTTTACAGCGTTGGCTGAGCAGTCTGAAGCATGGTATGAATCTTTGTCGGGTGTAAACCTAGATGAAGAAGCTGCTAATTTGCTTCGTTTTCAACAATCTTATGCGGCGTCTGCACAAGTGCTTGCGACTGCCCGTTCAGTTTTTGATACCTTATTAAGTGCGGCGAGGTAATTATGCGTTTATCTAATAATTTAATGTACCAAAGCAGTATCAACAAAATTCTTGAAGGGCAGCAAGGTGTTGCTAATGCACAAGAGCGCGTGAATACTGGGCAAAAATATTTATCGACTTCAGAAAGCCCGTCTGCCTACTCGCAAGCATCTTTATTTACAAATAAAATTCAGACAAACGAGCAGTATACTAAAAATATTAATCAACTGAATGGCCGATTAGAAACAGAAGAAAGTGTACTACAAAATATCAATACCACCATTCAGGCTGCGCAAGAGCTAGCAATTCGAGCCGGTAATGGGGCGATGAGCCAGACAGACTTACAAACCATTGCCAGTGAGCTGGAGGAGCTGCAAAAGTCTTTGCTCAGCTCAATGAATAGTCAATCTGAAGATGGCAAGTATATTTTTTCTGGTTATCAAGATAGCACGCAAACATACAGCCTGAATACGCTAACTGGCCTATATGAATATCAAGGCGATCAGGGACAGCATAAAGTAACAATAGCTAAAGGTGTTGATGTTCGCTCAAGTGATAATGGTTTTACTGCGTTCGAAAAAGTGAATGCCCGCCTTGATGTAGTATCAAATGAGGGAACAGCGGCAGGCGGTGTTACATCGGGTACTGTGTATGTCAAAAAACAAGCTGATTTTGATAAGTTCCATCAAGCGAATTACGACTTGAACCCGACGGCATTGCCTGCAGATAATACATTTCAAGTCGAACTTGTTCCAGGTGTTAACCCTGGTGACCCTGATACCTATGTTATTAATGACGGCTATGGTAATCCAATCACCCCAGCAGTGACTGGTGAATATACAGGCGAGCCAATTGAATATGCTGGTATGGAGTTTAAGCTAGAGGGCGCAGCCCCTGGTACGTTTGACTTTTCGTTGCAACAACCGCAAAAAGAAAATGTACTCAATACCATGCAAAACCTGATCACTAGCCTTAATAGTGGCCTTGAAGGTGATGAGCTGCACGATGCACTCGCTGATGGTTTGGTGCAATTACAAAATGCCAGTGATCAAGTTGTGTTTACTCAAGCAAGTTTAGGTGCACGTATGAACTTGGTTGAGCAAGTGACTGACTCAAATAGCGCGTTAGATATTAATAATAAAGAGAGTAAAGCAAACTTAGTTGAAGTCGATATGGCCGAAGCGATTAGCGATTTAACGAAACATGAAACAGCGTTGCAGGCATCACAAGCAACCTTTGGACGCTTAGCCAACTTAACATTGTTTGATTATTTATAGTGACAAAACATCGGAAATAGTTTGCCTATTTCTAAAAAAGCCAGTGGCAATAAATTGTCACTGGCTTTTTTATTATGAGCTTTATCATAAGGAGTGAATTAAAAACGCTTATAAAACATGGTTTTAAAATTTATTTTTGAGCTGGCACGCTTCCTGCTTTATGTGTTTTACAAAGCGCGTGGTTCCTCACATTATCATTGGACCACAGCCTAATTAAAACTAGGAGATGGTAAAATGGCATTAACAGTCAATACTAATGTGTCGTCACTAAACGCACAGCGTAATCTGAATAAATCAAGTCAAGGTTTAACAACCTCAATGGAACGCTTAGCGTCAGGTATGCGTATTAATAGCGCCAAAGACGATGCAGCGGGCCTACAAATTTCAAACCGTTTAACATCACAAATAAACGGTCTTGCAGTCGCACAGCGTAACGCAAATGATGGTATCTCAATGGCGCAAACAGCTGAAGGTGCGATGCAAGAGTCTACCAGTATCTTACAACGTATGCGTGAGCTTGCGCTTCAAGCTGCAAATGGTTCAAACTCAGCAGAAGATAGAGACGCGCTACAGCAAGAAGTTACAGCATTACAAACAGAATTAACTCGTATCTCTGATACAACAACGTTCGGTGGTGTACAGCTACTCGATGGAACCTTTGGCACTAAGCAATTCCAAGTGGGCTCAGATGCGAACCAAACGATTGATGTAACACTTGAGAGCACAGCTGCGGGTGATATCGGCTCACATGAAGTGAAAGGTGGCGGGTCAGTTTTTGGTGAGTTTAATGCTTCAACACTCGCAACAGAGTTTGCTAATGGTACTGGGGGCAGCGTAACTTTCTCTGGTTATAAGGGTGCTTATACACATACCTATGCAAATACACAATCAGCAGTGGATGTTGCTGAGGCAATTAATGCAGAGAATACAGGTATTGAAGCAAAAGCTTATGTAAATGTAACAATCGACAATTTAGGTGTTGATGATGATGGTACTTTAAACGTTGGTACTAAATCTTATGATTTAGCAACGTTTGCGGGTAACGCGGAGCGTTTATCTGAAGAGCTTGCTAAAGATGGCTTTAATGTAAAATTTGATGCAGATACAGGCTCTATTGATCTAACTGCTGAAGGTGTGAATGGGGTTGAAATCACAGGTTCAACGCTACCAGGTGCTACGGTGCAGTTAGATGGTAATGCAACAGCAGCTGATGTGAGTAAAACGTCTGAACTAAGACTTACCTCAACTCAACAGTTTACAGTGGGTGATGATGGTACGGCAGACGCGGCAGAACTTGTTGCAGGAACTGCCTCTACGCTATCTACTGTTAAAGATATTGATATTGCATCGTCTCAAGATGGTGCGCAAAGTGCTATTGATGTTATTGACTCGGCAATTGCACAAATTGACAGTATTCGAGCTGGACTAGGTGCGGTACAAAACCGTTTTGGTCACACAATTAGTAACTTAGCGAATGTTGCTGAAAACGTATCGGCTTCACGTAGCCGTATTCAAGATACTGACTTTGCTACAGAAACAGCGCACATGACGAAAAACCAAATCTTGCAACAAGCGGGTACGTCAATTTTGTCGCAAGCGAATCAAATACCACAAGCAGCAATCAGCCTGTTGGGTGGCTAATATTAGTTGTTACTTTAAAAACGCACTCACTGAGTGCGTTTTTTGTTTTAGGTGTCAGATCTTTTGCTATCCTAGGTGGATATCAACAATTAAATTTTGCCCAGAACTTACGGGCAACTTTATCTTGAAATAGCTATTAATAAGTACGATGAGTAATAGCTGTGACTCTTAGTCGCACAGTTTTATTAAGCATCACTGCGTTAGTAGAAAATGTAATAATGGCTCTTTTAAGCAATAAATGTAGGGATGGAATGCAAAACATCTTCTTTAAATAGACGGTTTAATGAATAATAAAATTCAATAATTTTAAATAGTTAAATTATTTTCTAATAAAAATATTAATTTTTTTGAAAAAAACTCTAAAGATAAATCTTCACCTGCCGTTAACTTAACCAGTACAGAGCTTGAACATACAATTGTGAAAGTTCTTGGTTAAATCAAAACAGATATATTACGAAAGTAATCAGGAGTTTTATCATGGCTTTATCAGTAAATACAAATGTATCTTCATTAAATGCTCAACGTAACTTGTCTCGTTCAAGTGAAGGCTTAGCAACTTCAATGGAACGTTTAGCATCAGGTATGCGTATCAACAGCGCAAAAGATGATGCGGCAGGCCTACAAATTTCAAACCGTTTAACTTCACAGGTAAATGGTCTAGCAGTAGCACAACGTAATGCTAACGACGGTATCTCAATGGCACAAACTGCTGAAGGTGCGATGAATGAGTCAACAAGTATCCTTCAACGTATGCGTGAGCTAGCACTACAATCAGCTAACGGTTCAAACTCTGCTGAAGACCGTGATGCACTTCAAGAAGAAGTTGTAGCACTACAAACAGAATTAACACGTATCGCTGATACAACGACATTCGGTGGTGTAAAACTACTAGATGGTAGCTTTGGTACAAAACAGTTCCAAGTTGGTTCAAATGCGAACCAAACAATTGACATCACATTAGATGGTACAAGTTCTAATGACCTTGGTGCAAATGAAATTAAAGGTGCAGGTTCAGTTTATGGTCTAGCTGCAGCAAGCGATCTGGCGACTAACAATGCCGTAACTGCCGGTGATGTAACTTTCTCGGGCTATAAAGGTGCAGCAACAATTTCTGTTGCCGCGACTGATTCAGCTAAAGATGTTGCAGATGCTTTAAATGCTCAAAGCACAGGTATCACAGCGGAGGCTTCTCTTGAAGTGACTCTTGGCAACCTATCAGTTGATGATGATGGTACTTTAGCGATTGGTGGCAAAACATATGATTTAGCTGACTACGCAGGTAACACTGAGCGTCTATCGGATGACCTTGCAAAAGACGGCTTCGATGTAACTTACGACGCAGATGCAAATACAATTGACCTAAAAGCAACTGATGTTGAAGGTATTGAAGTAACAGCTGCTTCGGCGGGTACGCTTTCATTCACCGATAGTGCAGGCACTGAGATTGTTGCAGGCGCGACTAATGCTGCGGTTTCTGTTTCATCAGAGCTTAAGCTAACATCGACTCAATCATTTACTGTAGGTGATGACGGTACTGCGGATACAGCTGAGATTTTATCTGGTGCATCGTCACAGTTGAATGATGTTAACAGCATCAATATCTCAACTAGCCAAGCATCTGCTCAAGAAGCAATTGATGTTATTGACTCGGCAATTGCACAGATTGATAGCCAACGTGCGAGCCTAGGTGCGGTTCAAAACCGTTTTGGTCACACAATCAGTAACCTTGCAAACATCTCTGAAAACGTATCTGCTTCACGTAGCCGTATTCAAGATACTGACTTTGCAACAGAAACTGCACACATGACTAAAAACCAAATCTTGCAACAAGCAGGTACATCAATCTTGTCGCAAGCGAACCAATTACCACAAGCAGCGCTTAGCTTAATTGGTTAATAGTGTGATTAGTTACAACAACTAATGGTTAAGTCAGCATTAGTTAACTAAAATAAAAAGGAGATTGGCTTAGCTAATCTCCTTTTGTTGTATTAGCCATAGGGTAAAATGTTTAAGGAGGCGTTATGAGTGCAATAACCCAAAGCCCTGATTTTGTAGTGGCTCCGCAAAAAGCTGATGATAAGTTAGCTGCGAGTCCACAACTGACAGCAACGGCGGTTGATGAATCAAATAAAACGGAAAATACACTTCAACAACAAACAGAGCAAAATTATCAACAAGTGCAACAAAGCGGTGAAAAAGATGAATTGGGCCGCGAGCAGCTTGAGAAAATGGCGCAACAATTGCAGGACTTCATGGGCGAAATGAATCGCAGTTTGCAGTTTCAAGTTGATGAAGAGTCGGGCCGTGATGTTATTAAAGTGGTTGATAAAAACAGTGGTGAGCTAATTAAGCAATACCCATCTGAAGAAGTGTTGAGCCTAGTGGCTAAACTTTCAGAAACCGCTGGTTTTTTAATTGATCAAACAGCTTAGCTTTTTGCTACTTTGATTTAAATAGGTAATTAAGAGGATGTGTTATGGCTATTTCATTTAATGGTTTAGGTTCAGGTTTAGCAGTATCAGATATTGTTGATGCGTTAGTTAATGCTGAGCGCACCCCTTTTACTTCACGTTTAAATAAAAGAGAAGCAACGTTAACAACGGATATTTCAGCAGCTGGTGCACTCAAATCAGCACTTGAAAAACTGCAAACCTCAATGGAAGCATTAGGTGATGTTGAAAACTATCAAAGAAGAAGCATTTCTGGTGGTGATGACTTTCTTTCCGTTGAATCAGATAAAGACGCTCAGCCTGGTGGTTATAATGTAAAGGTTGATGCGCTCGCACAAGCACATAAGTTGTCATCACCAGCCTTTGCTGCGGATGAGCCAATTGGTAGTGGCGTTATTACCATTAGCTCAGGCGAAAATAGTTTTTCTACTGTCTTGTCACCAACAAATACATTAGAGGATTTACGAGACCAAATAAATAATGGTCCATTCACGGGTACTGATAGCAATGACTCTGTGACAGCAACAATAGTTACTACGGACGCTGGACAACATTTAGTATTAACAAGTAAAGAAACCGGTGAAGAAAATGCCATCAGCATTACAGTGCAAGATAATGATGGTAACAACACTGATGCAGGTGGCCTTTCTCGCTTAGCATATGATGTATCAGATGCCGATCCTGCTAATCATGTTACTAATTTAACCGAAGTTGATGCTGCGCAGAATGCACAAATTACCATTGATGGCACACTCACCGTGACGAGTAACACGAATGAGTTTAAGAATGTTATTGATGGCGTAGATATCACAGCTAAAAAAGTGCACGATGCAGATGATGATGACAGCTCATTAAAGGTTACTGAGAATAATAGTAACATAAAGGCTGGCTTAAACAGTTTTATTGAAAGCTATAATGAGTTACTTGAGCTAAGCAAAAATCTTGGCCGCTCAGGTGAAGACGGAGCAGGGGTTATGGCCGGTGACTCTATGCTTCGTGGTGTGATGTCAAAGCTTCGCCAGCAGCTAACCAATGAAGTTGGCTTGAGTGATGGCAGCAGCTTGTCATTATCTAAGCTTGGGGTTGAAGCAGACCGTTACGGTAAACTGACCTTAGATACAGAGCGTTTAGATGAGCAAGTAAAAGCAGATGTGGATTTAGTTCAAGAATTCTTTTTAGGTGACAATGAAGACGAGGGCGGCTTTGCGCAGTCTTTTGATGAACTTATGAGCTTTTATACTGACTCTGATGGTATTGTTCAAAACAGAATTGACAGTAAACAAACTCAGTTAGATGGTTTAGATGATGAGCGCATTGATTTTGCAAGAAAAATGGAATCTTTAGAGTCTCGTTTATATGCACAATATAACAGCATGGATTTACTTGTTGCACAGCTAAACTCAACCAGTAGTTATGTTCAAGCGCAGCTTGATAATATGCCAGGGGTTGTTAAAAAGAGTAATTAGTAAACTTATCACTTTTCCTTATTTAAGCGCCAACTTCTTTGGCGCTTTTTTGTTTTTGGCGTACAAACTATTTTTTATCAAGAATTACGCTTTGCTTGAAAACCCCCACAAACATAATCAGTTTACCCACGTCGACCTTTATGCTGCGAAAATAAATAACAAAAGTGATATTAACTCGTATTTTAGTCGCGACCTTATGTCGCGCAACTGATATAGCAAAAGTAATATTAACCCGTGATGTAGTCGCGCAATTGAGGTAATAAAAACAACTAAACGCTTGATTAGCACTTAGTTGCTTTATATTTAGAGATAGCCTTGTTTGATTTTCGTTGGCTGAGAAGCTCGGCTTGTGTTTTGTCTCTTGCGCTTTTTAGTCTGGCCATGGCGGAAGAAATACGGGTTTGTATTGCTAAGAGCTCTTGTTCGGTTGGAGGCGTGCTACTTTCACACCAAGCTCTTAGCTTTTTATCGATAGCCACTAACGATTGGCTGGCAAGCTCAATCTCTGTTTTGTCTATATGCTCTGAAAGGGCAGTGAGTTGCTCGTCCAGAGTCAGATTATTAGGCATTTTATTGATCAGCTTTAGGTGTGCGCTCATCTGCTGGAATTGCATCCCAGCCTTCTTTTATTTCTTTTACGATTCGAATAACGTCATCAATTGCATCAATATCATTATTGATATTTGCTTCTGTTAGACGGCGTTGGCAAAAGTCGTAAAGTGATAAAAGGTTATTAGAAATTTCTCCGCCTTTCTCAAAGTTTAAAGCGTCTTGTAAAGCGCCAAACAATAAAATGCTACTAGAGATATTCTCACCCTTTTTTTCAAGTTCTTTACGTTCAATAAAGCCCTTTGTTGCCGCTAATCTGCCAATGATATTATTGAAGATAAGGTTTATCTGCTCGTACGGTGTCATTTCGTTGATGTTGCTAACGCTAACCTGACTGTACTTTTTTACTGAGATGTGTGCCATGAGAAAATCCTATAATTAAAACACCAATTAATAAAACAAATCTAAGCAATATTAGTGCCATAGATAGTATCGGCAGAATTAACTTTTTCTTTATCTTAGTCTAGATGAATTATACAAATGTGCGTAGCTGCACCAAAGTAAAAACTTCTCTATTGAGTTAAGTTAGTAGTTTAGTATTGCTTTTTCTACTAAGTGACTATTTTTTGGCGTTGATGTCAATAAATTGCCGCTTTGCGCTTGCATCCCGTTCAAACTCGCTTACAATTTAAAAATTAACTAACCGAGTGGTAACTGTGGTTCGCCAATAATGATCTTAATTTTAGACAATAATAATAATCGTGCGATAGGTTTACATGCAGCACTTACCTTTATAGGTGAAGCTGTTCAATTGGTTGATGAGTCAACACTTCAAACATTTTGTGAAAAGCACCAACAGCAAGAATGTATGGTGATTCTTGGGGCTTTACAGCAACTAAGTCATGAAACCGTTATAAAGCAGTTTCCTGCTATCCCATTCTTACTGATAGGTGAAACACTCAAGCCGTTATTGAGTATTGCTAACGTGGTGGGGTTAATTTGTGAACCCTTTAACCATGATGTAACTACCCAGCTTTTGCATGATTGTCAGCAATATCAACGTATGTTGCCAGGCGAGCATAAACAGTCTAAATCGCATAAATCATTTGATGGTTTAGTGGGTGAAACTGACGCAGTCAAAGATGTTCGATTTTTAATTGAACAAGTCGCAAAAACAGATGCCAATGTGCTCATTTTAGGTGAATCTGGCACTGGTAAAGAAGTTGTCGCCCGTAATGTTCACTTATTGTCAAAGCGTAACACAGGACCATTTGTTCCAGTAAACTGCGGAGCAATCCCTGGAGAGTTACTTGAAAGTGAGTTATTTGGTCATGAAAAAGGCGCTTTTACAGGTGCGATTTCTGCACGTAAAGGTCGCTTCGAATTGGCGCAAGGTGGCACGCTCTTTTTAGATGAAATTGGTGACATGCCATTGCAAATGCAGGTGAAGTTACTACGTGTTTTACAAGAGAGAAGCTATGAGCGGGTAGGCGGTACTAAGCCTATTCAGGCTGATGTGCGCATCATTGCTGCAACCCACAGAAACCTTGAGGATATGATCGAAAAAGGGGATTTTCGTGAAGATCTTTTTTATCGCTTAAATGTATTCCCGATTGAAAACCCATCACTAAGCGAACGCGCAGACGATATTCCACTGTTATTAAAAGAGTTAATGCGCCGTGTAAACGAGCAAAGTGGCACTACAGCCAAGTTCACTGAGCGCGCGATTCAAAGTTTAAAAGAGCATGCGTGGCCTGGCAATATTCGTGAGCTGGCGAACCTCGTTGAGCGTATGGTGATCATGTTCCCTGATAAGGTCGTTGATATACCAGACTTACCAAGCAAATACCGCTATATTGAAGTCGATGCCTATGAGCCTGAATACCCTGAAGAGTTAATGGAACGAGATGCCTTTAACGATATTTTCAGCAGTGGTTTTAGCGACTACGAGGACGAAGAGCCTGAGCTTTCAGCCGCGTCAGCTGATTCAGGTTTATTACCTGAAGAAGGTATTGAGCTAAAAGAGTATTTAGCAGATTTAGAGATAAGCCTGATTAGCCAAGCGCTTGAGCGTTATGACTATGTGGTGGCACGTGCCGCTGAAATTTTAGGTGTACGCCGTACAACCCTAGTCGAAAAAATGAAAAAGTATAATCTGTCGCGAGATTAACCTGCTTTAGCTTTTCATTATTCCCAAAAAATGTGTAGGTCATTTTAGCAACACGCTGTGATAGATGACCTACTTGTTTTTATTCGCTTCAAATTAACACTAATCGTGCAGTCAATACTGTGCAATTATTTCAGCTTTTCTAAAACAATCATTACTGTGGTCGTTAACCATGCCACAGGCCTGCATATGTGCATAAACAGTTGTTGGCCCTAAAAATTTAAAGCCGCGCTTTTTTAGATCTTTAGCAAAAGCGGTCGAGGCTTCTGTTATAGCAGGGTAATCTTCTCGCTTTTCAAGGTTATTCACCAGTGGTTTACCACCTACAAACTGCCATTGATAGTTTGAGAAACTACCAAACTCTTTTTGAATCTCAATAAAGCGTTGCGCGTTATTGATAGTGGCAGCGATTTTAGCGCGATTACGAATAATGCCTTCAAACTGCATTAACCGTTCGACGTCGTCTTCGGTCATTCTGGCAACCTCTTCGACAACAAAGTTTTTGAAGGCACTGCGATAGCCATCACGCTTTTTAAGTATGGTATACCAACTCAGTCCCGCTTGTGCTGACTCTAAGGTTATAAACTCAAATAAGCGGTGATCGTCATATAATGGCACACCCCATTCTTCATCATGGTAGGCTACATAATCTTCTTTATTGGTGTCGAGCCATGGGCAGCGACAAAGGTGTTCTTTTTGCATCGTTCCCTCGCAGTTGTCATTTTTTTGTCGTTGTTAAATTAACCTTTAATTTATTGAAATTAAACAATAATAAATTTGGTATAGTTTGTGCATTTACACTGTCAGACACGATTTTTGAGTAGTTAATTATGGCCTTGGCAAATGTACTAAAACCACAATTTATCACAGCTAATCAATATAACCCATGTTTACAGCAAGAAGAGTATGTGGGGGAATTAAGTGAGCTTCGCCAGCAGGCAAGTTGGCTTAGTCATTTGGTTGATACTATGCCTGCAGGTGTGGTGGTGCTAGATGGGCGCGGCATGATTGCAAAAGCAAATCAAATTGCAATAGACATGCTGGGTGAGCCATTAGAAGGTGAAAAATGGTTTAGCGTTATTCAACGCTCATTTCGCCCTAAGCAAGATGATGGCCATGAGGTGTCACTAAAAGATGGTCGTTTAATTAAGCTCGATATTACAGCTCTAGCTCCTGAGCCTGGGCAACTTATCCTAATGACAGATTTGACCGAAACGCGCAGGTTGCAAAAACGTGTAGCGCATATGCAGCGTTTAAGTGCCCTTGGCAAAATGGTTGCTTCTCTTGCTCATCAAGTCAGGACGCCGCTTTCTGCAGCTATGTTGTATGCTGCAAACTTAGGCTCGAAGCGATTACCAGAAGCATCGCGAGGTAACTTCCATACTAAGTTAATGTCGCGTTTAAAAGATTTAGAAACCCAAGTGAATGACATGCTTTTATTTGCCAAAAGTGGTGAGCAGCAAGTTGTTGAAAGTGTCTCGATGCAACAGCTTTTAAGCGAAGTTAAAGTGGGTGCCGATGCAATGGTTGCCCAAAATCACAGCGAGCTTGTTGTTAGTTTACCTGAGCCAGATATTGAAATAGTCGGTAATAAAACAGCACTGGCAAGTGCCGTTCAAAACCTTATTCATAACAGTATTCAAATAATTGGCAGTCAGGCACGTGTTGAGCTGAGTGCTAAGCGAGATGACAAAGATGAAAATTGCGTGCGCATAAGTGTCAGCGACAATGGCCCAGGTATTGATACTAGTTTAGCAGATAAATTATTTGAACCGTTTTTTACCACTAAAAGCCAAGGCACAGGGCTTGGACTGGCTGTTGTTAGTTCAGTCGCCAATGCCCATCAAGGGCGGGTTGAAGTTTATAACAACGCACATGGTGGTGCCTGTTTTAGTTTGATCTTGCCTATTAGTGCAGAACCTATGTTAGCGGAGGCAAAATGAGTACCCATCCTATTTTAGTCGTTGAAGATGACGCAGGCCTACGAGAAGCGCTGATTGATACACTAGAAATGTCTGGTATTGATTGTATTGCTGCCGACAGTGCCGAGCAGGCAATGGTCTTGTTAAAACAAAATACCTATGCATTGGTAGTCAGTGATGTGCAAATGGGCACTATGAGTGGTCTCGACCTATTGCGCAGCATTAAGCTGAACTACCCAGAATTGCCTGTTTTGATGATGACAGCGTATGCCACCATTGATGATGCGGTTGAAGCAATGCGCCTTGGTGCTATTGACTATATGGCCAAGCCGTTTGCGCCAGAAGTGCTTCTTAATATGGTCAGTCGTTATTTACCAGAGAAAGAAAAAGAGACCGAAGGTCCCATTGTCGCAGATCCATCAAGCATAAAGCTACTTGAGCTGGCCAGTAAAGTGGCTCGCTCTGACGCCAGTGTTATGGTGCTTGGCCCAAGTGGGTCAGGTAAAGAAGTCTTAGCGCGTTATATTCATGATAAATCAAGCCGTGCTGATGCGCCTTTTGTTGCAATTAACTGCGCAGCCATCCCCGAAAACATGCTTGAGGCAACATTATTTGGTTACGAAAAAGGTGCTTTTACAGGCGCTATTCAAGCTTGCCCAGGTAAATTTGAACAGGCGCAAGGTGGCATCATTTTACTTGATGAAATCACTGAGATGGACTTAGGGCTTCAAGCAAAATTACTGCGTGTATTACAAGAGCGTGAAGTGGAGCGACTGGGTAGCCGTAAAACGATTGAACTTGATGTTCGTGTTTTGGCAACCAGCAACCGTGATTTAAAAGACGCTGTTAGTAACAATCTATTTAGAGAAGATTTATACTATCGTTTAAATGTATTCCCCCTAATGTGGCGGCCACTTGCTGAGCGCCCAGGTGACATTATTATTCTTGCTGAGCATTTGATTGAACGACACTGCTTGAAAAGCAAAGAGCCAATTGCACTGATTACAGAAGGCGCAAAGCAAAAGCTTTTAGCGCACACATGGCCTGGTAACGTTCGCGAGCTTGATAATGTTATTCAACGGGCACTCATTTTATGTGATGGCAACAGTATTCATGAGAATGATATTTTCATCGAAGAGTTGTTATCAACAAGTTCAGAGCTAACTCAGCCAGCTCCATCCCATAATGCCCCGATTTATCAAGAGCAGCCTGTAGAGCCTCAACTTGCGAGTATTCCTCAAGTGAACGAGCAAGGTAATTATAAAGACGAACTCAAAGATAAAGAGCATCGTATTATTTTAGAGACGCTAGCCAAATGCCAAGGTAAACGCAAAGAGGTTGCAGAGACTTTAGGAATTAGTCCTCGTACACTTAGGTATAAGTTGGCGCAAATGCGTGATCTTGGGATCGCATTACCAGCCTAATCCATATTTCTTCTTACACAAACAAGCTCACATTATCGTGAGCTTGTTTGCTGTCAAAACTCTGACAACAATAAATATATCAATAAATACTTGTTTTTATTGGTTTTTATTTATGGCACGCTTTGTGCATTTTACTTGATAAGTGAACTGCATCGTCAGAGAGTATTATGAAAATTCAAAACAGCGCATTATTTCAAGAAATGCAATCTATGGCTCTAGAAGCGGGCCGTAGCCAGTCAGTTAATAACTTACCAACACAAGCTCAGCCGACTTCATCAGCACAGTTTGGTGATTTACTTAGTAATGCGCTTGATAACGTTAATGGCCTACAACAAGACGCTAAGCAAAAAGTCACCGCATTAGAGATGGGAGATCGCAGTGTTTCCTTGGCAGAAGTGATGATAGCTTCGCAAAAGTCTTCAGTGGCTTTTGAGGCGACGGTACAAGTAAGAAACAAACTTGTTGAAGCATATAAAGACATTATGAACATGCCTGTTTAACTAGGTAGTGGAGAATTATTGTGGCGCAATCTAATCAATCAACTGATCTAGCCTTAGCAGGTGGTGGAGTCGATTCACCTGATACTGAGGAACAACAAGAGCAAAAGTCTGGATACTTAAGTGCCCTGAACGGTGTGGATGTACTTCGTCAGGTTACGTTAGTTATTGCACTGGCTATCTGTTTGGCAATTGCTATTTTTATTATTATTTGGGCTCGTCAGCCAGATATGCGACCGCTTGGTAAAATGCCAACGGAAGAGCTTATTCAAACTCTCGACTTCTTAGATGCTCAAAAGATTGATTATGAATTAGATGGTAATGTCATTTCGGTTGAAGAAGGTGAATACCAAAATATTAAGCTATTGATGGCTCGTGAAGGCCTTGAGCAAGCGCCAAGCTCAGGTACTGACATCATCATGCAAGATATGGGATTTGGTGTAAGCCAACGTCTTGAACGTGAACGTTTAAAACATGGCCGTGAGCAGCAGCTTGCGCGCACCATTGAAGAGCTAAAAAATGTAACTCGCGCCAAAGTACTTTTAGCTATTCCAAAAGAAAACGTGTTTGCTCGTCGTGAAAAACAGCCTTCTGCTACGGTGGTGCTAACACTGAAGCGTGGCCGCACACTCGATGGTGAAGAAGTTGACTCAGTGGTTGATATTATTGCGTCAGCTGTACAAGGGCTGTCACCTGAGCGCGTCACAGTTACCGATCAAAATGGCCGTTTACTTAACTCAGGCTCACAAAATTCACTGGCAGCTCGCTCACGTAAAGAGTATGAAATTGAGCGCAAACGCGAAGAAGAATATCTTAATAAAATCGATAGTATCCTTATTCCTGTTGTGGGGTTAGGCAACTACACAGCGCAAGTAGATTTGAATATGGACTTTAGTGCTGTTGAAGAAACTCAAAAGCGCTTTAACCCAGATTTACCTGCCGTACGCAGTGAAACAACGTTTGAAGAAAATAACATTGGTGGTTTAGCGGTTGGTATTCCTGGTGCCTTAACAAATCAGCCGCCTGTTAACTCTGATATCCCTGAGGTAGCGGGTCAAGGTGGGGCTGGTACAGCAACTAACCCAAGTCGTTCTCATAAAGAAGCAACCCGTAATTATGAGTTAGATACAACGATTTCACATAAACGTCAGCAAACAGGGGTTATCCGTCGTATTAGTGTATCTGTTGCCGTTGACTACGTGCCTCAAGTCGGTGAAAACGGTGAAACAACAATGGTACCGCGCTCAGTTGAGGCATTGTCAAATATCCGTCGCTTATTACAAGGTGGTGTTGGCTTTGATATGCAGCGTGGTGATGCGCTAGAAGTTGTAACTGTGCCTTTTGTTCGCCAAGATACAGGAGAAGCAATCGAAATACCACTGTGGGAACAAGAGTGGTTTATGAAAATGCTACGTTTAGCGCTGGGCGCATTGGTAATCATTGTACTAATAATTGCTGTTGTTAAACCGATGCTGAAACGCTTAATTTACCCAGATGATACACTGGAAGAATATGATGAAGATGCGCTAAGCTCAGGTATAGATATTGGTGATAGTACACTAGATATGCTAAATAAAGACTTTGACTCGGCTGCTGTAGGATTCTCAAGTGATGGTACACTACAGCTACCAGATTTACATGGCGATGAAGATTTACTTAAAGCAGTGCGAGCACTGGTAGCAAATGAGCCTGAATTGTCTTCACAAGTAGTGAAAGCGTGGTTAACAGAAGATGACTGATCAAGAAAAACAATTACCTGCGGCGTTTGATGTCGACAAATTAGACGGCGTAGATAAAGCAGCGATACTTTTGCTGAGTTTATCAGAAGAGGATGCAGCACAAATCCTAAAACACTTAGAGCCAAAACAGGTTCAAAAAGTCGGGATGGCAATGGCCGCGCTGGATGATTTATCGCAAGCAAAAATTAGCGCTGTGCATAACTTGTTTATTGAACAAATTCAAAGCTTTAGTACTATTGGTTTCCAATCTGAAGACTTTATTAAGAAAGCACTAACCGCAGCCCTCGGTGAAGATAAAGCAGCAAGCTTAATCGATCAGATTGTCATGGGCTCAGGCGCGAAAGGCCTCGATTCGTTAAAATGGATGGACTCAAAACAGGTTGCTAATATTATTCGTAATGAGCACCCGCAGATCCAGACCATTGTTTTATCTTACTTAGAGCCTGAGCAGTCTGCTGAGATCTTGTCGCAGTTCCCAGAAAAAGTGCGCCTCGATTTAACCATGCGTATTGCTAACCTTGAAGAAGTTCAACCTGCGGCACTCCAAGAATTAAACGAAATCATGGAGAAACAGTTTGCTGGTCAAGCAGGTGCGCAAGCAGCGAAAATGGGTGGCTTGAAAGCCGCGGCAGATATCATGAACTACCTAGATACGAATGTTGAAGGTCAGTTGATGGATTCAATCCGTGAGCATGACGAAGAAATGTCGCAACAAATCCAAGACTTAATGTTTGTCTTCGAAAACTTAATGGATGTAGAAGATAGAGGCATTCAAGCGATTCTTCGTGAAGTGCAACAAGATGTACTCATGAAAGCAATCAAAGGTACCGACGAAGCACTAAAAGAAAAGATCCTAAGCAATATGTCAAAACGTGCCGCAGAACTGCTTGCTGATGACTTAGAAGCAATGGGGCCTGTGCGTATTAGTGAAGTAGAAACGGCACAAAAAGAAATTCTGTCAACAGCACGTCGCTTAGCAGATTCAGGTGAAATTATGCTTGGTGGCGGTGGTGGAGAGGAGTTCCTGTAAATCATGGATAAACCATCACTTCACCGAGGTAAACCTGTTCACGCCAGCGAAGCGGTTGATGAACTTTTAGAAAATTGGCCAATTCCTGATGTTGAACAAGATACTCGCAAGTATGCGGGACGCTCTACTGCATTTGGCACGCCTTTAGCTGATTTATATCGTAAAGAGCAAGAAAAAGCATCTGCAAAGGAAGAGCCTGAAGAGCCAGAAATACCCGCATTAACAATGGCTGAGCTAGAAAAAATTCGTCAAGATGCGTTTGAGGAAGGTTTAAAACAAGGCCATGAACAAGGCTATATTGATGGCTTTGAAAAGGGCGTAGGTGAAGGTAAAGAAGCCGGCTACAAAGAAGGTGTAGAGTTAGGTAAAACTCAAGGCCAAGAAGAAGTTAAACCTATAATCGAAGAGCAACTCACGATATTACGTGGCTTACTTGATAGCCTATCAAATCCTTTATCACAAGTGGATGAAAGCGCTGAAAAACAGCTTGTGCAACTGGCTGTGATGTTAAGTGAGTCACTGATTTTTCAAGAAATTAAAACCTCGCCAGATATTGTTTTACATGCGTTAAAGCAGGCGATAGATGCATTAGGTGATGAGCAAACAAAAGTCCGTATTCACTTACACCCTGATGATATTAAACTTGTCACAGAAAGTTATGGTGAACAAACTGTTGCAGATAATCACTGGCAGTTAGTGGCAGAACCGACCCTTGAACGCGGTGGATGTGAAGTTAAAACACCTCAGTCATCAATAGATATGACCGTAAAAACCCGCGTCAAAGAAACATTGGAAAACTTTTTGCATAACAGTGGTATCTAACCACTGTTTAGGCTCAGTATGAGTAGTCAAACACCCCTTGGCGAACGCTTAAAGCGTTATGAAAAGCATATAAAAGTCAGTAAGCCTGCTGTCGCAGGCATTTTGACGCGCGTTGTTGGTTTAACTCTGGAAGCGAAAGGTCTTCGCGCACCGGTTGGTAGCCAGTGCAAAATTGAAACGATCAATGGTTATGTTGATGCTGAGGTTGTTGGTTTTAATGAGCAAACCTTATATTTAATGCCGAATGATCATATTTCCGGCGTGTTACCTGGCGCACGGGTTATTCCTCAAGTTAACGAAACAGGTTTGCCTGTAGGTATGAGTCTACTCGGTCGTGTTATTGATGGTCTTGGTCGTCCACTTGACGGTTTAGGTGCAATTAAGGCTGAGCACTATCTGAAGTTTGCACAAAACGCGATTAACCCCCTTGCTAGACGTCCAATTAGCCAGCCAATGGATGTTGGGGTGCGGGCGATCAATTCCGTTATCACTGTTGGACAAGGTCAGCGTATGGGCTTATTTGCAGGCTCAGGTGTGGGTAAGTCAGTGTTACTTGGCATGATGACCAGAGGCTCAGAAGCCGACGTCATCGTGGTTGGCTTAGTGGGAGAGCGTGGCCGTGAGGTAAAAGAATTTATTGAAGAGATTCTTGGTGTTGAAGGGCGTAAACGTTCCGTTGTTGTTGCTGCACCTGCTGATGCATCACCGCTTATGCGTTTAAAAGGCTGTGAAAGTGCCGTCACAATTGCCGAATATTTTCGTGATCAAGGTCTCAATGTGTTACTGCTGCTTGATTCAGTGACTCGTTACGCGATGGCGCAGCGTGAAATCGCGCTCGCTGTAGGCGAGCCCCCGGCAACAAAAGGTTATCCGCCTTCCGTGTTTGCAAAATTACCCGCGTTAGTTGAGCGTGCTGGTAACGGTGGTGAAGGCCAAGGCTCTATTACTGCATTTTTTACTGTGCTGAGCGAGGGGGATGACATGCAAGACCCTATTGCCGATTCTGCCCGCGCTATTTTGGACGGTCATATCGTGTTATCGCGAGACTTAGCTGATAGTGGTCATTATCCTGCCATCGATATAGAAAAGTCTATTTCACGGGTTATGCCGCAAGTTGTTTCAGAGCCGCATATGCAACAAGCAAGAGTGCTTAAACAAGTCTATTCTATGTACCAGCAGAATAAAGATATGATTACGCTGGGTGCTTATCAAAAAGGAACAGATCCTATGCTTGATCAAGCAATTAATATGATGCCAGCAGTGAATCAGTTTTTACAACAAGGCATGAAAGATGTGATCAGCTATGACGATGGCTTACAAGGCCTAGCACAACTGTTAGGACAAGCATAATGGCTAAAAATAAACTTGATCTGTTACTAAAGCTTGAAAATGATAAAGAAGAATCGCTGCGTATGGATTACTTAAAAGCACAGCAACACTTGCAAAGTAATCAACAAAAGCTACAAGGCTTAAATAACTTTCGTCTTGAATATTCACAGCAACTGCATACCAAAGGGCGTTCAGGGTTATCAAGCGCAGGCTTTAGCCAGTACCACTCGTTTATTGCCAAAATAGAAGAAGCGATTCGTCAACAGGCAAGCACCGTGAATACCGCAAAGCAAGTCGTTGCGCAGCGAAAAACTTTGTGGTTAAAACAGCAAGTTAAAGCAAAAGCAGTTGCTAAGCTTATCGAAAAACAGGCAATTAAGCAGGCCGCGGCAGTAGCTAAAAGTGAGCAAAAGATGCTGGACGAGTTCGCTTCAAATCAATTCTATCAACGCCAGTTGAAAAATCCAACACTGTAATTTTTTAGGCATATAATTTGCATTCGTACTTGCTAGTAGCATTTATTTTGGCACTTACGGCGGCAAATTGCCCCTTTAAACTCAGGTGAATTATGGCGATCAGTGAAATTAATTTGCAAGTAAAAACAGAGCAAGGTACTGGTTTTTCAAGTAAAGAAACAGATTCTTCAGAGCAATCATCAGATGTAAGCTTTTTATCAACGCTTACACAAGCCCATGATGCGGCAAATGAAACCACCAGTAAGGATCGTCAAAGTGAACCTGCCAAACAAGTGGATGATTCAAAGCCGTCAGAAACAGCCGAAGATGAGTCTAAAAGTGAAGACAACACATTATTATCGCAAATTAATGCATCGCAAGCGATGAGTACCCACGTTAACGTCATCAATAACGCAGAAGCTGAACAGCCTGCGAGTGCTGCTAATACACAAAGTACTAAACCTGACGGAGCGTCAGTAAAAGACACGACTTCTGTTGCCAGCTTAATCGAAAAATCAAAGGTTGCGACAGCCGTTAATAACGAATTGAACGCTGCTAATTTACCACCAAAAGATAAAGTTGAACCAGTGGTGGGTAAAGCTGAAGCGCTGGTGGATAAAGTTGCAACTCAAAGCGGTGCACAAATAGATAAGCAACTTAACACTGATGAGTCAAAAGTTGCTATGCAAAGTGAGCCAAAAGTGGCAGCAGAACTAACGAAAGCTGCGAGCATTAGTGATGAACAAACAGTCCGTATACTCGCTCAGCTACAAAAAGGAGATGGCCAAGCCGTTAGTCAATTAGCTAAAGAGTTTGCTTTATCACCAGAACAACAGGCTAAGTTAGAACAGCAAGTTGCTGAATTAAAAGCAAACGGCGAACTCAAAAACAGTGATATTAAAGCGATTAAATCACTGCTTAGTGAAGTATTGAACACTCAATCTAGTAATAACCCAGTTAAGAGTGACAATGCTTTACAAAATAATGAGCAAGTTCTTGCAAATGAAAGTAAAGATACGAGCAATAAATTACCTCAATCAATAGAAAAGCAAATAAGCGCACTGACTAAAAATGAGCAACAAGTTTTATTGAATAAAGTGAATGAGCAGTTACAAACATTGCCTGAAGATTCTGAGCAATATAACAAGTTATCCGCAGTGCAAGCACGTTTAACTGAGGCTGTAAATCATTCAGATAAGAGCGCGGCCATCACAAGCTATGCGGCGGCGCAGTCAAATAAAGACAGCACTTCGCGTTCAGAACTGGCATCAGCTAAACCATCTGTAGATGTGATTGCAGAGGATGAATCACTTAGTGAAGCTGAGATTTTAGCTGTGAAGGAAGCAACCAAAGAGCCTGCATCAGCACGTGTTGTGCAATTATTCAATCAATTAGCAGCACAGACAACGACAGCACAACCAAGTGCCTATGAACTTGCAGCGCAGCAGCACGAACAAGCACTTGAGCTACAAAATATACAAACACAATCGGTACAACAGACGAGCAGTAAAACGGTGAGTGTTGACCCAGGCTTCATGCAAGCGATAAATATTGTAAAAAGCGACGCTGCTAAAATGTTGCAAGAGCGAGTCAGTGCATTATTAAATATCAATAATAAAGAAGCTGAAATTCGTCTCGACCCACCGGAAATGGGCAGTATGCACATTCGTATCCGTAGTGATGCGGAGCAAGCGCAAATTAACTTTGTGGTTCAAAACCAGCAAGCGAAAGAAGCGCTTGAGCAATCAATGCCACGCCTGCGCGAAATGTTGGCGCAGCAAGGTATTGAACTTGGTGAGAGTAGTATTCAACAAGGTGAATCTGGAGCGCAGCAAGACCCCGAACAAGGGCAAGGGAATCTAGCGGGTAATCAACATGAAGAAGAAAGTCAGACTAACACTGCTGCAACAAATGTCGAAACTTCTCGACAACAATCTTCATCATCAATAGATTACTATGCTTAAGTCCTGCTATTATAAGAAATAAATTAGTTACAGTATGTACTGCTTAAATAATATGCTGTAATCGTGAAGGAAGTGATAATGGCTGAAGATGTAAATTTAGAAATAGAAGATACCGGTAAAAGTAAAAAAAAGTTGATCATCATTATAGCTGTCGTTGCTATTGTGGTGGCAGCTGGCGCAGGTTATTTTCTATTTTCGGGTGATGATGCACCCGCTGAGTCACTTGCCGATGAAACAACCGTAGCCAATAATGCTGCAGCACCTTCAAGCTCTGCAGAAGTGGGCTCTGCGCTCTATGTTGCGATGCCACGTCCATTTGTTTTCAATGTACCTGGTGCTAGTCGAGATCGTATAGTGCAAATAAAAGTACAGCTTTTAGTGCGCGGCGAAGTCAATGAAGAAACAGCCAAAAAGCACATTCCTTTGATTGAGAGCACTTTATTAAGTGTACTTTCTACCACAACCGCCGACGAGTTGGGTACTAGCGAAGGAAAAGAAACGGTGCGAGTAGCTGCACTTGAAAAAGTTCAATCTGCATTAAACGATGTTGAGGGCAGTAAAGTGATTGAGCGGGTATTGTTTACCGGCTTTGTGATGCAATAAGGGGTCAGCGTGAGCGATTTATTATCCCAAGACGAAATTGATGCGCTATTACATGGTGTCGATGAAGTCGAAGAGGAAGATATTGGCGAAAGTGGTGATTCGGACAGTAGTACGCTTCAGTATGACTTTTCATCACAAGATCGTATTGTCCGTGGTCGTATGCCGACCTTGGAAATCGTCAACGAGCGCTTTGCAAGGCATATGCGGATCAGCTTATTTAACATGATGCGCCGTACCGCCGAAGTGTCTATCAACGGCGTGCAAATGATCAAGTTCGGCGAATACATCCATACTTTGTTTGTACCGACAAGTTTGAATATGGTACGTTTTCGTCCTCTCAAGGGGACAGGGTTAATTACCATGGAAGCACGCTTAGTGTTTATTTTGGTAGATAACTTTTTTGGTGGGGACGGGCGCTATCATGCCAAAATAGAGGGCCGCGAATTTACCCCTACTGAACGTCGTATCGTACAAATGCTACTTAAAATAATCTTCGAAGATTATAAAGAAGCATGGGCACCTGTCATGGACGTGTCATTTGAATACCTAGACTCTGAAGTTAACCCCGCAATGGCAAACATCGTGAGCCCAACAGAGGTTGTGGTAATTAGCTCATTTCATATTGAGCTAGACGGTGGTGGCGGTGATTTTCATATTGCACTGCCTTACTCAATGCTTGAGCCTATTCGTGAGCTACTTGATGCCGGTGTACAATCTGATACTGAAGATACAGATTTACGTTGGAGTAAAGCATTACGTGATGAAATTATGGATGTTGAAGTTGATTTATCGACCCAACTGCTTGAAGTCGATTTATCACTCGAACAAATAATGGAGCTCAAAGCCGGCGATATTATACCGGTTGAAATGCCAGAGCATATCACAGTGTTTATTGAAGAACTGCCAACCTTTAGGGCGAAAATGGGTCGCTCAAGAGATAATGTGGCACTTCAAATCAGCGAAAAAATTAAACGTCCTGAATCAGTTAAGTCGGAACTACATGTGTTTACAAAAGGTGGTAAAAAACTTGATTCAGATGCAGAATTAGCAGAACTAGAAGATGATTTGCACCTATCTGAAGGTGTTGATTTAGACTGGTAGTCGATTTATAAGGTTAAATATAATGAGTGATGATCAAGATACAATGGACGAATGGGCTGCGGCATTAGCCGAAGCTGAGGAAGCCGAAAATGGCACAGGTGAAGCTGCCGTCGCAGAACTTGATGAGCTTAAAGATGAAAAGCATGAATTGTCTGGCGAAGAAAAACGCAAGCTTGATACTATTTTAGATATTCCGGTTACTATTTCTATGGAAGTAGGGCGCTCAAAAATAAATATCCGTAACTTATTACAACTCAACCAAGGTTCAGTTGTTGAGTTAGACCGTGTTGCTGGTGAACCTCTTGATGTGTTAGTCAATGGCACCTTGATAGCGCACGGTGAGGTGGTCGTTGTTAATGATAAATTTGGTATTCGTCTTACAGATGTAATTAGCCAAGTTGAGCGAATTAAAAAACTACGATGATTACTTTAGCAGCACTAACAAGTGTAACCAGCACTACAATGCCTACAGCATCACCGACGGCAGATATTCTGTCTATGGTGATGTCGCTGTTTTTAGTACTTGTGGTTATTGTTGTACTTGCCTTCTTTGTCAAAAAACTTAACCCCAATCTAACCAACAGTGATGAGTTTAAGGTGATTCGTAGTTTACCGCTTGGTTCGCGAGAGCGCCTAATGGTAGTAGAGATAGATAACAGCCAGCACTTAATTGGTGTGACGCCTCACAGTATAAATTACCTACATAAGCTTGAAACACCGCTCAAAGAAAAGGAATTGCCTGAACTAGCAAAACGATTTGGCAGTTTACTTAACACTCAATCATCTATAAATAAAAAGAACTAACGCTATGATCAAGTGGCTACTTATTTTAGCAAGTGTACTGTTTTTACCTTCTGTTCATGCTGAGGGTATCGAAGCACTCACTATTACAACGAATCCTGATGGCTCGCAAGATTACTCTGTAACCTTACAAGTCCTTGCAATTATGACTGCGCTGAGCTTCATTCCTGCCGCAGTTATTATGATGACCTCATTTACTCGTATTATTGTTGTGCTCGCTATTTTGCGTCAAGCAATTGGTTTACAACAAACGCCCTCTAATCAAATATTACTTGGTATGTCGCTATTTTTAAGCATTTTCATCATGGCACCGATTTATCAGCAGGTAAATGAGCGGGCAATCGAGCCATATTTGAATGAGCAAGTGACGTCAGTACAGGCATTAGAGCTTGCAAAAGAACCCATGAAAGCGTTTATGCTTTCCCAAGTACGTATTAAAGATCTAGAGACTTTTGCAAAGATCGCAGGTCACGATAAGCTTGACTCTCCAGAAGACACACCGCTAATCGTGCTTATTCCTGCGTTTGTAACAAGTGAACTACAAACCGCATTTATTATCGGTTTTATGTTCTTTATACCGTTTCTCATAGTCGATTTGGTAGTTGCATCAGTACTTATGGCAATGGGTATGATGATGTTGTCGCCAATGATTGTATCTTTACCCTTTAAAATTATGCTGTTTGTTTTAGTCGATGGGTGGAGTCTTGTGATGGGGACCCTTGCAAAGAGCTTTGGTCTAGGGGTCTAGCGATGCTTAATGTGACCAATAGCAACTAGGAGCGATACGATGGAACCAGAAATCTTTGTTGATATTCTCAGTGGCGCACTTTTCTTAGTGATTAAATTAGTCTCGGCAATCGTTGTACCTGGTTTATTAGTGGGACTGGTTGTGGCTGTTTTCCAAGCGGCTACATCAATTAATGAGCAAACGTTAAGTTTTTTACCGCGTTTATTGATAACAATTAGCGCATTAATAATCGGTGGTCATTGGTTTACTCAAGAGCTGATGGATTACTTTAATGGTTTAGTATTATCAATTCCAGAGATTGCAGGGTAAATGGAATTTCCATTTGCAGTGGTCATTCAGTGGTTAAGTGACTTTTTACTACCGCTGGTGCGCATTAGCTCCATGATTATGATAATGGCGGGCCTAGGCGCAAAAAACGTTCCTGCACGTATAAAATTAGGTTTGGCGGTAGTTATAACCTTAGTAGCCGTGCCTGTATTACCTCCGGCGAGTTTTACTAACTTGTTTTCGTTTGAAATGATACTGGTCGTTATTCAACAAATGTTGATTGGTGTTGCTATTGGCTTTGCATCTGTTTTGCTGCTTAATACCTTTGTGCTGGCAGGGCAAATATTGGCAATGCAAACCGGTCTTGGTTTTGCGTCAGTGGTTGACCCTTCAAATGGTTTAAGCGTACCTGCGGTGGGTCAATTTTATCTCATATTAGCGACGTTATTGTTTTTTGTGTTCAATGGGCATTTGATGATGATTCAAATGGTCATCCACAGTTTTCAAATTTTACCAATTGATGGTAGCTGGTGGTCAGTGGACCATTACTGGGATATCGTCACTTGGGGTGGCTGGATGTTCACCACAGCCCTCGTTTTAGCCTTAGCGCCATTGACAGCCATGCTAGTCATTAACATGTCGTTCGGGGTGATGACACGTGCAGCACCACAGCTTAATATTTTCTCGATTGGTTTCCCGTTCACCTTAGTGGCTGGTCTTGTGATCATTTGGGCGACGCTGGGCAACTTTATGACTCAGTTCGAGTTCCAGTGGCTGAAAATGGTTGAGTTGATGTGTAGCCTTGTTGGTTGTACCCCTTAGGAGCGTGCTATGGCTGAAGATTCAGGTCAAGAAAAAACCGAAGAACCCACAAGTAAAAAAATAGAAGACGCGAAGAAAAAAGGTCAAGTAGCTCGTTCGAAAGAGCTTGGTACAATGTTTGTTCTCATGTTTTCTGCTATTTCGCTGCTTTTGTACGGGCCAGAAATTGGCAAAGGCTTGTATAACGTGATGGGGCGATTGCTTAGCTTAAATCGTAATGAAACCTATGACACCACAAAAATGTTCTCGGTTTGGGGTGTTGTGGGTGATGCCTTGCTCTTTCCTATGGCGATGTTTGTTTTTATCATCGTTATTGCTGCTTTTATTGGTAATACCTTATTGGGGGGCTTTAATTTTAGTTGGAAAGCCGCTGCGCCCAAAGCCAATAAAATGTCTCCAGCTAAAGGCATAAAACGTATGCTAGGCCCACAAGCGGGGGTTGAATTGGTGAAGTCGCTGCTAAAATTTGCGGTTGTGGCTGGTTTTGCAGTGTTTTTAATTAATACCTTTTTCGATGAGATACTGCATCTGAGTATAGAAAGTGCGCCTGGTAATATTATCCACTCCCTTGAGATTTTATCGTGGATGTTTTTAGGGCTGACATGTACTTTAATTGTTATTGCAGCTATTGATGCGCCTTACCAAAGTCATAAGCATCATAAAGAGCTGAAAATGACACTTCAAGAAGTCAAAGATGAGTATAAAAACTCAGAAGGTGACCCTCAAATAAAAGCACGTATTCGTCGTACGCAACGAGAAATGTCGCAACGACGAATGATGCAAGATGTGCCAGATGCAGATGTTATTGTCACCAACCCGACTCACTATTCTGTTGCCATTAAATATGACACAGCAAAAGCAGGGGCGCCTATCGTACTTGCTAAAGGCCTTGATGAGCTTGCTATGCAAATTCGTAAAGTGGGCAAAGGTAATGATGTTCCTATCGTTGAGTCGCCAGTACTTACGCGTGCGCTTTATCATACGACAGAAGTTGGACAGCAGATACCCGATCAACTGTTCACCGCGGTTGCACAAGTACTTGCTTATGTATTTCAGCTAAAACGCTTCAAAAAAGGTCGTGGTAAACGCCCAATCCCACTGAATAAAAAACTGCCAATACCTGATGATTATAAATATTAGCGAGTCGCTTTGTAACTTGGAATAGTTATTGCAAATTCCGTGTAGTGTCAATTTTTTGAAATTGTTGAATTATGGAATTTAAAGCGGTATTACAACAACTTAATAAAGATAAAAAAGAGTATGCTAAAGGTGTGGGTACACCCTTACTAGTGCTAGCTGCGCTAGGTATGGTGATTTTACCACTGCCACCTTTTCTTTTAGATATTCTTTTTTCGTTTAATATCGCACTCGCACTTGTGGTACTTCTGGTCACGGTTTATACCATGAAGCCACTTGAGTTTGGCATGTTTCCAGCCGTATTATTAATCGCCACGATTATGCGCCTTGCACTCAATGTTGCCAGTACTCGTGTTGTGTTACTTGAAGGCCACAACGGTGGTGACGCAGCAGGTAAGGTTATCGAGGCATTCGGCTCGGTGGTTATAGGTGGTAACTATGCCGTAGGTTTAGTGGTCTTCCTTATCCTCATTATCATTAACTTTGTTGTTATCACCAAAGGTGCTGGCCGTATTTCTGAAGTGTCAGCACGTTTCACCCTAGATGCAATGCCAGGTAAACAAATGGCGATTGACGCCGATTTAAATGCCGGTTTTATCAGTGCAGAGCAAGCGCGTGAGCGCCGTGATGAAGTAACTCGTGAAGCTGATTTTTACGGTTCAATGGACGGTGCAAGTAAGTTCGTTAAAGGCGATGCCATCGCCGGTATCGTGATACTTGTAATCAATATTGTTGGTGGTTTATTTGTTGGTATGATTCAGCACGACTTAAGCTTTAGTCGAGCGATGGAGGTTTATACCCTGCTAACGATTGGTGATGGCCTAGTAGCGCAATTACCATCACTGTTACTTTCAATTGGTACGGCGATTGTTGTGACGCGTCAAAATGAGTCGCACAACATGGGGGAGCAGTTTAAAACTCAGTTAGGTAACGAAAAATCTTTATATATTGCATCGGGTATTCTAATCACTATGGGCTTAGTGCCAGGTATGCCGCATATCGCATTTTTAAGTTTAGGTGCATTGCTTGGCTATCTTGCATATTTCACGCAAAAACAAAAAGCAAAAGCTGAAGCAGAGCAAGCAGAAATCGAAGCAAATGGCGGAGCACCAGGCACCGGTGTTGCTAATAAACAAGAGCAAAAAGAGCTGGGCTGGGATGATGTTCAGCAAGTAGATGTTATTGGTCTAGAGGTTGGTTATCGTTTAATTCCACTTGTTGACCAATCACAAGGCGGAGAACTACTTAATCGCATTAAAGGCGTGCGTAAAAAACTATCTCAAGAACTTGGTTTCTTAGTACCTCCTGTGCACATTCGCGATAACTTAGAGCTCGATCCAAATGCATATCGCATTACGATGATGGGTGTATCAAGTGGTGAAGGTGAATTAAAGCACGGTGATGAGCTGGCAATTAACCCAGGTCAAGTATTTGGCCCAATTAAAGGTGTTGAGACAAAAGATCCTGCATTTGGCCTTGATGCAGTATGGATCAAGCCAGATCAAAAAGACGAAGCCCAATCTCTTGGTTATACGGTTGTTGATTCTGCGACTGTGGTTGCTACACACATTAGTCAGTTGCTCACGAATAGCGCAGCCTTGCTACTTGGACATGAAGAAGTACAAAACTTATTAGATATGTTAGCGAAGAGCCATCCACGTCTTGTTGAAGGATTGGTGCCTGACGTTCTACCACTCACTACCGTTGTAAAAGTACTACAAAATTTACTTAATGAAGGGGTGGCAATTCGCGATATGCGTTCGATTGTTCAAACCCTTGTTGAATATGGCCCACGTAGCCAAGACCCTGATGTGCTAACGGCTGCAGTGCGAATTTCACTACGTAGACTTATCGTTCAAGATGCTGTTGGTATGTCTTCTGAGATCCCTGTCATAACCTTGGCGCCTGAGTTGGAACAGATGTTGCATCAGTCACTTCAAAATGCAGGTGACGAAGGTGCCGGAATAGAACCAAGCCTTGCAGAGCGACTTCAACAATCATTGAATGAAGCGCATCAAAACCAAGAAATGGCCGGTGAACCTTCAATACTGTTAACGTCAGGAATGTTACGCACTGTGTTATCTCGTTTTGTTAAGTACACGATTCCAGGTTTAAGGGTCATGTCTTATCAAGAGGTACCAGACGAAAGACAGATTAAGATTGTCAGCTCAGTAGGCCAACAATAGGATAGTAAAGGGGTTGAACCATGAAAATTAAACGTTTTTTTGCTAAAGATATGCGCACTGCACTTAAAGAAGTGAAAGATGAGTTAGGTGTTGATGCGGTTATTATGTCAAATAAAAAGCTCGCTAACGGTGTTGAAATCGTTGCAGCTGTAGATTACGACAAAGCAGCCCCAAAAGCCGAAGCCGCGCCCGCAGCAGTGCAATCAAAACCTGCGCCACAGCCTAACTTTGTAAAGCCTGAACCAATGCGTGCTAAACCTGAGCCGCAAGCAAAAGTTGCTGATAGCCTACAAGCGTTACTTGAGCGTCAAGCCCCACGCCCTCGTTCGCCTGAGCTTGCATCTATGTTTAGCCAATCTGGTATCGATACAGGCGAGCACTATCAGCCTAAAGAGTCAAGCTTTCAGCAGCAACCTGAGTTTGCTCAAAAGCCACGTTACCAAGAACAAGCTGCACCTCGTGTGCAAACGCAAGCTCATAGCTTAGGTTTTGATGACTTAGATGCAGGCTTTGATGATTTAGATTCGCCTGTTGAGCAGAAAAATTCTGCGCCTGCTAATCAATCAGAAATGGCGACAATGCGTGAAGAAATGAATGCGATTCGTCAATTACTTGAACATCAAGTATCGGGATTAATGCAGCAAGATATGGCCCGTCGTGATCCAACTCGTGCGTGTATGATTGACCGTTTAGCGGGGATGGGAATTGAGCGTGATGTTGCTGAGCAAATGGCGTGTTTTATTCCTGACGATGTTTCACGTCAACAAGCTTGGCAAGCACTCCTGCAAATGGTTGAAAACCAAATGCATACGACCAATAACGAAATCTTACGTCAAGGCGGCGTGTTTGCACTTGTTGGGCCTACAGGTGTTGGTAAAACAACCACTGTTGCTAAGCTTGCTGCGTTAGGTGCGCAAAAATACGGTGCTGACAAAGTTGCATTAATTACGACGGATACATACCGTATTGGTGCCTACGAACAACTTGCTACTTATGGCCGTATTATTGGCTGTGGTGTTAAACAAGTAAAAGATGCAAATGAATTAGCTGAAGTGCTATACCATTTACGTAATAAGCGACTAGTATTAATAGACACAGCAGGAATGAGCCAACGTGATTTACGTTTGACTGAGCAGCTTAATACACTAATGCGTAATCAGCGTGTTGATATTCGTAGTTACTTAGTATTAAGTGCTACAGCACAAATAAATGTGTTGCAAGAAACCGTAAGACACTTTAAAAAGGTGCAACTAAGTGGTTGTATATTCACTAAGTTAGATGAATCACTAAGTTTAGGTGAGATTATTAGCATAGCGATTCAAAATCGCCTTCCGATAGGGTATCTTACTAATGGTCAGCGAGTTCCTGAGGATATTCGTGTTGCAAATGCCGAAAAACTAGTGAAAAAGGCTGAACAATTGTATTTAAAACGAGCAAAAGCACAACATTCACGACGTCAAGCAGTAGCGTCGAGCACAGTAGGGATGTATGATTAACACAGTATTAGATCAAGCAAGCGGCCTGCGCAAAATGAATCAAAATAATAATAGTGGCGTTAAAGTAATCGCTGTGACTGGCGGCAAAGGTGGTGTGGGTAAAACCAATGTTTCATTAAATACCGCTATTGCACTCGGTCAGCAAGGAAATCGAGTATTAGTTCTCGACGCCGATTTGGGATTGGCAAACTGTGACGTCATGCTTGGCCTTCGTGTTGAACGTAACTTATCTCATGTTTTATCTGGCGAATGTGAGCTGGATGAAATCCTTGTTGAAGGCCCTGCGGGAATTAAAATAGTTCCTGCAACCTCTGGTTCGCAAAGTATGGTGGAACTTAGTCCTTCTGAACATGCTGGCCTTATCCGCGCGTTTAGCGAATTAAACACTGAGTTTGATATATTAATTGTCGATACCGCCGCGGGTATTTCTGACATGGTATTAAGCTTTTCACGTGCAGCACAAGATGTTGTTGTGGTTGTGTGTGATGAACCTACCTCGATTACCGACGCCTACGCACTCATTAAAGTACTGAGTCGTGAACACGGTGTGTATAAATTTAAAATTGTTGCCAATATGGTCCGCAGTATGCGTGAAGGCCAAGAATTGTTTGCTAAACTATCAAAAGTAACCGATCGTTTCTTGGATGTATCTATGGAATTAGTTGCAACAATACCGTATGACGAAAATATGCGTAAATCGACTCGACGCCAAAAAGTGATTGTTGAGTTGTTTCCTAGTTCGCCAGCAGCAGTCGCATTTAAAACATTAGCAACAAAAGCAGTTAAGTGGCCAATACCAAATCAACCATCAGGTCATTTAGAATTTTTTATTGAAAAACTAGTAAACGGCTAACTATGACAACATCGGTGAATAAAGCGATGGGATATCAATCAGCAAACAATTTGAATGCGATTGTCGAAAAGCATGCCTCTTTAGTCAAAAAAGTGGCATGTCATTTAATTGCTCGTTTACCCGCCAGTGTTCAATTAGACGATTTAATTCAATCAGGCATGATTGGCCTTATTGAAGCATCAAAAAACTTTGATGCGAGCAAAGGGGCAAGCTTTGAAACCTTCGCTGGTATTCGCATTCGTGGTGCGATGCTTGACGAAATTCGTCGGGGCGATTGGGCGCCTCGCTCTGTTCACCGAAATGCCCGCCTCGTTGCTGAAACCATTGCCTCATTAGAAAGTACTTTAAATCGAGAGCCAAAAGATACAGAAGTTGCTGAAAAACTTGATATTACGCTTGATGAGTACCATCATATCTTACATGATGTAAACTCCAGTAGAGTACTGGGTATTGAGGATTTAGGTGTTGATGAAGATGTCATCACACCAATGGGCCAAGATTTAGCACTAGACAAACCGTTTAATAACGTTAAAAATGAACGGTTTAACCAATCTCTATTAACGGCTATTCAATCGTTACCAGAAAGAGATGCGCTTGTTTTGTCTTTGTATTACAACGATGAAATGAATTTAAAAGAAATAGGGCACATACTCGATGTAAGTGAATCGCGTGTGAGTCAAATACATGGTCAGGCGATGATTAAGCTCAAAGCAAAAATCAATGACTGGATTAATTAGTAGTAAGTAAATATAGGTTCAAACCTCACCGGAGGATGTTTTGGATAAAAACATGAAAATTCTTGTTGTTGATGATTTTTCTACAATGAGACGTATCATTAAAAACCTGTTAAGGGATTTAGGTTTCACCAATGTGCAGGAAGCTGATGATGGTTCAACAGCATTACCAATGCTACAAAATCAAGAATTTGATTTTGTTGTCACCGATTGGAACATGCCTGGCATGCAAGGTATTGATTTGTTGAGAGCAATTCGTGCCGACGATAGCCTAAAGCATATTCCAGTGCTGATGGTGACAGCTGAAGCGAAAAAAGAACAAATTGTTGCTGCTGCTCAAGCGGGTGTTAATGGTTACATCGTTAAACCATTCACTGCTGCGACACTGAAGACCAAATTGGAAAAAGTGTTTGAACGTTTAGGTTAATCTAAGGGGAGAGGCTTATGTCAGCACTTGCTGCGCCTCAAATAAGTTTAGAGCAAGCTCGTCAACTTGTTGAGTATCTTGAAAATGGTGAACAAGAAAAAGCAGATAAGCTAATACTTGATACAGCATCAAAAGAACAATCAGAGTTGTTTGCAGAGGTCGGAAAATTAACGCGACAACTCCATGAAGCGCTAAAAAACTTTGATCTCGATACGCGTTTAACAGGCTTAACAACGGAAGCAATTCCTGACGCTAAACAGCGCTTAAATTATGTCATGGAAATGACAGAAAGCGCCGCTAATAAGACCATGGATGCAGTGGAAGCAAGTTTGCCAATTGCTCAGCAACTTGCAGACGATATAGCGACGATAAAACCTACATGGGATCGTTTGATGAATCGAGAAATTGAGCTCGGTGAATTCAAATCATTATGTCATAGCTTAGATAAGTTTATGAACAGCTCGCAAACTAAAACAGATGAGCTACAAGGCTTGATGACAAATGTGTTAATGGCACAAGATTATCAAGACTTAACAGGGCAAGTTATACGCCGAGTCATCGAGTTAGTGCGCGAAGTAGAAGACAGTTTAATCAATCTTTTAACTGTGTTTGGCAGTCAAGAAGATGGTCATCAAAAACAAGAAAAACAGGCCATAGAACAAGCACCTGCACAAAGCGATACGCTAGCAGGTCCTGAAGGGCCAATTATTGATAAAGAGTCTCGCGATGATGTTGTCTCAGGACAAGATGAAGTTGATGATCTATTATCAAGTCTGGGCTTCTAAGAGGAGAGTAGCTGCATGAGCTTTGAAGTCGATGAAGATATTTTACAGGATTTCCTAGTTGAAGCTGGGGAAATCTTAGAGCTTTTGTCAGAGCAATTAGTCGAACTGGAAAATAACCCAGAAGATAAAGATTTATTAAATGCTATTTTTAGAGGCTTCCATACCGTAAAAGGTGGGGCTGGCTTCTTAAGCATGACAGAACTTGTTGATGCTTGTCATGGCGCCGAGAATGTCTTTGATTTATTACGTCAGGGCGGGCGCACTGTTACATCTGAATTAATGGATGTTATTTTACAGGCTCTCGATACAATAAATGAAATGTTTACGACCATTCAGAATCGTGAGCAGCCAGAGCCTGCGGATCCTGTCCTCCTTGAAGCCCTTCATAAATTAAGTCACCCACCAAGCGCTGAAGAACTTGCTGGTGAAGACACATCAATAACAGAGGCTGTTAGCACCGCGCCTGAAGAGCCACTTGTTGAAGAACCTCTCATCGACAGCTCAGAAGTAACTGCTGATGTGGCAACGGATAACACCGATGAAGACGACCCGTTTGCATTTGATATGTTGTTTGACGGTGGTTTGGCTGATACTCAGCCTGATGCACAAAATATTGATGAAATAACCGAAGATGAATTTGAAAGCTTACTTGATGAGCTACATGGTAAAGGGCAAAGCCCTGCAGCTGTTGAAGCAGAAAAAGTAAGTAATGACAGTGATGATATCACTGATGATGAATTTGATAGTTTGTTAGATGAACTTCACGGAGTTGGTAGCTTTGGTGAAGTAAAATCAACGAGCACACCAGAACAAGTGTCGGCTGAAAAGCCTGTTAGCACAGCATCACAGCCTGCTGGCAGTGAGGGTGACGATGAAATCAGTGACGATGAATTTGAAGCCCTGCTTGATGAGTTACATGGTAAAGGAACGGCGCCTAAATCATTAGAGCCTTCATCACCAGCACAGCCTACAGAGCCAAAAGCGCCTGAAGCTGCGAAAGCTGAGCCTAGTAAACCAGTGCCTCAAGCAAAACCATCAACCCCTCCTCCTGCAAAAGCGGCTCAGCCTGCTCCTGTTGCAGCTAAAGCAGAGCCTAAGCCAAGTGCCGCTGCGAAAAAAGCACCTGCACCACAGGCGGAAACGACGGTACGTGTTGATACTAAACGTCTTGACGAGATTATGAACATGGTTGGCGAACTGGTACTTGTTCGTAACCGCTTAGTCAGTCTTGCTAATAATACCAATAGTGAGTCTATGGGTAAGGCTATCTCGAATTTAGACGTTGTCACAGCTGACTTGCAAGGTGCTGTGATGAAAACACGAATGCAGCCGATTAAAAAAGTATTTGGCCGTTTCCCTCGCGTTGTTCGTGATTTAGCACGTAGTTTGAAAAAAGATATTAATTTGCAGTTGGTTGGTGAGGAGACTGATTTAGATAAAAACTTAGTTGAAGCCCTTGCTGATCCACTTGTGCATTTGGTCCGTAACTCAGTTGACCATGGTATTGAAATGCCTGATGTACGTGAGGCCGCAGGCAAGCCTCGTACAGGTACTGTTACGCTATCAGCATCACAAGAAGGCGACCATATTCTACTTACCATCCGTGATGATGGTGCCGGTATGGACGCTGAGAAACTGAAAAAGATAGCAATCAGTAAAGGTGTTATCGATCATGACCAAGCTAGCAGACTATCTGATACAGAAGCGTATAATTTAATTTTTGCTCCTGGCTTCTCAACGAAAGAAGAGATTTCTGACATTTCGGGCCGTGGTGTGGGTATGGATGTGGTGAAAACCAAGATTACCCAATTAAATGGCTCAGTGAATATTCAGTCAGAACTTGGGGTCGGTACTGTACTTGAAATTAAAGTGCCGCTTACATTGGCCATTCTTCCAACATTGATGGTTATTGTTGGAGAGCAAACATTTGCGTTGCCACTTGCAGGTGTTAGTGAAATTTTCCACCTCGACTTAACCAAGACGAATGTTGTCGATGGGCAGCTGACGATTATTGTTCGTCAAAAAGCTATTCCGCTCTTTTATCTAGAGCATTGGTTAGTGAAAGGTGCAAATAGCCAAGAACGCAAAGCCGAAGGACATGTTGTTATTGTTCAAATAGGTACAAAACAGGTGGGCTTTGTTGTTGACTCATTGATAGGTCAAGAAGAAGTCGTTATCAAACCGCTAGATGCTTTATTACAAGGTACACCAGGCATGGCGGGTGCGACGATTACCTCTGATGGTGGGATTGCACTTATTTTAGATGTGCCAAGCATGCTTAAACATTACGTTGGCTAGCATTATTTAAACTCACTATTCTAAGTGCGCATTAATAGTGCGCACTTACACTGAACACATAACAAGAGAGTGCCAATGGCAGTCAAAGTATTAGTAGTCGATGATTCGAGCTTTTTTCGCCGCCGTGTTAGCGAAATTTTAGAGCAAGATAGTAATATCCAAGTTGTAGGCTTTGCCGTGAATGGCAGAGAAGCTGTTGATAAGGCAAAAGAGCTTAGGCCTGATGTTATTACTATGGACGTTGAAATGCCTGTTCTTGATGGTATTAGTGCCGTCAAAGAGATTATGGCTGCAACACCAACGCCTATTTTAATGTTTTCTTCATTAACTCGTGATGGTGCAACAGCAACACTTGACGCGCTTGATGCGGGGGCTTTGGACTTTTTACCGAAAAAGTTTGAAGATATCGCTCGAAATAATGAAGATGCAATCGCACTTTTACAAAATAAAGTAAAAGAAATTGGTCGCCGTCGCATTTCACGTTTTACACGTCCTGCTCCGCCACCTAGTCCTGCATCTACAAGCACAAGAAGCGGTGGTATTGTTCAGCCTGATCGTAGTTTCAGCCGCCCAGCACCAGCTCCGGCTTCATCGACGAGCAATGTGCGAGCTTCAGGCAAGCAGTATCAAGTTGTCGCAATTGGTACATCAACAGGGGGCCCTGTTGCTTTACAAACCATATTAACTCAATTGCCAGCTAATTTTCCGCACCCTATTTTGCTGATTCAGCATATGCCTGCTGCATTTACACCTGCTTTTGCTGCGCGACTAAATGGTTTGTGTAAAATTAAAGTGAAAGAAGCGCAACAAGGCGACCGATTAGTACCAGGCACCGCTTATTTAGCACCGGGTGGTCAGCAAATGCTGGTAGAAGGGCGTGGAAGCTCTCGAACATTACGTGTTTTCGAGGATGATAGTCCTCGCATTACATACAAACCGAGTGTGGATGTAACATTTGCAAGTGCTGCTAAAGCATTTGGTGGTGATGTATTGGCAGTTGTACTTACTGGTATGGGGGCTGATGGTCGAGATGGTGCCCGTATGTTAAAACAAGCTGGTGCGACGATATGGGCGCAAGATGAAAAAACCAGTGTTGTTTATGGTATGCCGCAAGCCGTTGCCAATGCAGGCCTTGCTAGTGAGAGCTTAGCGCTTAACGACGTTGCTGCACGTTTAACACGAGAGACCGGTTGTGGATAAACTGTCGTTTCTTGGTTTAATTGTTGCTGTTAGCGCCATTGCTTTTGGTTATGCGCTTGAAGGTGGGGTGGTAAGCGCTCTATTTAATGGCCCCGCACTGATTATCGTGCTAGGTGGTACCTTAGGCGCTGTAATGTTACAAACACCAAGCAGTGTATTTTCTAAAACAGTAAAAATTAGCCATTGGGTATTTTTCCCCCCTTATCACGATATAGATGCAGCCATTGAGCAGGTGAAGCGTTGGTCTCAAAAAGCGCGCCAAGAGGGGTATCTTTCGCTTGAAGACGAGTCCTTAGCACATCACGATCCTTATGCGGCAAAAGGGCTAAGTATGTTAGTTGATGGAGCCGGTGAAACTAAGCTTAGAGACACACTTGAAATCGACTTAATGCTCGAGCGTGAAAGGTTAATGGAAGTGAGCCGTGTATATGAAGCCATGGGTGGCTACAGTCCAACCATTGGTATCTTAGGTGCGGTACTTGGGCTTATTCAAGCAATGCAATTTATAACTGATCCTGAAAAGCTTGGAGCAGGGGTCGCGACAGCATTTATTGCGACCATTTACGGGGTTGGTTTAGCAAACTTACTTTTCTTACCAATGGCAAATAAATTAAAGCAACAAATTGAACAAAAAATGCTGTACCACGAATTACTTGCAGAAGGGATTATAGCTATTGCTCAAGGTGAAAGTCCGTTAAATATTGAACTCAAACTTGAGGCGTATCGTGTTGAGCGTCCAAGCTTAGTTCGCGAGTAATTCCTATGATGCGCCGTCGCATGCGTCATAAAATTCAAAAAAGCCAACATACAGAGCGTTGGCTTGTTTCTTATGCTGATTACATGACCATTATGTTTGCCTTTTTTGTGGTCATGTATGCAATTGCCATTAGCAAGAATGAAGATTTCCAAGTGTTATCTGATTCACTAGAGCAAGTATTTGATAAATCAGCGCGTACTCATCAGCAGGCTGGAACTGGGATACACGGTACTGGCATTTTAACTGACCGCGTTACGCCTGAAAGTGACGTTTTATATGGCGAAAGTATACTTAAAGAAGAGCAAGGACCTAAATTAATCGATGGGCAAGCTGATACCAGTAATATCGAAAAAAAGCATTTAGGAAAACCGCTAGATAGTTTACTTAGCAAGCTACAATCAGCATTGATTGATGAGATCCGTAATGGAGAGGCAAACCTTGAGCTTAATCAAGACTGGCTGATAATTGAATTAAGTTCAGGCATGTTGTTTTCATCGGGAAGTGCTGTTGCTCAACAACGTGCTAAACAAGTTGTTGCATTAGTTAAAGATATTATCGCTCCTGTAGATAATTACATTCGTGTAAGAGGTTATACCGATAACGAAGGTATTCGTAATGAAATATTTCGATCTAACTGGGAACTGTCGGTCGCAAGAGCAACATCAGTATTGGTTGAGCTTGAAGAGCTAGGAATAAACCCTGCTCGCATGGCCATTGAGGGATATGGTCAATACTCACCCTTTTCTAGTAATGACACAGAGCAAGGGCGTGCAGAAAACCGTAAAGTCGTTGTGGCTCTTTCTAAATATGGTTTACCAGAACAAGCACAGCAGGATACCAATGAGCAGGCTAATCCTAGTGTAAAAGAGAGTACAGAAATTGAGTTGCCAAGCAATGACAACACGATTAAAGTGATCCAATTACCTCACGGTGGCATTCGAATTACCACGCGCAATGAACAATAATAAGGTGTGATGTGAAAATTTGGACAGTAGCGAATCAGAAAGGCGGAGTGGGGAAAACCACAACCGCTGTTAGTCTTGCTGGCACGCTTGCATTACAAGGGAAGCGGGTATTATTAATAGATACTGATCCACATGCTTCATTAACTTATTATTTTGGTATCGATTCAGAAGAGTTAGAGATTAGCGTCTACGATATTTTTGCTCGTGGCAACAGTATGGCCAGCGAAGAAATCTTACAAGCACTTTGCCCGTCAACACTTGAGAACCTAGATATTTTACCTGCAACCATGGCGATTGCGACCCTCGATAGAAGTATGGGCAATAAAAATGGTATGGGTCTTATACTAAAAAAAGCGCTGGCAAAAATTAGCGAACATTATGACTATGCAATTATCGACTGTCCGCCTGTATTAGGTGTATTAATGGTTAATGCCTTAGCTGCCAGCGAACGTATTTTAGTGCCAGTACAAACAGAGTTTTTGGCTCTCAAAGGCCTTGATCGCATGATGCGCACCATGGAATTGATGCAAACATCGCAATCTAAACAATATCAGTATACGATTATACCAACAATGTACGACAAACGGACTAAAGCATCCCTTGAAGCCTATAAAACTCTGCAGGATAATTACAAAGATAAAGTGTGGTCGGGTGTAGTACCGGTTGATACCAAATTTAGAGATGCAAGTTTGGCGCAGCAAGTACCTATTCAATTTTGTCCTCGATCACGAGGGGTATTTGCGTATCGCGCACTGCTTGATTATTTAGTTGCACAAGGTTAAAGATGAGTAACAAACACTTATTTGCTAACGAAAAAGTGATGACCCAATACTTGGGGGCATTACTGTGCGAGGAAGAACCTGAACAGCAAAACCTTGAACCTGTGGCTAAGCTACTTGAACAAGTAAATGAGTCAAAAGATAACCCGTTACCTTTAGAAGTAGAGCAAAAAGTAGAAACACCGGTTATTGAACCTATTAAAGAGCTTGAGAAAACCGAGAACCAAGCTAATATCAAAGATATAGTAGAACAAAAACAGACTGAGATTGTTGCTAAAACCTCGTCTGAGCGACAAGAAGACTACTTTGATGGTGAATTTCAAGCACTGTTTTTTGAGGTTGCAGGCTTAACGTTAGCTGTTCCCTTGAAAGCATTAGGGGGCATTCATCAATTAACAGAGGTTAATCAGTTATTTGGCAAACCTAAGTGGTTTAAAGGTGTGATGCTAAATCGTGATGAAAAACTGAATGTAGTGGATACAGCACGTTGGGTGATGCCTGAAAAGTATGATGAAAAATTAGAACAGTCACTCGATTATCAATATTTAATCACCTTAGGTGACAGTCAATGGGGATTATTGGCTGAGAAGCTTGTAAATAATATTACACTTCGCGAAGAAGATGTAAAATGGCGAGCAAAATCAGGCAAGCGGCCTTGGCTTGCTGGCGTTATCAAAGAGAAAATGTGCGCCTTGATTGACGTTGAAAATTTATACCAATTGCTAGAGCAGGGCTTAGACAGCCGTGAGCAGTAACTATTTTTACGGAGTAATAGCATGAGTGAAGAAAGACTACTGTCAGCGAATAAAAATGCTGATAGCAACGATGAAGTGTTACAGTGGGTAACCTTTAAACTTGAAGAAGAAACGTACGGCATTAACGTAATGCAAGTACAAGAAGTGCTTCGCTATACCGAAATTGCTCCTGTTCCAGGTGCGCCTTCTTATGTGCTTGGAATTATTAACCTGCGTGGTAATGTTGTGACTGTAATCGACACCCGCGCACGTTTTGGCTTGATGGGCGCAGAGGTAACGGATAATTCTCGCATTGTTATTATCGAAGCGGAGAAGCAAGTTATCGGTATCTTGGTTGATAGCGTTGCTGAAGTTGTGTATCTACGTAGCTCTGAAATTGACAGTGCGCCGAATATTGGCACAGAAGAAAGTGCTAAGTTTATCCAAGGTGTATCTAACCGTGATGGTGAGTTACTGATCTTGGTTGACCTTAATAAACTTTTAAATGACGAAGAGTGGGATGAGCTGAGCGCATTATAAACGCTCAGAATTTATATGCTGTTATACTCTTTGTTTGGAGCCTCAATCTTACTATTTTTGGTATGTTTGGGGCTTATTTTTGTTAATAACAACAAGCACGCTGCGGCGTTAAAAGCAAAGCAACAACAAGTGCAAGATGCTCAGCAACAGTTGAGTATTTTACGCAGCGAGGTGGCTGAAATGCGAGCTGGCATGCTAAGTATTGGCAAAAGATTGGTTGCTGTTGAAGATAAAAATCAAGAACTTGAACAACTTCAAGATGCGCAAAAATATGATGACCCCAATGCGAAAATTTATTCGCGTGCGGTAAAAATGGTAGAACTTGGTGCCGATTTGGAAGAGATTATTCGCGAGTGTGAATTACCCAGAGCTGAGGCTGAGTTACTCATGTCATTACATAAACAAAAGGGCGCTTAATTAGCGCCTTTTCTCTTTATTTAAGCCTGAATGTTCAGCTTTCCTTGAAAGTCCTGCCAACCAGGGGGAAATTTTCCTCTTAATACATATGAAAAAGCAATGAGCTCGGCGATTACGTAGTATAGTTCCTTAGGTATTTCTTCACCTAACTCAAGATGTGCAAGTGTTTTTGCTAAATCAGCATCTTGATGAATTAAAATACCTTTTTCTTCAGCCAGTTTTACTATTTCATCAGCAAGCTCGCCAAACCCTTTCGCTGTTACTTTTGGTGAATTGCCTACCTCATACAAGAGGCCTATGGCGGATTTATGTTTGAGGTCATCTTTCATATTAAACCTTTACATTAATTATTGCATGAGACTGGTAAAATGCATGGTGTGTTGGCACACCTTGTTTTAAGTTTAGTTCAGCGATATTTAAACCGTGACTGGCGAGTTTGTGGCGTAACGTTTCTAAATGTGGGTGAGCTAATGCAGTTACATCTTGTGATGATGCCAATAATTGACATTCAACGGCTTTATCCATTATTTCAGCAGTTACTTGTAGCTGACCAAGCTCAGCATAGTCAAAGTTAAGCCTCACGAACCATACATCCTTACTTTCTAATTTATTTTTGCTCGGTTTTTTATAATGACCTAGGCTAATTTCAGTTTGCCCAATTTCTGGCGGTAATTTCATTGGTAAAAAGAATTGCGCTAAAGGGTTAGAGTCTTGCTGCTGGTTTATCGGGGTTGTTTGTACCTGTGATAAGTTCGATTTCAATTGGCCAATTTCATTAGCAAGAGTTTGGAGGTTAGTTTGCTGTAACTGCTCAAGCATTTTGTTACTGTCGAGGGCTTTAAAGTTTGGTACTAATACTTGCAATAGAGCATCAAGCCCATGTTGGTTGTTAAAACCTATTGCAGTGGGAGACTGACTAATTATAGGCGCTGCAAGGGTTGTAACTGCGAGCTGCTCAAGTCCTTGATTAAAACTAGCCTGTAGATTCTGTGGCGATAATGATGCAGGCCTTAAAATACTCAACAGTTCACGCTCGATAGTTACTGGAAGTGTATTTTGAGCAGAGATCATTCTGTTGAATGCTTGATTCACCAATCGGTTTAAGTCTATTGATGGGGTGTTATTACTTTGGCTTAGCTGATCAAGTTTTTGACTTAATTGAACAGGCACAGTGGTACTAATAAGTTGCTTACTCTCACTTTGAGGTATTAATGTTGCGACGAGCTTAGCCTCAAGTGGCTGCATTAATTGTAAGGGCCGCGCTAAATTTGGTTCTTTAGATGCTAAAAACGCTGCATTAGCATTGTTGTTATTCGTTGCAGTTTTGCTGTGTTGTAATAGTTCGGTATTTGTTGTGAGTGCAGCTAAACCTGCTTTTACCTGTTGAAAAAGCTGAATCATCGGCGGCGAATTATTATAGTGTGTGGGTAGCATGACTTGGGCTGTGGTCATTGGTACCTTTGAAGATCTATTTGCCCACGGAGCGTGTAGTTCAGCCAACTTAATAATATCTATTTTTTTTGTATTAAAGCCAAGATCTGCCAAAGATGAAGCGCTTTTCAATAAAGGCGAGTTTAAATTTGCTGTATGTTTTTGAGTTGCTGGCAGCTTTTCAAAATACCGTACCGCATCGCTTATACGTGTTTTTAAATCAGCAAAACTGTCTTTTAACCAAGAGCGTATAGGTGAATCAGTTGAACTCAAAGGCTGTGCCGATGGTATAAAGGTACTTTTATTTGGTTGCTCTTTAAGTAATTGATGAAATGTGTCAGTTAAAGAATTTTTTAAAATAAACTGCTCATTGATGGGTTTACTTACCAGCTTTAATCCATTGCGGATTACCTGTGGGGTTAGTTTAATGTCTTTAGAATTTAGCTGTAGCTGGGTTAGTAACTGTTTACTTTCATTTGTGGGAAGATCTTTTAATTGCAGTATCATCGATGCCATTGCTTTGTTTGCAATGGTAAGCTGTAGCTGCTTCGCAGATAAATTGAGTGCGAGTTCAGGTGCTAATTTAGCTAAGATTTCTGCCACTTTTTGCTGGCTAACAGCTTGTTGATGTAAAGAGTCACCATAACGGTTCAAAATATTTAATGTAAACTCAGCGTGTTTAGTCGTTGCAGGTAACATAACTGCTTGTAGAGGTGCTGCTGATTTCAAAAGTGTGCTGAGTGTGTTGTTTAACATAAACTCGGCTTTTAAAGTCGGTATGCTTAAAGCCGGTTTATTGTTCGGAATTGTTGCAGGAAGTATTGCTGTTGTTTGACTGTCGCCTTGCGCTAAAAGGTTTAAAAGAGCTTGCAACTGAGGAGCTTTAGTTAATGTCATACTAACCGGTGTCGGTGTGATGCTAAGCTGCTTACCATCATGATTCAACGAAACGTTAGCTGATTCATACTTAGCTAATTGGTTATTCGTTTGCTGGGTAGATAAACGTAATGTTTGCCACGAATCATCGAGTAATACATCCATTTGCACTGAGTGTTTGCTAATAACAATATTACGGGCACTTAGAGTTTGTTCACCAAGTGCTTGTATCGCTTCGTTTGATGAATTTTGCGCAACGCGAGTGACTCCTGTGCTCTCAAGGTTTAGTTGTGTAGTTAGCGTTAACGGGCTCTGTTTATTCATTATTTTAGATCAAATATAAGTTAATCGTTTTAAAGCAATATTCGTATTACCCTATCATTATGGTAGACTATCGCCTAATTTTGGGTATAGAGAATCGTCATCTTGTTACACATTAAGTCCGTCACCTGCATCAAACAAGATCGTTGTTTGTTTGCGGATCTTAATTTCAGCTTGAAATCGGGACAAATTATGCAGTTAGCTGGTCCAAACGGGGCTGGTAAAACATCATTATTGCGTATTATCGCAGGTTTCGCTACGGCGGATGAAGGTGATGTTTTGTTCCAAGAGCGATCGATTGCCAAGTACTATGACGAATATGCACAAGAGCTGTTATTTATTGGCCACAAAACCGGTGTAAATACGCAGCTTACTGCACTTGAGAATGTCGCTTTTTGGCTAAAAATAAATGGCTACGATACGCACCAAGATTTATACCCTATTTTAGCTAAAATTGGTTTGGTTGGCCTAGAAGATGTTCCAGTACGTATGCTCTCAGCAGGGCAACAACGTCGGGTTGCTTTGGTAAGGCTTTGGTTGAATAACGCTAAACTTTGGATTCTTGATGAACCATTTACAGCCCTTGATAAAAGCGGTGTTATATTTTTACAAGAGCGCTTTGTTGAGCACCTAAATGCAGGTGGGGCTATTTTACTGACCACCCACCAAGACTTAACCACCCATTTTAGTGATCTAAAAACAGTGACTTTGGAGTATCGCCACTGATGGTAAAGCAGCATTCTTATTGGCAATTATTCTCTGCGGTTTTTTTTAAAGATCTTAAATTAGCGTTTCGTCAGCGAGCTGAAATCGTTAATCCTATTTTATTTTTTCTTATCGTTATTACACTTTTCCCGTTAGCTATCGGCCCTGAACCGGGTCTACTAGCACGCATGGCACCTGGCATTATTTGGGTTGCTGCCTTGCTTTCAACTATGTTGGGCTTAGATAAATTATTTCGTGATGATTATCACGACGGCACATTAGAACAGCTGATTGCGTCGTCATATCCGTTACCATTAACGGTGCTTGCTAAAGTGGCCGCACACTGGGTGATCACTGGATTACCGTTGGTGCTGATGACACCTGTATTTGCTTTATTATTGAATTTAGAAAGTTCAGCGCTTTTGGCAACGGTGCTTACTCTTTTATTGGGTACACCTTTGCTTAGCTTTATAGGTGCAATTGGCGCTGGACTGACTGTGGGGTTACAAAAAGGCGGCATTTTGATGAGTTTGCTTGTTTTGCCTTTGTATATCCCCGTACTAATTTTTGCAACCTCTGCTATTGATACCAGCTCTATGGAGCTTGCCTATAGCGGACAGCTTGCAATCCTTGGTGCCATGCTAATCGTAGCGATTATAGCGGCACCAATTGCCATATCGTCAGCATTGAAAGTGAGTGTAAGTTAATATGTGGAAGTGGTTACATCCCTACGCAAAAGCAGATCGTGCTTACCAATTGTGTAACACCTTACTGCCTTATTTCGCCGTCGTTACGGTGGTTTGTATGATTGTTGGATGGATCTGGGGGCTTGCTTATGCGCCAGCAGATTATCAACAAAAAGACAGCTATCGAATTATTTTTATCCATGTGCCTTCAGCTATTTTGTCTATGGGTGCGTATTCTTCTATGGCGATCGCAGCTGTGATCGCACTAGTATGGCAGCTACGTAATGCAGAACTTGCAGTGATTGCAATTGCACCTGTTGGGGCGTGTGTGACAGCAATTGCATTGATCACCGGTGCTGCATGGGGAAAACCTATGTGGGGTGCTTGGTGGGTGTGGGATGCACGTTTAACATCAGAGCTTATTCTATTATTTTTATATTTGGGGGTATTATCGCTTTATCATGCCTTCGAAGATAAAAAATCGGCAGGGCGTGCCGCGTGTATTTTAGCTATTGTTGGCGTGATTAATCTGCCAATTATTCATTTTTCGGTAGAGTGGTGGAATACACTTCACCAAGGCGCAACAATCACTAAGTTTGATACTAAAGCCATCGATCCTAGTATGTTCTGGCCGCTTATGGTGAACATAGTTGCCTTTGCTGGCTTTGTAGGTACAGTGACATTAATTCGTCTTAAAAACGAAATTTTACAACGTGAAAAGCACCGCCCATGGGTGCGTCAGTTGCTTGAGCGAGGTTAATCATGCAGTTTGATTCTTTTGCAGATTTTATTGCCATGGGAGGCTATGGCTTTTATGTATGGTTGTCTTTTGGCACGTGTGCATTAATTTTACTTGGTATTTTATTTAGTTCGTTAAACGATACGAAACGTATTTTCTCTTCAGTTAAGCAACAAGTGCAACGTGAAGAGCGCATTAAAAAAGCGAAACAAGGGGCAGGTCAATGAATCCAAGACGTAAAAAACGTTTATTAGCTGTTGTAGCCATCATTTTTGGCGTGGGTGCAACCATAGGTTTAGTGCTCTATGCGCTGCAAGAAAACATCAATTTATTTTATACCCCTAGTGAATTAGTCGACGGTAAAGGTCCGAATAAAGAGAAGCCACACGTTGGGCAAAAACTACGTATTGGTGGCATGGTTGTGCCAGGTTCTGTAGTACGCGATGAATCAAGTTTAAAGGTGAGTTTTAAGCTAATTGATACTGGCCCAATGGTGACTATAAATTACCAAGGTATCTTGCCGGATTTATTCCGCGAAGGGCAAGGGATTGTTGCGCAGGGCGTACTTGTTAAAGCGAATGAAATTGATGCCTTTGAGGTACTTGCCAAACATGATGAAGAGTACATGCCAGCGGAAGTTGCAGAAGCAGTGAAAGGTATTAAGCATGAAAAACCGACCTATAACTTAGATAACGGCAATTAATATGATCCCAGAACTCGGTTATTTTTCTTTAACACTGGCCATGGTGCTTAGTGTTTTATTATGTATTTTTCCTATTTGGGGAGCGCACACTGGTAATTTACGCTTGATGCGTGCTGCTCCTTCGCTAGCAATTGGTCAATTTGTGTTTGTACTTTTGTCTTTTGCAGCGCTTATTTATGCCAGTTTAACCGATGATTTTACCGTTTCGTATGTCGCTTATCATTCAAGTAGTACTTTACCTTGGTACTATAAAATCACCTCAACCTGGGGTGGTCATGAAGGCGCTATTTTACTTTGGCTTGTAATGCAAGCGGGTTGGACAGCAGTTGTTGCCATGCGTTCTAAGTCACTACCATGGGTTTTGCGTGCTCGTGTACTGGGTGTGCTAGGCTTTTTGGGTGTTGGCTTTATGCTTTACACCTTGCTGATGTCGAGCCCATTTGAGCGCTTATTACCTTACTTCCCCGTAGAAGGTCGTGATTTAAATCCATTATTGCAAGACCCTGGTATGATTATTCACCCGCCATTGCTTTATATGGGCTATGTGGGTCTGTCTGTGTCGTTTTCATTCGCCATCGCTGCGCTGCTAACAGGTAAACTTGATAATACTTGGGCTAAGTGGTCTCGTCCTTGGACTATGACGGCATGGGGTTTTCTAACATTAGGTATTACTATTGGTAGCTGGTGGGCTTACTCTGAGCTTGGCTGGGGTGGCTGGTGGTTCTGGGATCCCGTTGAAAACGCATCATTAATGCCATGGCTGGTGGCAACCGCGTTGTTGCACTCACTATCAACTACAGAAAAGCGTGGTGTATTTAAGTCATGGACCGTATTACTGGCTATTGCTGCATTCTCTTTAAGCTTACTCGGTACGTTTATTGTTCGTTCAGGCATTATTGTCTCTGTGCATGCGTTTGCGTCAGATCCTAACCGCGGTATGTTTATTTTAGCTTTCTTAGCTATTGTTGTCGGTGGTGGTTTATCGCTTTACGCATTACGCGTTTCACAGGTTAAAAGTGAAGGCCGTTATAAGTTTGCTTCCCGTGAAGTGGCACTTTGGTTAAATAATATTTTCTTAGTGGTCGCTACACTAATTGTTTTATTAGGTACGTTATTACCAATGATTCATAAAGAGCTTGGTTTAGGTAGTATCTCGATTGGTGAACCATTCTTCAACAAGATGTTTGCTATCTTACTTGTGCCATTTGCTATCTTAATGGGCATCGGTCCTTTGCTTCGTTGGAAGCAAAATAAGTGGTCGATGCTACAAAATAAATTAGCTTTATCAGCCATTGTTAGTATTGTCGCAACTGCTGCGTGGTTGTATTCGAGCTACGACGTAATAGCGCCTCTGACCTTTATCGCTACGGCACTTGCTGTTTGGATTTTCGTGACAACCTTAGTTGATTTAGCAGCTAAAGTGACTATTCATAAAACACTGGCTGAGGGCTTTAAGCGTTTAGGTTTAAGTTATTGGGCTATGGTACTGGGGCATGTTGGTTTAGCGTTTGTTATTGCAGGTGTTACATTAACGTCTGCTTATTCAGTTGAACGTGATGTCTCAATGAAGCCAGGTGATAAAGTGGCGCTTAATGAATATCAGTATCGTTTTGATGGCGTTAAAAGCATTCGCGGTGCTAACTATAGCGGTCACGCTGGTGTCGTTACGGTGCTTAAAAATGACAAGCAAGTAACAGTGTTACATGCTGAGAAGCGTCGTTATGACATAGGTATGCAATTTATGACGGAAGCAGCAGTCGATGCAGGTTTTACCCGTGACTTATATTTAGCACTTGGCGAGCAACTTAGCCAAGGAGCATGGTCGCTGCGTATTTACCATAAACCGTATGTCCGTTGGATGTGGCTCGGTGGTATTTTAATCTCCATTGCAGGTTTCCTTGTACTAGGTGATAAACGTTATCGTCAAAAATCAACGAAAGAGGAGGCTATGGCATGAACCGTAAGCTATTAGCGTTAGCCCCTTTACTGGTGTTTGTTTTACTGTGTGTGTTCTTGTATCAGGGATTGTTTGCCAACCCCCGTGAACTACAAACAGGGCGTATAGGTCACACAATGCCGGCTTTTAACCTTCCTGACTTAATGGATGAATCTAAGCGCTGGACTGATACCGATTTGAAGGGCGAGGTATACCTGCTTAATGTGTGGGGCACGTGGTGCCCAACTTGTTTAGCTGAGTTAGGTTACCTAACAGAACTCAGAGAGCAAGGTGTGAAAATTATTGGCTTGTATTATGAACAAGGATATGACCCTGACTTTGATGGGCAGTTTGATATCAACGCATTGCGCGAAGATGTAACGAGCATGCTTAATCGCGCTGGTGACCCGTATCAGTTTAATATTTTAGATTTAAAACGCACCTTGGCGCTAGATTTAGGTGTATCGGGGGCGCCAGAAACGTTTCTTGTAGATAAGCAAGGAACTATTTTGCTACATCATACCGGTGATATTAACCCGCGTGTATGGCGTTCGAAGTTTGCACCTTTGATGCAGGAGTTACAGCAGTGAGATTAATTATTTTTTTAGCAAGCTTGTTAATTACTTTCAGCGCATTCGCACAGCAGGATAAGTATCAGTTTGATAATGACGAGCAAGCAGTGCGCTTCAGTGAGTTAACAAAAGAGCTACGCTGCCCAAAATGCCAAAATCAGAATATTGCCGATTCTGATGCCGTCGTCGCTAAAGATTTACGAGATAAAGTACTAGCACTTGTGAAGGATGGCAAAACCAAGGATGAAGTCATTGAATATATGATTGATCGTTACGGTTACTTTGTTCATTACGATCCGCCAGTTACACCTGCAACTTTAGTGCTTTGGGTATTGCCTGTTTTGATAGTTGTGCTTGGCTTTGGCTTTATTGTTATTCGACAACGAAAAGCCTCGGTGAAGCAAACATGGACTCATGAAGACGAAGCATTACTTGCTAAGTTAATTAAACAAAATCAACGTCAGGAGCAAAGCTAAATGGCATTAATGTGGGCTTTATTTGTTTTACTCACACTGATTGCATTGCTATTTGTTGTGGTACCCTTTTTTAAGCGCGAAAAAATTCAACGTCTTGATCACAATGCAAACTCGGAATTGATCCGTATCTACCATCAACGTTTAGAAGAGTTAAACGCTGACCTTGAAAATCAGCGTATAGATGCTCAAATGCATGAAGAATCTGTTGTTGAGCAAAAGCGACGCTTGTTAAACGAATTATCGCCTGAAAAAGCGTTAAATAGTTCTGGTAATAATCGCATTATTGCCTTAACTGGCGCTGGTTTTTTAGTTGCGTTAACCGTTATTTTTTATAGCTTCACAGGTAGCCAGCAACAAATAAAGGGCTGGCACGATGCAATGGCAAACTTAAAGTCATATGGTGAACGTGCTGTAATGCAGGATAAAGAGCCATTGACTCCAAATGAGCTTCAAGCATTTGCACTTGCGCTGCGTACTAAGTTAGACAGAAGCGGTGATGATGAAGTTGCGTGGATGTTGCTAGGGCGTGTGGCTATGTCGTTGAATGAATATGACATGGCTATGCAATCATTTGATAAAGTGTTAAAGATGAACCCAGATAACAAGCAGGTGCTAATTAGCTATGCACAAGTTTTGTTAATTGAGGGAAGTGATGCAAATATGTCGCGTGCTGCGACAATGTTGTCGAAGGTTCTTAAATCAGAACCAACCAATGTTGATGCAATCTCATTACTGGCATTAATTGCTTATGAGCGTAAAGATTGGCTACAAGCGAAAACGGCATTTGAAGTATTACTGGCTAGTATGCAAAAGGACGATCCTCGCTATAGCATGATAGCGCAGCGAATTGCTGAAATAGATGCGAAAATGGGCAGTGAACAGGTTACTGATAACACACAAGCTGAAATAGCAAACAGTGAAATAAAAGTCACCGTTGACTTAGCCAGTGAGTTAAAAACACAGCTTCCGGATGATGGCACATTATTTGTTTTTGCAAAAGCCGCGAATGGTCCGCCTATGCCATTAGCTGTTGTTAAAATGACAGAATATAGCTTTCCACTAGAGGTAACACTCAGTGACAGCAATGCCATGGTTGAAGGATTAACGCTTTCTAGCACAGATAAAATTATCTTAACTGCGCGTTTATCAAAAGATGCAACTGTGGTACCTTCTAGCGGCGAATTAGAAGGTAAGTCGGATATTTTAGAGCGTGCTGAAGTTAAAGAGTACGCATTGCTGATTAATGAATTGATACCGTAAGGACAGTTGATGTTTAAGCACAGTTTATTTTTTATTTTTTTTGCGGTGCTCGCAGGATGCGCACAAGTACCTGACGAAAAACTAGATGACCGTGATCCCCTGCAGTCATTTAACCGCCCTATGTATGACTTTAATATGGATGTATTGGATGCGTATATCCTTCGTCCTGCGGCTGTTGGTTATGTAACAGTGACGCCTGTGCCGGTTAGACGCAGTATCGTGAATTTTACAGATAATATAACTGCGCCGACCGATATGGTGAATGCTGGCTTACAAGGCAAACCGGGTAACATGAGTATTAGCTTAGCACGCTTTTTAGTTAACTCGACTGTAGGCTTATTTGGCTTTTTTGACGTTGCGTCATCGCTTGGCTTAGAAATAGTTGATGAGGATTTTGGTCAGACTCTAGGTATATGGGGAGTCGGTGATGGTGCTTATCTTATGTTGCCAGGTATGGGGCCAACCACAGCAAGAAACCTAACCGGTGATGTAGTTGATAATGTTGTTTTACCAGAAATTGCGCTTACTACGCCACAAACTATACTCGTTTTTGCATTAAAGGCTGTAGAGGCGAGGGCATCATTAATACCACAAGAGAGTTTATTAAATGAGTCGCTAGATCCCTATATCTTTATGAAAGATATTTATTTTCAGCGCCAATTGTATGAACTACATGACGGTAATCCGCCCATCGAAGAAGAGCCTGATGATTTTGATGAAGACTTCTTAGAAAATCTTTAACAATCTATTAGAATAAAAAATGCCAGCTTTTGCTGGCATTTTTTATTCACTATATGTTTGTTTAATCGCCAAAAACTGACATTTGTTCATTTGCCCAGTTAACAGCATCATGATAAGCATCGGGCACCTCTTCAGGGGCTAGACCAAGCTCTTGTTGAATATCTTTAGCGCCTTGCCAGTTTGCTTGCTCATATTGCTTTACAAGCCGTAAGTAAACGGCAAGTTGCCCTTCTTCATCGAGCAGTGCGGCTTTTATATCATTACTTAATGGCAGTTTTTTCATCACGCTTGGCATATCTTCATCTAAGATAGCGTCCATTAATGACATCATGCCCGTTAAAAATGCCATGCCAGTATCACGTAGCTGACCGTGGTTAATGGCAAGTAGTTCGGTGAAGCGAGCTCGCGTTAATGACAGTCGAATTAGCTCAGCTGGTTTATCTGCGGCAACTTGTGCTGCAAACAACAGTGATAAGAAACGTTTTATCTCTTCGTTGCCTAATACAATAAGCGCTTGCTTAATGGTGCTTATTTCTGCGCGGCGCTTAAATGCCGCTGAGTTTGAGTAGCGTAGTAGCTTGTATGATAGGTTAACGTCTCGCTCGAAAACCTCAGTGATTTTTTTAAGGTTTACATCAACGCTTGATGTTTCATACAAAAGCTCTGCAAGTGCCATTTCTGAAGGGGGAAGTGTTTTACTTTGTACCATCTCTGGTTTTGAGAAGAAAAAGCCTTGAAAGTAGCTAAAGCCCATATCAACGGCAAGTTGATATTTCTCATATGTTTCAACTTTTTCCGCCAAAAGCTGGATCTGAGGGAAAGGTTTGATTGCTTCTATGACTTCTTGTATTGATTCCTTTGTACAGGTTAAAAAGTCGATTTTAATAATATCAATAAAAGGGTAAAAATGACGCCAAACAGGTTGATGAATATAATCATCAAGCGCAAGGGTGTAGCCTTTTTCTTTTAAGTCTTTGACTATAGCTAAAAGGCGTTTCCCAGGTTGGATTGTTTCAAGAATTTCTACAACAATCTGGTCTTTACCAAGCAGTAATGGGTAGCCTTTTTGCAGCGTTTCTAGGGTAAAGTTGATATAGGCAGGCTTATTATCAGTTAAATCATCAAGTCCAAAGTTGAATTGGCTGCCTTCAATGAGTCGAGAAGTCGCTTCATCACCATCAATCTCAGGAAACACGTTATCTACACCATCTCTAAAGAGAAGTTCATAGCCTACAAGTTTCTTTTCTTTGTCTAGAATTGGTTGGCGCGCAGCGTAAAAGTACATATTTGAAGCAAATCCACATCAGTTAAATCATTTTTCCCCGCAATATATTGCATTGCGTTTGAAATAGCATTAGTTAAAGAGCTGAAACGGGGAAAAGTTGTTTTATTATTTCACTTTAGATCCTAAGACTAGGATAAATCGTAATAGAATTCTATTACTTGCGTCTAAATAATAGAAAAATTGTTAGCAAAGTGTTTATTGCGTCAAAGCCGCTACCCATCGGCTAGATTGGAGTTGGAGGGTAGAAGCATGATATAGTCGTGAGTGATATCGGTTTTTACCCCAATAATGTCTTAAAATTAAATGGCTTGCGAGTCATTATTCGGATTAAAAGCCAACATTAATCAATAATTGGAGGCTAATTTGGAAACAGGAATGATAATTTCGTTAGCATTGTACTTCATCGTAATGTTGGGGATTGGGCTTTATGCTTACAAACAATCAACAGATGATGTATCGGGATACATGCTAGGTGGTCGTAATCTATCACCAAGTGTCGCTGCACTATCAGCAGGTGCATCAGATATGAGTGGTTGGTTACTGATGGGTCTGCCAGGTGCAATGTACTTGTTTGGTTTAAGTAAGGTATGGATCGCAATAGGTTTGGTACTTGGTGCTTGGGCAAACTATTTTCTCGTCGCACCACGTTTGCGCGTGTATACAGAGAAAGCGAATGATTCAATCACCATTCCAGACTATTTTGCAAATCGCTTCGATGATAATAAAAATATTCTGCGCGTAATTTCAGCTATTGTTATTATCGTATTCTTCACATTATACACTTCATCAGGGGTTGTTGCGGGTGGTAAGCTGTTCGAAAATTCATTCAACATGAGTTACGAGATGGGCTTGTATATCACAACGGGTGTGGTTGTTCTTTACACATTATTCGGTGGTTTTTTAGCAGTTAGTTTAACTGATTTTGTGCAAGGTTGTATCATGTTCGTGTCGCTGCTTGCAGTACCGATAGCGACCTATACTATGCTTGACCAGCCGTTTATGGATACGTTAGCTAATGCTCGCTATGACTTATTATTAAGCTCACCGAAAGAATCAGAAATTCATGCACTTAATATGATGGACTGGTTTGCAGGTGGCTCAACAATTGCCATCATCTCGGCAATGGCGTGGGGACTAGGTTATTTTGGTCAGCCACATATCATTGTACGCTTTATGTCTGTTCGCTCAGTGAAAGATATGCCGACCATGCGCCGTGTGGGTATGTCGTGGATGACATTATCGGCAATTGGTGCTGTGCTAACTGGTCTGTTTGGTGCCGCTTACATGCTGGAAAACCAAATGCCAATTGATGACAAAGAAACTATTTTCTTAGTGCTGTCTGAGCTTATTTTCCACCCACTGATTGCAGGCTTCTTACTTGCTGCTATTCTTGCGGCGATTATGAGTACTATTTCGTCGCAGCTATTGGTGTGTTCAAGCTCATTGACTGAGGATTTCTATAAAATATACCTCAACCGCAGTGCGTCTCAGAAAGAACTTGTTTTAGTTGGCCGAATTAGTGTTATTTTGGTTGCGCTGTTTGCTATCTACTTAGCTTATGACCGTAATAGTTCTATTCTTGACCTAGTCAGTAATGCATGGGCAGGTTTTGGTGCTGCATTTGGCCCACTTGTGTTATTCAGCCTTTACTGGAAACGTATGAACCTTCAGGGGGCTATAGCGGGTATGGTTGTGGGTGCTGCGACAGTTCTATTTTGGATTTATGCACCAGTTACGATTGATGGGCAAAAATTAAGTGCAATTATCTATGAGATAGTGCCTGGGTTTATTCTATCAAGTATTGCGATAGTCGCTGTGAGTTTAAGTACACCAGAACCTAAAGAAGAAATTACTAAATTATTTGATGACGTTGAGGCATCACTGTAGTTTTTAATTAGACACTTTTGATTAGATACAAAAAGGGCAACATAGAGTTGCCCTTTTTATTGGATTTTTATTTTTAACCTGCTGCTTTTTCTTTTATATCTGCAACATTGTCGGTGGTTGCTTTTGCTTTTTTAGGTTTTACAGGAGCCTCTTTAGCACCTTTCAAAACAGCCATAAATTGGTCTTTTTCTTTTGCCATCTCAAGTGCAAGAGATTCAATTTGTTGCTCACTAAGTGGTACGTCAACTTTCTCAAGCATCATTTCTAGTGATTCAGCAATGTCGAGCATCTTGTCATATGCGTCAGCTTCTTTTTTAGTAGTAAACGTCATTCGCTCGACTCCGTTTCTTTCTACAACATATTTAACAACAACAGCCATGATTTCTCCTGCATTTAAGCGTGGCATTTGTAGCGTAGCAACGCCACTTCGATTACTGTTTTTATATACAGTAATCGTTTGTGGCGGAATTTGCAAGTTTGATGAGTCTATTTTTTGTGGTGATTATTTGACATTGGGGTTGGTTTTAGGTTTATTTAATGATGTCACCATTGTAGAAACGGTAGGGATGCAATAAGCGTTAGGTGACAATTAACTTAACTATCCATAATGGATATCACGGAGGAAAATATGAAACTATTATCAACTCTCTTTCTATCAATAGGCTTAACTTTATTGCCCACTTTACCTATTAGCGCAGCTGAAGATAAAGGAGCTGAGCAAGTTAAACAGCAAAAGGTGAATATAAATAAAGCCAGTGTTGAGCAACTCACTTTGCTTCCTGGCGTGGGTGAGTCAAAAGCCAAAGCGATTATAGAACACCGAACTCAGCAGGGGCCTTTTAAATCATTAGAACAACTCAAAGATGTAAAAGGGATCGGTGAAAAGGTGTTCTCGCAGTTAGAAGGAAAAATTATTCTTTAAATAAGTAAGCAGGGCGGTTATTCGCCCTGTTTAAACTCTTTAATTGCTACTTGTAAATGAGGGAGCGCAAACATGTTTTCTATCGGTGTTGTTATGAGTGGATAGCTCAGACCAGCTAGTAGCAGCCAAGGCACAAGCGACCAGCCCTGAAAATAAGCTAAACCTAAAAACAGGGGCGCTAAAAAAACAAGTTTACATACCGATAAAATGATCTTCTGTGTAGGACTTAAATGCGCAAGTGCAAGGGCAATAATTTGCTGACGTTGTCTTACTTTAAACTCTTTTAAAGCAGGAATTTGACTAGAAAAAAAATACAACATTACAACGACTTTTTAATTACTAAACGACTCGCTACAACAGCGATAAAAACAAGTGAATAGGCTGCAAAAATAACTTCCATCCACGCAGGCATACTCATTGACGCAAATTGCCAATCTATGTTTCCACAATCACCTGTTGCAGCAAAGAAGCTTGGGATCCATTCGTGTAGAGGCATAAAGCTTGGAAAGTTTGGCTCAAATGCACAGCTAAATGCAAACGGGTCTGTATTGTTTTGCATCGCGATGTGTTCTTTGGCGATAAAGTAGCCCCAAATTGAAGATATCCCCCAAGTAACAAATGCGATAAGTCTACATAGGGTACTTTGTGGGTTGATTGCGCCGACAATACCTGCACCAAGAAGGCCAAGCATAGCAAAACGTTGGTAAATACACATTATGCAGGGCTCAAGTCCCATATTGTATTGAAAGAACAGTGCTGTTATTTCAAAAACAAATGCGGTTAAAGCGAGTAAAACCCAAGGTGTTCTTTTGCTTGCTAATTCAGCTAACCTATTCATGAAAGATCCAATTTTGAAGTGTTTTCAAGATTATGCTTAGGGAGTGCCTTGGGTGCAAGTGTCTGCGGTGAATATTCGTAACAAAAAGGAGCTTGCTAGCTCCTTTTGGTGTTACGACTAGTTTTTACGTTAAACGCTGACAGCTTGTAAAGACTCGCTTTGGTAGCAGCCTAGAATACGAATATATTGGGTGTGCTCTTTCAGCTCTTCGAGTGCTTGTTTGACATGTAAATCGTCAAGGTTAGCCTCTAAATCTACATAAAAAACCTCTTCCCACGGGTTACCGGGTACAGGGCGAGATTCAAGTTTTACAAGGTTTATTTGATGATGCTTAAATACCATTAACGCATCAGCTAATGAACCAGCTTGTTGCTTGGTTGCCATGATCAAGCTTGTTTTTGTTGGTATTTGTTTAGAAACCTGCAGTGGTTTACGTGCAACAACAATAAAACGGCTATGGTTTTCACTTTGATTAGCCAGTCCTGTTTTTACAACCTCTAGACCAACATTTTTCCCTGCTTGAGCTGAGCCGATTGCTGCGCTATTGGGCGTATCTAATGCTGATTGCAGTGCATGGAAAGTTGAATCACATGTTTCATGTTGAATATCACCGAGCCCTTGTACAAAGCGGCTACATTGGGCGAAAGGTTGCGGGTGAGCATAGATTTTATTTATGTGAGACAGTTCTGTGTCTGGCAGGGCAAGCAAACAATGTTCAACACTGTGGGTCACTTCACCAACAATAGATACTTGCGCATGTTGTAAGAGATCAAATACCTCATTAATACTACCAGAGCTAGTATTTTCAATGGGGAGTAAGCCGAAGTCAGCTTGTCCATTTTCAACGTTCCCTGTAATTTGTTCAAAGCTTGAACAGCCAATTTCTATTACCTTTCCTGGACGTCGGCTAAAGTATTTATGGCAAGCCAATTGACTATATGAACCTTGACCACCCAAGTAAGCGACGCGGTGTGTTTCACTCATCGCATCTGGATTGAGGCTTTTTTGTAGCATTGCTTGCTGGTTGAGTACAGAGTCTTCAAGAATGGTTTGAAATACATTGTTAATGTAATAGGCATCTAAACCAAGCGACTTTCCGTAACCAATTAGTTTTTCGAGCAACGCTTGCTCACGTGCTTCATCGCGGATTGGTTTATTGTTGGCAATTTTATATTCAACAACGCTGTGGCTAATACGGCGTCGTTTGGCTAGTAAGACAAGTAAGTCTGAATCTATTTCATTTATATCATGTCTTAACGCATTTAATGTATCAATGCTCATATTGGTTTCCTCATTCCAAAACAGTGCACAAACAAAAAAGCCTCCCAAGTGGGAGGCTTTAGCTATTCGGTGAAATTATCTCGCAAACAGTTAAGCCTCCTCTATCTAAAGAAGCTAAAAAAAGAAAAGTAAGTGCGAGCGTTAATTTGTTTCATTCAGTTAATGTAAGAAGTGTGGTTTATAAAGTCAACTGCATATTGTACGTAATTTGCAAATCATCGGCTAAGTGAGGAAAATTCATCAATCTTCATAAAAAATTTATAAATCTAAAAATGAATCTGGTATATTTGCCTTTGGAGAACAAATAATAACAATTATTAATAAGGTAGCCTAGTGGTGTATCGACGCCCGCCATCTCGTTTTGGTGTGAATTCGTTAAGTATGAAGTTATCGCTGCTGATTTCTGCAATTTGTTTGATTGCAGGTATATGTGCAGCCGCTTTGATGCTTAAGTCAGAAGAAAAACAGCTTGTTTTTGAAGAACATGAGCTTTTAAAGCATTCGAGTGAACGCTTAAGCCGTCAATTCGACCGTTTAATAAAAACAAAAATCAATATTGCAGAGCAAGCAAACAATGTCGTTAGCAGCCAGCTGTTAAATAGTGAGTCTCATATACTCAGTAAACACAGTGCTGATATTAAGTTTGCAGTTGATGGCAGTGTTCGCAGCACCTCAGAAGATGGTTTATCTGCTGCCTTTATCCCAGAAGAAAACTATTCAGAATTTTACAAGCAATTGATCAACGACTCAGAGTCGTTATGGAAAATTGTTTCACCAACACTTATCCAAGACTTTTTTAATTTTTATCTAGTTACAAAAGATAACTTTATTCGTATTGCACCACCAAACTGGGCACTCAATGTACCTGGCGATTTTGATTTCACAAAAGGTGAAACTTTTAATTACGCTCAGAATGTGCTCAACCCGAGCAGGGAAGCTGTGTGGTCAAAAGTGTATTACGACACTATTTGGCATAAATGGGTGGTGAGTGTACTTGTTCCCGTTTATCGAGGTAATGAATTTTTTGGTGTTACAGGCAGTGATATTGCGCTCGAAACGCTATTGGCTCAACTGCCGATAGGAGATCGTGAGCAACACCTATTAGTATTCGATGCAAAAGGGCAGTTACTCGCACACCCAGATTTAGAAAAATCGATGCTAGAGCAATATGGTCGAGAAGGTAAAGTGTTACGAACAGAGGATTTTGTTAATCCTGACTTACAAAAGCTCATCGCAGAAACAATTCGCCTAAAATTACCTGAGTCAGCTAATTCATTTGTTCAAAATGACGAAACACACATTATTAATATTCGTAAAGTTGAGCATTTAAACTGGTATATCGGAATTTACAAAAAACGTTCTTCAGCATTATCTGCGTTAGAAGAGTTAAAAGTGAAGTTCTTTGGTTTGTTTATTCTATACGCTATTTTAGTGGCGCTGTTGTTGCATCAAGCATTGTATCAACTGGTACTTCGCCGTATCCATTCATTAGTAAATGCGGTCGTGAGTTTTGGCAAAGGTCAGCTACAAACTGAGTTTCCAAAAGCAAATAAAGACGAAATTGGTACACTAAATGGCTCTTTTAGAGACATGGCTATTGAAATTAGAAAGCTGATTGATGGATTAAACCAGCGTATAAGTGAAAAAGAGATAGCAGAGAAAGCTGCAAATAGACTGTCAAAAGCAGTGGCATTCTCAGGAACCGGTGTGGTTATTACCAATCAAAACTTTGAGATTGAATATGTTAACCCCAAGATGGTTGAAATGACTGGGTTTGAAGAGCGTCATTTCATGGGGTCATCACTTTTAAGCATTATTTCGCAGGAAATGGCAATTTTAGTCGATGATATTGATGTTGATCTTCGAAGTCGTAATTATTGGCGTGGTGACACTTTACTGCAAGGAAATGAACGTCAGTCAGTGTGGGTGTCGTTAAGTATTTCGCCTATTCGTGAAGACGCAGGAGAAATCACCAGCTATGTTGCCTCAGCACAAGATATATCGTTTGTAAAAGAGAGCCAGCGAAAAATGGAGCAGCTGGCATATTTTGATACGCTCACCGGCCTTGCTAATCGTACATTTTTTAGAATGCAGTTACGCAAGTCGATGGCACTTGCAGAGCGTGGTCATTATGCGTTTGCCTTATTCTATTTTGACTTAGATGAATTTAAACGTATTAACGATACACTTGGCCATGATGCGGGCGATCAATTATTAGTAGAAGTAGCAAACCGTTTGAAAAAACGCTTGCGCACCGAAGATACCATTGCTCGCCTTGGTGGTGATGAATTCGCGGTCCTATTAAGTGGTATAGAACACCAAACTCATGCTATGGAAGTGGCTAATACGATTCAAAAGACACTGAATGAGCCAATTAAACTCGGCAATAATGAAGTGATCATTAGTGGTAGTATAGGCATCACGATGGCGCCTTTTGACAGCCAAGAAGAAGATCAGCTGTTAAAGCATGCAGACCTTGCAATGTATGAAGCAAAAGCCAAAGGCAGAAACACCTATCACTTTTATAGCCAAGAGCTAAATGCCGCTGCCAATGAACGCTTATTCATCGAAAATGAGCTACGCACTGGTATTCGCGACAAGCAATTTGTTATTTATTATCAGCCACAAGTTGATAGTCGAAATCAACATGTTGTTGGTTACGAAGCGTTGATTAGATGGTTCCACCCAACTGAGGGAATGATCCCCCCAACAAAGTTTATTCCGATTGCTGAAGCAACAGGGCTTATTGTTGAACTAGGGGCGTGGGTATTACAAGAAGCGTGTGAATTTGCCGCACGTTTAGAAAGAAAAAATTTAAAGAATAACATTTCAATAAATCTCTCGGCGCGCCAATTTAAAGACGCTAACCTAGTACTCACCTTAGATAAAATCATCAAACAAACAGGTGTTGAACCCAAACGCTTACATTTAGAGTTAACTGAGAGCATGTTAATGGGGCATGTTGAAGCCGCCATATTACAATTACATCAGCTAAAGGCATTGGGTGTATCAATCTCAATTGATGATTTTGGAACAGGCTACTCTTCACTCAGCTATTTGAAACGCTTCCCAGTTGATATTTTGAAAGTGGATCGCTCGTTTGTAAAAGACATTCCTGATGATTCAAATGACATGGAAATTACAGCGGCGATTATTGCAATGGCACAAAAGCTTAAACTCAATGTGGTAGCAGAGGGTGTTGAGACGATTGAACAGATTGAGTTTTTACAAAACAATAACTGCTATATTGTACAAGGTTACTACTACAGCCCACCAGTTAGCGAGGCTGACTTACCTGCGTTGTTTGAGCGTTTAGAACAAACAGATAAAATATAGTCGCTTATATTTTATCTGTTCTTTGGTAAATTTAGTTAGGACTTCATCTGGCTGGCGGCTATGTGCGAAGAGCAGATGTTAAAATTTATTCAGGCTAAGCTATTATTCCCTATATTCATGAAAATGAGCAAGTTGTGCACTATTAAGTTGCTATACGTTTGCGTAGTGCGTTGCACTGTCGATTTAGCTATACTGTGTGAAGTATGACCTGAAGGAGATTTTGTATGTATGTTGAAATTGACGAAGATGAAGTTAAACACTTACATTTAGAAAAGTTATCCGTCGGTGAGGTCGTAATTTTACGTCAGGCCGGCAAGGAAATTGCCCAGATTGTTCCTATTGCTTCTAGTAAATCCCCTCGTGTTCCAGGTCAGTATCGAGGGCAGGTCAAAATTGAGCCAGAGTTTTATCAAGCAGATGCCGATATAGAGAGTATGTTTCATGAGGACTCACAGTGAGGAGTATCATTTTAGATACTTGTGCATTTTTGTGGTGGATAGACGACTCTGCGGAGTTGGGTGAAGCTTCAAAGGCTCTTATTGCTGACCCAAATAATAACATTTACGTTAGTGCTGCCACAGCTTGGGAAATTAGCATTAAAACGAACCTTAAAAAACTTACAGCGCCTTCGAATATTCCCTTGGTTATACAAAATCAGGGGTTTATCGAGATACCAATATTAGGTAAGCATGGTGAGCAAGCTGGTCAGTTACCTATGCACCATAAAGATCCATTTGATCGCGTGATAATTAGTCAAGCGATGGAATCTGGTTATGAAGTCATGACTTCAGACACAAAATTTTCTCTATATAAGACCATCACCGTACTTGATTCAAGAAAATAGGCCTATACAAGCATTTAGAATGATCCCCAATACTTGGCATTTCCAGTTTAAGGTAGTGTTTACGGTGAAATGGTTTAATTTTTGGTAGCGTTGCCACTGTTCGTAAATGGCGCATTTTCGACAGTCAGATTTGATTAAGTTCTATTAATGGAGATTTGACTAATCTAGTTCAAGTCTATTCAGATAAAATAAAAAGGGGCATTTTTAGCCCCCTGCAATTTTCACCTTGAACTTAAGGCCTTCAAGAATCGCTTTGAGCTTTTCTCTATCATCGCCTTGCACCTCAATAATGCCATCTTTCACCGCACCGCCTTGACCCATCTTACTTTTAATGGTCTTAGCAAGTTTTTTCAGGTCATGCTCTTGGCTATCAATACCAACCACTAACATGACACCTTTGCCTTTACGGCCTTTTGTTTGACGCTCAATTCGTAAAAAACCATCTTTAAAGATTTTACCTTGGATTGATTTTTCCTCTTTAGGCTGTTCAATGCGGCCTGTAGCGGTTGAATATACTAGATTATTATCACTCATTTTAGATCTCACTTTAAATGAAGGTTGTATGCTGTAAATCATAACAAATTTCCCTCTAAGTGTTTTAATTTTTGGCTTATTTCTCCTAAGCAGTTATATTTAGATTAGTCTTCGGAGAGATTTGATTAATAGGAGTTTATTATGAGTTTGACGCGCAGCACTTCTGCTGATGGCGCTATCTTGACCGTACAAATCAAAGGAAAATTTGATTTTAATCTGGTTCAATCTTTTCGTCAGGCTTACGCTGACCTAAATGATAATATCAATAAAGTGGTTATTGATCTTAGAGAAACAGATTATATGGATAGCTCGGCACTTGGTATGCTTCTTAATATGAAGAAAAACCTAACCGGTAAAGTGGATAATATCCAAATTAGTAATTGCCAACCACAGCTAAAGAAAATCCTGCAAATCTCTCGTTTTGATAAAAAGTTTGATATTGATTGATGCTTAACATTCTAGTGGTGGATGATCTTGCTTTAAATCGTCGATTATTAACCGTTATGTTGGAGCATCAAGGTTATCAAGTTCACACAGCTGAGAATGGCCTTGTTGCGCTGCAAATACTCGAAAAGCACACTATTGATATTGTGCTCCTAGACGTTGTTATGCCTGTTATGGATGGTTTTGAAACCGCCGCTATTATCAAAGAACGTTTTAGCCAAGTTTACCTACCCATTATTTTTATCACCTCCCTTGAAAATGAAGAAAGCTTTGAGAGATGCCTTGCTGTAGGTGGAGATGACTTTCTCCATAAACCATTTCAAGAGGTTATTCTTAACGCTAAAATTAAAGCTCACTGCCGTATAAGAAATTTAAGTCAAAAGGCACGAGAGCAAAACCTACAGCTAGAATATCACCAGAACCAAGTTGAACGTGAGCATGAAATAGTTGAGCATATCTTCAATAATGCGTTAGAAAACCAATATACATTTACGCAGCATTTAGATTTTCATTTATCTCCAGCGGCTATGTTTAATGGCGACATGTTCCTTGTTGCGCAAAGCCCAATAGGTAGCTTGTATTGTATGTTGGGTGATTTTACCGGGCATGGCCTAGCGGCTGCAGTGGGGGCATTACCGGCTTCTCGCGTGTTTTATACCATGGTTAACAAAGGTATGTCCGTTAGCGACATTGCAGCGGAAATAAACGCAGTATTAGGTAATTTATTACCTGGGCACATGTTTTGTGCGGCTACTATTATTGAGTTAAGTAACTCAGGTAAGAGTTTGTCTGCGTGGTTAGGTGGCTTACCCGATACCTACATTATTGATCAGCAAGGCCATATATTACGTACATTAGAATCCCAGCACATGGCGTTAGGGATTTTAGAAGAAGATGAATTTGAGCGTGGTCTTATTCATCTCGAAGTCAACGAAACAATGCGGCTTGTTATGGCAACCGATGGCATTATAGAAACCGTTAACTTACATGATGAGTTTTTTGGTGAGCATCGATTTATTGAAGCATTAAGTTCAAAAGAAAATATTAATAGCCAGCAGCTAATAGAGACTGTAAACCAGTTTTCTCAAGGTTATGAACAACAAGATGATTTAAGTTTAGTGCTATTAAATTGTTTACCAGCACCGGAGCCTGAGCAAGAGGCGGAGCCTTTTTCACCTTTACCTTTTAATTTTTCACTTAGTTTAAATTCAAAACAAATAAAAAGCACAGATCCCGTGCTTGAAGTTGTGGATGTGATATCTAAAGTAGCGGGTTTAAATGCACACCGTGCGAATATCTTTTTAATCCTCTCAGAGGCTTACAATAATGCGCTTGATCACGGCGTATTAGGACTCGATTCTGATATAAAGAATCAAGATGATGGCTTTTTAATTTATTATCAAGAACGTGAGCAGGCATTAGAAAAACTGACTGATGCACTTATTATTATTGATATTCGTTATTGCCCAGATACCTTGGCTCTTTATTTTACTATTTGCGACTCTGGCAATGGTTTTGCGAATAAAAATGACGGCCAGCATAACTTGCAGCGAGAGCATGGCCGCGGGTTATCTTTACTAGGTGAAGTAGCGTCAAGCGTAGCTTTTAATGCGTCTGGAAACCAAGTTGAAATTTGTTACCAATTATCCATAAACAGTGCTAGCTCTGATTGAAAGCCCGTGTTATGCTTTCTAGCATTATAGATGTTTGGATGGCTAAATGATTTCTACATACTTATCTGTCGCTCAGCTTGATTTATCAGAGACTTTAGTGGCAGAGCAATTATCAAACCTAGAGCAGTACCTTGCACAGTCACAGTTACCTGAAGTACGTTGGCAGTACCAAATTCCTGAGCTTGGCGAGGGTGGGGCATGTAGCTTATTTGGTTACTTGCAAGATGAACCGTTTAAGTTAAACGATTATGTTGATGATGATGCGATAAATACTGCAAAGTTAGCAAGGCTTCAGCAAATCATCGATTATGTTGTCCAACAAACACAAGTTGATTGGTTTGGTATTTATCAATCAACTAATACAGATGAAGGTGATCAGCTGTTAAAGCTTGTTTATCATGGTGCACCAAGTCGCCCATTGTTTCCACTCACTGAAGACTTTGCAAAAGGCAGTAACAATGTTCAAGTTGCTTTGTCTAAAAAAGGTCGTGTGATTAATAATGTTGCAGATTATTTGGCGCAAGGTGGTGAATATTATACGTGCGATCCTAAAGTAAAAGCCGAAACCTGTTTGCCAATTTTATCTAGTGAAAATACCTGTTTAGGCATTATTGATGCAGAAGCATTTAGTAATGATTTCTTTGATCAGCAAACCCTTGCTTTACTTGCAGCTTGTTGTATTAAAATTCCTCAACTATTGGTCTAATTTAACTAGTAATCAGGCTCGGTTTTTATGTTAAGCTAGTGGCAACGCTAACCCCCTATATAAAAGAGATAGTCAATGTTCTCAGAATTAAAACCATTACCAACAGATCCTATTCTTGGCCTAATGGCGGCCTTTAAACAAGATACAAACCCAAAGAAAATTGATTTGGGTGTAGGTGTTTATAAGGATGAGCAAGGCAATACGCCAGTTCTTAAAGCGGTTAAAAAAGCGGAAGCGTTTCGTTTGGAAAACGAAACCAGTAAATCGTACATTGGCTTGGCGGGTAATCTAGATTACTGCCAAAAAATGGAAAACTTATTACTGGGTGAGCATCCTGCGTTATTAGCAAACCGTGTTCGCACAGCACAAGCACCTGGCGGTACAGGTGCACTTCGTGTTGCAGCTGAATTTATTAAGCGTTGCAACAAAGATGCAACTGTATGGGTTACAACCCCTACGTGGGCAAACCATATCAGTTTATTTGAAGCGGCTGGTTTAACAGTAAAAGAGTACCCTTACTACGACTACGAAAATAAAGACCTTTTATTTGATGAGATGATTAACACGCTTAAGCAGGTGCCTAAAGGTGATGTTGTGTTATTCCACGCATGTTGTCACAACCCGAGCGGTATGGATTTAAATGCTGAGCAATGGAGCACAGTGGCAGATCTTGCTGTTGAAGTTGGTTTTACACCACTGGTTGATATTGCATACCAAGGTTTTGGTTCAAGCCTTGAAGAGGATGCTGCAGGCCTACGTAAATTAGCGGCAGCGGTTGATGAGCTGATCATTTGTTCTTCATGTTCGAAAAACTTTGGTTTATACCGTGAGCGTATCGGCGCATGTTCAATCATTGCTAAAGATGCAGCAACTGCAGATATCTCTAACTCTGTATTGTTAAGTGTTGTACGTAGTATCTACTCAATGCCGCCAGCACACGGTGCTGATATAGTTAGCACTATTTTAGGTAGTACTGAGCTTACGCAAATGTGGCATGACGAGCTTGATGAAATGCGTAATCGTATTAATGGCTTACGTACTCTAATCAAAGAAAGCTTAGCAGCGAAAGGTATTGAGCAAGATTTCTCATTTATTGACCGTCAAAATGGCATGTTTTCATTCCTAGGCATTAATAAAGATCAAATTGAGCGTTTACAAAAAGATTATTCAATCTATATTGTTGGTTCTAGCCGTGTAAACGTTGCAGGTATCAGCGATGCAAACATTGACTACTTTGCAAATGCAGTAGCAGACGTTTGTAAGTAATCAGCTGTATAGTGATAAAAAAACCGCATCATTTTGATATGATGCGGTTTTTTTGTATCGGCTATTTTAACTCACCTAATGAAGCCAGCGTATAGCACTGGTCACCATATTATTGTAACGCTCTAATGGTGCACCTATGCTAGCAATTAAAATTGTATCGGCTTTTTCTCCACGACTTATGTGGCCTGCAAAACGCTCATCGCTAAACTCATCAGAACCAGAGCCAAAAGGCTGCTCCTCTGAAGGTACAATAAATACAGTCATTGGGCCAAAGTCAGACTCAAATACTAAGTGCAATCCTTTTTGACCTTTAAAATCACAAAACATCAAGTACGTGACTTTACCTGGAAGCTCATCTAAGTGGCCACCAATGGTGGCAAATTTTTCATTAACGTACTCTAAGTCAATTGCTTTATGTTTATCTAAAGAGCCAATTTCATAGTATAAGTGTGCTAAAGCATGCTCTCCAACGCTATATAATGAATGCTGTTTAGTAGTAACAAAAAATACGCTTATAGCAACTAAGAATGACGCTGCAGCCGCTAAATAAAAGCGATTAAATGCAAAGCGTGATTTAGCTTCAACGACGTTGTCGTTTTGCTGCTGTTCAACATGTTCTTCAGATGCATAGGTATTTTCAATAATGCGCGCAGCTAAATCGTCTGGCACAGGAACATTTAAAGCGGCGTTCAACTCGTCGTCAAATGCACGAATGTCGTCAATAAATGCTTGTTTATCACTGTCCTGCTCGGCAAACGCTTCAAGTTCCTTATCAATAGTGCTTGGCTCGGCGAGGATGCGGCGGCGAAACTCGAGTTCATCCATTATTTTGATGCTCCTCTAAGTTGGTCATCATCACTGCTTAAAGCCTCTTTAAGCTGGTTTCTGGCACGAAATAATCGTGTCATGACGGTATTTTTGTTTAAATCGAGAATCTTAGCGATTTCATCACCAGAACAGCCCATTACTACTTGCAAAAGTAGAGGCTCTCGATATTCGTCTGCTAACTTTCCAATTTGTCGTTGGATCACTGTTTGTTCCATTTCAGCATCAAGGGATGTGCTTTTATCATCCACTAAGGTATCGTTTTCAACATCAGCGTAATCAAATTGCTTTCTTTCAAAACGTCGCGCATTTTCGCGACGCAAAATAGTAAGTAGCCAAGGTTTAGCAGCGTGTTGATCTTGGAGTGAATCCAAGGCACGCCAAGCCCTCAGGAATGTTTCCTGCACTAAATCTTCAGCAATAGTTTGATCACGGCATAACCAATATGCAAAGCGATAAAGCTCACTGTGGTAGATATGAACGAGCTCTTCATATCGCTTTTGTTTTTCCGTCATAGTTATCTAGACCTGCCCTTAAGGAAAAAACTTTCTGGATTTATTATTTTTTTCAATGCGGCTAATCGCTGTTAGCCGCTTGATGTGTATTGTTTAGTTATTATTAATCGTAAAGTTTTTTTAGCCCCTGATTTTTGTCAAATGATTGAGCACTTTTTGTTTGGGCTAAACCATCAATGATGATTGCTAAATCAGGCTGCTCATCACTTGAACTATAGAGTTTTGCACGCAATTTAGCAATTTCTTCGCTTAGTTTAGAGCTTGATCTTGTGCCCATGAGCGTATCAATCGCGTTATGTGTTTGCCCTGTTTCATGTTTGGCGTAACGTGAAAGGGCTAAATAAAATGCTGAATAGTCTTTTGTCTTTGCATATTTCTTTAGTTCAGATAAAGAAACCGAAGACACTTCACTCTTAACGTCATTTTTATTGGGAGAGTTGCTAACAGGTCGTTTTCTTAAGAAGAACACGAGTGTTGCAATCCATAAAAGGTATCCTCCAGCAGCAACAATTATAAGCCAAATAGGCTGAGTTACTTCAGTAATAGTGCGAACAGCAGGAATTTCACCTGTTAGTTCTTGGCTGGTGTTTGGTGCTGTATTATTGGTATTTGCTGTCAGTGCATTAGTGCTAGGTATCACTGTGATAGTACGTGCAGGGATCGTTGCGTAACTAATTCGATTAATTTTTGTATTAAACCATGGCAGCTTTACTTCTGGTAATGTAAACGTACCAGGTGTCTGGGGGAGCAGCGCATACGAGGCTGTTTGTTGAGAGATAACACGTCCATCCCTAACTAAATGATTTGTCTCTTTTTCGTCAGGGTAGCTTCTAAAACCTTGTACTTGGGGCATCTCAATATCTGGCAATTGCTCCTTGGTTACACCGAGCGCAGTTAAAGTGATTGTACGTGTGATTGGTGTGCCAACCTCGACTGTATCGTCTTTTGGTTGCCACTGCTCATCTAAGTTTACTAGTTCACTTGGTAACCATGCACCTTGGTAATTTTCTGGAATAGGTTTAATGTCGAGATCAAGGTCTTCACCCATTGCCGATATTTCCATCTGACGATAGTTCTGCCTAATTCGGCCATTAAATACTGGCGCAGTAATTGTGTGTTGACCACTTTTTTGCGGTTGTAGTAAATATTCTCGGGTAATAACGAGATAACGTTTACCATCGATTAATTCATAGCTTTCTGACTGTTTACCAATAGCATTGAGTTGAGCATCATCCATTTGAGGAGTACTTAGGTTTCCATCAAGTAGCTCTTTATTGTTATCTAAGTAAAGTTTAACGGTATATACACCGGCTTCTTGGACATACAAGCTATCTGATTTTACACTTGTTTTTATAAATGCATCTTTATTTTGCTCAGCGTTTTGGCTGCGTTTAGACACTTCTAACTCTATTGGTTTTGAACTAACACCTGCAACTGTAAAGGCAGGGATAGTGTAAGTACCTTCTTTACGCGTCATTAGTTTTACTGACCAATTAGTTTGCTTACTGATCTCACCATTTACGATATTGGTTCGAGAGCTTACGCTGGTGGGCCCAACAACAAAGTCTTTTAATAGTACAGAGGTATCAGGCTGCTCGCTTTTGACACTATCATCTACGGAGATTGTTAAAATAAAAAACTCGCCAGCAAGTACTGGGTTTTTATCAACACTTGCCTGCAGTTGGCTGGCGGCCCATAGCGGCGCTGCCGCGATTAACAATAAACAACATAATAATCGCATTACCATGATTTTTCGGCTCCTCGTGGACGACGTTGATAGGTTCGTTTTTGTGCTTCTAGCTGCATTTTATTTCTTAATAAGATTGCAGGATCATCGGGGACTTTGCGCAACAGTTGATTCAGTTGTTGTGCTTTCTCTTTTTCTTCATTGGTTAGTTCGGCTGCCTGTGCTTGCATCGCCTGTTGCTCAGCTTGCTGCTTGGCTTGTGCATCATTTTGCATAGGCTCAGGTTGAGTCTCTTTTTGCTGATCAGATTGCTCAGGCTTTTGTTCATCGGATTGTGATGACTGCTCTGATTCAGACTCCATTTCAGGTTGATTTTGCTGATCTTTATTAGACTTGCTTTGTTCACCTTTTTGATCTGACTGCTCACCTTGCTCAGACGGTTGTTGGTCATCTTGTTGCTCAGTTTGCTCAGAGTTTTCGCCTTGCTCTGAATTATCGCCTTGTTGCTTTTGCTGGTTGTCTTGTTGACTGTCTTCGTTTTGTTGATCGTTATTTTGCTGCTGATCTTGCTGCTGTAGCTCTTGCTGATTCAACAACTTTTCAACCAGAGCTTGGTTTTCCTTTGCTTCAGTGAAGTTATCTCTAAGCTGTTGTGCTTGCTTGTAAGCATTTATAGCTTGTTCAAGCTTACCTGCTTTTGCAAGGGCATTACCGTAGTTATACAAGCCCGTAGCAGATTTATCTTCACTAAACGCATCCATTGCCGCTTGGTAATTACCTTGTTGGTAAAGTGCAGCACCTTTTAGTTGAGAGTTCTCAGCTTGGGCGGCTTGTTCAAATTGCTTCTGCTGATAAGCATCGAGTGCGCGTTGATCTTGGTTCTTGAACATTTCTGGTAGTTCAGCGGCATACACGTGTTGCTGCGGCAATAGCATAACGAACATAAAGCCAAGTACTAGGCTACTACGGCGAATTAAAAAGAGTGCCAGTGGTATTAAGATCAGCAGTCCATAAATACCTGCATCTACACGCCAGAGTGTTTGGCTTTGCTTTTCATCTTTAAGTATTTCAGCATTTGCACTAGGTGCAAAGGTTTGAATATCTTGATTGTTGGTCTGATAAAGTGCAAATTTGCCACCACTATTACGTGCAAGCGCGCTTAAACGACTGATATTCAGCGTTGGAATCACAATCTGCCCCTGCATATCTTTCAAAAAGCCACCTTCAGGTAACTTAATAGGTGCACCTTGCTCAGTGCCAACCCCGTAAACATTTAAGCGATAATGTGACTGATCCGTAAAACGACTAATATCTTCTTGATCTAGGCTATCAATACCGTCGGTGACTAGAATGATATCACCTTCTAAGTAACCCGCCTGATTGAGCAACTCGTTCGCTTTTTCAAGTCCTTCGATTACATTAGAGCCTTTACTAGGCATGATTTCAGGGCTGAGGCTTGGAATCAGATTCGCTAATGTACTGGCATCGTTTGTTAATGGTGAAATGGTAAAGGCCGAACCTGCATAGGCGACTAATGCTGTATCACCTTCTTTAAATAGCTCAATCATATCAAGGGCTTTAAAACGTGCTTGTACTAAACGACTTGGTGCAATATCTGTACTGAACATGGAATAGGACATATCCATAACAATAACGCGGGCGTTTTTCGCTTGAAACACAGGGACTTGTTTCTTCTCAAAGCTTGGTCCTGCACTAAACACGATAGCGAGAATCGTAAAGAGAGCAACTAACCAAAGTGGCTGACTTTGTTTTTTATGATTGTCGCTCATAACAAATTGCGCTAAATGTGGGGCAATTAACGCTGCCGGTGCGTTCTTTTTATTACGTACCAATAACACACTAAAAATAATGACCGCAGGTATTAATAACCAAAGTAGGGCAGGGCGAATAAATTCGAAATCCATATTACTTCTCCTGCTTAAGTTGGCGAGTAAAGCTAATGAATACAGCAAGAACAATTAAACCAAGTGCTGCCAATAGCGGAATATAAAACAATGAAATTTGAGGGCGAAAAGTCTGCTCATCACTACTAACAGGTTCGAGCTTATCGAGTTCTTGATAAATCTGCTGCAAACCAGCCACATCTTTTGCTCTAAAGTATAAGCCGCCAGTTTGCTCGGCAATACGTTTTAGCAAGCTTTCATCAAGGTTGCCGCCACTCATACCGCCCATATTAAATAGACTAAAACCACGTGGGTTATCTGAGCCGACACCAATGGTGTATACTTTTATGCCTTCCTCGCGAGCTAACAGTAGCGCATCTTCAGGATTGAGGTTACCAGCAGTGTTTTGTCCATCAGTTAAGAGCACCACGATTCGATTGCTCTCATCTTTGTTAGCAAAACGCTTTACAGATAAACCTAAGGCATCACCGATGGCTGTTGCGCGGCCTACAAGGCCAATTTGTGCTTCACCAAGCATTTGGCTTACGGTTTTAACATCACGCGTAAGCGGTGTTTGTAAAAATGCGGTATCACCAAATAAAATTAGACCAAGGCGATCGCCTTGACGTTGTTCAATAAAGTCACCTAGTACGGCTTTAACCATGGTTAGTCTGTCGACATATTGGCCTTGATAAGCCATATCTTGCTCAGTCATTGAGCCTGATAAGTCTACCGCCAGCATAATGTCACGGCCTTCATTGGGTAAAGTAATTGGTTCATCAAGCCATGTTGGGTTTGCAATCGCAATGACCAATGAGACCCATACCGCCCATTCAAGCAATGATACTTTGTGACTATGTTGTTGCACGGCTTGGTTGTTAAGCCCAAGCTTAGCAAAGCCTGGAATACGTAGACGTAACTGACCTTGCTGTTTTGAAGGCATAAAGCGACTGACTAACCAAGGCAAGGGTAAAAGCACAAAGAACCAAGGCCAACTAAACTCAAACATTGATAGGCTCCTTGAGTTTAAAGTTGTGAATGGCGCTGCGTAATTTAGCCGCAAGCTCTGCATTATTATTTTGCTGTTGGTAAAGTGGCATGAGCTCATCGTAGCTAAAAGTGTCTCCACAGAGCTTTGATAAACTCTCTGACCATTGTGCCAAAGGCTGTGAAGCAAGCTGACTATTATAGTAATGACGTGTTAAGCGCTTAAGAATAATATGCAACGCTTGTGCATCATCTTTAGCCACATTTTGACTCATTTTAATCGCTTGCTTTTTGGCTTTCTTGAATTGCTGATTTTTATATAGCAACACTAAACCAACTACCAGTAGTGCAACTAAAAATACAATAATTAGCCACCAAATAGGAGCCAGTGGCCACCATGCGACCTCTGAAGGTGCAATGACATCATGTAAGCCATCGAGCGGATTTGTTTGCATTATTACTTTCTCACTAATTGCAGCTCAAGCGGGGTGGCTGCACTGAATGAAATTAAACTAAGTCCAGATTTTTGTAAGCGTTTTAGCCTCAAAGCGAATGACTCTTGTGCCGACTTAGCAAAGCGTTCCCGAAATTGCTTATCCATTAACGGCAGAGCAAGATCTTGCCCATTAGCAGATACAGTCACTGTTTGCTTAAATGCAGGAAGTTGATGTTCGAATGGGTCGCTTACGTGGCAACCAATTAACTCGCAGTGACGGCTTAGTATTTCAAGTTGTTTAAAGCTTGCTTCGTCTAGTGCGCTAAAATCTGAAACGATATAAACTAAGCTACCGGGCTTAGCTAAATGGTTAAGACGCTTGAGGTTCTCACTAAATAAACTGGTCGCGCTTTTATCAACATTGGCTAACGCCTGACTATGAATGTCACATAAATTATGGCAAAGCTTTAATACTGCTTTTTCCCGTGATGTGGGTTTTAGTTCATGATGACTGTGTTGGTTAAATACCAAACCACCAATTCGGTCGCCACGCTGACAAGCTGACCATGCAACCAAAGCGCTGATATGTGCTGCTTGCACTGACTTTAACAATAACTTTGAGCCAAACAACATGGAGTTTGAAAAGTCGGTGAACACAAAAACGGGGCGCTCTTTCTCTTCTTGGAACAGTTTTGTGTGAGTTTCGCCAGTGCGAGCGGTGACTCGCCAGTCTATTGAGCGAATGTCATCACCAGTTTGGTAATGGCGTACCTCAGCAAACTCCATGCCTCGTCCTTTGTGCGGCGCAAGGTATTGCCCAGCTAAGCTGTTTTTGATTTTTACTTTCGGTGCAAGTTCAAGTAAGCGCGCTTTGGCTTTGTAATACATCAACTCTTTGAGTGATAAATTAACACCTTGGCTATGGCTTTCATGCAACCAAGTAGCTATATCTAATTGACCTGACATAACTTATGGTACTGCAACCAGTTCTAAAATGCGCGTGATCACATCATCTTTGCTGATGCCGTCTGCTTGGGCTTCGTAGCTTAAAATAATACGATGGCGTAATACATTATGCAGTACCGCCTGAATATCGTCAGGGGCAACAAAGTCACGGCCTTCAAGCCAAGCATGGGCTCTAGCACATTTGTCTAGGGCAATGGTTGCACGTGGGCTGGCACCGTATTCAATCCAGCGACCAAGCTGCTCATCTAGTTCAGAAGCTTCGCGGGTCGCAATGATTAGTTGTACCAAATACTTTTCAAGTGGTTCAGCAAGGTACAAACCCAAAATTGATTTTCGTGCTGCGAAAAGATCACTTTGGCTAATTTGCTGTGTTTCAGCTTGTTTATCAGATATTGCTTCACCACGGGTCAGGCGAAGAATATCAAGCTCGTGTTCTGCCCCAGGGTAATCAATACTTAAATGGAGTAAGAAGCGGTCAAGCTGTGCTTCAGGAAGAGGGTAAGTCCCTTCTTGTTCTAGCGGGTTTTGGGTTGCCATAACCATAAATAGCTCAGACAGTGGGTAAGTATTTTTACCAACCGTTACTTGGCGCTCAGCCATGGCTTCTAATAAAGCAGATTGTACTTTTGCAGGCGCACGGTTGATTTCGTCAGCTAAAATAAGATTGTGAAATAACGGCCCTTTTTCAAATACGAATTCACTAGTTTGCTGACGGTAAATGTCGGTGCCAGTGACATCCGCAGGGAGTAAGTCAGGAGTAAATTGTACACGTTGGAAGCTACCTTCAACGCCTTTTGCTAAAGCATTCACTGCACGTGTCTTTGCAAGACCAGGAGGACCTTCAACAAGTAGGTGACCATCTGCCAAAATAGCGATTAACAGTGCTTGAGTTAATTGAGGTTGGCCGATAATTTGCGTGTCTAAATATGATTTTAATTGTGAAAATGCGTTAACTGCCATAATAAAAAGACTGTCCTAAATAGCGTGAGTCAAAATGTTATTGTTATGCGCCGATATAAGCCTATTCAGTGCTGATAAATTAGCTAAGCGTTATCATTAATTAGGCGCTTTTTACAAGTTATAAGGATTCAAAGCTTACAACACAAGTGTTAGACATAAAATCCTAAAATAGTTCGTTATTTTTTAAGGATTTTTAGCCTACCATATAAATACGCGTTATTTTTGTAAATAAGCTAAAAAAAGCCTATGGTTGGTAACTAATTTCGTTTCTCTATTGGCATTCGTATTCGGGTTGTTTTAGAATCAGGAAAAACAAACAGGTCAGACCTGTCAGCGGGAGAGCATAAATGTCTGAGCAAAATATACTTAAAACAGCAAAGGGCGATCGTATCGCCATCGTTAGCGGCTTACGAACGCCGTTTGCAAAACAAGCGACTGCATTCCACCATGTGCCAGCACTTGATATGGGTAAACTGGTTGTCAACGAGATGCTTGAACGTCTTAATTTCGACAAGTCTGAAATCGATCAACTTGTATTTGGCCAAGTAGTGCAAATGCCAGAAGCGCCTAATATTGCTCGTGAGATTGTTTTAGGCACAGGTATGCCTGTTTCAGTAGATGCATACTCTGTATCACGTGCGTGTGCGACAAGCTTCCAAGCAATTGCTAATGTTGCTGAGTCAATTATGGCAGGTTCAGTGCAAGTGGGTATCGCTGGTGGTGCTGATTCATCGTCTGTGTTACCAATCGGTGTGAGCAAAAAATTAGCCGGCAGCTTGGTTGATTTAAACAAGGCGCGAACACTTGGCCAGCGTTTGAAGATTTTCTCAAAACTGCGCCTAAAAGACTTACTCCCTGTACCACCAGCTGTTGCTGAGTACTCTACTGGTTTATCTATGGGTCAAACGGCAGAGCAAATGGCGAAAACGCATAGCATCAGTCGTGAAGATCAAGATGCTTTAGCACATCGTTCTCACACTCTTGCAAGCCAAGCATGGGCTGATGGCAAGCTAAAAGACGAAGTAATGACGGCCCATGTTGCGCCTTATAAGAGTTTTATTGAGCAAGATAATAACATCCGCCATAACTCAACGGTTGAAGGCTACGCGAAATTAAAACCAGTATTTGACCGTCAGCATGGTTCAGTTACTGCTGCTAATGCAACACCATTAACAGATGGTGCCGCTGCGGTATTAATGATGAGCGAGAGTAAAGCTAAAGCACTGGGTTACAACATTCTTGGTTATGTACGTAGCTTTGCGTTTTCTGCAATCGGTGTTCATGAAGACATGCTAATGGGTCCGGCGCACTCAACGCCAATCGCTCTAGACAGAGCAGGAATTACATTAGCTGATTTAGATTTAATTGAAATGCACGAAGCATTTGCAGCGCAAACACTTGCCAATATGAAGATGTTTGCGTCAGATAAATTTGCACAAGAAAAGCTAGGTCGTAGTAAAGCGATCGGCGAAATTAACATGGACAAGTTCAATGTCTTAGGTGGCTCTCTGGCATACGGCCACCCATTTGCGGCAACAGGTGCACGCCTGATCACGCAAAGCTTGAATGAACTTAATCGTCGCGGTGGCGGCCTAGCACTCACGACTGCGTGTGCAGCGGGTGGCTTAGGTGCAGCCTTTGTATTGGAGAGTGCGTAATGACAGATTCAGTATTTAGTTTATCAGTGGCAGATGACGGCGTAGCCGTTGTAACCATTGATGTGCCGGGTGAGAAAATGAACACCCTGCGTAGCAGTTTTGCAGAAGATTTAAAAACCTTACTTAAAGACGCACAAGCACAGGCAGTAAAAGGCATGGTGTTTATTAGCGGTAAGAGCGATAACTTTATCGCCGGTGCTGATATTAAAATGCTTGATAATGCTAATAACCGTGAAGACGCATTAGCGCTGAGCGAAATGTGCCAAGAAGCGTTTTTTGATATGAAAAAACTACCTTTCCCAACAGTGAGTGCCATTCATGGTGCAGCACTGGGTGGTGGTTTAGAGTTTGCTTTAGCTTGTGATTATCGTGTTTGTTCTGACAGCGACATCACTAAACTTGGCTTGCCAGAAGTACAGTTAGGCTTATTACCAGGTGGCGGTGGTACACAGCGTTTACCTAAATTAGTGGGCCTTCAAAAAGCACTTGAATGGATGCTTACAGGTAAGCAAGTTCGTGCTAAGCAAGCGAAGAAAACAGGCTTAGTAAACGACTGTGTGCCGCACAGTGTTTTACTTGACGTTGCTAAAGAATTTGCACTAAAAGGTAAGGCGAAGGTTACTAAACCAAAACTTGACCGTTTAAGCCAATTACTTGAGTCGAACCCATTTGGCCGCAACATTATTTTCAAAAAAGCACAAGAAAATGTGCTGAAGAAAACCGGTGGTCACTACCCAGCACCTTTAGCCATTATTAAAGCAGTTCGTGCAAGTGTTGAGCTTGATCAGTTAAAAGCATACAAAACTGAAGCTGAAGGCTTTGCCACGCTAGTTATGAGCGATGAGTCAAAAGCATTGCGCGGTATTTTCTTTGCAACCACTGAAATGAAAAAAGAATGGCGCAATGATGATGCACCAGCAATCGCTAAAGCTGCGGTATTAGGTGGTGGCTTAATGGGCGCGGGTATCGCTCATGTCAGTGCAGTGAAAGCGGGTGTGCCAGTGCGCATCAAAGATGTGGCTGAAAAGGGCATCAGCAATGCGATGAATTACAGCTATAAAATTTTAGATAAAAAGCAAAAGCGCCGTATTTTGTCTAAAGCTGAGCTGCAACAAACCATGAACCGTATTACCGGCACCACCGATTACAGCGGCTTTAAACACATTGATATCGTAATCGAAGCAGTGTTTGAAGACTTAGCTCTTAAGCAAGGTATGGTGGCTGATGTTGAACGTGAGTGCCAAGACAACACGATTTTTGCAAGTAATACCTCGTCATTACCGATTGCACAAATCGCTGCGGATGCAGCGCGTCCAGAAAATGTAATTGGTCTGCATTACTTCTCACCTGTTGAGAAAATGCCACTTGTTGAGATCATTCCACATGCAGGTACGTCTGAAGAAACCATCGCCCGCGTTGTTAACTTTGCCCGTAAACAAGGTAAAACACCGATTGTGGTTAAAGATATGGCTGGTTTCTATGTAAACCGTATCTTAGCGCCTTATGTAAATGAAGCGGCTAATTTATTGCTTGCAGGTGAGCCAATTGAAAAGATTGACCAAGCCTTAGTTGAGTTTGGTTTCCCAGTTGGTCCATTAGCATTACTTGATGAAGTAGGGATTGATATTGGCTCTAAAATTGCCCCCATCCTTGAAAAAGAATTGGGCGAGCGTTTTAAAGCCCCTGATGCCTTTAACCGCTTAATCGATTCTAAGCGTTTAGGCCGTAAAACAGGTCGTGGCTTTTATCTTTATGACAAAAAAGATAAAAAAGTGGATGAGTCAGTATACGAGCTACTGGGAGTTACGCCATCACCTCGTTTAAACAAGAGCGAAATTGCTAAACGCTGTGTGGCACAAATGCTGAACGAAGCGGTACGTTGTTTAGATGATGGCATTATTGCTAGCCCACGTGACGGTGATATTGGTGCTATTTTTGGTATCGGTTTCCCTCCGTTCTTAGGCGGTCCATTTAGCTATATGGATAAACTGGGTGCAGCACAGGTTACTTCTGAAATGGCCACATTTGCTAATTACAACCCAATTTTTACTCCTTGCGATACATTAAAAGCAATGGCTGAAAAGGGGGGGCGTTTTTACCAAGCAGAAAGTGAAGAGTCGGCAGTTGCCGAAGCTGCACAAGTCGATCCAGTTGAAGTAACCAAAGAAGTGGTTGAAGACGAGCAAGCTTCAGATGAAGTGGATACAGAAACAACTAAAAGCTAATTCTTTAAATTAGTTAGTTAATTTAAAAGCCCTGCTCATTTTGAGCGGGGCTTTCTGTTTCAAAGGAATATTGCTTTAAAGAAATATAAGAAATTTTATGGCATCACTGTGATTTTATATTTAATATAAGCAATTAAATTCAATGACTTAATTTCAACAAGGATGTCAGAGTGTCTACTTCATGGAAGCCTAAGGGTTTTATCGCTATTCTTCTTGGCGTGTTATTTCAGCCATTTGTATTTTTGTACGTTAATAAATTCAGGTTGTTCATTACTTACCTTGTCTTAACGGCCTTATGTTACTTGCTTGACATTAAAATCCAAGCGAGTGCAGGAGAGGCCGATTGGTATCAAGGTATCTATCTCACAAGTGTGTTTATAATTATATGTCCACTCCATGCTTTTTGGATAACAAAGCACTATAACGCAGATAAGAAGCGGCCTTGGTTCGCAAGTTGGTGGGCTGTAACTTTAATTTATCTTACCCTCTCTGCTGCTCTTATTTTAATGAGAATTTTTTCATTTGAGCCTTTCACTTTACCAGCTTCATCTATGGCACCTCAGTTAGATAAAGGGAGCCAAGTTCTAGTTAGTAAAATAGGTTTTGGTAATTATCGGTACTTAGGCTATCAAATTTCAAGATCGCCCATGTCAGCTAAAGTAGGTCGAGGTGATGTTGTTGCCTTTCAGTATCCGAAAAACCCTGATTATACTTGGCTGAAACGCGTAATAGGGGTGGCTGGCGATAGAATTGTTTATCGAAATAAAACTGTTTATATCCAAAAAGCATGTGATGAGGGAGCCGATATTTGCGCTGACTTCATCCCTTTAGAGCAATCTTTCGTTTCTCAAGCTGAAGGTGGACTTAAAGTTCTGCAAGAGGTAAATGATGGTAAACGTTATCAAATTTTACTAAATGAGAATCACCCTGAACAGATAAGTCATTATTTCAACCAAGCTGGCAGTGAAAAGGCGGAATGGATCATCCCTGAAGATCACTACTTTGTTATGGGTGACTCTAGAGATAATAGCTCAGATAGCCGCTTTTGGGGCTTTGTTCCTAAAGATAACGTGATAGGAAAAGTGATTTATACTTGGTAGCTGTAAAGCAGCTTACGCTGCAGTATTGGCCATAAGTGGTATTTAATTAGCTAAGTAGGTTTGTTATAACTAGACTTATTTACTTAGCGATTGATCACCATGACTCTCACCACTGCGCGATTAACTTTACGGTTGTTAAATGCTGATGACTGGCCACTGTTTTACACTTTGCACAATGATGCAGAGGTTATTGAGAAATGCTTTGATAAGCCCTCAGAAGCGCAGCTACGTGCGAAGTTTAATGAACGTTTAAAGCCTTGGCAGCCAGATGCAAACTCGCCACTGTGTTTAGTTATTATTGAAACGAGTACAGGTAAAGAGGTGGGGGTGACAGGCTTTACCTCATCAACCGTTCCTGATATTCAAGAAGTTGGCTACTTATTGCTGCCTAATTTTCATGGTCGTGGCTATGCCACCGAGTCTTTAAAGGTGGTGCTTGATTTTGCTCAGGCTGAGTATTCTGTGAAGGAGTTTAAAGCTGTCGTCACTGAAGGCAACATAGGTTCAGAAAAAGTACTTGAGAAGTGTGGCTTTCAGCTAGTTGATAAGCAATTAGATGCCTATGCTATTGATGGGGTTTTGTATACCGATCATCATTTTCATTTAAATTGCACTGATCACAGGGTGTGATCAGTGCGGTCAAATTATAGGTGAAGCTCAATCGCTTTTCTGTCTTTTTCAGGCATATTTGCAACCACCAAATCAAACGAGTTATCAATCATTCGTTCAATTTCTCCTTGTGGGATAGTGCCATCTAAAATCACTGTATTCCACAACCGTTTATTCATATGGTAACCAGGAATTACAGAAGGAAAAATATCACGTAATGCTTGGGCTTCGTCCGGATCGCATTTTAAGTTAAGCCACCAAACAGGTTCACCATCTTCATTTGTTTGGCCTTCTTTTCCCTCTGCGAGAGTCGCAAACATTTTATGATTTACTTTATAAACATCGACGTCTTGACCAAATGGCTGAGTGAGCATTACCACTGGCTTTTTCATTAAGTATTCATGTACAGCATGTTGATTCATGATCCAGTCCTTGAAGTCATTTTTCGTTGCTATAAAGATAGCATCTTTTTATTCGGTTTGAGACATTTATTACGATAATTCGCTGAAAAATAGACCAATTACATCAGCAAAAGTAAAACTGCAAATTTTTGTTGAACAATAGTAATTACGTGGTAAATTCCTGTCATTAAAAAACGATAGGAATACACCCATGCCTAAGGCTAGTGAAGTCAAAAAAGGTGCCGCTATTGAGCATAACGGCCAAGTTTTAGTAGTAAAAGATATTCAACGTTCAGTACCGCAAGGTCGTGCTGGTGGTAGTTTATACCGCATGCGTTTATATGATGTTGTTACTGGTGGCAAAGTAGACGAAACATTTAAAGACAGCGATATGCTTAAACTTGCTGATTTAACTCGTCGTGAAGCGATGTTCTCTTACATTGATGGTGAGGAGTATGTTTTCATGGATAATGAAGACTACACGCCTTATAACTTAAACAAAGAAGCAATCAGCGAAGAGATTTTATTTGTTAATGAAGAGACGCAAGGTCTACATGTTATAGTAATCGATGGCTCACCAGTGGGGATTGACTTACCTTCAAGTGTAGAACTTGTTGTTGAAGAAACAGACCCTTCAATTAAGGGCGCTTCAGCAAGTGCTCGCTCAAAACCTGCACGTTTGAGTACAGGCCTTACTATTCAAGTGCCAGAGCATATTTCAACAGGCGATCGTATTCGCATTAACACCGCAGAACACAAGTTTATGGGTCGCGCTGAAAAGTAGTCCTAACTGGTTATGTTTGATAAAACCGATTGCAGATCGGTTTTATCATTTTATTTACTTATAAAGTAGTATTTTCATTAATCATTTAATATTACTTTGTTTAAAGATTGAAAAAGGGACAGAAAAAGCGCATTATTAAGCGCTCAAATTATTGCTATGTGGCTGTTTCTATCATGTATACGGGTTAGGTAGCAAAAACAATAATAACTAGCAGTAGTAGATTAAATGTTAGACCACGGATTGGAAAACAGAGAATACGTTAAATTACCTGAAGGGGTTGATATTGCAATCACACCCGCAGGTGTTGTCTCCCGTAGCTATGCCTACATCATCGATTTCTTATTTCGCAGTCTTATTATGTTCGTTGTATCACTTGTATTTAGCTTTTTAGGTGATGCAGGGCAGGGCATTATTCTGATTATTTATTTTATAACATCTTGGGGATACAACATTTTTTTTGAAATGAAAAATGGTCAAACTCCTGGGAAAAAGCGTCTTAAGATCCGCGTAGTACAAGATAATGGCTTACCAGCCAGTTTTTCACAAATTGTTGTACGAAACCTATTACGTCCAGCAGATATGTTACCTATTGGCTATTTTTTAGGGCTAGTTGTCATGATGTTCAACTCTCGTTTTAAGCGTATTGGTGATTGGGCAGCAGGCACTATGGTTATTTATGATGATGAAGTAGAGGCACGTCCTGAACTACCGAAAGGTAATATTGAAATTCCAGTATTGAGCTTAAGCACGGAAGAACAATTAGCAGTGCTTGCTTTTGCAGAGCGCAGTGATGAGCTTTCTGATGCGAGGCGCAGTGAACTCGCTGCAATTTTAGCTGAACCATTTAAGTTAGAGGACAATGAAGCGCAGAGTATGTTAATCGGTTATGCGCGTTTTTACTCAGGTCAGTTAAGTAACTCTAATGAACAGGCGCATAGTGAGACAGTGCAATGAAGCAAACGCAATTTGTAAAATCGAATAGCCAGAGCTGGAATGAATTTAAGGCGCTTTGCGAGCTTGCAGAATCAGAAAGTTTGCCGGTTTATTTTCCTAATATGTACCGTAAGGTGTGTAATGATTTAGCCATTGCCCGCAGTCGCCAATATAGCCCCGTACTTATTGAGCAAATTAATCGTTTAGTTCAGTATGGTCAAAAGCGCTTGTACTTATCTCGCAGCAATCAGTTTTCTGAGATATGGCATGTTGCCCGCACAGCATTTCCTCGGGCCCTCTATGAGAACCGTATAATGCTGGGCATTAACTTATTAGCATTTTGGGGCTTAGCACTTATCGCGTTTATTTGGGTGATGCTTGACCCTGATGCGGTATATACATTTTTGGGGCAAAGCACTGTACTGCAAATTGAAGAAATGTATAACCCCGGGGGCAGTGTACAAACAGCTGAGCGTGGCGCAGCTCAAGATCTCATGATGTTTGGTGTTTATATTTACAATAACATTGGCATTGCATTTCAAATGTTTGCTGGTGGGGTGTTGTTTTGTGTTGGCGCTGCATTTTTCTTACTATTTAACAGCTTTTACTTTGGTGCGATTGCCGCTCACATTGTTAATATTGGCTTTGAAGGGCCATTTTTCTCATTCGTTATAACCCATGGTTCATTTGAATTAACCGCGATTATTATTGCCTCTGCTGCAGGGTGTCAGATAGGTTATGCATTATTGAATCCTGGTCATTTTACCCGCGGCTATGCAATTAAACAGGCCGCACAAAAAGCATTGCCTCTTATTGTTGGTGCGTTTTTAATGCTTGTTCTTGCGGCATTTATTGAGGCCTTTTGGTCGCCACGTGATATAGCCAATGAAATAAAATATAGCGTAGGGAGTGTTTGCTGGGCGTTTGTTTTGTATAGGCTATACAAGGGGATGCGTTATGGAGCTTAATAGGTTAAGTTTTAACCCGCGTAAACGTAGCGCCTATGAAAACTTTGATTTAACTGTATTATTAACTAAACAGCACTTTTTACCTTTGTTTAGCCTTTATATCTGCTTAGCTTTACCAACATTTTTGATATTAGGGTTTTTACTTGGCTGGTCAATCGCTACATTTGCTGTATGGCTATTAAAACCTTTATTTGAACGCCCTTTACTTGATTACATGTCGAAGGCTGTTTTTAGTCAACCAACCTCGATTAAGTCAAGCATACTGGTTATAAAGCAGCTTAAATTTAAGGATATGCTAGCGCATTTAACCGTATTTAGGCTCAGCCCTAATCGTGCATTTTTGGCTCCGGTGGAGCAATTAGAGCGCTTGTCAGCAGAGCGAAAGCAAAAACGTAAGCAAGTTCTTTTTGCAACATCAAAGCCAAAGCAAACCTTATGGATGCTTTTTTGCGTACATTTCGAGTTTATTGTTTTAATGGGACTTTCGGCTTTTTCAATTGCATTGATCCCAAATTCATTTTCTCTTGAAGAATCTATCTATCAATTTCAAGACTCTCCTGCTTGGCTAGAAATTGCTTTTAACTTACTTTATTTATTAAGTATTTCCCTCGTCGCGCCATTATTTGTCACAGGGGGGTTTTTAGCCTATTTACATCGCAGGGTTGAGCTCGAAGGTTGGGATATTGAGCTTGCTTTTAAGAATATAAAAACACGTTTTGCACAGCCTTTGTCATTGATATGCGCTTGCTTACTTAGCTTTTTGGCAGCGATGCCACAAACCAGTTTTGCTGAGGAGCTTGATAAAGATGCTGTTAAAGAACAAGTGATTACACTTTACAATCAAGATGATGTTATTGAAAAGAAAACGACTTGGGTTCCTGATTTTAATTTTGAGCAAGACAACGCAAGTCCATCATCGTTTGATTTTTCATGGCTGAGTAACTTTTTTGAGTTAATTGGATTTACGCTTAGCTATTTAGTATGGGGCTTTGTAGGATTACTTGCACTGTGGCTTGTTTATTATCTTGTTAAGAATAAAGGCTTTTTCACTGGGTTGAAGCTGCCTGAAAAGCCACAAAAAAAATCTGACCATGTTATTCCGTCTTTATTTACTGACATTAAACATGACGAACTTCCTGATGATTTAATTAGTGCTGCACTTGAGAGTTATCGTTCAGGAAACTTACGGTTAGCGCTTGGTTACTTATTGCATCACTCACTTCGCTGGGCACAGGTTCAGTATGAGATAAAACTTCATCGTTCAATGACTGAACGTGAGTGTAAACAAGTAATTGATGCAAGCGTGCCCAAGCAATGGCAAGCTGTATTTAGCACATTATTTTCAGCATGGGTCATTGTTGCTTGGGGACATCGAAAACCTAATATCGACTTTGAACAACTTGCAGAGCAAATTAAGCAAATGTCGTTGCCTGTGGAGTTAAACCATGAAACTTAAGTATTTTATGATTGGTTTACTGGTTTTAACCGTTGCTTTACTCGGGTCAATGTTGGCATCAGTAAAGTGGGAAAAACAGGAAGTAGAGATAGGTTTTCAACCAGAGGTAGCAAAAGACAGCTTCACTCTGGCTCAGCGTTTATTGGCTTCATATGATGTGCAATGGCACAAAGACAAACGTTTAGCCAGCCAAACTAACCCCAATCAATTAACAATAGACCCAAATACTATGCTGGTTGTTGATGAGGCTGTACTTGCTAACTCATATGAGCTAGATCAACAGCTAGTGCAGTGGGTCGCTGACGGTGGGCGTTTAGTGTATGTACTTAACCGACAGCGCGATGAGCTAGGGATTGATAACGCAATTTTTTTCCAAGAGTTAGGGATTGATGTTACAACCGTCGATGATGTGTTTGAATTCAATTTTGTGCTATTAGAAGAAGGCAGCTCAAATACAACACTGACAATTGATGAGACAACGCAATTAGAACTCGAACTTAGCCAAGCTTTTAAAATTGATAGTTGCCAAGGCGTGCAAACAGAAAATCAAGCGGGTGATACTGTAATGTGCGATCTGCCCTTTGGTGCAGGCCGTGTTATTGTTTTACCATCACTGGCCCCTTTTACTAATTATAAGTTACGGCATCTAGATCATGGCAGCCTATTAGTTTGGTTAACTCAAGGTGCCAGTAAAGTGACGTATGTGCCGTATTTAAGTTACCCAAATTGGTTATCTAAGTTGTGGCATTGGAGCTGGCAGTTTGTGGTTAGCTTATTACTGACAGTGGTATTTGCTGTGTGGCATATTAGTAGCCGTATTGGCCGCGCATATGCGCCAGATGTCGATAGCAAAACAAGCTTTAATCAGCATATTCGAGCTATTGCAAATTTTTACACAGAACACGGTCATGAAGCGCGTTTATTTGAAGCGTTAAAAAAAGATTTTAATGCAAAAGTAGAGACGCGAGTCCCTAATTTCAAAATGCTTAGTGCACACAAACAGGCTGAGATTATTGCCAGCCTAACTCAGTTTGATAAAGAGCAAGTCGAGATCTTGCTTTCAAGCGAACTTCCCGAGTCTCGTGAACAACGAACAGATTATATAAAACGATATAGACAATTAAGGAATGCCTTATGAGCACGGAACTAGATACTCACTCATTGAGCCTGGTAGATGCGGCAAACGCAGTAAAAAAAGTGAAAGAAAATATTGCGCGTGTTCTTGTTGGTCAAGATGCCATTGTAGAAGACGTATTAACAGTATTGTTTGCCGGCGGACATGTGTTACTTGAGGGTGTACCAGGGCTTGGTAAAACCTTGTTGGTACGAGCACTTGCTAAAAGCTTGAGTGTTGATTTTTCGCGGGTTCAGTTTACACCCGATTTAATGCCATCGGATGTCGTAGGTCACAGTTTATATGATATGAAATCGGGTGAATTTAATATTAAAAAGGGACCTGCTTTCACCAACATATTATTGGCCGATGAAATAAACCGTGCACCTGCAAAAACTCAGTCAGCGTTACTTGAAGTGATGCAAGAACAACAAATAACCATTGATGGTGACACGCTGTCAATCGACTCGCCATTTATGGTTCTTGCCACGCAAAACCCGCTTGACCAAGAAGGTACGTATCCGCTACCTGAAGCAGAACTTGACCGTTTCATGATGAAGATTGAGCTAGGGTTTCCTTCGTTCGAATCTGAAGTGGAGTTACTAAAACTAAACACCAAGATGGTTTCGAATGAATCAACCGTTGATGCATTGCCTGCTGTATTGAATGCTGCCCAAATTGCACAAATTAAACAGCTTTGTGCAGATATATTAGTGGACGAACAGATTTTAAATTATGCGGTTGATATTACGCGTAGCTCAAGAACGTGGCAGGGAGTTTTACATGGTGCAGGGTTGCGAGCATCTATTAATATTATTAAAGCGGCAAAAGTTATGGCGCTAATGAATGGTCGCGACTTCGTAACCCCTGATGATGTTAAATCAGTGTCAGTTAACATACTTCGCCATCGTTTGATCTTATCTGCTGATCTTGAGCTTGAAGGTGTGTCATTTGATGAAGTGATTAGTGCCATTCTTGCTAGTGTTGAAGCACCACGATCATGAAACGTATAAAGCTAAGACCATCAAAACGCCTAGTACAGATACTGAGTGTTATTGTCCTCTTAGTGGTGGTATCTGCTTTGATTGAGCTTAGCAGCTTATTTATTACGCTACTGCTTTGTATTCCTTTGCTGATTGCTTGTGTTGATTGTTACTTTTCGCGATTTGCGCACAATGTATCTGTAGAGCTTTCAACAAATCAAAATATGGCGTTATATCGCTGGCAGCCAATAAAGTTGCTACTAAAAAATAAAGCGAAACAGGTTCTACGTGCTGATATCAGTATTCATTTAACAAATGCTCTGGAGCTTGCTGAAGCTGTAAAAAGTATTGAACTTGAGACAAACCAACAAGCTGAGCTTAGCTACTCTATGCGTGCCCATAAGCGAGGAGATGCAGATATTTCGGCGGTTGAATTACGTATAACTTCTGCGTTTGGGTTATGGCAATCAAATTGGTTAGCAGCACATCGTACCCAGTTAAAAGTATACCCAGACTTTAGCCGTGTCACGTCGAAGCAACACCTTAATGGCGTGACAAATAAACCAATTAATGGCCTTAAGCTAACAAAAAAACGTGGTGATGGAATTGAGTTTCATCAACTAAGAGAGTATCGCCAAGGTGACAGCGTTAGGCAGATAGATTGGCAAGCAACCAGTAAACGCCGTAAATTGATATCCCGAGAATACCAAGAAGAGCAAAACCAGCATGTAATTGTTATGCTTGATGCTTCAAAGAAAATGGCTATAGAGGCTAAAGAGGGCAGTCACTTTGACCACGCGCTAAATGCATTATTGTTACTATCACACACAGTATTAAAGCAAGGTGATTGGTTTAGTATGCAAAGCTTCAATCAAAACGTGCGTTGGTTACCGGGTGTAAAAGGGGCACAAAACGTGTCGCGGGTCATGAACCACTTTTATGATCTTTACCCAGACCAAAGTAGCAGTGATTATGTGGTTGCTGTAAATCAGCTAATTGCCAAGCGCAGTAAGCGCTCTTTAGTTTTACTCGTTACAACACTCGACGAACAAAGTATTGATGAATTACTGCCTGCGATAAAACTATTACAGAAGCATCATTTAGTTGCTTTAATCAACATAAATAACCGCTCTGTGAGTGAAGTGCTTAAAGAGCCAATTCAAAAGTACGAAGATGCAACAAGTTATTGCGCAGCACTCAGTTTATTAAATACACATAAGAAAAATATGGCGAAATTGAGAAAAGAAGGGGTGATTGCGATTGATTGTAACCCTGAGCAGTTATTGCCTCATGTGCTCAATACATATTTGAATGTGAAACATTCAGGTGCTTTATAATGATGCAGTTAAGTAACTAAAACATACTTGGATGTTAAACGGGACACATAGTAAAAAGGCATTAAAATTTAATGCCTTTTTCATTATGAAATTAAAGTAGCTTATTGCTGTCTATCAATTGCTTCATTAATCTTGTATTGGAAGTAAATAACGTTAAAGAAGAACGTTAAAATACCATTTAATTTTACAGGCTCAGCGCTACCTTCATTAATTAATTCAGTGAGTGAAGTACGGAGTGAGAAAATTAAAATAATGGCTACGACAAATGAGGCTAGCGACACAATAAAGCCGAGCTCAGGTAAAATACCAGCTATTGATAAAACAAGGTTAACCACATACAGCGCCACATAGCCATAAACTAGTCCTTGAGCTATTTGGTTTTTCGCCAGTGAGTTTGCTTTGTTTGTTCTATTTACAAGCCAGTACACACTGTAGATACCTAATGTGATGATACTTAAAAAGAACACGCCCCATGCTGAGAAGCGGTCAAAGTTCAAAATGGGTTTGTTGCTACCATCGTTATTTTGTGTAAGGTTTGCTTCCGGTGCCTCGTAGACGTTTGCAGTATTGTCAGACATGATGTCTCCTAATCATTTTTGTTTATTCCTTATGTGCATCAATGCACGTTCCTATTTTAACAATTTTGACCGCTTTGTATATAAATAATACAATTTTTTATTAGGTTTATGTTTGATATTTAAGAATATAATCTGCCTTTATACTGGCTATTTACATCCTGACGTTTTCACTGCTGCTTAAGTTATGTACACTGCGTGCTTATCACTGTGGGGGCTATTGTGTTTTTTGTTTGTGTGAGTTGTGTATTTATTTTTGTAATGTATTTAGAGTCCGTTTCAAAAGGCATGCCTGTTAAACGTTGGGTGCTTTTAGGTGGGGCGCTAGGCCCTGTTGCTTGGTGCTTGTTTAACATACATTATCGACGTGCATTGATACGTCATATCGGCTTACAAGCGTGCAGTTGGCGACCTTAAACTTCAACGCTTCTTAATAAACTGGGCGCTGATTTATTACGCTGTTTTTTCAAAAAAGCTGTGAACTCAGGTTGTGACAAGGGTTTTGAGTAGTAATAACCTTGTACTGTTTGGCAATTTAATTGCTCTAACATCGCTATTTGCTCTGCTTTTTCAACGCCTTCAGCAACAACATGTAAGTCAAGGTTGTGTGCAATGGTAACGATTGAGTCGACCATATTACGGCCTCGTTCTGATTGCATGTCGTCTATAAAAGCTTTATCAACTTTTAATGTATTGAGTGGGAACTGCTTTAAGTAAGCCAACGATGAGTAACCCGTACCAAAGTCATCCATTGCTAAGTGTATGCCTCTGGCACTAAGAGAACGCATCACTGAAATTGCTTCATTAGGATCGTCCATTACCGTTCCTTCGGTTATTTCGAGCTCTAAAAAGTAAGAGGGTAGTTCATTTTTTTGTAAAATTACATCAATGCGAGTCGTTAAGTCAGGTAAGCTAAATTGCTTTGCAGATAGGTTTACAGCGACACGACCATTAAATAACCCTTGGTCGATCCATGCCTTCACATCACGACAGGCTTTATTAAGCACCACTTCACCGATTTCAATAATTTGCCCCGTTTCTTCTGCGATAGGAATAAACATTCCTGGGCTGATAATCCCCTTTTTAGGTGTGATGAAACGCACAAGTGCTTCCATACCATCCAATTTGCCGGTGCGAATATTCATTTTGGGTTGATAATAAACTTCAAAATGATCTTCTTTTAAACCGTAACGCATTAGGTTTTCTATTTGCAGGCGTTTAACGGCTTGGCGATTCATTGTGTCGTTAAAGAATAAGTAACTATTGCCTTTTTTCTTAGCGTGGTACATCGCTGTATCGGCATTTTTTAATAAAAGCTCAGGTGTATTGCCATCTTCAGGGAACAGTACGATACCAACACTCGAGGTGATTACTAGCTCATGGCCTGCCATGTTAAAAGGTGTGGCAATCGCTGCTAAAAACAGCTTTGCCATTCGCGTAATCGTATGAATGTCGTTGGTGCCTGACATAACAAGTGCAAACTCATCACCACCAAGGCGATAAAATACGTCTTTTTCACGGGTGAGCTTATTTAATCTCATGGCCAATTTGGCGAGCAGGCTGTCACCAAGTTGATGGCCTAAGGAATCATTGATCTTTTTGAAGTTATCCAAGTCAAATACTAATAGAGCATGATGATTATCTTGTTTGGCGAGCTTTTTAAGATTAGTAAAAAATAAATTACGGTTAGGCAAGCCGGTAGTACGGTCTCGGTTTGATAAATTATGTAACTGTGACTCAGCTTTTTTGCGCTCTGTTTGGTCAGAATAAACCACAACGTAATTACATATTTGATTATGCTCGTTTTTGATTTCGTCGATAGAAATCTCTATGGGGAGCAACTGTCGTTGTGCATTTCTAAGCTTAACTTCTTGCTGCCAGTGATCTGTAGCTCTAACCGTTGCTTTTATTTCATCTACGTAGCTTTGATCATAGCCAAAAAGAGCAAAATCTTTCTTTAGATATTGCTCTCGAGTACCGCCAAAAAGGGTCAAAAAGCTGGGGTTTAAATCAACTAATTTAAAGTTTTTATCGTAAATTGCGATGGCATCAGTCAGTGACTCAACACATTTTGCAAATAGGTTTAAACGTGCTTCTGTGGATTTGAGCTGTGATATGTCACGTACGGTGCCAGTCATACGTAGGGGGTTAAGATTGACATCTTTTTCAATAATCTTTCCACGGTCGAGTACCCAATGCCAACGCTCTAAGCTGTCTTTTATACGATAGCTTGCTTCAAAAAAGGCAGTGTGTTCAGCAAAATGTTTTTTGAGGGCTTTTTCAACATGTTGTAGATCATGAGGATGGATTAAATCACGGTTGGGTGGGAAGCCTGCTGCGTTATTCGTATCGGTGGTATATTTATCGTTTATACGAATAACTTCACCTGTTTTTATATTCCAGTCCCACAGAGTATCTCCGCTGCCTTCTACGGTACTTTTTAATCTATGTTCTGAAATACGAAGTTGATGGCGTGAGCGTTTGAGCTTATAAATAACGAATAGCAAATATGGTAATAACAGCAGCATTATAGAGCTAGGTATAAGCAATAGGGTGCTTTGCTCTAGCTCTATAGGGCTTGCAGCGGCTGAAAATATACCGGCCATATTGAGTGTTAGAAATACAGAAATCATTGTTATTATTTTTGTCATTAATGCAATACCTTAATTCGCACCAGATAATTTAATCTAAGCTCGCAAGCGAGTCAAAGAGAATGCGAAGAAAGGGTTGTTTTTGACTGTTTTTTGATTGCTTTATCACTTAACAGCTCTATTCGAGGTCGCGATTCGGCAAATGTCTCTTTTATGTATTGTTGCATTTGCTTTAAGCTCAGTTTATCAAGCTCAACAAGAAGTTGTTGCTGCATATTAAACTTACTATCTCGATTACCAATTGCTAACCAGAGCCTTTGTGAGCGAAGACGAAGATTTTTATCTTTTTCTGCTATATGTGTAATTAACCCTGCTTTTGTATCTTGCCATTGTTGCTCATCTAAAGAATCAATGTGCTGTAGATAGTTACTTATAAAATGCTGATGACGGATGAGTATTTCGTCAGCGGTGTGTTTTGGAGACTGAACATAAAACGCAATGCCAGCACGCGTATTAAAAGGTGCGTAGCCAGCCCCCACTAAATAACCAAGTTGTTGCTTGGTTCTAAGCTCATTAAAATAGTCTTGATTGATAAGGTGATTTAACACCATCATCTTTACTTTTTCAGCTGTGTCATCAGTCAGCGCTTGGTAATAAAGAACCATGGCGTGGTCATTACAATTTAGCTCAACGCGTTGCTGCTCGACATCTGTTATATCGTTAAGAGGGCGTGTTAGGTCGATAATTTTAGTGCAACCTGCTAAATGATCCGCCACTTGTTTTTGAAAAGCCAGTGCATCACTACGCTGCCAATTACCATGTAAAAACGACTCTACGTGTAGCGCTTTAAAGAATTCATGTCTGAAACAATTAAATTGATGAAAACTTGTATCTTTTAAAGCTTGTGCAAGTGCATTCGGTTCTGGGTTCCACGGCATCATTTTAGCACCTAAGATACTGAATAACTCGCTTACCGGCTTGTTTTGATTACTATTACGCCAATGCCTCACAAGTTGCTTTTTATATTCAGCAAAACGTTTTGCGCATATTTCTACACTAAATAAGGCTTCGAGTAATTCATCAACCAGTTCAAGCTGACTTGATGATAAGCCTGCGGTATGAAGCGTTAGGCCACCCTGGTGAGAGGTTAAATGATAACTTAAGCCTGCCAGCTCGGCAGGGTAAAATTGCTCAGCGACACTATCCATAAATAAATCAGCAAACAGCCGAGTTAAAGCCATATGCTTGACATCTTTAATGGCATAGTGCGAGTCCATCGCTAAGTAAAAATGTCCCTTAGCAACGCGAAAAGTCGCATCCTGCTTAAACCAAAAATCAAAGCCTTCTTGTTTTATCAGTAACTCAGGCGTTTTTTTAGGTTCATCCAGTGCTAAAAGTTCAACATTCTTCGTTAGATACGGGTTGGCAACAGGCAAACTCATTTCAGGTAATGGGGTGTTAATTTCACTTAATGCATCAAGCCAGCAAGGTGATATATTTTCGATTTTATAAGGCGTATTGTACCAAGCCGTGGTGTTTTCCGGCTCTACATCTGGATGTATGAGTACAAGGCGCATATTATCTGGCGTTAACCATTGCATTGCAATTTCATGCGCGCAGTGATTAAAGCCTTCCATAAGGTAATCACCTTGCACGTAGTTGGCTTCATCATAGTGTTGCATGTTAATGCTTAAACCACTTACCCAATCTATAAGTCGGGCTTTCTCTTGATTATCAAAGGCAATCTGCAGCAAATTCTTCTTATCTTGATAAAGCCTTGGTAACTTGTCACAGTTTTGGTTTATCAGACAAATGTATTCGAATACCATTTCAACAATATCTTCGTAGTATTCAATACCTTCATCGGTCAGTGCCATACTGATATTGAAGTCTTTGAAGTTACTGCCGTTTATACCACCGCCTGCTGAGAGTGCGTTGATCCAACCTTGCTCTTTTAAAATTGAGTAAAGTGAGCCTTTTCCCTCATAACCTAACAAGTGAGCAATAAAGCTCACCGTTTTATGGCGATAAAAATCATCAATATTTGGCATAGCAAAGCTAATGATGAGCTTTTGCATGTGCTTATGCGGCTCAATGTGCAGCACTTTACCTAAGTCTTGTTTGCGATAAAGTGGCTGCTCAATAATTTCTTTGCTTTTGGGCTGACCTTTAATCTCGCTGAAATAGTGCTTCACCCAGTTGGTCATTGTCGCAATATCTTCATTACTACAGATCACCAGTGTCATCCACTGAGCTTGGTAATGGCTGTTGAAAAAAGCGCGTAACTCGTCACTTATGCAGCCTTCGCGATCTGCCAAGGTTTGCTGGTTACCAACCGAAAATTTAGCAAATGGATGTGCAGGGTTTACCGTTTCTTTATGGGCTTGGTAGATGCGTCTGCCATCATCTTTGATCTTTAATTTAAATTCGGCATCAATCGCGTTACGCTCTTTGGCTGTCTCTTTTGGGCTTAATAGAGGGGCAATAAAAAAGCGGCTAAATTGAGCGAGGGCCTCAGAAAACTGATGATTATTAATATCAAAAAAGTAACAAGAGTGCTCAGTGCCTGTCCATGCGTTAGTGTTACCACCAGATTGTGATACAAAATTAGAAAACCCACCAGACTCAGGGTATAGGTCAGTGCCTAAAAAAAGCATATGCTCTAAAAAGTGTGCAAGGCCTTGCCTATCAAGGGGATCGTCAAAGTGACCTGCATTAATTGCCATTGATGCCGCTGATTTAGTTGATTCTAAGTCTTGCACTAAAAGTACTTTTAGACCATTGTCCAGTGTGAGGGGGTGGTATGTTCTGTTATCATTGCGGCTGATATTCAAAAGGTGCTCCTGAAGAATGCGTTAATGTCCTAACAACAGATGATAAATCAGGAACGCTAAAGGCACTGCAACGAAAATCTACCTGAATATCATAAGAGGATGTTTAATGTGTTTTGTGATGATATTCTAATATAGCGGACAATCAAGCAAACTGGCTACTGTTTTATATTCTTTAATCGGTTGATTTTTTATGAAAACAATCTTAATCATGCGCCATGGCGAAGCAACGCCAATGCAAGCAGATGATGCAGCAAGACAACTGACAACTACGGGGCAACAGGAAGCCAGCAAAATGGGGCAATGGTTAGCAATAAATTATAAACCAGATGCGTTATTGGTAAGCCCTTACATACGTGCCCAGCAAACTGCGAAAGCAGCAACACAAAGTAATCCATTACAATTTAGTGAAACCTGTAATGACATAATTCCAGATGGTACTCCTCAAGTTGCTGCTGACTACCTTGAAACTCTAATCGCCATGCACCCAGAATGCTCAACTTGGTTGGTTGTTGCACACATGCCAATTGTTAGTTACTTGGTTGACCAATTGAGCCCTGGTAACATGCCGATTTTTAACACAGGTGCTATTGCTGTTATTGAATATGACGATACCAAGCAGCGCAGTCATTACTTAAGTATTCACTCACCTAATAACGTCGAAATATAAGTATGAATTTGCTAGATTCATGTTTTTATCAACTATTGAATTAAAATTATGACAATCGAACGTTTACAAACTGGTGCGCGCATGAGCCGTATCGTCAAGCATAATGATACGGTGTACCTTTGTGGCCAAGTGTGTGCAGATGCAGAAAAAGATATCAGCGAACAAACTCAAACCATGCTAGATAAGGTAGAAGTTTTACTTATTGAAGCGGGGAGTAGTAAAGAGCATATGCTAAGCGCCACAATCTACCTGAAAAGTATGGAATACTTTGCAGCGATGAACGCAGTTTGGGATGCATGGGTACCACAAGGTCATGCGCCAGCACGTGCCTGTGTAGAGGCAAAAATGGCGCGCGATGCACTGCTTGTAGAGATTTCGGTTGTTGCAGCCGTTAAGTAACGAGCAGCGTAAGGCGCAGTTGATTGCTCGCTTTAATGATCAATCAGGGCGTGCCGTTGTTGAACTACCAAGTTGGCATTTTTGCGATAATGAGCAAGATGCCAATGACTGCGCTTTACTTGTTTTAAAAGGTATAAAACAAGCAACAACCTCTTCACTGTATTGGTTTAAAGCCAATGACAAAGCTTTACCTCAAGTTGGCGACCTAGCTATTTTTACTAATTGGCAAGAACAGCCCTTAGGCATTATTGAAACCATCGCGGTTACTATTACGCCATTTAATCAAATCACAGACGAATATGCTGCATTAGAGGGGGAGGGCGACAAAAGCCTCGCTTATTGGCAGCGTGTGCATTGGAATTATTATCAGCGAGAGCTAGCAGGTACAGGTTATCAATGCCATCCTGAAATGCCTTTAGTATGTGAGCAGTTTAAATTGGCATTTAAGGAGTCAGAATGAGTTCGAACCCTGTGGTTCTTATTACTGGAGGCGGCCGTGGTATTGGCGCTGCAACGGCTAAGTTATTTGCCGAGCAAGGTTATGACGTGTGTATTAACTATAAGTCAGATCAAGCAAGTGCAGAGCAGGTCGCTGATGAGATAAAAACGCTTGGCGTGAATGCCTATTTGTTCCAAGCCGATATCGCTGATGAGCAGCAAGTACTCGCCATGTTCGCCAAATTAGATGAGCAGGTTGCGCGCTTAGACGTTTTAATTAATAACGCGGCGATGATGCAACCACAAATGCCGCTATTAGAGATGAATGCAAAGCGTATTAACGCCATTTTAAGCTGCAATGTTACAGGCGCATTTTTGTGTGCGCGAGAAGCAATTAAACGAATGGATAAAGGCAGTATTGTGAACGTTTCATCGGGGGCTTCACGAACAGGTTCGCCAAATGAATACTTAGATTATGCCGCATCGAAAGGTGCACTTGATACCTTTACTATTGGCCTTGCCAAAGAAGTAGCCAGTAAAGGTATTCGGGTAAACGCGGTAAGGCCAGGCCTTATTTATACCGATATGCACCGTGATGGTGGCGAAGCAAACAGAGTTGATCGTTTAAAATCTAAGTTACCGCTAGGGCGAGGTGGTGAAGTTGACGAGGTCGCTTCAGCAATTTACTTTTTAGCAAGTGAGCAAGCCTCATTCACAACAGGCAGTTTTATTGATGTGTCGGGTGGTTTATAAAAGCCCCTTATTTGGTAAGTAAGAGGCTTATGGGTTAGTTACATGTTGTTAAGTTTTGGTTTTGAGGGTTGAGTTGATGAAAAACATGGCAAGTATGGCCTTGCCCATTATCAGAATAACGAACAGTAACGTGTAATGTTGCACCATCTCCTCCTGGTGGGGGCTGGCCTCCAAAGTGTGGGCCTTTATTAATATGGCACTGACCTTGTAACCACGCTTGTCTCAGTGCTTGGTTTTGCGAAGAGCTTATTAGCTGCTGCCAAACTGCGCGTTGATGGGGGTTATCAAAAGTATCTTGATTGTAAGTACATTCGGCATAGCTGCTAAATGAACTTAGCGTCAATAATATAAAGAAACTTTTGCTCAAAGCGCTTTTTGTAAAATGATTTTTCATAGTCTTATCCTTTTTAATATGCATAACTTCAATGCTGTATGTGGTGTTAGTGCAATAATATTTAACTAACGTATATCAGCAGTTGATTTTCCTGAGCTTTTTAAGGTCTGCAGGTTGTTAATGTTTTTAAATCAGGCGCTTTTTGGTTAAACACATGGCAGGTACGGTAATCATCCTTAACTGTTATGTGCAGAGTTGAGCCATCGCCTTTAGGGTGAGGAGCACCCCCTCTATGTGGGCCTTTAGAAATCGCGCAATAACCTTTGTCCCAAGCCATCGCTAGGTAGGTATCCTCAGAATTGCGAATCAAGTTCTGCCAAAATTGGATATTGCCTTGGGTGGCTGGGAATTGGGCTTCTTGATTAACATGACACGCTCCAAAACTATTTGTTGAAAGCAGTATAGTAAAGAGGAGGAGTGCTATTTTTAATTGATTTAAAATTGAACTGTTCATGGTTAAACTCCATTAGCTAAATGTTGCATAGTCACTTTGACATTGGCCAAGTGCTGAGTTATTTCGCAAAGTCTGATTTACGCTTTTTAAGCGTTCCCGATCTTCGCTTGCGAGGCTGATGACTGTGTTGCATAAGTGACAGCTAAATCGCATGCCTTGGCTTAGTGCATCTAAATCGATAGCAATTTTTGCACTTTGGCAATGCGGACAATTGATTGTGTTCAAAAGATCCATAATGTATTCCTTGTTATAAGCGCCTTATAGCAAGGCGCTCAAGGTGATTATTTAGATTTATCTTCACTACTACTTGAAACCATGATTGGCTGGATTGCTGCTGTGTAGGCTTCAATGATAGTAGTTACGCCCTGCGGCAGTGGTAGCTGACCAGCGTTGACTGCAACTGTGTACTTGGCAGCATTAGATTTTTCATAATGCTCTTTGTCGGATGATGATGATTGGCTAGTTGATTTAACCGACCCCTCAACTGATGCCGAAAAGCCCAAATAGCTAAATCCTGCTTTAAAGCTGCCGCTAGCCTCTTTGCTTGAACTGCTCGATGATTCAACATCATGTGAATATGAGCTTTTTACTTCCATCTCAAAATTCACATCAACATTTTTAACTGCTAATGAATTTAGCGGTAAAATTGTTAGTAGTGGTAGGTTCAGTGTCGACTTTGCAGGTGTTTTTGCATCACCTGTGTTTTCATCAATTACTGGGCGAATGACTTCCAGTTTCACCATAATTGGCTGACGAGTGCCGTCATCTTTATTTTCATCACTTACAGGTTGAAAACAGGTTTCAAGCAAAAAGCGAGTTTGTGAAATTGCCATATTTGCATTGGCATCTGCTGCTGCATTTAATGGTGCACCAATGAGTGACTTCATTGGTAAACCAGAAAACTGTTGTGCCATACTTACTAATGCATTTTCCATAATATTTTCCTTTTACAATTTTTGTTTATCCAGGGATTTGTGCTCTAAGCGAGCGTTCATAACCTTCAATCAGCTTTTGAAGGCCTTCAGGAGTTTCATCTCCTTGAAGCTTGATTTCGATTTCCACATTGGCGTTATTTTTTTCCTTAGATTTAGAAAAAATGTTTCCGCTAGACTGCGCAGGAAATGCGACAAATAAATCGTTTTGATCATTAGCTGTGACTTCGAGGCTAGCTTTAATATTTACTTCTTGAACTTTGGTCGAGCTAATGGGGGTAAGTGTGATTAATGGAACATCGACATAACTAATTTTTGGCCCATTCTGATCCTTATCAGGAAATGCCATTTGCATTGTTTTTGGTTTTAAAACGCGTTTTACTTGACTATTTGATGCGAGTTTTTCGTTATGTTCGTTTAGGATATTGATAGCAGACTCAGTATCTTCGCTATCGATAAAGGTTTTAATTCTTTGGATGGCATCATCATCTAAATCTGATACATCACTGGTTGGGATTTCGATGATTTCAAAAAATTTATTAATATGTTTTATGCCTTGGGCTTCAACTTCATTTGTAGCTTGTTTTATGCTTGAGTGAAGCTCATGAATTAACGCTCTAAATTTAATCATTTTTTTATTCCATTAGTGACTGGGTTAACTCAGTTATAGGCACTTAAGGAAAATTAATTAATAAGAGCTGATCTTATGATTGTCTTGAGACTGCAATTTTTTTGCGAACAGTTGAGATAGTTCGTTGACTTATACCAAACACTCGGATCAGCTCGTCATTATCCATCCCGTTTTTGATTGAATCTTCGTAGGCTATTTTTCTAAGCAGACTGAATACACCCCAGCGGTTTGGGATTTCTATATAGCCCGAGGAGTCGGCAAGTGAGCAGAGTTTGTCATAGCGTGCTTGTGTTAACTCTATAGAAAGACTTTGTTCTAATTTAGACTTGTGTTTACCGAGGTAAATTTTTCTGCCTCCGTATTCGCCGATAAATTGATAGAATTCTTTAGCTGAAAATGACTCTACAAGTTCGGAAAGAAAAAAGGGTAATCTTGCTAATATTTCTATTTTGTATTCATCGTAGAAAGTATATAACTCATTCATATGATTGATTTTATTAGTATAGATAGCCCCAAAAATTTCGTAATGCATCCTTTGCAACTCCAGCTAATTAGGCTTATCTTGACGGTAAGCCTTGAATTTATTGGTTTTTCTATTTGTAGTTATCAATGAACGGGAAGCACATAAGAACAATTCATATGGATTTTTAACAACTTATTAATATTATCTATTCTTTTTATTTACTTTAGTGTAGCTAATTTAGGACTAAATGGTGGATAAGGTTGGTGTAAATAGGATAAAAACATTTGATTTATATGAAGGTTTTTAAACCTATTTAGTTAAGCAATATACTTAACCAAACACTAAAGCTGACTACACTTAATACCGTTGAGAGCACCACAGTACTTGCGAGCGTCGCTTGATGCTGCTTAATTTGATTGGCGATTAGGTAAGCGTTGACCCCTAAAGGAGAGGCGCTTAAAAGTACTAAAACGTTCAGTAATGATTGTTCTAGATGAAATACGTAGCCTGCAAAAAAGTATACCCCGCACGGTAAAACGACAAGCTTGATGATGGTTGCGATAAGTGATGCTTGTAAGTTGTCGGCCACTTTATAAAACGCAAGGTTCGCTCCTAATACAAATAACGCACAGGCAATGGCAGGTTTAGCAAGTAAGCTTAGGCCATTTACTAAATCATCAAAAAGTGTAAAACCAAGTAGGTTTACAGCAAGGCCGCTACTGATGCTTAATACCACAGGGTTCAGCAGCATGTTTTTAGCAAATGTTCGCCAAGAGAATGTTTGCTGCGATTTAGCACTGAGCAAAAAGGTGAGGGTAAACAAAAGTGCGCTGTGAAAAGTAATGATCATAAACACAATGCCGACCATCTGTTGCCCAAGTGCAGCAATAATAATAGGCAAACCTACCAGTACCGTATTTGAGTAACTACTGCCAAGGGCAAATACAGCATGACGTGACGGCGCAGATTGCTTGCTAATGAGATAGCAGTCAATCACATAGCCAAGGGTATAAATAGCCAACACCGGAATGTAAAAGCTCAAAAACCCCGCAATAGACACACTATTTTGTAAATCGGCTTGAGCCATATTTAAAAATAGAAAAGCAGGCACGCTAATGTAAAAAGTAAACTTACTTAACCCTGCTATATGCTCTTTCGATAAAAACGTGCTACGAGAGCTGATGTAGCCACTTAACACGATAAAAATCAGTGGAAAGATAATCGAAAAAATATGCACATTAGGCCTTATGATAAGAAGACGTTAGCGTCTGAACTCATCACTTTGTGGAAGGTTAATTAAAATAAGTACTGCACCCTTACCACCAAATTCAAGAGGTGCTTGGTGCATGGCAATCACATCAGGGTGCTGCACTAAATATTGCGGTACCTTGTGTTTAAGTATGCGCTCACCAATACCGTGCACAACACAGGCGCAATAGTAATGTTGTTTTTTACACTCATGAATCAAACCCGCTAGCTCGTCTTTGGCTAATTCTTTATTTAAGCCATGTAAATCAAGAGTTAAATCAGGTGGGTAATCTCCACGGCGAAGTTGTTTTGCCAAATAGCTATCGTGACCAGGCTTGACATAACTGACGGTGCCGTGAGTGTCGATATCTGGTACATATTCATCAGAAAAGAAAAATTCTGCCTGATGTTGCTTTTTTTGCTGGGAAAATTGCTTGGCTTGTGACACTTTAGGCTTATTGGTGAATCGAATAGTGTCTTGTTTAAATGCTTTGGCACCACTGATACTTTGACGAAATAAGTCAATATCGTCAGCGCTAATGTGGTTGTTGTCGTGGGGATCTTTTTTCATGGCGGAAGTCTAAACAAAAAAACGCTAAAAATCGAGTAAAAACCAACTGAAAAGACGGTACAATACGCGTCAGAACAGACTTTGAAAGTTAAGGAACATACATGAACCATTTCCAGATAGAAGACGCAATTTTAGACGAGGCAATTGCAGAACTTTCAACGTTGCATGATTGGTTACGTTGGACAACCAGTCAATTTGCCAGCAGTGGTATTTTCTTTGGGCACGGCACAGATAATGCGTGGGATGAAGCAGTTAGCTTACTATTACCAGCACTAAGCTTGCCAATCGACGCGCCAAAAGAGCTAATGCATGCGCGTTTAACCAGCACCGAGAAAAACCGTTTAGCTGAACTAATTGCAGAGCGTATTAATGATTGTACGCCAGTACCTTACCTGACCAACACCGCATGGTTTGCAGGTATGCCGTTTTATGTTGATGAGCGCGTGTTAATTCCACGTTCGCCATTTGCAGAGTTAATTAGCAACCGCTTTGCACCATGGTTAGAAGAGCCAAGCTCAGTATCGCGCATTCTTGATTTATGTACCGGCTCTGCATGTATCGCTATTGCACTTGCGCAAGCATTTGAAGATGCACAGGTTGATGCGGTTGATATTTCTTATGAAGCGCTCGAAGTTGCTGATATTAATATCAGTGATTACATGCTAAATGACCGTGTACTGCCAATTCAGTCAGACGTGTTTAGTGGTGTTCCGGGTCAAAAATATGACCTGATCGTAGCTAACCCACCGTATGTTGATGCTGAAGATATGGCTGATTTACCACGTGAATTCCATCACGAGCCAGAGCTTGGTTTAGCATCGGGTCATGATGGTCTTGATGTTACTCGCACCATCCTAGCGGAAGCTGCTGAGCATCTAACTGATAACGGTTTGTTATTTGTCGAAGTTGGTAACTCTATGGTACATATGGAAGAGCTGTACCCGGGTGCGCCGTTTGAGTGGGTTGAATTCGAACAAGGTGGTCTTGGCGTGTTTGTAATCAGCAAACAGCAGCTTGTTAACTATTTCGCAGATTAACAGCAGATTTTAAAAGCCGAGCCTGAGGGCTCGGTCTCAGTAGTCATTAGGAATGAGGAAAATTAATGGCAGGTAATAGCATTGGACAACTATTTAAAGTGTCCACCTTTGGTGAGAGCCACGGCGTTGCATTAGGCGGCGTTGTTGATGGCACACCAGCAGGTCTTGAAATTAGCGAGGCCGATTTACAAATTGATTTAGACCGTCGTAAGCCGGGGCAAAGTCGTTATACAACACAGCGCCGCGAAAGTGACGAAGTAAAAATTCTTTCGGGTGTATTCGAAGGTAAAACCACAGGTACTAGCATTGGTTTACTGATTGAAAACACTGATCAACGCTCAAAAGATTACGGCAAAATTGCCGATGTATTTCGCCCAGGTCATGGTGATTATACCTATTGGCATAAATACGGTATTCGTGATTACCGAGGTGGTGGTCGCTCTTCTGCCCGTGAAACTGCGATTCGTGTAGCGGCAGGTGCAATTGCAAAAAAATACCTAAAACAATTTCACGGTATTGAAGTGCGTGCTTGTTTGAGTCAGCTTGGGCCAATTAAAGCTGAAGATTACAACTGGGATGAAGTGGAAAACAATGCATTTTTCTTCCCTGATCCTAGTAAATTAGACGCGCTTGATGAATATATGCGCGACCTCAAAAAACAAGGTGATTCGGTAGGCGCTAAAGTTAAAGTGGTTGCTAAAAATGTGCCTGTTGGTCTTGGTGAGCCAGTATTTGATCGCCTTGATGCAGAACTTGCACATTCACTAATGAGCATTAATGCAGTAAAAGGCGTTGAGATTGGTGATGGCTTTGATGTGGTTGAGCAAAAAGGCTCTGAGCACCGTGATGAGTTAACTCCAGATGGTTTCACATCAAATCACGCGGGCGGTGTACTTGCAGGTATCTCGACAGGGCAAGACATCATTGCCTCTATCGCACTTAAGCCAACTTCAAGCATTACCATACCTGGCAACAGCATTAATACTAGCAACGAAGCGGTAGAGATGATCACCAAAGGTCGTCATGACCCATGTGTGGGTATTCGCGCAATTCCTATTGCTGAGGCGATGATGGCGATTACCTTAATGGATCACTTATTGCGCCAACGTGGTCAAAACCCACATGTAAGACACGAACATGGACCAATCAAAGGTTCGATTGATTAACTCGGTTTGATTTAGCAAAGAACTATAAACTTAAAACGCGGCTTGATTTGCCGCGTTTTTGATTGAAAGTGTGAGCTATATATTTTCTAAGAGTGATGTGCTTTATCTTTATATAAACCAATTTATTAACATGGCAATTAATGCAAAAATTTTTTTCATTGCGGGTTTATTGAACTGTTCATTTGCATTAGAATCATCACAATTTAGGGACTAATTTTAAAAAGGATATTTTTATGTCAGAACAATTCAACTTGTGTTTTAGCACACAAAGCCGTGCTGCATTACCCATCGATATTAGTAATAAAGAAGCTTATAAACAGTTTCGAAAAGATAATCCCCATATTTTTGGTTCTTTTATACCTGCAGGTACCCCTTTTATTTTGAGTGAACCAGGTTCAAAAAGTGTTAAAAATTTACGTGCTAATCGTCCAGACCTTGCATGTGCTCTGGACAGTGTTAATAGCTGGTCTCAGTCGACTAAGCGCAATATCACTAAAATGGCTAATGATTTCGGTAGCGATAATACATTTGCAATCGCAGAGTTATACGAAAAAGAACTCCAGCCTTACCTCAAAGAGATGGCGGATATAATGAGCTATAAGGTTGACTCTATTGCTGCTTCGGGGGCCGCTGCAACTGCTATCAACTCGAAAGAAGCTAGGTTAAGCAATTTTGGTAAAGCGTTATTTAAATATCAGAAGAGCTTAATGGCAATTAGAGCTGCAGCTAAAAATAAAGCGCCTAAGCATGAACTTGTTAAACTAGGTTATAAAGCAAAAGCAGCCCATTTAGAAGTGAACGAAAGATTTACTCGAGAGCTTAGCGCTATTGCAAATCGAGTGAAGAGCGGCAGTAGAGGGAATATTTGGTCTAACCCTCAACGCGGTATCAATATAGCCAAAAGTGCTCGAAATGCTGCACCTATACAAGTTACATCGCTATCAGGTATTCGTAGCCTGCGTTCTTTAGAAGTTGGTTCATCAGTACTTGGTAATGGCTTAATTGCTTTAGATGCAGCGGTACGAGCAGATAAGATATATGGTGATTATAAATCAGGGGCAGATTGGCACAGAACTTTGGCTGTGGAAACGACAGGTTTCGGCTTAGGAACTGCATCGGGTCTTGCAGCAGGAGGTGCAGTTGTTAAGCTTGGAGCGGGTTTAGCTATTGCTGCCGGTCCTGTAGGCTGGGTGATACTTATTGGTGTAGGGCTAGCAGCAGGTTATGTTGCAGCTAAAGTTGGTGACTATTCTGGTCAATCGGCTGCCGGTATGCTTTATGATAAAAGTTCAAATATGAGTTTCTTTTAATGGAAATAAAAAGTGTTTTTGAAGTTTTAAATGTAATTTTTGTATTAGGCTTTCTCATTTCGGGATTTTGTTTTACGCGCTTAACCATTCGTCATCTTGACAAAAAAATTAAAGAGGAAGGTGAAGGAACACCGTCATGGGATAGGGGCGGGATGGGTCTTAGAGTAGGTATGTATGCGGTCACACTGATAAAGAATAAGTCAGATAAAGCATCTCTTACAGAGGATGAGATCATTCTACGTCATGCAAGGCCTATCGACCGTGTTCTAGCTTTTTCTATGAGTATAAGTTTAGTGGCTATATTTATATTATGGCCTTTAGGGAAATGGCTGGGCTATTTAGTTTAGTATTTGTTTTGGTTAACTTCAGCATTTAGGCATGGAGCTAGATTTAATACATGCAGTTTTTAGTAATGAGCCAACTAACTACAAGTAACTGTATTATAAAAGTTCAAATATGAGTTTCTTTTAATGGAAATGAAAAGTGTTTTTGAAGTGTTGAATGTAATTTTTTTAGTTAGTTTCTTAATTTCAGGGTTACTTTTTACACGGCTCACAATCCGCCGATTAGATAGAAAAGTGAAAGAGGAAGGAAGCGGAACGCCAAGTTGGGACCGTGGTGGAATGGGTCTTAGAGTTGGTATGTATGCAGGAATATTAGTTCGAGGTAAAAAAGGAAAAACCCCTCTAGCAAATGAAGATATCATTTTACGCCATGCAAGACCAATAGACCGTTTTCTGGCATATTTTATGGATATCAGCCTAATTGGTATGATTCTTCTAGGTATAACGGGATTGTGTTTGGGATACTTTGACTAGCAATAACTTAAAGTGGCTTAGTGTTTAGAAATTAATGCAATTAAATGAGCGCGATGATTAAAAAAATCATCACGCTTTTTTATGCCTGTTAGAATTTTAATAAGGGGAGTAGGCTGTGTTTGCTATCAGTCCACATTGCCAGCTCGCTATGTGGGTAGCGTTTAATGGGCGACAAATCACTGATAGATACACGATTTAAAAAAGCCTGATTGTCAGTTAGCACCACCCAGTCTGAGCCTATGTCTGATGGGCTATGGCCTTGATAGCTAAACTTTAACATAGCCTTATTAAAGTGTTGGCTATGTGCCTGTAATACTGGCAATAAGTCAATATGGTTATTTGAGATATGCACAATTAATACGCCATTTTCATTGAGTCTTTGCCAATAAAGCGATATTGCTTCTTGGGTTAGCAAATGCGCAGGAATTACATCACTTGAAAATGCATCAATAATTAATACGTCAAATATTTCGCTCGCATTATTTTTTAGCGCTATACGGCCATCTCCCAAGGTCACTTTGAGCTTAGCTTCACTGTTTTCTAAGTAAGAGAAATAACGCTTTGCCATCTCGACCACAGCAGGGTTTAACTCAAAAAAGTGAATACTATCCTGCTGGTCTGCAAACCGAGCTAAAACGCCTGCACCCAAACCAATCACGCCAATGTTTAGTGCGCTGTGTTGCTTTAGTATGGCAAGTGATTTAGCGACACCAGTATGTTGGTGGTAGTAACTTTGCCCAAACTGTTGGTTTGCGTTTAATGGTTCAGAGTCATGAATCGTGGTGCCGTCAATTAAGCGCCTTTCTTTTATTGATTGAGTGTTTATATCTTTAACCGCTAAATAGCCATAAAAGTTGCGGCTAGTGGCAACGTTATATTGGTTAAAGTTTACCGCTAAAAAACAATAACATGCTAACCAAGTAACTGAGTTGATTGCGAGAGTGAATTTGAGCTGTTTTGTCTTTGTTTTAGCTTTTATTTGGTAATAACACACAAAACTAAAAATAACCGCTAATGTAAGTAAATACTCGTCAATTTGGACGAATAGCAATGGGGCAATGAGCGTACTGAAAAGCGAACCTAACACACCGCCAAGGGCGATATAGAAATAAAAAATCGTAAATTGCTCATTTTCAGGGGCCTTGCTTCTAAGCTCACCGTGGCAAATCATGCAGGCGATAAATAGAATCAGGCTGTAAATTATAAGCTGGGCTAGGGCATTGAATAAGCTGCCAAAATAAAACATCAGCAGGCCTGCAAAAGCCGAAAATATAAACGCATATGCCCACTTATGACGCTGATAATTTGCTTTGTTGGCAAACGTGTAACTAAAGGTGAGCAAGTAAATTACAAAGGGCAGTGACCAAAGTAATGGCATGGGTGGAATATTAGTGCTGATCATATGCGTGGTAGATACCAACATGGCTGAGCTTAAGGCACTGAGTAACAGCCATTGACCTTTACCTTTTAATACCGTGATATGCCTAGTTTGAATAGGCGCTCTTGATATGTCGGGTGTTTTTTTTAGTAAAAATATTACAAGAAGTGTTAATAACAAGCAGTAGCTGATAAGTCCAAATAGCCAGTAGGTAGTTTGCTGCTCTAAAGAAAATAGTAATTCATAAACGAGCGGGTAGCTCATTAACGCCAGTAAAGAACCCAAGTTTGAGATGGAATACCAATGGTAAGGCACTTGTGCTGAAGCAGTTTGCACATACCACCTTTGTAAAAGTATGCTGGTGGCGCTCAGTAGAATAAATATTGGACCAATTTCTATAAATAAATTAACAAACACCGCAAGCGTAGGCGGCCACTTTGTGAGATTTGGGGCTGCAAATTTTGTCACAACAATGAGTGTGGCACAGGTGACTAAAACTATATGGGTGACTACCTGCAACTTAATATGAAAGCGACCCATGTTATGCGCATAGAAATAGCCAATAAGTAACATGACTTGATAAAACACTAAACTTGCTGACCAAATAGAGGCACCACCACCAAATTGCGGTAGAAGTTGCTTTGAAAGCATCGGCTGAATTTGAAAAATTAAAAAAGCACTGATGAAAATAGTGAGCGTTGATAAATATTTATACATTGTTTTTATTACCTATTTTGACATAACAAAAACAATCTAATAGGCAGAGCAAAGTGACAATGGAGTAACCCTTGAGTTTCTCTTAAGAAAACCTTAATCTTTGATTCGTAAATATTTATTGGAGAAGTAAGTGGCGCGTTATCGAATCGGCAAATTTGCAATTGATGAGAGTCGATGTTTAATTTCATCGCAAGATTATGAGCAAATAGTCGAGCCAAAGGTCATGGATGTATTACATACTCTTTATTTAAATAAGGGGGAAGTGGTAAGCCAAGAAGTAATCTTTGCAAAAGTATGGCCTAATGCTACCTACAACCCAAGTTCAGTACAGCGTTGTATCGCATTGCTACGAAAAGCACTCCAAGAAGATGCCAAAAATCCACAGTTTATAATTACACACCCTAAGCGCGGTTATAGCCTTGAAAAAGTAACTGAGGGGCAAGCAAAAACATTAAAAGCGCAATTTTTGCCGTTGTTAGTTGTTCTGCTAATTAGTTTTGTTGTTATTGCTTGGCAGCTAATACCTCAACAAAAAGTAAATGCTCACTTTAACCTGTTAATGCCACTCACTTCGAGTGAATTAAATGAAGCTAACTTATCACTTTCACATAGTGGTAAGTACCTCGCTTTTGTGCGAGGCGATAAAGAGAGCCAACATATTTGGATTAAAGAGCTCTTAACAGAGCGAGAGGTGAGGCTGACTGAAGATGCCGCAAGCTACTACGCGTTGGGGTGGTCTACCTCCGATAATGCGATCGCGTTTGTAAAAACCGTAGACCAAACACAATCACTCAACACCTTAAGCATAGATTTATCAAAATTTCTGCCATTAGAGCAAACTACTGTGAGTGTTTTTAATGACAGCGTATTAACCAGTCACCAAATAGATTGGGGGGCTGATAAGCGACTCTATTACATAGAAAAAGAGAAACAAAACAACGATACTCGACTTGTCTCACTGGATTTAAACACTAAACAAAAGACACGCTTAGTAACAGCAGCACAACAAGATTGGTTACTTGTGAGTGCGTTATCTAAAGATGGTAGTAAAATCGCATTAGGCATTGAAGCAGGGCAAAACAAATACCGTATTGATGTACTTGACCTTACCAATAGAAAATTACAAACCATTACTATCATAGAAGATGGTATTCAAGGCTTAAGCTGGCACCCAAATAATCAAGCGTTATTAATTAGTCAACGCAATCAGCTTATTCACTTAGACCTTGGTGGTGAGCTACAGCTAATTCCATTTAATAATTATCAAATAATTCGTGATGCACAGTACACATCAAACGCTGAAGCTATTTTGATGGAGTTAGTAAATGTTGATGTGGATATTGTCAGCCAAACACGCGCTAAACCAGACACTCTGACCAAACTCGTTGATACCTCATCAATCGACTTTCTTCCCGTGTTTTCGCCAGATTCTACTCAATTTGTATTTGAGTCACATCGTTTTGGATTAAAACAATTATTTTTATACGACAATGGTAAGCAAACACGTATTTTTTCAAACCCTGATAACCATGAGTTATTTGGGATTGTTTGGAGCCAAGACGCTCGACAGGTTTACACTGCAAGTAAAGATACATTATTTAAAATTGATTTAAGCAGTGGCACTTATGAATCAATTCCTCATGGTAATCACTCTTTTTATTTAAGAGAAATGTATCATAATGAAAACGCAATTCTGGTTTCTTATCGCGCAGAGGATGGACAGACATTTCACCCGGCTAAATTTGATTTAACAAGTCTAACTTTGACACCATTCACAGGCTCAGGGAAACGCTTAAGTTGCTATGGTATGGATTTAGATGAGCAAGATCAGATTTATTTTTCGAACAGTAACGAAGTGTTTCGAGTTAATAGGCATGGCGATATAGAGACTGTTTGGCAAGCAGCTAACAATGACATCATTGGTATATCTGTGAGTAACCAGCAATTAGCCGTTACCATGGAGTATGCTGATAAAGTCAGCTTTCAGCGTATTGATTTAGTAACTGCCAAAACTGAACGTTGGCAATTAGCCCAACCTAAGCAACATATGCTGATCAACAGTGCTCATGATTTAAGTGAGTTTTTATATCTTACAGAACCAATTAGAACTCGCAAATTGGTTAAACTCCAGTAGTTTATTATGCTTATTTATTCCCTAATCAACTCCACAATCTGTTTTAACTGTTCATGGCGAACAGGGTTGTGGGCATGATTACCATACAGTAGCACAATATCAACCATAGGAAGGGTTGGCAGCGAGCCATCGCTGATTTCTTCCACACTCGCTTGCATGCTTATTCGCGCCATACTCCCAATGGCATGGCCTTGTTCAATTAGGCCATGTAACGCACCCACAGAGCCACAGCAGGCAACAATATTAAAACGACGCTCGGCTTTTAACAGACCCTCAATACTGGCTTGGTGAAACTTACAGTCTCGTTGAAACAAGGCAATTGGAAGTGGTGTTGAATCGTTAATCTCAAAAGCAGGGCTTTTCACCCACACGCCTTGGCTTGATTGTAATAAGTAACCTTCTTCGCTGTCAGGTGAGCGAGTGGCAATTACTAAATCCAGCATGCCTTGGTCGAGCTTGGCTCTAAGCTCAGTGCTTGGGGCGCAGCTTATTTGTAAATCCAGCGCATTAAACTGTTGGTGTAAGGCATCAACAAGCTCAGGTAGTAAAGAGTGGGCATAATCGTCAGGGCAGCCAATGCGCACACGTAAATTGCCAGTGCCTGCTTTTAATTGCTTAAACGCCTCATCATGAAGTGTGATCAGTTGCTTTGCATAACTTGCAAGCTGGTGGCCTTGCTGGGTTAGCACCAGTTGGCGCCCTTGCTTTTCAAAGAGTGGACTTGCTAACTCTTGTTCAAGCTTTTTCATCTGCATGCTTACCGCAGATTGAGTTCTACAAATTTGTGCTGCGGCGCGGGTGAAACTTCCCGTATCAACAAAGGCGCAAAAAGTTCTGAGGGCATCAATATCCATTATGTATCAACTTTTCTTATGGGTTGTATAAAAACTATTGGCGAGTAATTAACCGCTCGCTACTTTATAGTGAACTTAATCTACTCGTTAAAGGACGTATAATGCAATTATTTATTGGCAATAAAAACTACTCAACCTGGTCATTGCGGGCATGGTATTTACTGAGTAAATTCAATGTTTCATTTGCAGAGAAGCAACTAGTCTTAGATACCCCTGAATTTTATGAAGTGCTAAAAACGAAGTTTCCAGTGCAAAAAGTGCCTGCCCTTATAGATAGTGATTTAATTGTGTGGGATTCACTCGCTATTTGTGAATACATCAATGATGCTTATCTAAATGGTGCTGCTTGGCCTAGTGACATAGCCCAAAGAGCAAAAGCGCGGAGCTTAGCCGCCGAGATGCACTCTGGTTTTGTTGCACTTCGTAATGAAATGCCTATGAATATTCGTGCTAAAAGGCATGTTGAGTTATCAGACCAAGCTAAAAAAGACATTGCGCGCATGGATGAGATATTTTCGGCTCAGCAGCAAAGTTACCCTAATGCTTGGTTATTTGGTGATTTTTCTATTGTTGATGCGATGTTCGCACCTGTGGTGCTGCGCTTTAAAACGTACCAGATTGAGCTTTCGAGTGCAGCACAAGCTTATTGCCAGCATGTACTTGCGTGCCCAATCTTGCAAACATGGATTGCTAAGGCATTAGCAGAAACAGATATTGTTGAATGTGATGAGGCTGGCGAGGAGCTTATTTAATTAAACTGAAAAGTAGTTACCTATATTTTGTTATTGCCCTGCTATTTAAATGAACTAATTAATAGCCCTACTGAAAGACTGTATTGATTTTTTGCTGTGAACATAAATTTTGTAGCTTTCTATTTGTAATACTTAATCATTGGTGTATAAAAGATATACAAGTTAATAATAATTACGAATTTAGCATAGCAGGGAGTTGCATAGGTGCTGGTAGCTGCTTTTTATAAATTAAAAGAAAAAATCCGTTTCTCTATTCGTTTAACTGTTGTGGCTGTATTTGTGCTTGCAACCTCACTTACAGCAATTATTGCAATCAGTTTGCAATACTATTTCAGCGAAAAAATGGCATTAGAGGCGAGTGTAAAACACTTCAATTTAACCACAGACTCAGTGGCAGGTTATCTCACAAGGATTAATGAAAAGTCCGAAAACACGTTAAGTGTAATGATTCAAAATAGCACCCTTGTTACATCGAATAAAATCGACAAAAGTGAATTACGAAATGTAATGAGTGAAATAATGCAGCTAAATCCTCAATTTTATGCCATGTATGTTGGTTATGAGAATGGAGATTTTTATGAGCTTATTAATTTAGAAAGTAGCAATATCGTTCGTCAGCAGCTCCAAGCGATAGAAGCAGATCGTTGGGTAGTGATACACATTGCAGGGGAGGGAGAAGCGCGAACCCACCAAACTCATTACCTTGATGAACAATTTAATTTGCGTATTTCACAAAGTAAAGCAACTAATTATGACCCCCGTGAACGGATCTGGTTTAAAAACGCGAATTCAACCCATGTCAGTAAAACGAAGCCTTATTTTTTCACACATTTGCAAGCGCCTGGGCAAACCTATTCTATAAAATCAGCGGATCAAAAAAGTGTATTAGCACTTGATGTGAGTTTGTCGAGTATTTCGGAATACTTGGCTCGTCAGCAAAAAAAGATTAGCAACAAGTACTTAACCGAGTTATATATTTACAATAAAGAAGGGGAAATTATAGCCTCTAACCAGCAAAAAAATAACCTTCAGTTACCCACATTAACACAGCTTACGTTAAGCGAATACCAACAAGCTGTGTTGAATAAATACCCCTACCTAACGGTATCAAACGAGACGAATTGGCCACCACTTGATTTTAGTGTTGGAGGGACGCCCAAAGGCTATAGCATTGATTATATAAATGGGATTGCCGAGATGCTGGGCTTAAAAGTCACATATATCAATGGTTACGCATGGTCAGAATTTTTACAGCAATTTGCCAATAATGAGATTGATATTATTCAGCCTATCTTCAAAACACCAACTAATGAACCGCTGGGGTTGATGAGTGAGCCAATAACAACCTTGCCATTTAGTATCATAACTAAAGAGGGGGAGCTACCCATTTTAACTATGAAACAGTTAGCGGGTATGAAGTTAGCGATAGGTGAAGGGTGGTCGGTGATAGAGGTCATAAAAAAACACTTTCCAGATATTGAAATTATTGAACTTGCAAGCACCAAAGCCGTGTTAGATGCAGTTAGCCAAGGAAAGGTTTTTGCAGGGCTCGATAACGAAGCCGTGTTTAAATACACGCAAAAGCAATTTTTTATTAAAGGCATTCAATACAACCATTTGGATGCTTTTAGCCATGATTTATTACCCGATACATTGCACCTATTATTTCACCCTGAAGATGCCGAGCTTAAAGGTTTAATCGATTTGGCAATTAAACGGTTACCTACTGAGTACTTAACAGCTTTACAAAATAAGTGGTTGTCAAATGAGTTGCATGTTACTTCAAAGGTTGTAGGAACAGTACCTTACCCAGAGCTTTTGACGCTACTTGAGCAGAGTGATCAGTTTTCCAAACTTAGGCTTATGACATTAAATGGCATTGAAAAATATGTTTATATAACCCCTTTATCTGCCAATAACGAAGATGGTGACTTTTTGGCAATTGCGGTACCTAAAGAGGGAGTGCTTAGTTCTACACATGAGAAAATTAAGCTTTCTACTTTAATTACAGCCGCTTGTTTAATTATGGTGCTACCTGTTTCGTGGTTTTTTGCTTCACCGATTGTCGGGCCAATTAAAACACTGGAAGGTGAGAACTTAAAAATAAAAAAACGCCAGTTTGATCAAGTCTCTACTTTAAAAAGTAACATTAAAGAAATTCATAATTTGGCGTCTTCGATGGTCGAAATGAGCCAATCAATTCAACAACATGAACAAAATCAAAAAGCGTTAATGGAATCATTTATCGAGTTAATAGCGCAAGCTATCGACGATAAGTCCCCGTATACCGCCGGTCACTGTGAGCGGGTTCCTGAACTTGGAATCATGCTTGCGAAGGCTGCGTCAAGTTCAAATGAGCAAGCATTTAAAGACTTTGAATTTAAAAACGATGATGAGTTTAGAGAATTTAGTCTAGCAGCTTGGCTTCATGACTGCGGAAAAATTACCACGCCAGAGCATATTGTCGATAAAGGAACAAAGCTCGAAACTATCTATAACCGGATTCATGAAATAAGAACCCGCTTTGAAGTGTTATGGCGAGATGCTGAAATTGACTATTTACAAGCTGCACGCCGAGCGCCAGAAAAAGAAGGGGATTTAAAGTCACAACTGAAAGAGAAACACACTCAGTTACGAAAAGATTTTTCATTCATAGCATCCTGTAATGTAGGTGGTGAGTTTATGGATGAAGCGAGCCTTGAGCGGTTGGAGAAGTTAAGCAATATCACATGGCAGCGGTATTTTGATGACAAAATAGGGTTGTCACCGGTGGAGGAGATTCGTCATAGTAATGCTGATGAACAACTCCCTGCAACAGAGAAACTATTAAGTGATAAAGCAGAGCACCTAATACCCCATGATAAGCCAATAGAATACGATGAGCGCTTAGGTATTAAAGTGACGATTCCTGAATACAAATACAACCTAGGTGAATTGTATAATTTAAAAATTACACGTGGCACGCTAACAACAGAAGACCGCTTTAAAATTAATGAACATATTATAAGTACCATTCGAATGCTTGATAATGTACCGTTTCCCGATGAGCTGGCTAGAGTACCTCGTTACGCATCAACTCACCATGAGACATTAATTGGCACAGGGTATCCGCGTAAATTAACTGCTGATAACTTATCTATTCCAGAGCGTGTGTTGGTTCTTGCTGATATTTTTGAAGCGCTTACAGCCGCAGATCGGCCTTATAAAAAAGCCAAACCTTTGAGTGTTGCAATTGATATATTGGCGAAAATGGTGGATGAGCAACATGTAGATCGTGATGTTTTCACACTGTTTTTACGCTCCGGAATTTACTTGAGCTATGCAAAACGGTACTTGAACCCTGCACAAATTGATGAGGTCGATCTAACAAAGTACCTATAGCTTTTACTTTGAACCTAAAAGTCCGTACAATTCGGCTCGTTTTTAGCGCGTTATTTTAACCCTTTTGACGAGACGAATTCAGCCTGTATGCACCATATTGCCGATTTAATCGCTATTTTTGAAAACACCTTTTATCAAAGCTATAACACGCGTTTGATAAAGGGCGAAGATGAACCTATTTACCTGCCTGCTGATCAGCAAACACCTTATCACCAAATCGTGTTTGCTCATGGTTTTTATGCTAGTGCCTTACACGAAATAGCCCATTGGCTGGTGGCCGGTGAAGCTCGACGATTAAAAGAAGATTATGGTTATTGGTATTGCCCTGACGGTCGTGATAAACAGCAGCAAGCTGAATTTGAAGCGGTTGAAGTAAAACCTCAAGCTATTGAATGGGCGCTAAGTGTGGCTGCGGGGTTTGATTTTAATGTCTCTGTTGATAATTTAAATGGTGAGCAAACCTGCCGATTTGATTTTCAAGCGCGGGTTCACCAGCAAGTGTTAAGCTTTTTAGCATCTGCCTTTAATCAGCGCACGACAGCGCTACTCAAAGCATTGAGTGATTTCTATAAAACCCCATGGCCATTAACGGCTGCACAGTTTACGTGGCAGCGTGATTTTCATGGCAACCAAGGAGCTTTATCTAATGCAGTTTAAATTAGGTTTGATTGTTAACCCTGTTGCCGGCTTAGGGGGCAGTGTGGCACTGAAGGGCAGTGATGGGGCAGATACGGCAGCAAAAGCGATACAACTCGGTGCAGAGCCCAAAGCTAATTTACGCACCCGTGCAGCCCTTGAAGTTCTTCTAACTCATCAAGATGCACTCACTATTTACACTGTAAACGGTGAAATGGGCGAGCAAACGGCAAGTCAGCTAGGCTTTAACACTCAAGTGGTTTATCAAACAAAAGATATCACAACACCCGATGATACTGAGCAGGCAGCCAAGTTATTAGTTGAGCAAGGTGTCGACCTTATTTTATTCGCAGGGGGCGATGGTACGGCCCGCAATATTTGTCATGCGGTTGGCGATAGCACGCCTGTGTTAGGTATTCCAGCTGGCTGTAAAATCCATTCTGGGGTTTATGCTATTACCCCAAAAGCAGCTGGGCGTGTTGTTGAGATGCTCGTTAAAGGTGAACTTGTTAGCCTTGGTGATGCAGATGTGATGGATATCGACGAAGAGGCATTTCGTGAAGGCACGGTAAAAGCTAAGCGCTATGGTGAAATGCAAGTGCCTAGTGAAGTGCGTTATGTACAAGCGGTTAAAAATGGCGGCAAAGAAACTGATGAATTAGTACTTGCTGATATTGCTGCTTATGTTGTCAGCGAAATGGATGAAGACTGCTTATATGTGATGGGTAGTGGTTCTACAGTTGCGGCAATTATGGAAGAGATGGGCCTTGAGAATACCTTGCTAGGAGTTGACTTAGTGGCAGACCAAGAACTTGTTGCTAAGGACTTAACTGCCCAGCAATTACTTGAGCTTACACAAGGGAGAGCAACCAAGTTGGTGATCACCTTAATTGGTGGACAAGGGCATATTTTTGGCCGTGGCAACCAACAACTAAGCCCTGCACTTATTCGTGCGATTGGTCGCGACAATATTATTGTAGTGGCGACTAAAACTAAATTACAGGCCTTAAATGGCCGACCACTGATTGCCGATACAGGTGATAGTGAATTAGATGATGAACTAAGTGGTTATATTCGTGTAACCACAGGGTTCAATGACCATATTATGTATGCAGTGGGTCATCAAGATGGGCTGCACCCAGAGGAGAAATAACAATGAGTTTAGTAAGTTATATTGATGCAGCGCAGCAATATTTTGATGATTTGGTTGATAAAGCAACCGACGATGAGCTATTTGCTGGTGGTTATTTACGTGGCCACTTTGATTTAGCCGTTGGTTATGCCCAAGTGGAAGAGCTTAATCTGACGACTGAAGAATTAAACAGCCAAGTAGAGTCAAGCCTCGTAAAGGCGTATCGCAATGGTGAGCTTAATGAAGACGATAAAGCATTAGTGGTTCGCCTTTGGGATGAAGTAAAGTCACTGGCTTAGTAAGTGTCTATCAAAAGAATATGAGCGGCTTTTTTGCCGCTTTTTTATATAATCCGTTTACCTAATAAGGGTAATTTTATTAACTTAAAATTTACCTTGTTGTAGAGATACGATAAGGTTAGCAAGACGTTTTTCTAGGGAATAAAAAAATGAATAACAATAATAATGTGCAGGCACAAAGTGGTGCAATCGCACGTTTTTTAAATACAATAGAAAGGGTTGGGAACAAACTTCCTGATCCAGCCATAATCTTCTTAGTGGCTATGCTGCTTATTTGGTTATTGTCATGGCTGTTTTCAGGCATGACATTTGACGCTATTGACCCACGTACTGGTGAAGCTATCGTTGTACATAATCTTTTAGCGGGTGACTCCCTTGCCACCTTCTTATCTTCGATGGTGAAAACCTTCACTGGCTTTGCGCCGCTAGGTGTAGTGCTGGTTGCTATGTTAGGTGTTGGCGTTGCTGAGCACTCAGGCTTTATCAATACCGGCCTTAAATTAATGTTAAAAGTAACCCCTAAGCAGCTTTTAACCCCGTCTATTATTTTAGTGGCGATTGTTAGCCATACCGCAACTGATGCCGGTTATGTGTTAGTGATTCCGCTCGCTGGGGTTATTTTCTATGCGATGGGGCGTCACCCGCTAGCTGGTATTGCTGCCGCGTTTGCTGGGGTAAGTGGTGGCTTTAGCGCGAACTTTATTCCATCAGGTATTGATCCGTTACTGCAAAGCTTTACGCAAAGTGCGGCGCAAATTATTAACCCTGATATGGCGATTAACCCACTTAATAACTGGTTTTTCACCTCAGCTTCAAGCTTATTTATTATCTTACTAGGTTGGTACATCACAGATAAAATCATTGAACCGCGTTTGCAAAATACCCCACTTGATGGTGACACTGAAGACTTACCAGCGTTTGATGAAGCGCGTAGCGATGAAAAACGTGCATTTTATATTGCAAGCTCTGTAATGATTGCAGGTCTTGCTTTACTTTGGTTTGTATCTGCCCCTGCTGATTCTGCTCTACGTAGCCCAGATGGTTCATTAACTAACTTCCGTTCGCCTTTAATGCAATCTATTGTACCGCTCATCTTCTTATTGTTCTGGATCCCAGGTGCAGTATATGGCTTTGTGGTTGGTACGTTTAAAAGCTCAAAAGATATGATAGATGCGATGAGTAAGGCTATGGGTGGTATGGCTTACTATATTGTTATGGCATTTTTCTGTGCGCTATTTATTGCGGCATTTAGTAAATCAAACTTAGGTGCATTACTTGCTATTGAAGGGGCGCAATTACTTAAAGCGATGGCATTACCTAGCTCTGTCACAGTGGTTGGTATTATCTTTTTAACAGCATTTGTAAACTTGTTCGTAGGTTCAAGTTCTGCAAAGTGGGCGTTATTAGGGCCAATCTTTGTACCCATGCTGATGCAGTTAGGAATTTCTCCCGATCTTTCGCAAGCGGCTTATAGGGTAGGTGACTCAAGCTCTAATATCATCACCCCACTGATGCCTTACTTCCCGCTTGTGGTGGTTTACTGCCAAAAGTATGTTAAGGATACTGGTATCGGTACGCTCATTGCTATGATGCTGCCTTATTCAATTGCATTCTTAATCGGTTGGAGCATCTTCTTACTGGCGTATTGGGGCTTAGGCATCCCACTTGGCTTACAGTCGAGTTATGTATACCCAGCCGTCGGCTCATAACGATTAAAGTAACTAAGCCTCAGCAATCCAAGCTGAGGCTTTAAAAAGATCTAAGGTTAATGCCAATCACGGCTTACAGCTTTACTGCAGACACAAAAAAACCTTGTCACTTTCATGACAAGGTTTTTACTTAAAGCTTACTGTTCTATTAGTTAGATGTGAAGCTCACTGGACGGCGCTCTTTACGTGGGCCGCCGCGTTTTTCACCACGATCTTTGTCTTTGAAGCTGCGCTTTTTGTCGCCACGATCACCGCTTGGGCGTTCAGAGCGAGGAGCCGCAGGACCTTGGTCTTGCGTTAGCGTCATATTCATAGGACGTTTACAGATAAATACCTTCTGGAAGTGATCGAGCACATCTTTTGGCATATTCTGCGGTAATTGAACAGTACTGTGACTGTCGTGTAAGCGGATATCACCAATGAATTTACTTGAAATATCAGCTTCGTTAGCAATCGCGCCTACAATGTTCTTAACTTGCACACCGTGCTCACGACCTACTTCGATACGGTAAGTATCCATAGGACCCATGTTACGGCTATTGCGTTCACGCGGCTCACGAGGTTTACGCTCACGTCCTTGACGGTCGCCACGATCACCACGTTCATTGCGACGACGCTCATTACGTTCACCACGCGGTTGAACTTTAACTTCTTCAACTTTGATTGGTGATTGTTGCTGTGCTAAACAAAGTAATGCACCTGCTAAGTCTTCAAAGCTTAGCTCAAGTTTTTCTGCCATATTAGCGGCAACTTGATTAAAGAAAGTGATGTCTTTGTTTTCAAGCGCAATAGTGAGTTTGTCTTGTAGCGCTTTAATACGCTTTTCTTCAACTACTTTTGCTGTTGGTAAATCAACTTGTGCAATTTCAGACTTCGTATGGCGAATGATATTTTTAAGTAAATAACGCTCGTTATGTTTTACGAAAAGAATTGCTTTACCTGTACGACCCGCACGACCAGTACGACCAATACGGTGAACGTAGGCTTCTGAGTCTTGTGGAATATCATAGTTGATTACTAAGCTTAAACGGTCTACATCAAGACCACGTGCTGCAACGTCTGTTGCAATAACAATATCAACTAGACCGTTTTTCAAGCGGTCTACTGTGCGTTCACGTGCTTGTTGGTTCATGTCACCATTAAGTGGTGCCGCAGAGAAACCTTCGCGCTCAAGTAATTCAGCTAATTGTACAGTGTCGTTACGTGTACGTACGAAAACAATTGCACCATCATATTGTTCAGCTTCTAAAAAGCGAACGATAGCTTTGTTTTTATGTACGTGCGCATTCCAAAATACTTGCTCAACCGTTGATACAGTTGAGTTACGCGCAGAAATATGAACTTGCTCAGGCTCATTCATATATTTGCTGCTGATATTTTGGATTTGCTTAGGCATGGTTGCAGAGAAAAGACATGTTTGCTTTTCACGCGGTGTTTTTTCCATGATGTTCTCAACATCATCGATAAAGCCCATGCGTAACATTTCGTCTGCTTCATCAAGAACAAGGGCTTGTAAGCTCTCAAACTTGATTGTACCACGGTTAATGTGGTCGATTAAGCGACCTGGCGTTGCAACAATAATTTGCGCGCCACGACGAAGTGCACTTAATTGGATGCTGTAGCTTTGGCCACCATAAAGGGCTAAAACTTCAACTCCACGAGTATGCTTAGCATATTGTTCGAATGCCTCAGCTACTTGGATCGCAAGTTCACGCGTAGGCGTTAAAACAAGGATCTGTGGCTGTTTCACAGACGGGTCAATATTATTTAGTAACGGCAGTGCAAATGCTGCTGTTTTACCTGTACCCGTTTGCGCTAGTCCCAGTACGTCCTTTCTTTCTAGCAATAACGGTATACATTGAGCTTGGATTTCAGATGGAGTCTTGTAACCCAACTCTTCAACTGCTTTAAGGATTGCAGGAGAAAGATTTAGAGATTCAAACGTGACTGGTTCTGACATTAATACGCCTCAACGAATTTAAAGAGGCGCGCATTGTATAGGAAATACAAGGCAATTGCTTGTATAAATTACAACTAATTTGTATGTGGTTGATGTTGGTCATAATTTAATCAGTTTAAATTTGCCAAAATCAACCATGTTTACAATTTATTGATATAACCCTAAATTTTCTTTAGCGTATGCTTCGAATTCAGTGAAGCCACCAATGTGGGCTTGGTCAATGAAAATCTGTGGTACGGTTGGGCAAGGTTTGCCAGCAGACTGTTCTAAATCAGCTTTGCTGATACCTTCTTTGATTATGTCGATATAACGGTATTTAAAATCGTCACGCTCATTTGCTAGTTTCTCAGCAACGTCTTTAGCACGGACGCAAAAAGGGCAGCCTTCACGGCCAAAAATTACAGTTAACATATCGCTCTCCTCGATGTGAATGTGTTTGTCTGGTTATCATCTTAACGAATTAGATGAATAAAAACAGTGCATAAAATCGATTGTACTGTTCTGTTTTTTCTCTTTATAAATAATTTAACTACTCAAGTGTTCGCAAGCGTAAGCCTAGTTCGGTTGAGTAACCCATAGAACGTGCAGTAATGATCAGTTGCTCATCAATCACATAATAGGTGGGGTAAGCAGACACTTTATAATCTTTACCTGTGTTTCGACTGCCCAGTAGTACCGGCATGGTTAACTGTAATGAGTCAGTAAACTGCTTTATTTCATCAATATTTTGATAATCAAGAGCGATCGCTATCGCATTTAGCTTACCTTGTTGATGGGCTGTTTCTAAATTTGGCATGCTGTAGCGACAAATTGAGCACCAAGGGGCAAAAAAGTACACCACGGTTTGTTTACCTTGTAACTGTGCAATACTGATGCGCTCAGTTGGGTCTTCGAGTGTGGCTAAATTAAAATAAGGTGCGGGTGTTTTATCTGTTGAGAGTAAGTTACGTTGCTGAAATGTCGTCACAACATAAAAAACGACAGCCATCAACACAGCAGTTTTCATCACACTGATAAATTTTTTTAAAAAAGTAGGATTTTTTTTCATTCTCACCTTGTACGTTCTTAGCCTTTTAAAATCAACCTATTCGGACCAGTTTTAGGCTTTTTAAATTTCACTTTTTAGAAAAAACACTAATTTTTTTTACTAAAAAATCTTGAAAAGAATTTACCCGCCCATAAATAGTTTAGTGAGGACGCCTGATGGGTCCCAAACCAACTAAAGTAATTGAAATTTATAATGTTAATTTAACTTTGTTAGCGTTTGTTCAAACGAAGAACACTAACAAAATATCGCTTAAATATGAGGATATAATTATGCGTACAGTAGACTTATCACCACTTTATCGTTCATTCATCGGCTTCGATCATTTAGCATCATTAATGGATGCGGCAGCACGTACCGACAAGCAGCCAAGTTTTCCTCCATACAACATCGAAGCACTCGATAAAGACAAATATCGTATCACTATGGCTGTAGCCGGTTTTAGTGACAGTGAATTGACCATTGAGTCAGAAAACAACACCCTAAAAGTCAGCGGCACTAAAGCTGATAAAGAAGATAATGCGGAGCGTAAATTCATTCATCAAGGCATAGCAGAGCGTAACTTTGAGCGTAAATTCCAATTAGGTGACCACGTCAAAGTGCTGGGTGCAGACCTTGAAAATGGTTTACTCAGTATCGATTTACAACGTGAAATCCCTGAAGCCTTAAAACCACGTAAAATCGAAATCGGTAATGGTAAATTACTCGAAAATAAGTAATACCGACCAGCATTATTTCCCTAGTTAGTTTCGCCGCCTCATTTGAGGCGGCTTTTTTGTTATAGTTTTTCTAAATTATCTAAGCACCACTTAGCACGTTTTAACGTTGCTTGCTTAAGTGACTCATCTTGTTTATACCAATTGTTGTAAATCATTCCAATACGAGGGTTTTGAGATAGCCGTTGTTCGTGCTCTAACATAAAGTGCCAATATAAACTGTTAAATGGACATGCGTCATCAGTTTCTTTTTCTTTAACGTTGTAGCTACAATGCTTGCAGTAATCACTCATCTTATTGATGTAATTACCACTGGCAGCATAAGGTTTAGTGGCAATTAATCCTCCATCTGCGAACTGGCTCATGCCACGCGTGTTCGGCATTTCCACCCATTCGATAGCATCGATATAAATCCCTAAATACCAAGCATCGACCTCATTTGGATCAATCGCAGTTAGCAAGCAAAAGTTACCGGTGATCATTAAACGTTGAATGTGATGTGCATAGGCCGTTTGCAAACTTTGTGTAATGGCATGGTGCATACAATTCATGTTCGTTTTGCCGTGCCAAAAATAGTCGGGTAGGGTACGTTTCGCATTCAAGGTATTTTTACTCGCGTAATCAGGCATATTTTGCCAATAAATACCGCGAACATATTCACGCCAACCAAGAATCTGCCTAATAAAACCTTCTACTTGTGCAATATCGATGTGTTGTTTTTTAAAGCTACTTAATACTTGCTCAATGACCTGCATCGGGTGCAGCATTTTGGTATTAAGCGCGAATGATAAACGACTATGATACAAAGACCATTGATAGTCTGATTGACATGTCATGGCGTCTTGAAATTGGCCAAAATGAACAAGTAAGTGTTTACAGAAAAAATCGAGTAATTGTTTTGCTTCCGAGCGCGTAGTTGGCCAGATTAGGGTTTCGTTACACTCTCCAAAAGTATTTATTTTATGTTTTTTTATACGCTTTAGAATATCACTCACATCATGGCTAAAGCACAAAGGTTCAGGTATATCTTTGAGATCGCTTTGTTTTAACTTATTTCTGTTTTGCTGATCAAAATTCCATTGCCCATCAAGCGGTTCATTATTCTTATCCATTAAAATGTTAAAGCGCTTACGCATGGCTCGATAGAAAAACTCCATTTTTACATGTTTATCTTTTTTGAAATATTGAGGTATTTCATTAAACGGTAGCAAAAAGTGTTCTGTATCGTACGCATTTACCTTAAGTGAGGTTTGTTTTGTATAATCGAGTAGTTGCTGTTTAAGTCGATATTCATCAGGAAATTGATACTCAATAGTTTGGCAATGGTATTGTTTAGCCAAATTAGTCAACAGGGTGGGTAGCGAAGAGCTGCCAGAGGTTTCATCAAGGGTAAGATGAAGTACATTAAATCCTGCTTTTTTTAATGCACAAGCAAAGTTTTCCATAGCAGCAAAAAAAGCCGCAATCTTTTGTAGGTGATGTTTTACATAGTCGGTTTCTTGTTTTAGTTCGGCCAATACATACAACACATCTTGCTGATCGTCTTCTTTAAACCAACTATGACTGGCGTTAAGTTGGTCGCCAAAAATAAACCGTAAAGTTGAGTATTGCACTATAGTAAACCTAACTGACTTGTGACTAAATAAATCGATACGAAGTAAATGCAGATATAGATCGTGAAATTAATTAGTGTGTTAATATAAGGAACTAAACTCTAAAAGGGTGATGGCATGCAAATTCAGTTTAAAACAGTGATATTTTTAAGTTGTGCGTATTTAATGTTTACGAATGTAGTAAACGCGACGGTTTACCAGTGTGAAAAAAACGGCATGGTTGAGTTTAGCCAGCAACCATGTGGAAAGGACGCTCGATTAGTAATCATTAAAGAGCAAAATCCGCATGTTTCTGATGTATTTGAATCAGCACCTGTAAAGCCAGATTCTGGTGTAGATAGCTATATCCGAGTAAAGCAAATAGATGCCGAAATTCAACAGCACCACAACAAAATAGACACTTTAACCCAACGCTTAGATAATGATATTGCCAGCTTAAGTAAACAAGCTGACGAACAATTGAATAATGTAGTGGGGAATAAAAAAGTAGCTGCAATTGCAAAGCAAATGACTGCTACATCTCAGCGCTACAAATTACTTATTGATAATGAACAGCGAGGTATCGATAGACTAAATACTGAAAAAGCGATGCTTTTAGCAAAAAGTGATCAAACTGTAGATGCAGAGGTTGATAGTTTTATCCGAACACAGCAAATAAAACGAGAAATCACTGAGCATCAAAACAAGATCGACACACTCTATGCACAGCTAAACAGCCAGTTGAGTCAACTTGAACAACAAACCCGTCCTCGTGCTGTAAATTTGACAGGCGTGAGTGCTGACGAAGCATTGTCTGAAAAAATGACTGCTGTAACGAGTAAGTTTGATACCCTAATTGCGGTTGAACAACGCCAGATTGATAGGCTAAATACTGAGTTAGGGCAATTATGAGCTTAGCTGTGTTGCTTGTTTTTGCGCTAAAGAAACAACATTACTATATGAAAAAAGATAACTTTTTACGATATTCTTAAATATAAGTATCGCCTGTGACCATGCCTGACATAGGTGACTGTTCAATTTAATTGATTGTTTTTGAAGTGTGTCCCAAAAGGCATCGCAAAGTAAGTCAATGTCAGTACAATTAACGTTTAAAAAGCTGAGATTGTTTGCCATATAGTGAATAAATGGGATCACAAGGGGTAAATCATCTAAATGATTTATTACCTTATTAAGTGCACAATATAAAATGTAGCTTTGCTGATTAATGCTTTCTTGACTTGGAATTGTCATTTGCAATGGCTTCTCATTCATTAACGTATGAAATGTCTTTGTAAATTGATGAAAATCCGGTTTTATCAGCTCAACATTTTGTTGTAAAAGCTTTTTTTGAAAAATAGATAGACTCATTAATTATCGCTTAATAGCACTCGCTATAGTTTTTCTTATTATAATACCAACTATAGACCATTTTTCTCGAAAATAGGAAATTAATGACAGGGCTGTCATAATGTTTTTATCTACAAAATAGTCTAACTAATTCACCCAATGAGGTTGCTAATTGAGCGCTACGTGCTTATAATAGCCGCCATTGATTTGAGGTGCTTGTCACTCAAACTGCGATATTTAGCAATTAGCTTTAATATCCATTGGCGCGGGATGGAGCAGCCTGGTAGCTCGTCGGGCTCATAACCCGAAGGTCGTCGGTTCAAATCCGGCTCCCGCAACCAATTCAGTGTTTACACAGCAATGTGATAAACATACACAGTAAGTTATTTTACTGTATTGAAGTCGCGCATTCTGGGTAATGCGCGTTTTGCGTTTAGGCTATCTAGTTTAATTTAGTCAGATAAATGACTCGCAACCAAGCTTGGCCCTAGGCCACACAGTTTTATGCTTTAGGTGTGACGCCCCGCTTGGTTCGGGGCGTTGTTGTATCTGGTCTAGCATGATTTACTTAATACCCCAGTGGTATAAATCATTATTAAACTCAGTATTTCAGGGCTATATGCCCTTTTTTTGTTTGTATGGAGGATTTTCGTGACAAAACTTGAGCAAGATTTAGTAACCATGCTCTCACCAGCCGTAGAAATGTTAGGTTTTGAGTTACATGGTCTTGAGTTTGTGCAAGCTGGTCGCCACTCTACATTACGTGTTTACATTGATCACGATGCAGGGATTACGGTTGATAATTGTGCCGATGTAAGTCGTCAAGTTAGCGCGATTTTAGACGTAGAAGACCCGATTACAAACGAATATGATTTGGAAGTTTCGTCTCCTGGTGTTGATCGTCCATTATTCAAACAAGATCACTACGAGAAGGCGCAAGGAGAAGAAGTACGCGTGCGTACCAAGCTTCCGCAAGATGGTCGCCGTAATTTTAAAGGCGATTTAGTATCAGTTAGCAGTGATATGATCACACTTTCGGCAGATGGCACTGAGCATATGATTATGCTAAGTAACATTGAACGTGCGAACATCATCGCAAAGTTTTAATTCGAGTGCGAAGGAATAGGGCAAGCGAGGCATAACCCATGGCAAAAGAAATATTATTGGTTGCTGAAGCCGTCTCCAATGAGAAAGCGGTTCCAAAAGAAAAGATTTTTGAAGCGTTAGAGTTCGCATTAGCGACTGCGACAAAGAAAAAACACGATGGCGAAATTGATGTTCGCGTATCAATCGATCGTAAAACAGGTGATTACGACACGTTCCGTCGCTGGAAAATTGCAGAAGTTCAAGAAGACGGTTCGTTAGAACATCCTTACAGCGAAATTACGTTAGAAGCGGCACAAGTTGAAGATCCTGAGTTACAACTAGGTGATTATGTTGAAGAGCAGATTGAGTCAATCAAGTTCGACCGCATTACAACGCAAATGGCAAAACAAGTTATCGTACAAAAAGTACGTGAAGCTGAACGTGCGCTAGTTGTTGAAGAATATAAAGATCAACAAGGTGAGTTAGTAACTGGTGTTGTTAAAAAAGCAACGCGTGACGCTATTGTACTTGACCTTGGTAACAATGCTGAAGCGGTTATCTACCGTGATGACATGTTACCGCGTGAAAACTTCCGTCCAGGTGACCGTATTCGTGGCTTACTTTACGAAGTTAAACCAGAAGCACGTGGCGCGCAGTTATTTGTAACGCGTTCTAAGCCTGAGATGCTGATGGAGCTTTTCCGTATTGAGGTACCTGAGATCGGCGAAGAAATGATTGAATTACGTGCCGCAGCACGTGATCCAGGTTCGCGTGCAAAGATTGCAGTAAAATCTAACGACAAACGTATCGACCCTGTAGGTGCATGTGTTGGTATGCGTGGTGCACGTGTTCAAGCTGTGTCAACTGAGCTTGGCGGTGAGCGTGTTGATATTGTTCTTTACGATGACAACCCTGCGCAATTCGTTATCAATGCAATGGCGCCAGCAGAAGTGGCATCTATCGTGATGGACGAAGATACACATTCAATGGATATCGCTGTAGAAGCCGATAACCTAGCACAAGCAATTGGCCGTAATGGTCAAAACGTTCGCCTTGCTAGCCAGTTAACTGGTTGGGAATTAAACGTCATGACTGTTGATGACATGCGTGCGAAGAACGAAGCTGAATCAGACAAGCTGATCAATTTATTCACTGAGTACCTAGATATCGATGACGAGTTTGCAACATTACTTATCAACGAAGGTTTCTCAACACTTGAAGAAGTTGCCTATGTTCCAGCATCTGAATTCTTAGAAATTGACGGTTTAGATGAAGAAACAGTTGATATTTTACGTTCTCGTGCAAAAGACGCATTAACAACAAAAGCGCTTAAGACAGAAGAAAGCCTTGATGGTGCAGAGCCTGCAGAGGATTTACTAGCACTTGAAGGTCTAGAGCGTCACCTTGCATTTGTAATGGCAAGTAAAGGTGTAATAACACTTGAAGACTTAGCTGAGCAAGGTATTGATGAGTTAGTGGATATCACTGACCTTTCAGAAGAAGAAGCTGGCAAGCTTATTATGGCTGCGCGTAACATTTGTTGGTTCGCAGACGAGTAATTTATTAACGGAGGTATTACACACTATGGCAGAAGTAAATGTTGAAAAACTAGCCGGAGATATTGGTACAACTGTTGATAAATTATTGCAGCAGCTTGAGCAAGCCGGTATCAAAAAACAAGCAGGTGATATGGTAACAGAAACTGAGAAGTCAACGTTACTTGATCACCTGAGTAAGCAGCATGGTGGCACGGGCTCGGAAGGCCCTGCTCGCATGACTTTGCAACGTAAGAGCAAAAGCACGTTAAGTGTAACTGGCTCTACAGGTAAAGCGAAGTCAGTCCAAGTAGAAGTACGTAAAACGCGTACCTACGTAAAGAAAAGCGCCGTTGAGCAACAGCAAGAAGAAGAGCGTTTAGCTGCAGAAGAAGCTGCCCGTAAGGCAGCAGAGCTTAAAGCCCAGCAAGAAGCTGAAGAACTTAAAGCGAAACAAGAGGCAGAACGTAAAGCAAAAGAAGAAGCTGAGCGTAAAGCCAAAGAAGAGGTTAAACGCAAAGCTGAAGCTGAGCGTAAAGCGAAACAAAAGCAGATGACCCCAGAGCAAAGTGCTAAGTCTGAAAAAGATCGTGCCGAAGCTGAGCGTCTGCAAAAAGAAGCAGAAGAGGCCGCATTGAGAAAAGCTGAAGAAGAAGCGAAACGTCAAGCAGAAGAGGCAAGAAAGCTAGCTGAAGAAAATGAAGCTCGCTGGAAGAAAGAAGAAGAAGAGCGTAAGCAGCGTGAAGAAAACGCTGATCACCACCTTACGACTTCAACTTACGCGCGTGAAGCAGAAGATGAATCTGATGCACGTGAAGAGCAAAGTGCTCGTCGTAAGAAAAAGAAAAAAGGACCTCAAAAAGAGAAGGCTCCTTTACCTAAGGGTAAAAAAGGCAAATTAAAAGCACCAACTTCACTACAGCATGGTTTCCAAAAGCCAACTGCAGATGTTAAAAACGAAGTACGCATTAGTGAAACAATCACCGTTGCTGAACTTGCATCTCGTATGGCTGTTAAAGGTGCTGAAGTTGTTAAAACAATGATGAAGATGGGTGACATGGTTACCATCAACCAAGTGATTGACCAAGAAACAGCACAACTTGTTGCTGAAGAAATGGGCCACAAGGTTATCATCGTTAAAGAAAACGAATTAGAAGAGAAAGTACTTAACGACCGTAGCGAAGAAGGTACAGCTGTACCTCGTGCTCCAGTTGTAACCGTAATGGGTCACGTTGACCACGGTAAAACGTCAACACTTGACTATATTCGTTCAGCAAAAGTTGCATCTGGTGAGGCGGGTGGTATTACCCAGCATATTGGTGCATACCACGTTGAAACTAACGGTAACATGATTACCTTCTTAGATACGCCAGGTCACGCCGCGTTTACATCAATGCGTGCGCGTGGTGCAAAAGCAACGGATATCGTAATCCTTGTTGTTGCTGCGGATGATGGTGTAATGCCACAAACTAAAGAAGCGGTTCAGCACGCCCGTGCTGCTGGCGTTCCTTTAATTATCGCAGTAAATAAGATGGATAAAGAAGGTATCGACCCAGATCGCGTTAAGAATGAGCTAGCTCAACTTGACGTAATCCCTGAAGAGTGGGGCGGTGATACACAGTTTGTACATATTTCTGCAAAAACAGGTTTAGGTATTGATGACCTACTTGAAGCAGTACTAATGCAAGCAGAGCTTCTTGAGCTTACTGCGCCTGCAGAAGGTATGGCGGCGGGCGTTGTAATTGAATCACGTCTAGATAAAGGTCGTGGTCCAGTTGCATCTATTCTTGTACAATCTGGTACACTGAATCAAGGTGATATCGTTCTGTGTGGTCTTGAATATGGCCGTGTACGTGCGATGAAAGATGAGAACGGTAAAGACATCAAGTCTGCGGGTCCATCTATCCCAGTTGAGATTTTAGGTCTATCTGGTATCCCTGCTGCGGGTGATGAAGCAACAGTAGTTAAAGATGAGCGTAAAGCGCGTGAAGTAGCACTTTACCGTCAAGGTAAGTTCCGTGAAGTGAAGCTTGCTCGTCAACAAAAAGCGAAGCTTGAAAACATGTTTACGAACATGGCTGAAGGCGATGTATCAGAAGTTAACATCGTTCTTAAAGCTGACGTACAAGGTTCAATTGAAGCAATCGCTGATTCATTAACTAAGCTTTCTACCGATGAAGTTAAAGTGAAGATTGTTGGTTCAGGTGTAGGTGGTATCACTGAAACTGATGCAACGCTTGCAGCGGCGTCAAACGCAATCGTTGTTGGCTTTAACGTACGTGCTGATGCATCAGCTCGTAAAGTAATTGAGTCAGAAAACTTAGACTTACGTTACTACAGCGTAATCTACAGCCTGATTGAAGAAGTTAAACAAGCGATGTCAGGTATGCTTGCACCAGAATTCAAGCAAGAGATCATTGGTCTTGCTGAAGTTCGTGACGTGTTCAAGTCACCTAAGATTGGTGCAATCGCAGGTTGTATGGTTACTGAAGGTATCGTTAAGCGTAGCGCGCCTATCCGTGTACTTCGTGATAACGTGGTTATCTATGAAGGTGAACTTGAGTCACTACGTCGCTTTAAAGATGACGTTCAAGAAGTACGTAACGGTATGGAATGTGGTATCGGCGTTAAGAACTACAACGATGTTAAAGTTGGCGACCAAATCGAGGTATTCGAGACGGTTGAAGTACAACGTTCACTTTAATTTCGTTTAAGTTTTTGCTTTAAATGGGGGCCTAGCCCCCATTTGTGTATTCGTAATTAAATTAACTTATTCTTTAACATCAATAAGTTATTATTTTAGAGTGAAATGAAATGAGAGAATTTTCTCGCACTGATCGTGTTGCACAGCAAATTCAAAAAGAGATTGCTGTTATTCTTCAACGCGAAATCAAAGATCCACGCTTAGGCATGGTGACAGTGTCTGCGGTTGAGGTATCTCGCGATTTATCTTACGCAAAAGTATTTATCACAGTGTTTAATACTGACGATGAAGATAAAGCCAAGCAAAGTGCAAAAATCTTAAATGAAGCAACGGGTTATATTCGTTCTTTATTAGGTAAACGCATTCGTGCGCGCATCATGCCTGAGTTACGTTTTGTTATTGATAACTCGCTTATGGAAGGTATGCGTATTTCAAACTTGGTTGACTCAGTTATTCGTGAAGACAATGCCAAGCATGTAGACGAAGATGACAGCGAAGAAGGCACTAAAGACTAATGGCTAGACGCAGTAAAGGTCGTGCTATTGACGGCATCTTATTACTTAATAAGCCGCAAGGTATTTCATCAAACAAAGCATTGCAGCAAGCAAAGGGCATTTACTTTGCGCAAAAAGCGGGCCACACCGGTGCGCTTGATCCGCTCGCCACGGGTATGCTGCCTATTTGTTTTGGTGAAGCGACTAAGTTTACCCAGTTCTTGCTTGATACTGACAAAACCTATGTTGTACGCGCCAAACTTGGTGAGCGAACTACTACCTCTGATTCAGATGGTGAAGTGGTTGAAACGCGCGACGTATCGGTCACGCGTGAACAATTAGCTGAGCAAATTGCCAGTTTCTTAGGTGAGTCGGATCAATATCCTTCGATGTACTCTGCGCTTAAATACCAAGGTCAGCCTTTGTATAAATATGCCCGCGAAGGTATTGAAGTGCCGCGTAAGTGTCGAAAAATTAATGTATTTAGTTTAACGCTTGATGAGTTTGATGAAGCGAATAACGAAGTACAAATGACGGCACACGTGTCGAAAGGCACTTATATTCGTACTATTGTTGACGACTTAGGTGAAAAGCTTGGCTGTGGTGCGCATGTCATCATGTTACATCGCAGTGCCGTTGGCCATTATCCAAGTGAAAAAATGGTTACGCTTGAGCAACTTGAAGAAAAGCTACAGCAAGCAAAAGCAGACGATGTTGCGCCTTCAAGCTACCTCGATGAGCTACTACTGCCTATGGATACTGCTTTGGTTGACCTACCAGTGATCGAGATTACCCAAGAGCAGGGCGTGGCATTTAGTCATGGTCAAACCGTGGTTATCGGTAAGCCCGTACCAGATGGTGTGGTAAAAGTAATGGCTGATGGGGTGTTCATTGGTACCGGTGAGCGTCATAAAGACGGCCACTTAAAATCAAAGCGTGGCTTATCAAATCAACTGCCTGAGTAAAGATTACCTTGTAGTTATGAGCAAAGCTGGGTAGAATACGCCCCGCTCAATCGTTTTGGCTGAATTAGTGATCGGCTAAAACACAATTTAAATTAATTTTTGGAGTTACTATGTCACTAAGCAATCAAGAAAAAGTTGAAATCATCGCTAAATTTGCACGCGCTGAAGGCGACACTGGTTCACCTGAAGTACAAGTTGCACTTCTAACTTTCGATATCAACAAGCTTCAAGGTCACTTTGCTAGCCACAAGCACGACTTCCACTCACGTCGTGGTCTTCTTCGCAAAGTAAGCCAACGCCGTAAACTGCTTGACTACCTTAAAGGTAAAGACATTGCACGTTACACTGCGTTAATCCAAGAGCTTGGCCTACGTCGCTAAGAACTAGATTACGAGAAAAGGGGCTATTTAGCCCCTTTTTTTGTGCGCGTATGAAAGGTATACTAGCGCACACCTAGGGAGTGGATGCTTCCTAGATATCAAAAAACATCATTGCCAATTGTAGTACTTAATTGATTTTTCTTAAGTTTAATTAAGTACTGTAATTGGTACTTTGATGGACTATTTTTTACCAATTCGGAGCACTGCTCTGAGTTGCTTTTACATTTAAAGGACATTTTTAAGTGCAAGCAATTATTAAAGAATTTCAACTAGGTCAACATACAGTGACGCTAGAAACAGGTGCTATCGCTCGTCAAGCTGACGGCGCAGTACTAGCAAGCATTGGCGATACTTCAGTATTAGTTACTGTTGTTGGTAAGCGTGATGCACAACCAGGTCAAGACTTCTTCCCACTAACAGTTAACTACCAAGAGCGTATGTACGCTGCGGGTCGTATCCCAGGTGGTTTCCTTAAGCGTGAAGGTCGTCCTAACGATGGCGAAACGCTTATCGCGCGTCTAATCGACCGTCCAATCCGTCCACTTTTCCCAGACGGTTTCGTAAACGAAGTACAAGTAATCGCGACAGTTGTTTCTGTTAACCCAGAAATCCAACCTGACATGGTTGCTATGATTGGTACTTCAGCAGCACTTGCTATCTCTGGTATTCCATTCAATGGTCCTATCGGTGCATCGCGTGTTGGTTTCATCAACGGTGAATACGTACTTAACCCAACACTAGCTGAGCTTGAAGAAAGCCAATTAGACCTAGTTGTTGCTGGTACTGATAACGCAGTACTTATGGTTGAATCAGAAGCTGAAACACTATCTGAAGACGTGATGTTAGGTGCGGTTGTTTATGGTCATGAGCAATCTCAAGCTATCATCAACGCAATCAACGAATTCAAAGCTGAAGCGGGTAAACCAGCTTGGGATTGGACTGCACCAGAGAAAAACATCACACTTGCTGAGAAAATCTCTGCAATTGCTGCTGATAAAGTAGGTGAAGCATACCGCATCACTGACAAAGTAGCGCGTAAAGAAGCACTAGGTGTAGCGAAAGAAGAAGTCGTTGCTACATTAACAGCTGAACTTGCTGAAGGCGAAGAGCTAGATACGCAAGAAGTTGGTAAACTATTCGGTTCTTTAGAAAAAGAAATCGTTCGTGGCCGTATCATCGCTGGTGAAAAACGTATCGATGGTCGTGAACCGGATATGGTTCGTGCACTAGACGTAATGACGGGTGTGTTACCACGTACTCACGGTTCTGCAATCTTCACGCGTGGTGAGACACAAGCACTTGTGACTGCAACGCTTGGTACTGAGCGTGATTCACAGTTAATCGACGACTTAACAGGTACTAACAAGCATCACTTCATGCTTCACTACAACTTCCCTCCGTTCTGCGTGGGTGAAACAGGTTTTGTAGGCTCTCCTAAGCGTCGTGAAATTGGTCACGGTAACCTAGCTAAGCGTGGTATCGCTGCGGTACTACCTACACTTACTGACTTCCCATACTCAATCCGTGTAGTATCAGAAATCACTGAATCAAACGGTTCATCGTCTATGGCATCAGTATGTGGTACATCACTAGCACTTATGAATGCCGGTGTACCAATTAAAGCATCTGTTGCTGGTATTGCGATGGGTCTAGTAAAAGAAGGCGAAGATTTCGTTGTTCTTTCTGATATCTTAGGTGATGAAGATCACTTAGGTGACATGGACTTTAAAGTAGCGGGTACTTCAAACGGTATCACTGCACTACAAATGGATATCAAGATCGAAGGTATCACTAAAGAAATCATGCAAATCGCTCTTAAACAAGCGAAAGCAGCACGTCTACACATCTTAGGTGTTATGGACGAGGCGATTGCAGCACCTTCTGAAGAGTTATCTCAATTCGCACCACGCATCTACACAATGCAAATCCCTGCGAAGAAAATTGCTGAAGTTATCGGTAAAGGTGGCGCAACTATCCGTCAACTTACTGAAGAAACTGGCACAACGATCGAAATCGAAGATGACGGTACAATCAAGATCGCTGCAACTGACGGCATTAGCGCAAACGATGCAATCAAGCGTATCGAGCAACTAACTGCTGAGCTAGAAGTAGGTACTATCTACACGGGTAAAGTTGTACGTATCGTTGATTTTGGTGCGTTCGTTAATATCCTTCCGGGTAAAGACGGTCTAGTGCACATTTCACAAATCAGCACAGAGCGTGTTAACAACGTAACTGACCATTTAAGCGAAGGCCAAGAGGTTAAAGTTAAAGTTCTTGAAGTAGATCGCCAAGGTCGTGTACGTCTAAGCATTAAAGAAGCGATGGAACCAGCTGCTGAAGAAAAAGCAGAAGAGCCAAAAGACGCTGAATAATGATTGAATAACCAGTAATTTGCTGGATATCAGAAAAAGGGGCTGTTTAGCCCCTTTTTTTATGCTTTAATGAAACCTATCAGCTTCGACTTTGTCTACAGAGCATTCTTCAGGTATTAAGGATTTTAATGAATTTTAAACACTTAGCATTGACCGCCGTGGCTCTTTTTTCTCTAAGTGCATGTCAAACAACGTCACAATCTGAGTCTTTGCCTATCGTAAATGTGCCGTTCACGGCACCGTTGGCCTCTGATTTTCGCAACGAAATTACGATTGCTCGCTATTCTGAGTTATTGAGCCGAACAGATTTAAGCCCTGAGCAACAAGCAAAACTATATTACGATCGCGGTGTGTTATTTGATAGCTTAGGGATGTCAACATTGGCACGAATAGACTTTAATCGTGCTATAAAGCTTAAACCTGATCTTGCTGAAGTCTATAATTTTTTGGGTATTCACCACACACTGATGCAGCAATACGAGCAAGCGTATGAGTTTTTTGATTCAGCTCTCGAGTTAAATGAGCAGCACGAATATGCCTATTTAAACCGTGGTATTGCGCTTTATTATGGTGAGCGTCCATTACTGGCTGCAGATGATTTACAACAGTTTCTAAATCGAGCGCCGAGTGATCCTTATCGTGTGCTTTGGTTGTATCTCGCCCAAGCTGAAGCAAATAAAGAGCAAGCGTTGATTGATCTTAAAGCGAATGCACAAGGGGTTGATGAGTCGCAATGGGGTTATCAACTTTTAGCACTTTATTTGGGCGATATTAGCGAATTTGAATTTTTATCGGGTATTATCGAAGGCGTAACGTCAGAGCAAGAGTATGCTCATCGTTTATGTGAAGCCTATTTTTATTTAGCTAAATTACATCAAGCTGCGGGTGATAAATACCTCGCTGCCGATTACTTTCGATTAGCCCTTTCTACTAATGTGCATGAGTTTGTTGAGTATAAGTACGCACGCTTAGAGCTTGAGTTAATGGCTGGTGAAGACGCGAGCTAATCAATACTTGTTAGTAGGGTTATTACTGAGTTTGTGCGGACTTTCAAGCTCAGTATCCTACTTTTCACCGTCTTATCTTTATTATATTAGCAAAGCACCTTCCCAAACAGCAGCTATTTATTATTTAGCGCCTCATGTTGTTAATACACAATTAGCTAGACTTAGCACTTCGCAACTTCGTCATTTGGCTGAGTTTGATAACACAGATGCCAAATATCAGCTAGCTTTACGTTTTTTACAGCAAGGTAATTTTTCTGCGGCGCAATTGTGGTGGCAAACACAGTTTGACTCTTTTGACTTGAAACAGCAGCAAAACCTCGCAAAGCAATTAGTCATAAACGAGCAGTGGAGTGCTCTAGAGTCATTATGGAAGACAAATCGATTACCTGATGGCGATGCTAAGCAAACATGGTTTTTACAACAAAGCATGCCCACCACCAAAATAACAACCGAGTATGCCAATTTACATAATTTTTCCTTGTCGTTAGACGCTGTTACAACCAATCCAATATGTCATTTTAATGTGTTAATGATGGCGGACCATAAAGATGGTATTGCTGCTTTACAATCTTTTAAAGGCCAATATCAGTCTAGTCCAGAGCCTGCTATTAATAGCTTTTGTTTTAGCGATGTTGTTTATGTAGGCAATCAATATCGCTGCGAGGAAAATAATAACGCATTGCAATGTGACTGGAGAAAAGCAGAAAATCACACATGGCCAGCTGGTTTTGACTTTATTGTCATGATGTCGAAAGAGGGGAGTGCAAACGTACAAGGTGGTATTATGCATATTAATTCATCCCAATCATACGCAGTATTTTTGCATGAGCTAATGCACTTTAATGGTTTTGAGGATGAATACCCATTGCCAGAAAAAAAACAGCAATGGCTGTGCCAGCAAGAAGGGCTAGTGGCACCTAATTTATTTATTGCAAGAAACAGTTTGCCGCCAAATGGATGGCAGAAAAGCGTGGCTTGCAAAAACCAAATGGCTTATAAACCCAGTTTAAATTGGTCAATAATGCAATACCAAAAGGTGGGATTATCTGAACAATATCGCCAACTTTGGTTAAAACAAATTAACTCCCCCTTAACAAAGCCAGTAAGGTACGCTGATTATTTTGCCTTTATTGGTGTAAAGCCTGTAATAACAACAGCTTTAAGCTCTAAAGAATTTTCTGACTAATCGCTTATTTATTGCTATTTTAATACGTAAAGTGGTTAAAAGTTGGCCGAATAGGTGTGTCTCCTATAGACAAAATAGCACCCAATCAGTATAACTATACGCATTGTAAGCTTTTTTTGAAGCCAACCTTTAACCATCCAAATGAACAGTACGCAACTAATTATAACTAGCAGCGGTATTGATATTCTTATGACACTAAAAGGCTCCTTATTATGACTTTGCTCTGGATACCCCTGTTATCCTTGATTGGCAGTGTTATTTCATCCTGCACTTCAAAACTAACACGTAATCAAAGTACTGCTTTGACCATGTTAGCGCCTTTGATTGCTCTTGGAATCGTATTTTCCTATACACCAGCCGTTTTTTCTGGTGAAACTATCCGCTATACAGCAGAGTGGATCCCACTGTTGAATATGCAAGTCTCATTTCGACTTGACGGGTTAAGTTTATTATTCCTTTATATGATTTTGGGTATTGGTACCTTAGTCATTTTCTATGCACGCTATTACTTAAGTAATAACGATTCGCTGCCCAAGTTATATTGTTACCTTATGCTATTTATGACGGCCATGGTTGGCATTGTGATGTCTAACAATGTCATTCAACTATGGCTATTTTGGGAATTAACAAGTATTAGCTCGTTCTTATTAATTAGTTATTGGTGGCATAAGTCAGAAGCGCGTAAAGGTGCAAGAATGGCGCTAGCAATTACGGGAGCGGGCGGTCTTGCGTTATTAGCGGGTTTACTTTTAATTGGTGATATCGTTGGTAGCTATAACCTTGATGTTATTCTTGCTAGTAAGGCATTAATTCAATCACACGACTTATATGAAGTTGGTCTGGTACTTATATTATTAGGTGCATTTACTAAGTCTGCGCAGTTTCCTTTTCATTTCTGGCTACCTCATGCTATGGCTGCACCGACACCCGTTAGTGCATACTTACACTCAGCAACCATGGTTAAAGCCGGTATATTTTTGCTTGCGCGATTCTATCCTGCACTATCAGGTACGGATACGTGGTTTATTTTAGTTGCGATGACAGGTTTATCGACTTTGCTTGTTGGTGCTTACATTGCGTTATTTAAACATGACTTAAAAGGACTGCTTGCTTACTCTACCATCAGTCACTTGGGTCTAATTACTTTGCTATTAGGTTTAGATACCGAACTTGCAACTGTGGCAGCTATTTTCCACATTATTAATCACGCGATATTTAAAGCGTCACTGTTTATGGCTACGGGTATTATTGACCATGAAACTGGCACCCGTGATATGCGTAAGTTAAATGGGATGTGGCGTTTTATGCCATATACAGCAACACTTGCTATGGTGGCCGCAGCTTCTATGGCAGGAGTGCCTCTATTAAATGGTTTCTTATCAAAAGAAATGTTTTTTGCTGAAACCTTACATCAGCAAGTACTAGGCTCTATGTCTTGGCTTATTCCTGTATTAGCAACTTTAGCGGGTGCCTTGTCTGTAGCGTACTCAGCACGCTTTATACATGATGTTTTCTTCAATGGTGATCCGATTGATTTACCAAAAGAGCCCCACGAACCGCCGCGCTACATGCGCGTACCTATCGAAATTTTAGTGGTATTGTGTTTATTGGTCGGTATGTTCCCTCACTTTTCCGTCAGTGATATTTTGGCCTCAGCATCCTACGCTGTACTGGGTGATGCTGCACCAGATTATAAATTATCTGTTTGGCATGGATTTAACCTACCTCTGTTAATGAGCTTTATTGCAACGTGCTGCGGGATACTGATTTATGTACAGCGTAAGTATTTGTTCCAGTTCCAAGCATCACTGCCAACAATCAGTGCGAAAAAAGGTTTTGAGGGTGGGTTATATCGTGTGATCAAGTGGTCACAAGAGAAGATAAACCATATCGAAAATGGCTCGTTGCAACGCTACGCTTTTGTCATGATTACGGTTGTTTTACTGTGCGCTGGATGGCCTTTGTTTGAAATGCGTCAACTTGCTGGTGCCAGTGAGCTAACGCCCATTGATTTTCATAATGCCATTGGCGCAGGCTTGTTGATTATTGGTGCATTAGCAACCGTATTTTGGCATCGTTCACGGATGATATCTTTAATCATGATTTCAATCGTAGGCCTGATGGTGTCTGTTGCTTTCACCCGATTCTCTGCGCCAGATTTAGCACTGACTCAGTTAACGGTTGAAGTTGTCACTGTAATGCTACTGATGCTAGCACTATTCTTCTTACCACAACGTACCCCAAAAGAGTCAAGCTCATTACGTATTTTACGTGATCTGGGGATTTCGTCGGCTATAGGTGTGGTAGTTGCGAGTATTTGTTATGCGCTATTAACAAGACCACTTGAGTCAATTTCTGACTTCTTTGTTGCCAATGCTAAAACTGGCGGTGGTGGTACAAACGTGGTGAACGTTATTCTAGTCGACTTTAGGGGTTTTGACACCTTAGGTGAAATCACCGTTTTAGGTATAGCCGCGTTAGGTATTTATAAATTGCTTATCAATTTACCTTTATTTATGCCTGCAAGTGATAGTGAAGGGCGTCCGTGGGCGAGAGAGCGTTATCCAATTCTTCTTGCAAGTATTTCACAAAGCTTATTACCTTTGGCACTGTTAGTTTCTGCATATATCTTTTTACGAGGCCACAATTTACCAGGCGGTGGATTTATTGCAGGCTTAGTCACAGCCATTGCATTTATATTACAGTACATGGCGAATGGCTCTAATTGGATAGCAGAGCGGTTTGATGTGAATTACCGTAAGATTATCGCATCGGGCATTGCTATCGCTTTATTCACAGGTGTTGGAAGCTGGGCATTTGGTCGTCCATTCTTAACAACGTGGTTTGATTATTTTGATATACCGTTAGTTGGCAAAACAGAGCTTGCCAGCGCTATCGTATTTGATTTAGGTGTGTATTTAACTGTTGTAGGTGCAACGCTGATGATTTTAGCTAGTTTAGGAAAACTAACGGCTAATACACCCAAGCAAGAGGTAAATATTTAATGGAAGTATTGTACGCATCATGCGTGGGCGTGCTGGTTGCATGCGGCATTTATTTAATTTTAAGAGCGCGAACCTTTCCGGTCGTGTTAGGTTTAACCATGCTGTCTTATGCGGTAAACCTATTCTTGTTTTCATCAGGACGATTAACAATTAATAAAGCGGCGGTTTTGGGCAGTGCCAGTGAGTATGCAGATCCACTCCCTCAAGCTTTAGTGTTAACGGCTATTGTAATCGGTTTTGCAATGACCGCTTTTGTCGTTATTTTGTCAATTCGTGGTCGTGCCGATTTGGGTAATGATCATGTTGATGGACATTTAGTTAAGTCTTCAAAGGAGCGAAAATGATTCAGCATTTAGCTTCTTTACCTATCTTAATTCCCATGCTGACAGGCATTATTTTACTTATGCCTCCATGCGGTAAGAATCTTCATATTCGCCGTGTGATGTCGGTATTAATGTCAATTATAACCCTTGCTGTTAGTGCATTTTTACTACTTCATGTAAATAGTACGGCACCCATGGTATATGCCATCGGCGACTGGTCGGCTCCTTTTGGTATTGTATTGGTTGCTGATAGGCTCGCGACTTTACTAGTAGTGTTAACTAGCTTACTAGGTGCGGTTGTTGTGCTATATAGCTGCGCAGGTGATGATAAAAAAGGAAGCTTCTTTCACCCTCTTGTTCACTTCTTAATTTTAGGCGTAAACGGTGCATTTTTAACTGGAGATGTATTTAACCTATTCGTATTTTTCGAAGTATTGCTAATCGCATCTTATTCATTATTGATGCATGGCGGAGACAAGCACAGCACCCGTGCAGCTCTACAGTATGTGATTCTAAATCTGATTGGCTCGAGTGTATTTCTTATTGCACTTGGTGTTTTATATGGCGTAGTGGGTACTTTAAATATTGCTGATTTAGCCCAGAAAGTACCTCAGTTAACAGGTGACGATGTTTATTTAGCTAAAATCGGTGGTTTACTACTAATAGTCGTTTTCGCCCTTAAAGGTGCGCTGTTACCACTACATTTGTGGTTACCTAATACCTACGCAAGTGCCACCCCAGTTGTTGCAGCTTTATTTGCGATCATGACTAAGGTGGGTGTGTATGCCATGCTTCGTGTGTACACCGTTATCTTTGGTGATAACGCGGGGGAGCTTGCACACATGGCACAACCTTGGTTATGGGGACTTGCACTGGCGACCATCATTCTGGGCTCGATAGGCGTTCTTGCAAGCCAAGATTTTAGAAAGCTAATTGCAAACTTAGTGATCGTATCCGTGGGTACTTTGGTTGCCTTAGTCGCTATTCAGAATGTAGCGGCGACTGCGGCGTTACTTTACTACTTAGTTCATTCAACGATTGTTTGTGCTGTGCTCTTTTTACTTGCTGATTTGATTGCGCATCAGCGTGGAAAAGTGGCCGATCGTCTTGTTGCAGGGCGTGCTGTTGCACAACCTTTTTTATTAGGAATTAGCTTTGTAATTGCTGCATTGACGGTGGTAGGCATGCCGCCACTATCTGGTTTTGTAGGTAAAATTTGGATTCTAAAAAGTACCTTAGATAGTGAGAAGGGCATGGTGTTTTGGCCAATTTACTTACTTTCAAGTTTAGCCTTATTGGTTGCTATTTCTCGTGCTGGCACAAGCCTTTTTTGGGACCGAAAGTTCAAAGAAAGTGAAGCTGTCGAAGGTATAAAGGCACACCCATTAAAAGTCACGGCGATGTTACTATTGTTAGTTTGCTCTCCTTTGATGGTCATTTTTGCCGGTCCAATTTCAGATTTTATGCTTGCGACATCTGAGCAATTGTTCGATATCAACAGCAGTATTAATAATGTACTACAGGGAGGCCGCTAAATGCGTTTAGAAGCTCGTTTTCGTTGGCTACCCACTCCGTTTCGCAGTGTTTTACTCTTCGTAGTGTGGTTATTACTCAACAATAGTGTGTCGCCTGGGCATCTACTGCTTGCTGCACTCTTTGCAATTACAATTCCATGGATCACCTTTCCATTTCGTGATCCACAGCCGTTAATTGTTCGACCTGGCCTCGCATTTAGGCATTTATTGTTAGTCTTGTACGATATTGTAACGGCTAACTTGCAGGTTGCCTTACTGATCCTTGGGCCAACTAAAAAGCTACGCCCAGGCTTTGTTAAAGTGCCACTTGATTTAAGTCATGATATGCCAATTACGATATTAGCAAGTACAGTATCATTAACACCTGGCACGGTCAGTGCTGAGGTGTATCCAATTCCTGAGTCGCTTGCAGAAGGTGAAGAAATAGACCAACGTTATTTGCTAATTCATGTGTTGGATTTAGCTGATGAAGCTGAACTTATTAATACGATTAAACAGCGTTACGAAGCCCCGCTTAAGGAGATTTTCCGATGCTAGATACGGTATTCCTCATTGTGTATGGAATGATTGCCATTTCTCTTTTATTGAATTTATGGCGCCTTATTATTGGGCCTTCAGTTCCAGATCGCATTTTAGCGCTTGATACCATGTTTATAAATACCATTGCATTGATCATTCTTTACGGTATGAGCATGGACACAGACTTGTATTTTGAAGCGGCTTTATTAATTGCGATGCTTGGCTTTGTGAGTACGGTAGCTGTATGTAAATACTTGCTACGCGGCGATATTATTGAATAAGGTAACAAATGATGAGTGAATGGGTTGTTTCAATCTTATTGTTAATTGGTGGTTGCTTTATTCTGATAGGCTCGATCGGTTTGGTTAAGATGCCTGATTTTTTTATGCGCCTGCATGGGCCTACCAAAGCGACGACACTGGGGATGGCCTCACTGTTAATAGCGGCGATGGTTTATTTTACTTTCACACACGATGGTGTAAGTGTAAAAGAAATTCTTATTTCTATCTTTTTGCTCATTACAGCACCTATCAGTGGTTACATGCTGATTAAATCGGCTATTCACCATAAATTGCGCGCAAAAGAGGGCACCAAGGGCCAAGACAACATCGAAGAGGATTAGTCTGTAGTATTTATAATATGTGATCTGCGCTCGTGGCTTTTATTGAACGGGCAGATCGCATAGAATGCCCCGTCATTTAGCACACTAGGTAAATAGATCATTATGCGAGTAGCACTTGGAGTAGAATACAACGGCGCCCGTTACAGTGGTTGGCAACGTCAATCACACGTCAATAGCGTACAGCAAGAAGTAGAAACAGCGTTGTCGCGTATTTGTAATCATCCTGTTGAGATTGTTTGTGCGGGTCGTACAGACGCAGGTGTTCATGGTACAGGCCAAGTCGTGCACTTTGATACTCATGCTGAACGCGAAATGGTCGCGTTTACGATGGGGATGAATACCTTACTACCAAAAGATATTTCTATTCGTTTTGCTAAGCCTGTTTCTGAAGATTTTCACGCACGTTTTAGTGCGACAGCACGCCGTTATCGTTATGTGATATACAATTATACCTATCGCGGTGCGATTATGAGTGAAGGCGTTACTCATTTTCATCACCCATTAGACGAAACTAAAATGCAACAAGCCTGTCAGTATTTAATAGGTGAGCACGACTTTACGTCGTTCAGAGCACTCCATTGCCAAGCAAATACAGCAAATCGTACTATTCACCATTTGTCGGTAAAACGCCAAGGTGATTATGTGATCATTGATATTAAAGCCAATGCGTTTTTACATCACATGGTACGTAATATTACTGGTTGCTTGATGGACATTGGTTTACATAAGCATGAACCTGTTTGGTTAAAAGAGTTACTTGATTTAAAAGAGAGAGCCAAAGCCAGTGCGACAGCTAAAGCTGCGGGTCTTTATTTAGTGGATGTGGATTACCCTGAGCAGTTTGAGCTCCCTAAAACACCATTAGGGCCTTTGTTTTTACCTGATTCAGACAGTTAACACTTGGTAGTACACTACTAAGACCAGTTTTTTATATCGTCTGCGGGTAATTCATGTTTTAATTGAAAAAATCTGTCTGTTTATTGGTTGTCAGAAATACAAATAAGTATTCACAATTAAACAGACTGCGACACAGAACAGTATTAAGAGAGTTGCAAATGAGTTGGTTAGAAAAAATCTTACCTAAAACGACTAAATCGTCAGGCCGAAAAGAAATCCCAGAAGGGGTTTGGGCAAAGTGTACAGACTGTGATTCAATTTTATATAAAGCAGAATTAGAAAAGTCACTTAATGTATGTCCAAAATGTGATCACCATATGCGTTTGAGTGCTCGTAAGCGACTCGAAAATTTTTTAGATGATGCAGATCGTCAAGAAATTGGTGCAGAACACGAACCAAAGGACGTTTTAAAGTTTAAAGATTCTAAAAAGTACTCTGACCGCATTACACAAGCACAAAAAGTAAGTGGCGAGAAAGATGCACTTGTTGCAATTAAAGGACGCTTAAAAGGTATTCCTGTTGCTGCGGTGTCGTTTGAGTTCTCATTTATGGGTGGTTCTATGGCGTCAGTAGTCGGCGCTCGTTTTGTTGAAGCTGTAGATCAATGTTTAGAGCATAACATGCCACTTATTTGTTTTTCAGCATCAGGCGGTGCACGTATGCAAGAAGCGCTTATGTCATTAATGCAAATGGCAAAAACAAGTGCTGCACTGGCTAAAATGAGCGAAAAAGGCTTACCGTTTATCTCAGTATTAACCGACCCAACAATGGGTGGTGTATCTGCGTCACTGGCAATGCTTGGCGATATAAACGTTGCTGAACCAAAAGCACTTATTGGCTTTGCCGGCCCTCGTGTAATCGAGCAAACAGTGCGTGAAACACTGCCTGAAGGTTTCCAACGCAGTGAATTCTTGCTAGAGCACGGGGCAATCGACATGATTGTTGACCGTCGTGAAATGCGTGACACCCTTGCGCGTATCTTAGCGAAATTTATGAACTTGCCTTCTACTGAACAAGAGCATAGAGTAGCGTAAATTTCAGCTTAACTGATTAATCGCTATGACAGAAATCCTTCCTAGCCAATCATCAAGCCTTGATGATTGGCTTTGTTATTTAGAAAGTGTTCACCCCGCCAATATTGAAATGGGCTTAGAGCGCGTTGCTCGCGTTGCAAACCAAATTGGCTTACTCGATACACCGAGCAAAATAATATTAATCGCAGGTACCAATGGTAAAGGCACCACAGCGCGTTGCCTAGAAAGCTTATTACTAGCACAAGGTTTTAGTGTGGGTACATATGCTTCTCCACACCTAATTCGTTATAACGAACGCGTACGTATTAATGGCCAAGAGCTTGATGACCAATTCCATGTTGATACTTTCGATATGCTGGAAAAGGGCCGTGGTGAGACGCCACTGACGTATTTTGAGTACGGCACGTTAGGTGCACTGGCAATTTTTAAACGTCACGCTGTTGATTATGTATTGTTAGAAGTGGGTTTAGGTGGTCGCTATGATGCGACTAATATTGTCACACCACATGCGTGTGTGATCACAACTATCGATCTAGACCATAAAGAATACCTAGGTGATACACGCGAGCTTGTTGGCTACGATAAAGCAGGTATCTTCCGACCTCACATACCCGCAATTGTTGGTGATTTAGATATTCCACATACAGTAACTGATTACGGTAATGAAATTGATGCTGATATGGTGTTATCTGGCCGTGATTTTAAATTCACTGAAGACAGTGAAGGTTTTAATTGGCAGTACAAAGGTAAAGACTTGCGCTTAGCAAAACCTGCGATCCCTTGTCAAAATGCAGCCACTGCGTTGACCTTATTGGCTAAACTTGACTTACTACCTGGTGAGCAACAAGTACGTGATTGTTTAGCTAATTTAACAGTTGAAGGACGTTTTCAGCAGCTAAGTGAACAGCCACTTATTTTTACCGATGTGGCACATAACCCTGAATCGGCCCGTTATTTGGCGCGTAAATTAAGCGTGTATAAAGATCAAGGGTTTAAAATTCATGCATTAGTCGCTATGCTTGCAGATAAAGATAAAGTGGCAGCAATGTCAGCCGTGGCGGATGTTGTTCATGAGTGGTCGTTAGCCAGTTTAGATTGTTTTCGCGGCGATAAGGTTGAAAACCTTGCAAAGGCATTGGCTGAAACGACATCAACAGCGCCTAGTACGCAATATGACAGTGTTGAAACTGCGCTAGACACACTATTACCAAATGTAGACAATAACACCTTAGTAATTGTGTTTGGCTCATTTATAACCGTGGCTGCAGCAATCAGCTATTTTAAAAAATAGAGAGGAATTCGGTGAACGCAGGGTTTATTAATCGCTTAGTAGGGACCACCATTGTGGTTGTGGCGGCTATTGTCTTTATTCCAAATATTTTGGATGGAGAGAAAGTTCACTATACAGAAGGTTTTAAAGCAATTCCTGAACGCCCTGAGTTCACAACGATTGACTTACAAGATGAAATTGATAGTAAAGTTGCCTCTGCAGAGCAGCCTGCTGAAATACCTGTCGAAAATGCACAAGCGAATGACGCTGAGCTTACAGCAGAGCACACTGAGCAATTTGATGATGCGCCTAAAATGGTTGAAGCATCAACTCAAGATCCTGTTGCAGTTGTTAAAGCAGCCAAGCCAGTAGTAAAAACATCGGAGCCTGCTCGTAAGCCAGAAGAAAACCTCACGCAAATGGCTTATGTAATCCAATTGGGTAGTTTCTCTCATGCGCCTAATGTAAAGTCGTTACTTGAAAAGCTTAAAGCGAACGGCTTTAAAACCTTTACGCGTCCAATCAAAACCCCGAACGGAACATTGACAAAAGTCTTTGTAGGTCCTTCACTTAGCAAGAAAGAGTTAGAGAGTAAGCTCCCTGAGTTAAAGCAGTTAACCAAGTTAAACGGCAAAGTTACTCAGTTTGAAATTACAAAATGATCTGGCAAAGGATACCCAAACCACCGGTAGATCCATGTTTCATCGCTATCACAGGGCTTTGAACTTAGGTCGAGGTAATCAGCAGTAGGTACCTTTCAAGTTGCCACAACACAGTAGTGGAAGCCCTGTGAAGCGCCCGAAGGGCATGGCTAAAACGCATTTATTCTGCGTTATTGATTTTGACAATGGGACACCATTCCCTACAATCAATGCCTTGCCTAAATGCGTTTTATCTCATGCTGAATTCTTGCATCCACAGGTGGTTTGGGTATAGAATGCGCCCCAAATTAACGACTAGTTGGTTCTTATGATCTGGGTTGATTACGCCATACTTGGCATTATTGCACTATCCACTATCATCGGCTTAATACGTGGCTTCGTAAAAGAAGCAATGTCATTAGCTGTATGGGCTGGCGCATTTATCATCTCTAGTTTGTTTTACCAATATTTAGCTTCCTTCCTAACAAGTATTTCAGAACCCCTTTTAAGAAATGCAGCCGCAATAGCCATATTATTCTTTGCGACACTCCTGTTGGGTGGATTACTAAACTATATTTTAGGTGAGCTTGTACAACGTACTGGTTTATCTGGCACCGACCGTGTATTCGGCATAGTGTTTGGTGCTCTTCGTGGCGTGTTGGTCGTAAGCGCGTTACTCTTCTTTCTTGATGCTTTTACCGGTGCACCTAATACGCACTGGTGGGGTAACTCTATTTTGATTCCAGAATTTGGCTTTGTTGTTGAGTGGTTCTTTTCGTACCTCGAAAACAACTCAAGCTTTTTAAATTCGGTAAACCGTTAATCGGCGAGGATAAATTTAATGTGTGGTATCGTTGGCATAGTCGGAACTTCTCCTGTTAATCAGGCGCTGTATGATGGCTTAACTGTTTTGCAACACCGCGGTCAAGATGCAGCTGGCATCATTACCATTGAAAATAATACGTTTAGCTTACGTAAAGCCAACGGCCTTGTGAAAGATGTGTTTCATACCCGTCACATGAAACGCCTTCAAGGTACGATTGGTATTGGTCATGTTCGCTATCCGACAGCTGGATCTTCTAGCTCGTCAGAAGCGCAACCTTTCTATGTTAACTCACCGTTTGGTATTGCACTTGCACACAATGGTAATTTAACAAACGCTGAAGCATTAAAAGAGCAATTATTTTCAGAAGCTCGCCGTCATGTTAATACAACATCTGACTCTGAAATATTACTTAATATCATGGCGCATGAGTTAAGTAAGTCTAATAAGCTAAAACTCGATGCTGAAGATATCTTCACAGCAGTAACGGAAGTAAATAACAAAGTAACGGGTGGTTACGCAACAATAGCAATGATTATCGGTCACGGTATTGTTGCCTTTCGTGACCCGAACGGTATTCGTCCACTTGTATTTGGTAAGCGTGAAACAGCAAACGGTACTGAGTACATGTTTGCATCAGAAAGCGTTGCATTAAAAACAGATGGCTTTGAGTTTGTACGCGATGTAGCGCCAGGCGAAGCTATTTACGTGACTGAAGAAGGTCAGCTTTTCTCACAAGCGTGTGCTGAAAAGGCCACATATGCGCCGTGTATTTTTGAGTTTGTTTATTTTGCGCGCCCAGATTCAACCATTGATCGTATGTCTGTTTATGCAACGCGTGTAAACATGGGGACTAAGTTAGGTGAAAAAATAGCACGTGAATGGGCTGATAAAGACATCGACGTGGTTATTCCAATCCCTGAAACATCATGTGATGTGGCGCTTGAAATTGCATCAGCGCTTAACCTGCCATACCGTCAAGGTTTCGTTAAAAACCGTTACATTGGCCGCACCTTCATCATGCCAGGTCAAGAAATGCGTAAGAAGTCAGTTCGTCAAAAACTGAATGCCATTGACCGTGAGTTCAAGGGTAAGAATGTATTGCTGGTCGATGACTCAATTGTTCGTGGTACCACGTCAGCGCAAATCGTTGAGATGGCTCGTGAGTCAGGTGCAAAGAACGTTTATTTTGCATCAGCTGCACCAGAAATTCGTTTCCCGAACGTGTATGGAATTGACATGCCTTCGGCTGCTGAGTTAATTGCTCATGGTCGTGAAGTGGAAGACATTAATGCAAGCATTGGTGCTGATGGGCTCATTTTCCAGTCTCTTGATGATTTAATCTCAGCGGTTAGCCAAGAAAACCCTGAAATTACTCGCTTTGAAACATCGGTATTCGATGGACAATATATAACGGGTGATATCGATCAAGAATATCTTAACCATATCGATCGTCTACGTAATGATTCTGCAAAATCAACGCGTGAAAACGCAATGTCTTCAGGTTTAGAATTACATAACCAAGAAGAAAACAGTGCAGACTAATTAGTTTTTAGACTAATACATGAAAAAGGAGCTAGATAGCTCCTTTTTTGCTTGTGGAAAGAAAGGAAATAATTTAGGTAAACATTGGGTGGACTATACCATTTGTCCACAGAATTGCTGTTGCAGCAAGGATTATGACGAGTAGAATTAATCCGCAAGTGACCACTGAACTGGCATAAATAAAGCCTCGCTCTTCAGGAATGTGCATTAAAATTGGTACCCCAGTATAGAGCAGGTAAACAGAGTAGGCGAGAGCTACAAGTCCTACACACACCACAAACCAAAGCTCTGGTAGAAACGCCGCAAATGAAGACATAAATACCGGTGTTGCTGTGTAAGCAGCAAGTTCTAGGGTTTGAGTAAAGGTGGGTTTTGCACCGAAGGTCACGGCCATCCAGTGTGCTAAGTAAGCTAGTGCAAACACACCTGCAATAAGCGCGAAGTACATGGCTATTGCAATCAATAGCGCGCTATCATGCGTTAAAAACACTGCTTCACCGGAGCCAATGCTCCACCCCAGATGGACTGATGAATAATAGCCCATGATGGATGGAATACATGCAATGAGTAAGATGTGCGATAAGCTGTAACGCAAGCTTTCATGTCGATTATCTATTGTTTGCCATTCTTCGAGTGGGTGGGCGTATAAGCCCCATAAGTGGTTCAAAATCATAATTGTTGCCCCTGTAAATAGGAATATGAGCTGTTTTATTTTTGTACAGCTTTGATTAAGTTATGGTCCACTTATCACATATTGTCAAGAACCTGAAATACTGGAAATGATGGGTTATATATAAGTCTTTAGTGCATATAGAAATTAGTCCTGTACTGATATGGGTCATAGAATGACAATGTATTTATATGGTAAAATCTACTCACGTTTATTGATGAGAAATTATTTAGTGCCTTACTCTGCTTTACTCGCTCCTATCCATTCTTTTTTAAAGTGTGAAACGCCTGATGAGTGGATTGCTGCGGCAATCAAACAAGAAAACTTAGATGTGGTATTAATTGATCACCTTATTTGTGAATTGAAAGCTGCTCAGTCAGCGATGTTTTTAATTCGTAAGTATGCAGTTGATAAAGAAAGTGGTGATGCATTACTTGCATGGCTAAAACCTTTTGAAACTCTTATTTATAAACGAGAAGGGGATTGGCGAGAGCTTGCAGATAAAAACAAGCTAACTAAATCAATGATCCCAAAATCGAACTCGCCTTACGGGCAAGATCTGATTGATAAAATGGTCATGCTTATAAAAGAAGAGCTACATCACTTTTATCAAGTGCTTGAGATCATGGATGAGTACGGTATTGAATATAAAAGTATTACGCCATGTCGCTACGCAAAGGGTATGCTGCGCCATGTAAAAACCTACGAGCCAGATGCGCTAGTCGATAAACTCATTATCGGTGCTTACATCGAAGCCCGCTCGTGTGAACGGTTCGCTAAGCTCGCTCCTCATGTTGATAAGCGGTTAGGGGATTTTTATATTTCATTATTGCGCTCAGAAGCCCGTCATTACCAAGACTATTTAACACTCGCGCAAGAAATCAGTGAATTTGATATTACCGAACGTGTTGAGTTTTTTGGTCAAATTGAGGCTGAGCTGATTGCAACGCCTGATGACGATTTTAAGTTTCACAGTGGTTTGCCAGTTTAAAAAGCGATGTAATCCAACAGCAAGGAGCGATTATTAATAAGCTCTTTGCGATCATTTTACTTTTTTATTTTATAAACCCCTACCCTCAGCTATTCCCAAGAGCCTTATTCATTATTAAAAATAAATATTGACAATGCTGTAAATCTCAAGTACCCACAAAAGGTCCGAAGTATTGACGTATGTATTTTATAACCTTAATTAAAACAAAATGGATGACCCCTTGATATTGAGGGTAAGGAAATAAGATGAAATATAAGTTGATATTAATGTTGGCTGTAAGCGCTTTGTTTATTGCAAATGATGCTGCAGCAGCACTTACAGAAGCAAAAGCGTGCGATACATGTGACTATAGTGAGGCACTGCGTATTGCAAAATTGTATTATGAGAGGCCTAACTGTGAGGTCAGGAATTTAAATAATGGTAAGCCAGAGTTTGGGGTAACGACCTATCTTTGTAACACAACTTCAAAAGAGGTTATTGTCGCTAATGCACTGCAGCGAGTGGCGTTTAAATTTATAATTACTACAGAGCAACAGACCCAGTACAGTAAAGCGGTAAAAGTCAAAGCAATAGATACTACACTTAATAGTGCTGAAGCCGCTGCACTTGATGACTTTTATGAGATAGATAGTGAATTTAGGCGGGCTGTGAATGAAGCCGGTACTGTTGCAACTAACTCAACAGTGACTGTACATGCAGGAAACTGGGGGGATGATTCAACACGTTCCGCGCTTGCTAGTTCTGATGAAAGTTGTGCCAATCACCCATCTTTTTATTTAACGAGCATTGATGCAAGTAGAAGTATTAAAAAAGAAATGCATGCTCAAATAGCCACTCGCCTTGGTAAAAGTAGCTGGAATGAATTTATTACTGATACTCAGGTGAAAGTTTCGGGGATTCATATTGGTAAAAATAGTGCAGGGATTTCACTTTCATTAAGTCACGATAAAGTCGGTGTGTATGCAACGCGTTCTTATGGTAATTCAAGTAATAAATTAGTGTTTAAAGTGGGTTATCATGGTCAATCAATAACTAATGGGGCAAGAGATCTGAATCTTACTTTCACTCTAGATAGAGGGGCTTCACTCGTTGATGGCATTGAAATTGGCACTTTTATGAGTGGCATCAATGTTACTTTAACAGATACACTTGTTTCTAATTGTTTAATCGAAAATTTAGAAAGTATTGAAGGTGCAACAACGCAAATGAGTTCGCCTGGAGGTGGTGGCGGAATTGGCGGAATTGTTACAGGCCCAGGAGGCGGTACGCTTATTAGAGGGGGTGGCTGTACTCGAGAAATAAATTATACAACCTGTTCGACCTCGGGTGGGGTGACAACTTGTACAAATAGTTCCGTGAGAACTAGCTGTTAGGTGATTTTAGTATAGAGGTGTTATAGCCTCTATACTAAGCAAAGTAATCGACTTACTTGTCTAATTAAAGTTTTTGCTAAGCAAAGCTAAAATTTTATCAGTTTGATTAGTGTCAAAATCATAACGTTTTAATATTTTTTCTGCATCTCCATTTGCCACAATAGTTTTTAATCCTGTATATAAATCTTGTTGAAAATAGGCAGATTGAGGGTGATTTTTGGCTGTAATAACGTGTAGCTTTTGAGTTGATAGGAAAGGGGTGATGACCTTTATTTCCGAGTGTTTGAGGTTTTGCAAGGTTTCGTTATTTTCTAACCAGTATAATGCAACTTCTTTTGTACCGGCAACAAGGTCTACACGGCCATGTATTAAAAGGGTTAAGCTTTCTATTAGACTATGTGTTGTCGTAACCGCAAGTTGAGGATGGTGTTCAAACTCTTCACTTATAACATAGTCTTCTCCTTTGCTGATTGTGTAAGGAGTCAGGGAGTATAAGGAGCCTGAATAGGTAATCTCACTATCGGCACGTTTTAAAAGCACAATATCAGCTGTAGCAATAGGTAGGGAGTAGGTAAAGATTTTCGCTCTTTTTAGGGTATAAAAAGCACCAATAACCGCAACACGTTTATGCCGCTGCGCAAGCTTTAATGCGCGAGCCCAATGAGTATATTCAATCTCTACATTTTTATTTTGGCTTTTTAGTGCGCTAACAACGAGTTCATGAACCCAGCCAGGCTTTTCATTATTGTCGATAAGGAAAGGTGGGAATGGTTCTGTGACTAATCGCCAAGTTTGGCTGTTAAGAGAAAAACTTAGCATTAAACAACAGAACAAACAGGTTAACTGAACAATCATGACACACACTTTTTAGTAAAAACTCTATTCAAGCATAGTCAAAGTTTCTACTATTTAAAGTGGCGCGCTGATTAGTTCCTGATTCGCAGGTGTAACCCTTAGGTATGATCCTTGTTCATACCAATCACCGAGTACGGTGCGGGTCAGTGTGTTATTATTTATGCTGTAGTGATGTACGTTGGGCCTGTGTGTATGACCGTGGATCATATTAACAACCTGATGCTTTTCAAACATTGCTAATACCGCATCTTCAGTCACATCTAGAATTTCTAACGCTTTGCCAGCTTGGCTTTGTTTTGATTTTTCGCGGGCGTTGCGGGCAATTTTCTTACGATACCAAAGCGGCATAGCAAGCATTAATTTAGGCCACCACCAACCACGACTTTTTTTACGGAATTTTTGATATTCAACATCTTGGGTGCACATTTCATCACCGTGCAAGATAACTGTTGGAGTACCATATAAATCAATAACAACTTGTTCAGGTAATAAAGTCATACTCGCGCTTTTTGCATAGTCTTCTCGCATAATGAAATCGCGATTACCATGAATAAAATACACCTCAGTTCCACTTTCACTTACTTGGCTTAAACGTGCGGCAACATTGATTGAAAGGTCTGTTTGATAGTCATCACCGACCCATACTTCAAAAAAGTCGCCCAAAATGTACAATGCATCAACGTCATCATTAATAATCTTGTTATCAAGAAAATCAAAAAATGCTGCTGTGATATCAGGGCGGTTTTCTGTTAAATGGAGATCGGCAATAAAATAACTTTGTTTCATGGTTACTCGCAAAAAAGCGGGCAAAGGCCCGCTTAAAAAGACTAAACGATTAAATTAGCTAACCGTTACTTTTTCGATGATGACATCTTCAAGAGGTACGTCTTGGTGGAAACCAGCACTGCCAGTTGCAACACCTTTGATTTTGTTAACCACATCCATACCCTCAACAACTTCTGCGAACACGCAGTAGCCCCAGCCTTGTGATGTTTCACTGCTGAAGTTTAAGAAGTCATTGTCGTTAACGTTAATGAAGAACTGCGCAGTCGCTGAGTGTGGATCTGGCGTACGTGCCATTGCTAATGTGCCTACTTTATTTGCAAGGCCATTGTTCGCTTCGTTTTCGATAGGGTTGTTTACTTCTTTTTGAACCATACCAGGCTCAAAACCACCGCCTTGTACCATAAAACCATCAATTACACGGTGAAAAATAGTACCGTTGTAAAAGCCAGAGTTTGCATACTCTAAAAAGTTTTTAACTGTGTTTGGTGCATCGCTTTCGTGCATCTTGATAGTGATGTCACCAAAGTTTGTGTGTAGTACAACCATGAGGTTTCCTATATCTGGTTTAATAATAGGTCTATTTTATAGTAGTTGACTTGGATTAACAAAGAGCTTGTTGAGACAGATTAACAAAGTGCTTATTCAATTGATAAAGCGCTAGAGCAGCGGCTTTGCAAGTGTTACCATAAAGAATCTCAAAACACCGTCAAGGACATTTTATAAATGGTACAAATTTACAACACACTTACGCGACAAAAAGAGCAGTTTAAACCCCTTGTTGATGGCAAAATCGACATGTACGTGTGTGGTATCACCATTTATGATTACTGTCACATCGGTCATGCTCGTACATTCGTCGGTTTTGACGTGATTGTTCGTTATCTTCGTCATATTGGTTATGACTTAAAATACGTTCGTAACATTACAGATGTTGACGATAAAATTATCAAGCGTGCTAATGAAAATGGCGAGTCAATTAATGATTTAACGACTCGTATGACCAAGGCGATGCATGAAGACTTTGATAGCTTAAATATGCTGCGTCCTGATGTTGAGCCAACGGTGACAAACCATATGGATGAAATCATCGCGATGGTTGAGCGTTTAATTGCTAAAGGCCATGCCTATGTTGCAGCAGATGGCGACGTATTGTTTGATGTATCTACATTTGAACAATATGGTGCCTTGTCACAACAAGACCTAACCATGCTTCAGGCTGGTTCACGCGTTGAAGTTGCACAAGATAAGCAAGATCCACTTGATTTCGTACTTTGGAAAAAAGCCAAGCCCGGTGAACCATCATGGTCATCACCATGGGGGGAAGGGCGTCCTGGTTGGCACATCGAATGTTCGGCGATGAGCTCTAAACACCTAGGTGAGCACTTTGATATTCACGGTGGTGGTTCAGATCTACAGTTCCCGCACCATGAAAACGAAATTGCTCAGTCATGCTGTGCAAATAACGGTAAATACGTGAATACGTGGATCCACACAGGTATGGTACAGGTTAATAAAGAGAAGATGTCTAAGTCATTAAACAACTTCTTTACCGTGCGTGATGTATTAAAAGAGTACGATGCTGAGTCAGTTCGTTACTTCTTAATTTCAGGTCATTACCGTAGCCAGCTTAACTATTCGCAAGAAAACCTTGAGCAAGCGCGCTCCTCTCTTGAGCGAATTTACACTGCACTGCGCGGCGTAGCGCCAATTGAATGCGATTTAGCAGGTAATGAATATGTGGCTAAATTCAGAAAGGCGATGGATGATGACTTTAACACACCTGAAGCACTACCTGTATTATTTGAGTTAGCAAAAGAGCTAAACCGTGTTAAAGACAGCGATGCAGAGCAAGCAGGTAAACTTGCTTATGTACTGCGCAGTGTTGCAGAGGTATTAGGTGTAGCACAACAAGACCCAGAAGCTTTTTTACAAGGTGGCCAAGCTGATGACGAAGTAGCACATATCGAAGCGTTAATCGCAAAACGTAATGAAGCCCGTGCTAGTAAAGATTGGGCGGCGGCTGATGAAGCCCGTGATGCATTGAATGCGCTTGGTGTGGTACTGGAAGATTCTGCTGGTAAAACAACATGGCGTAAAGCATAAGTATCAATCGAAAAGTTGCATATCAAAAGGTTGCCAATATCGGCAACCTTTTTTGTTTTTAGAAATTTATTTTTAATATTGACCTCAACTAAAGTTGAGGTTTTACCTTGGCGTTACTTTGCTTTAACAAGGACTGACTTTGAATATCTTACTTGCCATGGTCCCTGCCTTTTTATGGGGTACCACTTACGCAGTGACCAAATATGCCACACCAGATTGGCCACCATTGTTATTAGGCGCAGTGCGTGCATTGCCAGCGGGGCTATTACTTTTATTACTCAAGCCAAGTTTACCGACCCGTTCACAATGGCTCAGCTTATTGACCTTAGGTGCTGTGAATATAGCGCTGTTTTTTGCTTTTATTTTTATTATGGCAGTGAACCTTCCTGCAGCGATTGCAGGTGTTGGTATGGTATCAGTTCCTGTGGTGGCACTTTTATATGCATGGTTTGTAAAAGGGCAGCGACCAGCACGAATACAAGCTATCTGTGCGGCAGCACTTGTTATGTTAGCCTGGCTGTTATTTGATCCTACCTATGTTGCACTGAATGTACTTGGCGTTGCAGCTTTATTTGGTGCCTTACTGACTATTGTAATTGGTAGTACTTTAGTACAAAGCTTATCGGTTCATATACATTGGTGGGTTGTACTGACATGGCAGTTAATCATTGGCGGCACTATTTTGTTATTGGCTGCGTTTATTGATGGCAGTTTTATACACCCAGAGCACTATCTAGTGGTGTTTTCACCTATTTCAACATTGCAATACGCTGCATTGCTTTGGTTGATAATACCTAACACGGCTATTGCCTATATACTGTATGTGTGGTTATTGGGGCGTATGACTGTTGCTGAGTTTTCATTCGGGACTATTGCAAACCCAATTGCGGGCATCGTATGTGCTGTTATTTTACTTAGCGAGCAGTACCAAGATTGGCAATACTTGATTATGGCTATGATGATCGTATTTTCAGTACTGCCACAGATGTTGAAAGTTATTCGTTCTAGTAGATAAAAAGCATAAACAAAAAGGGCTGCCAATTGGCAGCCCTTTTTACATAACTTAACGTTTAGCTGTGATATTTTTCACATGCTTCAAGCGTGTTTTCGATTAAGCTTGCCACAGTCATTGGGCCAACACCACCAGGTACTGGTGTAATGAAATGTGCTTTTTGTTCAGCGATATCGTATTCAACATCACCAACAAGCTTACCAGATTCAAGGCGGTTAATACCTACATCGATTACGATAGCACCTTCTTTAACCCAATCACCCGGAATAAACTCAGGCTTTCCAACCGCAACAACTAATAAATCAGCGCGGCGAACATGAGTTTCTAAATCTTGAGTAAACTTATGACATACCGTTGTTGTACAGCCTGCAAGTAAAAGCTCAAGTGACATAGGGCGACCAACAATGTTTGACGCGCCAACAACCACAGCATGCATACCTTTGTAACGAACACCGGTAGAGTCGAGTAGGGTGATGATACCTTTCGGCGTACAAGGGCGAAGTGCCGGCATACGCTGCGCTAAGCGACCAATATTATACGGGTGGAAACCATCAACGTCTTTATGAGGGGTAATACGCTCAAGAATTTTTTCAGCATCAAGGCCTTGCGGTAGAGGTAATTGAACTAAAATACCGTCTACTTCTTTGTCTTCGTTTAGTTGGTCTATTAATGCAAGTAAATCTTGTTCAGTGGTGTCGCCAGGTAAATCATAAGACTTAGATACAAAGCCGACTTCTTCACATGCTTTACGTTTAGAACCAACATACACTTGGCTTGCTGGATCTTGACCTACTAACACGACTGCGAGTCCTGGAGCACGTAATCCGTTCGCTACACGCTCTGCAACGCGTTCTGCTACATTGCTGCGTACTTGTTTAGCTATTGCCTTACCATCGATGATGTTTGCCGTCATGGGTGACCTTTCATTGGGGTTAGTTAACTTGATACTGATACATTTAAATATGATTATCCGATAAAGGGGTGTGGATAAATAAATCATATTTATTTTATGTTGCGTATTTTCGCAGAAAAGCATCATAGCGCCAAGATGCAATCTTATATAAAGCGTCGATTTATAAAAAAGAGTCCAAATTTTAGCTTATATTTGCAATATTTAACCATTATGAACTAAAAGTGACCGATTGAATTATTTTCTTAAAAAAATGTTTGACCTAACCCAGCCAAATCACTATTATGCACCCCGTTGTTAACGAGGTCACTCGCAAACAATAGTAAGCATCGGCGATTAGCGCAGTTTGGTAGCGCACTTGGTTTGGGTCCAAGGGGTCGCAGGTTCAAATCCTGCATCGCCGACCACTTCTTCTTTAAGAAGCGGCGCTTACAGGCAAACTTTTGAAGTTTTCGATGCGCCCGTAGCTCAGCTGGATAGAGCAACGCCCTTCTAAGGCGTTGGTCGAAGGTTCGAATCCTTCCGGGTGCGCCATTTGAAAATATGTAAATGCCGTGGTGATTGTAGCTCAGTTGGTAGAGCCCCGGATTGTGATTCCGGTTGTCGTGGGTTCGAGCCCCATCAGTCACCCCAATTTACTCTAAGATATCGGCGATTAGCGCAGTTTGGTAGCGCACTTGGTTTGGGTCCAAGGGGTCGCAGGTTCAAATCCTGCATCGCCGACCACTTTTAGAAAATTAAAGGTCAAAGAACGATTGGTTTGGGTATATCCAATTCAGTCGAAGGTGCAAATTTTGCATCGCCGACCATTTTCTTGAATGGTCTTTATTTTCAAAACTTCTCTCAGTATCGGCGATTAGCGCAGTTTGGTAGCGCACTTGGTTTGGGTCCAAGGGGTCGCAGGTTCAAATCCTGCATCGCCGACCACTTATAAAAGTTTATAGTAAAAAAACGATTGGTTTGGGTATATTCAATTCAGTCGAAGGTGAAAATTTTGCATCGCCGACCACTTTTAAGCTTTAATTCCTCACTAAAAGCTTCTTAAATTCATATTACATATCTTCAAACCAGCTTAATTCATCTTTGCTATTTTACTGCGTTCGTTTTTTACGCATTTGAACGCTGATTGCTGCTATATACGCCAAATAATTGCCCCCTAGACTCGACTATCATAAATATTAGGTTATAATGCCGCGTCTATTGTTTAACATAGTGCCCATAGAGGCAAAGCAGCAATGGTATCTCATGGTTACAATGCGCCGTTTTAAGTTGAAATTTTCAGCGTTAAAACTTGCTATCACTCATAGAGATCACCTTGTTTGTAAGGAAGGCGAACAGTCGCCAAAATTGAAGATTGAGGTAAATCATGCAAGTTTCTGTTGAGACGACTCAAGGCCTTGAGCGCCGTCTGACCATCACCGTTCCTGCAGAGAACGTTGAGACTGAAGTAAAAAAACGCTTACAACAACTGTCTAAAACCCAGCGTATCGATGGTTTCCGTCCTGGTAAAGTACCAGCGTCTATCATCAATAAACGTTACGGTGCAGCAGTACGTCAAGAAGTTGCTGGCGAATTAATGCAACGCAACTACATTGAAGCAATTGTTTCAGAGAAAATTAACCCAGCAGGTGCACCTACTTTCGCTCCTAAAGCGTTAGAAGCTGGTAAAGATTTAGAATTCGATGCAACTTTCGAAGTTTATCCAGAAGTTGAAATCCAAGGTTTAGACAAAATCGCTGTTGAAAAACCAGCTGTTTCTGTAACTGATGAAGACTTAGCTAACATGCTAGAAACGTTACGTAAGCAACATGCTTCGTGGACTGAAGTTGACGCAGCTGCAGGTGAAAATGACCGTGTAACTATCGATTTCGTTGGTTCTATCGACGGTGAAGAGTTTGAAGGCGGTAAAGCTGAAGACTTCCCTCTAGAACTTGGTCAAGGTCGTATGATCCCAGGTTTTGAAGACAACATCGTTGGCAAAAAAGCGGGCGAAGAAGTTGTTGCTGAAGTAACTTTCCCTGAAGAGTACCACGCTGAAAACCTTAAAGGTAAAGCGGCTTCTTTCACAATCACTGTGAAGAAAGTTGAAACTCAAGAGCTTCCTGAGCTTAATGATGAGTTCGCAACTAAATTCGGTGTAGCTGAAGGCGGTGTTGACGCTCTTAAAGAAGAAGTTAAAAAGAACATGACGCGTGAGCTTGACCAAGCGGTTAAAGCTAACGTTAAAGATCAAGCAATCAAAGGTCTTTTAGAAAATAACGAAATCGAAGTGCCAAAAGCGCTAGTAGATCAAGAAATTGATGCTCTACGTCAGCAAGCTGCACAACGTTTCGGTGGCGACGCTAAAAACATGCCTGAACTTCCAGCTGAGCTTTTCCACGAGCAAGCTATTACTCGCGTTAAAACTGGCCTATTATTAGGTGAAGTTATCAAGGCGAACGAGCTTAAAGTTGATGATGCTAAAGTTGAAGAGCTAATCGCAACAGTTGCTTCTGCATATGAAGATCCAACTGAAGTTGTAGAATACTACAAAGCAAACGATCAGCTTATGCAACAAATGCGCAACGTTGCTATGGAAGAGCAAGCAGTTGAAGCAATTCTAGCTAAAGCAAACGTGACTGACGTTGAAAAAGCATTCGACGACATCATGAATCCACAGCAAGGTGCTTAATAAGTCATTGACTTAAGCCCTCGCTAGCGATTAAATGGCTCGTGTTACTCTGTATTTATACAGCGTACCCGGGCCATTTTAGTTTGTGGATATGAGTTTCACAAAAACCAACAATGCTGATGTTATTACAGAACTTTGTTCGATGAGGATTGAATTTGTTCTGATAAGTTCCTATATAGTTTAAAAGATTAAATAGATAGCTTTATTAATATTAGTATAAATGTGCTTTCCTTATTGTAAGGATGAGTCGCAGCGGATAAGGAATTAAACAAGAATGAACAGCGGTATGATAGACCCTCTAAACGCATTAGTCCCTATGGTTGTTGAGCAAACAGCGAAAGGTGAGCGCTCATATGATATATACTCTCGTCTTTTAAAAGAGCGCATTATTTTCTTAACTGGCCAAGTTGAAGATAACATGGCAAACCTGATTCTTGCGCAAATGCTATTTTTAGAATCAGAAAACCCAGAAAAAGATATTTATCTTTACATTAATTCGCCAGGTGGTTCAGTGACTGCTGGTATGGCAATTTACGATACAATGAATTTTATTAAGCCAGATGTAAGCACAATTTGTGTTGGTCAAGCAGCAAGCATGGGTGCATTTTTGCTATCTGGTGGTGCTAAAGGTAAGCGTTTCTGTTTACCAAACTCACGTGTCATGATCCACCAACCATTAGGTGGCTTCCAAGGTCAGGCATCTGATTTTGAAATTCATGCGCGTGAAATTCTGTCAATTAAAGATAAGCTAAACCGTTTAATGGCTGAGCATACGGGTCAACCGTTAGATGTTGTATCGCGCGATACCGACCGCGATAACTTCATGACTGCCAGTGAAGCAGTTGAATATGGCTTAGTCGACTCGGTATTCACGAATCGTGAAACTAAGTAATCTGAATAGCTAGTAATTACGTATTATTAGCTATTACCCTTTACTATGCGAAAACTAAAAATCTTTGATATAGTTACACATAGTGAATTAGCAGCAGATAGATGCTGCTACCAACGTAATAAAAGAGGTAGCTGAATGTCTGACACTCCTACAGACGGCGACAAAAGTAATAAATTGTTATACTGCTCTTTTTGTGGCAAAAGCCAGCATGAAGTACGTAAGTTAATTGCCGGTCCTTCAGTATACATTTGTGATGAATGTGTTGAGCTGTGTAACGATATTATCAGGGAAGAAATCAAAGACATTGCGCCTAAGCACAACGCGTCTGATAAACTGCCTGTACCAAAAGAGATTCGTAATCACTTAGATGACTATGTAATTGGCCAAGATCACGCGAAGAAAGTGTTATCTGTTGCAGTTTACAATCATTACAAACGTCTACGTAATCAAACTATCAACCCAGATATCGAACTGGGTAAAAGTAATATCTTGCTAATTGGTCCTACGGGCAGTGGTAAAACACTTCTAGCTGAGACAATGGCACGTTTACTTGATGTACCATTTACTATGGCTGATGCGACTACGCTAACTGAAGCCGGTTATGTAGGTGAAGACGTTGAAAATATCATTCAAAAGCTACTGCAAAAGTGTGATTACGATGTAGAGAAAGCACAACGTGGTATCGTTTATATTGATGAAATTGATAAAATTTCACGTAAATCAGATAACCCGTCAATCACCCGCGACGTGTCTGGTGAAGGTGTTCAACAAGCTTTACTTAAATTAATCGAAGGTACGGTTGCATCAGTACCACCACAAGGTGGTCGTAAGCATCCGCAGCAAGAGTTTTTACAAGTTGATACATCTAAGATCTTATTTATCTGTGGCGGTGCATTTGCAGGCTTAGATAAAGTGATTGAACAACGCAGTCATAAAAACACAGGTATTGGTTTTGGTGCTGAGGTTAAAAACTCATCGGGAAGCCGCAGCTTAAGTGAGACGTTTAAAGATGTTGAGCCAGAAGATCTTGTAAAGTATGGTTTAATCCCAGAGTTTATTGGTCGTCTACCTGTTGTTGCAACATTGACTGAACTTGATGAAGCCGCGCTTATTCAAATCCTTAGTGAGCCTAAAAATGCGTTAACAAAACAGTTTTCAGCACTTTTCGCGATGGAAGATGTTGAGCTTGAGTTCCGCGAAGACGCTTTATCAGCGATTGCACATAAAGCAATGGAGCGTAAAACAGGTGCACGTGGCTTACGCTCGATTGTTGAAGGTGTGTTACTCGATACTATGTATGAGCTGCCATCAATGGATGAAGTAAGCAAAGTTGTTATTGATGAAACAGTGATAAAAGGTGAGTCTGATCCAATTTTGATTTACCAAAGTGGTAATCAAGACAAAGCAGCATCAGAGTAACCTCTTGATAGTTCAAATATTAAGCAGTTAAGCATTAAAAAGGAGCCAAAGGCTCCTTTTTTTATAAATTTGTTGAACTTTCTCTTACATATCCCCATATACTTGAGTAATCTTTAAAATAAATGAAGTGCGAAGAGAATATAATGACGCTTGAGAGAACAGATCGAGTCGAAATCCCCGTGTTGGCACTGCGCGATGTCGTGGTCTATCCACACATGGTGATCCCGCTTTTTGTTGGTCGTGAAAAATCAATAAAATGCCTAGAAGCGGCGATGGACAAGGACAAACAAATTTTCCTAGTGGCGCAAAAAGACGCCTCAGTTGATGATCCGCAGCAAGATGATATTTACCGTGTTGGTACAATTGCCACAGTACTTCAGTTATTAAAGCTACCTGATGGCACCGTTAAAGTGCTTGTCGAAGGAACACAACGCGCAAGTGTAGAGAAGTTTCTAGATAATGATGATTTCTTTGTTGCAGAAGCGCAGTTCATTGAATCAAGCCATATCGACGAGCAAGAACAAGATATCTTCATCCGCAGCGCAATTAGCCAGTTTGAAGGCTATGTAAAGCTAAATAAGAAAATTCCACCAGAAGTACTTACTTCTGTGTCAGGGATCGATGAAGCTGCACGTCTGGCTGATACTATGGCGGCACATATGCCACTTAAGGTACCTGAAAAGCAAAAAGTGCTTGAGATTGCCGATGTAACAGAGCGTCTTGAGTACTTAATGGCGTTGATGGAAGGCGAGATAGATTTATTGCAAGTTGAGAAGAAAATTCGTACCCGCGTGAAAAAGCAGATGGAAAAATCGCAGCGCGAGTATTACCTCAACGAGCAAATGAAAGCCATCCAAAAAGAACTAGGTGAGCTTGATGATGTACCGGATGAATTCGAAGCGCTGAAAAAACGTATCGAAGAGTCGGGCATGCCAAAAGAAGCACAAGAAAAAGCGAACGCTGAGCTTGCTAAGTTAAAAATGATGTCGCCAATGTCGGCAGAAGCGACTGTTGTGCGCTCTTATATTGATACATTAATCAATGTGCCTTGGAAAAAACGCTCAAAAGTGAAAAAAGACTTAGCGGGTGCGCAAAAGATTCTAGATACCGACCATTACGGCTTAGATAAAGTGAAAGAACGCATTATTGAGTATCTTGCTGTGCAGCAACGTACCAATAAGTTAAAAGGCCCTATTTTATGTTTAGTAGGACCTCCAGGTGTGGGTAAAACCTCTCTGGGTCAGTCAATCGCTCGCTCTACAGGCCGTAAATATGTGCGTATGGCATTAGGTGGCGTACGCGATGAAGCTGAAATCCGTGGTCACCGCCGTACTTACATTGGCTCTATGCCTGGTAAGTTAATCCAGAATATGACCAAAGTGGGTGTGAAGAACCCATTATTCTTATTAGATGAAATTGATAAGATGTCATCAGATATGCGTGGCGACCCTGCTTCAGCATTACTTGAGGTGCTCGATCCAGAGCAAAATAGCCATTTTGCTGATCATTACCTCGAAGTGGATTACGACTTATCAGATGTGATGTTTGTTGCCACCTCAAACAGCTTTAACATCCCAGGTCCATTACTGGATCGTATGGAAGTAATTCGTTTATCGGGTTATACCGAAGATGAAAAGCTGAATATCGCAAAACAACACTTAATTCCAAAACAAGTGAAGCGTAACGGTTTAAAAGAGTCTGAGGTTGAGATTGCAGACAGTGCGATTATTGGCATTATTCGTTATTACACACGCGAAGCGGGCGTTCGTAACTTAGAACGTGAAGTATCAAAACTATGCCGTAAAGCCGTTAAGAATATCCTGCTTGATAAAGGCACCAAAAAGGTACTTATTGACGAAAACAACCTTGAAGAGTTCTTAGGTGTACAACGCTTTGACTATGGCAAAGCAGAAGACGGTGACCGAATTGGCCAAGTAACGGGCCTTGCGTGGACTGAAGTAGGTGGTGATTTGCTGACTATTGAATCAGCGGCTGTACCAGGTAAAGGCAAGCTAACTTATACCGGTTCGCTTGGTGATGTAATGCAAGAGTCAATTCAGGCAGCGATGACGGTTGTTCGTAATCGTGCTGAAAAGCTTCGCATTAATAGCGACTTTTATGAAAAGCGTGATATTCATGTGCACGTACCTGAAGGTGCAACGCCAAAAGATGGCCCAAGTGCGGGTATTGCCATGGTGACAGGTTTAGTATCGAGCTTAACTGGGAACCCAGTACGCTCTGATGTAGCCATGACTGGTGAAATTACGCTACGCGGTGAAGTATTACCAATTGGCGGCCTTAAAGAAAAGCTACTTGCAGCACACCGTGGTGGAATTAAAACCGTTATTATTCCAAAAATTAACGAACGTGACTTAAAAGAGATCCCTGATAACGTATTAGAGGGCCTTGAAATTCACCCAGTTACTTGGATTGATGACGTTTTAAAACTGGCTTTAAAGCACCCAGTTGAGAGTTTTTCTGTCGAAACTGAAAAAAACCAGTAAAAAACCGCAAAAAAGTGCATTTAGGGGCTTTTCAAATACCAAAGGTATGATAAGTTAAGCACTAGTTTTCAAGCCTAGGCCTTATGTGGCCTAGGGTTGAGAAAAATATAATAAACTGAGCATAAACTTAATTTGCTCATAAATTTTCAAAACAGTGATGTTAATTTAAAAACAATCGCTCTTGATAATAACAATGAAAGAGGATGATATTGTGAATAAATCTCAATTAATCGATCAAATCGCAGCTGATGCTGACATTTCTAAAGCGGCTGCTGGTCGTGCACTAGATTCATTCATCGAGGCTGTTTCAGGCGCTCTTAAAGATGGCGATTCAGTGGCGCTAGTTGGCTTTGGTACTTTCTCTGTACGTGAGCGCGCAGCACGTTCAGGTCGTAACCCGCAAACTGGTGAAACTATCCAGATTGCTGCAGCAAACATTCCTTCTTTCAAAGCAGGTAAAGCGCTGAAAGACGCAGTAAACTAATCAACACACGATTAGTTAGGTGAAAGATACTTAATTGCACTTAGATCAAATTAAGTATCTTAGCGCCAGTTACTTCAAGTGGAAAAGCGTATCTGGTAAGATACGCTTTTTTTACATGAGCAGGGTTGATACCAAATCCGTAATGATACCTCATTAGGCTAATTGGTATAATTTTTACCTGATCAGAATAGAGATAAATAAATGCTTGAGAAAATCAGAGAAGGTTCGCAGGGACCTGCAGCCAAAATTATTCTAGGCGCGGTGATTTTATCTTTTGCTTTAGCTGGGATTGGTGGTTATTTAGGACAAACCACAGAGCAGCCCGTTGCAGAAGTAAATGGAGTTAAAATTAGCCAAACCGAGTTCAGCCGTGCGTACCAAAACGAACGTAGCCGTTTAGAGCAACAATTTGGTGAATACTTTGCACAAATCGCTGCTGATCCAAATTATATGGCGCAAATTCGTCAAGGCGTAATTGACCGTTTAGTACAACAAGAATTGCAAACTCAACTAGCGGCAGAATTAGGTCTTCGCGTCAGTGATGAAAGTATTCGTAAAGCTATTTTAGAAATGCCTTACTTCCAAGTTGGCGGCCAATTTAGCAACGATCGTTACTTACAAGTTATTCGTCAAATGAACTTCCAGCCAGATGCTTTTCGTGAGTATTTACGTGAAGATATGACACGCAGCCAATTGGTTGGTGCAGTGGCGGGTAGTGATTTTGTTTTAGAAAACGAACTGAACAATAGCGTAGCGCTACAACAGCAAACACGTAGCATTGATTATGTGGTGGTTGATAAAGAGTCTTTGCAAGAGGGTATCGAAGTAACTGAGCAAGAGATTGCAGATTACTACGACTTAAACCAACCGCAATTTTTGTCGCCAGAGCAAGTATCAGTAAGCTATATTGACTTAAATGCAGCAAATCTTGAATTAGATTCAAGTGTTTCTGAAGATGACGTAAAAGCATACTATGACCAAAACAGCGCACAATACGTTGAGCCTGAAAAACGTCGTGTTTCGCATATCTTAATTGATAACAGTGAAGATGATGATGCCGCAAAAGCGAAAGCTGAAGAGCTATTAACACAGCTTAATAACGGTGCTGATTTTGCAGAATTAGCTGAATCATCATCTGATGATGTTGTTAGCGCTGAAATGGGCGGTGATCTAGATTGGATTGAACGCGACATGATGGACCCTGCGTTTGAAGACGCAACTTATGCTCTTGAAAATAAAGGTGACATATCAGGCGTTGTAGAATCAGAATTCGGTTATCACATCATTAAGCTTACTGACATCCAAACACAGCAAGTAAAACCGTATGCAGACGTAAAAGATGAACTTCGCGCTGAACTTGAACGCTCTAAGAAAGTTAATGCGTTTTATGAGAAGCAAACTCAAATGGGTGAACTTGCGTTTGAAATTTCAGATACTTTAACAGATGCTGCAGATGTAGCTGGCGTAGAAGTACAAAAAACGGAACTTGTTACACGTAATGCATTACCTGAACCGCTAAACAACCCTCAAGTAGTTGCTGCCATTTTCTCACCTGAAGTGTTAGAAGATCGCATGAACTCAGAAGTGATTGAAGTCGGTGATGAGCATGCTATCGTTGTGCGTGTAAACGATCATAAAGCGGCTACAACTAAACCGCTTGAAGACGTTTCTGAGCAAATCAAAGCAACATTAGTAGCACAAAAAGCATCGGAACTTGCTAAAGAAAAAGCACGTACTCTGTATGCTGATATTGAAGCTGGAAAGAGCTTAAATGATGTAGCGACCGCTGAAGGACTAACTGTTCGTCAAGAAGCTACGCTTGCTCGTCAAGCTTACACGGTGTCGCCTGCAATTGTTCAACAAGCATTTAAAATGGCACACCCTGAAGATAAGCCAGTTGTTGATGTTGTTGACCTAAGCAATGGTGATACAGCAATCGTTGCATTAAAAGCTGTTAATGAAGCACCTAAAGCTGAAATTAATGAGCAACAAAAGCAAAATATCACCATGGCTCAAGTGAATAAAAACTACATGGTATTTATTGCAGCACTTAAAGCGCAAGCTGATATTCAGGTACCAAAAGTGGTTCAAGCTACTGAATAAGTAGCAAAACGACTTAAGTAAAAGGCGCCTCTGGCGCCTTTTTTGTTACCACAGAGAAGGAGTAATTATGCAATATAGTTTTATTGAGCAACTGCCGAGTGCCGAAGAATACTGTGAAATGCGCCGCAAAGCGGGTTTGTCGGCTCGTTCACTCGCGGCGGCTAGAGCAGGTTTACCATATTCTCTCTATGCTATTTGTATTCGCAAAGGCGAAGAGCTGATTGGCATGGGCCGTGTAATTGGCGATGGTGGTTGTAACTTTGAAGTGGTTGATATTGCTGTGGCACCCGAGTTCCAAGGCAAAGGGTTAGGACGTGTCATTATGGAACATGTTGATCGCTACATTGAATCGGCAGCCTTTGAGGGCAGCTATGTCACAATAGTGGCTGATAAACCAGGTTTTTACGAAAAGCTTGGCTACAAGTTTGTCGCACCACAAAGCCAAGGGATGTATAAAAAGTTTTGAGTATCATAGACAAACATAGCGCAGATCATTACACATGGGGTAACAATTGCGACGGTTGGCATTTGGTAAAGTCTAATGCACTGAGTGTTATTCAAGAACATGTCCCTGTGGGTGGTGCTGAAGTAAAGCACTACCATAAGCATGCAGAGCAATTTTTCTTCGTGCTTAGTGGTTGTGCCACTATCGAGCTTGATGGGCAAATACACCAACTGACCGCGCAACAAGGTTTGCATGTAAGTGCTGGCCGAGTTCATCAGCTAAGTAATCAAGGTACTGAACCATTACATTTTATCGTTACATCAACACCGCCAAGCCATGGTGACAGAATTGATGTGTAAAAGCCGAGGGGAAAGAGTAAGGTTAATTGAGTGCTCAAATCACCCGCGTAGGAGGCGTTTTAACGCCGAATTAAACTGATAACTGACAGCTCACTGTCAGCAATTCAACAGCTTCTGTGTTACTTTTGATTGTGGATCTTGGAAGATTGCTTCAGTTTGCCCATACTCAACAATTTCACCATGATCGAGTACCACGAGTTGGTCGCTAATATGGCGGACTAAACTTAAATGATGCGTAATCAGTACATAGCTCAAGCCCGTATCTTTTTGTAAACGTAGTAATAAGTTTACCGTTTGTGCGCGTACAGATGGGTCTAGAGACGATAAAGCTTCATCGAGCACCACAACCTTAGGATCTAGAATTAAAGCGCGTGCAAGCGCTATGCGTTGCAACTGGCCACTACTAAACATGTGTGGGTAATAATGCTGATGATCTAATAGCAAACCCACTTTTGCTAGAGTCTGCTTTATTTTTTCTTCACGTTCATCTTTGTTTAAATCAGTGTTGTACTGTAAGCAGTCATTGAGCATATCGCCAATAGTCAAACCAGGATTGAGTGAAGCTTCAGAGTCTTGGAATATCAATCTTATATGACGACAGTCGTTATCACGTAAGCCATCATTTTCAATAATATTACCATCCAGTAAAATCTGTCCTTTGTCGGCATTATCGGCCCCAGCAAGTAGCTTGGCAAGGGTGCTTTTACCTGAACCGGTTTCACCAATAATCGCAATGGTTTCGCCTTGACTTAAGCAGAACGAAATATTTTTTAACACTGAAAAGCGCTTACGTGAAAATAACCCTGCACGTAAATTAAAACTCTTTGATAACGCTTGAACTTTTAACAGAGGTTGCATTATTTCATCGCCTTAATGAGGGGAAAATGGCAAGCATAACTGTGGCTATGATGTTTAGTCAGCTTAGGTGTTACAACACATGCTTTTTGTGCTTGTGGACAACGTGGCCCCAATCGGCAGCCTATCGGTAAGTGCTGCAAGGTCGGAATAGTTCCTTTTAGCGCATAAAATGGCTCTTTGTGGGCCAGGCCTTGCTCATAATCAGGTAAGCTTTTTAGAAGAGCTTGGGTGTACGGATGGTGAGGCTGCTTAAAAATACGGTTAGTCGGACCTGCTTCGACCATTTGTCCGCAGTATAAAACATGCATACCATGTGACCATTCAATAATCTCTTCTAGTTCATGAGAAATCATTAGTATCGACATGTTTTTTAATTGGTTTAAGCTCTTTAGTAACCGAAATACCTGTGCACGGGTGGTGCTTTCAAGCGCAGTTGTAGGCTCATCAGCAATAAGTAATTTAGGAGTACGGGCAATTGCCATGGCAATCATTACTTTTTGACAGATCCCTTCAGAGAGCTCATGAGGGTAGCTGTCGAGTACCTTTTTATGATCTTTGATACCCACTTTGTGGATTAATGCTTTTACTCTGTCTTTACGTTGTCTATTACGCTTTAAAAAAAAGCCACTCGTCGCTTGCGCGGGCAGGGTTTCAGCTATTTGATCAAAAATTTTGGCTGTAGGGTCAAGGCAGCGGCTTGGATCTTGGTAGATCATTGCAATATCTTGGCCGACTAGTTTTCTGCGTTGTTCTGTCGACAAGCGCATTAAATCAACACCGCGCCAATGCATTCTATCTGCTGTAATGTGCCAACGTTTATTTAAAACACCGACAATTGCTTTTGCTATTAAGCTTTTGCCTGAGCCTGATTCACCGACAAGAGCATGAACCTCACCTTCCTTAAGGGTTAAGCTAACTCTATCAACTGCACGAATTACTGTGTCAGAGGTGCGTAACTCTATCGTGAGATTGCGAATATCGAGTAATTGCATAGTTAATCAGCCTTACGTTCTTTAAGCACTTGTCGCAGTCCATCACCCACTAAATTGGTGGACAGGACTGCTAAAAATAATAATACGCCTGGCAGGCCAACAGTCCAAGGGGCAAGATAAATTAAACCTAGGTTTTCAGCTAATATTGCTCCCCATTCCGTAGTGGGAGGTTGTGCACCTAACTTTAAAAAGCCTAGTGCTGAAATATCGAGTATTGCTGTTGACAGAGCCATGGTAAAAATAACCACGATATGCTCGTAAATATTTGGAAAAATACCACGTGCTAAAATATGCCAATTAGATGCGCCATCGAGTTTAAAAGCAGTAATGTAGTCTTTACTCAGCTCTTCAACAATTAAATTCCTTACTGAGTGAATAAATTGTGGTAATAACGCTAAGATAATAGCCCAAACTGTATTCATTAAACCTGGGCCAAGAATTGCGATGATAATTATCGCCAGTAACAGCGATGGGATAGATAACGTGATATCGAGTAAGTGATTCAAAAAGCTTGAGCGAATACCACGACTAATACCAGCAAAAGTACCAACTAATACACCTATAACAGTGGTAATTAGTGCAGCAACAACAGATAAGCCAAAGGTATAAGTTGCCCCGTTCATTAAACGTGACAATACATCTCGGCCTAAATCGTCAGTACCTAACAAAAACCTAACATCGCCAGCATCATGCCAAGAAGGAGGTAGTAATAAAGCATCGCTATGCTGCTGATTCACGCCGTAAGGCGCAAGTAGTGGAGCGGATGCAGCAAGTAACGCAAGTGCTATAAACAGCCACAAACCAACTAGTGCAGGGTGATTTGTCTTAAACTTTCGCCAAAACCGCGCCAGTGGCGATTTATTCGACTCTTCAGAGAATAAATTAAACTTTGCCATGTGCTTGGTTCCGCGATAATGGATCGAATAACGTATAAGTCAGCTCAGCGACTATGGTAGCCAAAATAACAAACATAGACACAGCAAGTAAGCCACCTTGAATAGCAGGGTAGTCGCGTTGATAAATACTGTCGATAAGCCAACGACCAATCCCCGGCCAAGAGAAAATAACTTCCGTTATCATTGCCAGCGTTATCAAAGTACTAAACTGTAGACCAATTTGCTTGATTACAGGCAGTAATGCATTACGTAGTGCATGGTGGATAATTAATTGCGCACGATTTAATCCTTTTGCACGGGCTGTTTTAATATAGCTTTGCTCGAGCACTTTGAGCATTGAATCACGAGTAAAACGAACCAATACTGTTGTTGGATACATGGCTAACACGATTGTTGGTAAGGTCAAGTGATGCAGCGCATCTAAAAATGCCATGCCATGATAGGGGAAATCATCGGCAATAATATCAATGAGGATAAACCCCGTAACGGGTTCTATTTCGTACAGTAAACCCATCCGGCCTGACATTGGAAACCAGCCTAACTGCAGTGAAAACACCATAATTAGTAATAGGGCTAACCAAAATACGGGCATTGAATAGCCGACTAAGGTTCCTGAGTTAATTAATTTATCGGGCCAACGTTTATAATAAGCCGCTGCTAAAATCCCTCCAGGTACTCCCACAAGTACAGACACAATAAGTGCATATGTGCTTAGTTCAAGAGTCGCAGGAAACAAATCAATAATATGTGCAAAGACACTTTCTCCTGAGGCAAAAGAGATGCCCCAGTCACCCTGTATAATCCGTTCTAAAAATGCAAAATATTGTACTATGTAATTTTCAGTAAAATGAAATTTTGCCTCAAGCGCATTCGTTTGAGCAAATGTGCTATTGGTAACGCCGCTTAAGTTTGTCAGAGCGTCACCTGGGAATAAGAAGCTTAGCGAAAAAGTGAAGACACTTAATGTTAGCATCATAAATAATAATAGGGCTAAGCGGCGAAGAATATAGTCTAGAATCATTACTCCTTCCTCGCGTTAGCCAGTGAAATGCCACCAAATGGACTTAGACTAATACCTTTGACGTCACTACTTGACGCCTGAAAACGCATACCGTGTGCAATCGGTAATATCGGCATTTCTTGAACAATTATTCGTTGTGCTTGGTTATAAAATTGTTTGCGCTTTTCTAAGTCGGTGGTATCTAGAGCTTGAGTAAGCAGTAAATCGAACTCTGGATTACACCAGTTTGCAGGGTTTTTACCACTAAAAGTAGCAGTACAACTTAGTAACGGGCTCATAAAGTTATCAGGGTCAGGCGTATCGGCTGCCCATCCCAGTAGTACACTGTCGTGACGATGCTCACCAATGCGTTGTAAAAAGGTGTTCCACTCGTACTCTACAATACTGACATTAACGCCAATTTTACGTAAATCACTTTGCATCAATTCAGCCATTTTACGTGCATTTGGGTTGTAAATTCGGCTTACTGGCATGGCCCAAATATTCATATCAAAGCCATCTTTATAGCCCGCTTCGGCAAGTAAGGTTTTAGCAAGCTCAGGGTTAAACTCGGGCATCGCTTTTTGTGCTTCAAAAGCCCATGATGCTGGAGGCAATAATGATTGTGCTTTTATGCCATTTCCGTAATAAACAGCCTGCATAATTTTATCTACATCAATAGCGCTGGCGAGGGCTTGTCGAACACGCACATCATCAAACGGTGGGCGTTCCGTATTGAAGGCCCAATAACCAATATTGAGGTTTTGCTCTTTTTGAACTTTGATATCTTCACGTTGTGACAAAATACTGAGCTGTGCGCTACTTGGGTGCGCAGTCACATCGCATTCTTTAGTGAGCATTTTCGCAACCCTCGTTGTCCCATTGGGTGTAATGTCATACACCAATTGCTCAAGCACGACGGGGTGTTTCCAATAATCAGGGTTACGATAGTAACGAATTAAGCGGTCACGACGGTATTCTTTATATACATAGGGACCTGTACCAACAGGGTATTGATCAAACAGGTTCTCTTGTTTACGATCTTTGAGCTGCATAGCATATTCTTTCGATAGCACGACAGCAAAATCCGTGGCCAAATTCGCTAAAAAGCTACTTTCAGCGTTGTATAATTCAAACCGAACTTGGTAATCAGAAACGCGTACAATGCGGCGAATTAATTGATCAATTCCCACACTTTGAAAATATGGGTAGTTAGCATCACCAACAAAATGGTAAGGGTTGTAAACATCAAATAGGCGACTGAAGGTAAAAATAACATCATCAGCATTAAAGTCTCGGGTTGGTGTAAAGTACCGAGTAGTGTGAAATTTTACCCCTTTACGAAGCATAAATGTGATGGCTTTACCATCAGGGCTAATCTTCCAATCAGTGGCAAGCTCTGCCTGAAACTCGGCAGAGACAGGGTCAATACTGAGCAAGCGGTCATATAATTGATTAGCAATAATATCAATAGTTGAACCAGTGGTTGTCACTTGCGGATTAAACGACACGGGATTAGCTTCAGCGCAATACACTAAGCCTTGGTTTTTTTGTTCTGTGGTTTTTTCTTCGCTATCTAGGCAGCCGACTAAGCACACCAAAGACAAAGCAAGTAACGGTTTAAACACCTGATTAGCCTCTAACTATTGCTGCTGATCTAATAAATTGTATTTTTTCAAATAGCCACGTAATTGATGATACGTTAATTCTAAGTGTTCTGCAGTTTTCTTTTGATTAAATTGACTATATTCCAGTGCTTTTTTTATCACATTAATTTCAAAGTCATTTGATAGCTGTTTTAAATTACAAGGAAATTGAATGTCAGGTTTATTGAGAATCACAGGTTCTTGATTTTGTGTTGTTACAATAGGTGCAGCTTCCACATTTGCAACAGGCGTACTGCTCACTGCGGCTTTAACACGTTGTTTAGGTCTAAATTTACTCGCAAATGGGTCTAAAATAATCTGGTGAACGGGAATATGTTCATTGCCATGACGGTATAAGCTACGTTCCACAACATTCTTTAATTCACGAATATTACCTGGCCAATCATAAGATTGCAGTGTTTCGATGGCGCTACGCGTAAAGCCACTGAATAATTCCCATTCGAGGTCGCGGGCCATATTTATCGCAAATTGCTCTGCAAGCAGCATGATATCTTCTTGGCGTTCACGCAGCGGAGGCAGGGTGATAACATCAAAAGCAAGGCGGTCGAGTAAATCGCTTCTGAATTCGCCTTGTTCAGCAAGGGTCGGCAAGTCTTCATTGGTTGCGCAAACTAGGCGGGTATCGACTTTAACAGTTTGCTTACCACCAACGCGTTCAAATTCGCCATATTCAATTACGCGCAGAAGCTTTTCTTGCACCATGGCCGAGGTATTCGCTAATTCATCAAGGAATAATGTGCCGCTATTGGCGCGTTCAAATCGGCCTTCATGACGTTTACTGGCACCGGTGAATGCACCGCTTTCATGACCAAATAGCTCACTTTCAAGCAGGTTTTCATTAAGTGCAGCACAATTTAGCTTTATGTAGTTTTGTTCCCAACGTTTAGATAAGAAATGTAAACGCGCAGCAATCAGTTCTTTACCTGTACCGCGTTCACCAATAATAAGCACAGGCTTATCAAGACTTGCCAGTTGTGAAACTTGGTCAAGTACGCTTAAAAAGCTGTCTGATTGGCCGAGTAAATTATCCTGTTGGCGAAATTGGCTCATATTCCCTAACTCTTAGTCATTTTTACTAAGATCTAGTGTATTTCATTATTTATGAGAACTAAAGAAATTTATAAATTTAGTTTAACTGTTTGAATATATTAAGTTATTCTACATCTATAAAAGTTGGCAAGCATATTGATACTAGATATACCAACTGATTAAGTTAAAACACCAAAGAGGTAAATGTTATGGGAATTTTTTCACGTTTTGCAGACATCGTTAATTCTAATATCAATGCCATCTTAGATAAAGCAGAAGACCCAGAAAAAATGGTTCGTCTGATCATCCAAGAGATGGAAGATACATTAGTAGAAGTTCGCTCTACGTCAGCAAAAACTCTTGCTGAGAAAAAAGAGCTGGTACGTCGCGTTGAAACTTTGAAAGTTCAAGTTGCAGATTGGCAAGAAAAAGCTGAATTAGCGCTCAGTAAAGACCGTGATGATTTAGCACGAGCAGCACTGATTGAAAAGCAAAAATCAGCAGATGCAGTGGCAGCAGTTGAAACTGAGCTTGAGCATGTAGAGTCTCACATTGAAAAACTACAGCAAGAAGTAAGTACGTTACAAGAGAAGCTAGCTGATGCAAAAGCGCGTCAAAAAGCAATCATCTTACGTCAACGCTCTGCTGAGTCACGTCTTGAGGTGAAAAAAGCGCTCGACAGCTCAAAAGTTGAAGATGCTTTAAACCGCTTCGAACGTTACGAAAACAAGATCGATGGTCTAGAATCACAAATAGAGTCTTATGATCTTGGTAAAAAATCATTATCAGACGAGATTGCAGGTCTTCAGCAAGACGAAAAGATTGATGATGAGTTAGCTGAGCTTAAGAAAAAGTTAGCAGATAAAAAATAATAAAATGGGGGCGTGTCCCCCAATGCTTAAACACATAACGGATTGACAGGAGAGTATCATGTTCAACGCAGAAGTTTTGATGGCACCCATCATTGTATTTATGGTGGTGGTTGCCCCACTTTGGCTTATTCTACACTACCGTAGTAAAAAGCAAGTGAGCCAAGGTTTAAGTGAACACGAGCATCGCCAGCTACTAGAGCTTGCACAAAAAGCAGATAAAATGGCAGAGCGTGTTGAAACATTAGAAGCCTTACTTGACCAAGAGGCTCCGCAGTGGAGACGTAAAGTATGAGTACCAAACGCGAATTATTCAGAGACGCGGAGCGTGGTAAAATAGCCGGCGTGTGCGCGGGGATCAGCGACTACTTCAATATGGAGCTTTGGCTGGTACGTATTTTAGTTGTGACAGCAGTGTTATTATCAGGTGGTCCATTTATTGTTGTTGCTTACATTGCTGCGTGGTTTATTTTAGATAAAAAACCGGCTGAAAAAACAGTTAAAAACGCAGACAGCATTCACCAAGACCCGCTTGAAGTAAAATTTAAAGTATGGCAAAAAGGGGAGCCACCTCGCCGTGCATTGCAAGACTTAAAAGATCGTCTTGCTCGAGTTGATGGTCGTTTACAAGAGATGGAACGCTATGTCACATCAACAGAATTTACGGTTAGCCGTGAAATCAACAAACTTTAAAGGATATAAACGCACCTTGTTTGCATCGTGATACCAAGCGCAAATAAGGTGCCAGACACTTTATGAGCCAATCATTCGCAAAGAACACCTTTAATTCGTTAAAAAATAAAGCAGAAAAAGCACTTCACCGTAGTTTAGATCAACACGTGAAATTAGCTGTTACAGGGTTAAGTGGCAGCGGCAAAACTGCGTTTATTACCGCCTTGGTTAAACATTTAACCAGCCAAGCTGACGATAAAAACTTACCTTTTTTCGATGTGATGCGTGAAAAGCGTCATATCGCTACAAAAATAGTGCCGCAGCAAGCACTGACAATTCCGACATTTGACTACACGAATGCATTATCGGCGTTGTTACCTGTTGAAGGTGAACCCGCATGGCCTGCATCCACTGAGCGTATAAACACCTTACGTTTGGCAATTAAATACCAAAGTAACTCAGGGCTTCGTGGTCATTTTGCACCGCAATCAACGCTCTATTTAGACATTATTGATTACCCTGGTGAATGGTTACTCGATTTGCCAATGCTGGAGCAATCATTTGCTGATTGGTGTGAATTACAATACTCACTCTTGCAGCAAACAGCCCGTAACGAGAAGGCTAAGCCATTTTTAACCGCCCTTGCTGAGCTTGATTTATCAGCCAGTGTTGATGAAAGCAAACTGGCTGATGTCGCAGCGCTTTATCAACAGTTATTGGTCGGCCTTAAAAAAGACACCAAACTTGCTATGCTGCAACCTGGTCGTATGCTGATGCCCGGTGAGCTAAAAGGAGCACCATTACTGCAGTTTTTCCCAGTTGCGCATGTGCCTGACGACATAATCGAAGGGTCAAATTTAGCGCATCTTAAAAAGCGCTATAAAGCCTATGTAAAAGAGGTTGTAAAACCTTTTTACGAGCAGCATTTTCGTCATTTTGACCGACAAATTGTGCTGGTGGATGTGCTCAGTGCATTGAATGAAGGCAGCGAAACGCTGCATGAGCAAAGCCGTGTTATCAACCAATTGTTGGCGCATTTTAATTATGGTGAGGCGAGCTTCTTTAAACGTTTGTTTAAACCAAACATCGACAAGTTATTGTTTGCGGCCAATAAGTCAGACCATATTAGTGCCCAGTATCACAAAGATTTAGCATTATTGCTCGATTCAATCGTGCATGACCAAACGAATCATTTAAAGTTCGAAGGCGTGCAAATTGAGACCATGGCAATGTCATCTATCTGCGCTACAGAGCCGCGCCAAGTAGCTGAAAAAGGCCAACAGTTAGCCTGTATTTATGGCAAGCCTTTAGGCGAGCAAGAATGGCTGACGTATTTACCGCCGCAGCCACCGTCACGCCTTCTCAATAAACAAGAGTGGCCAAAACAAAGCTTTGAGTTTTTATCGTTTTCGCCACTTCCATGCCCTGATAAACGGTTAAAGCATATTCGTTTAGATCATGTCATGCAGTACCTGATAGGAGATAAACTAACATGAGTGAGCAACCGAAGGAGATGAACTTTCAGGCTGGTCGACGTATTTCAAGTTCTGCAAGCAATGAAGCTCCTGCAAAGGAGTTAACTGTTGCTAAAGTAATAGAGAACGCCGAATTTATTGATGCAGAAGAGGAACTGCAAGATAGCATTGAACTGGAGCCTGTGTATAAAAAGTCGAAATGGCAAACCCTAAAAGGGGTGTTTGTTGTGAGCTTTTTAGTTTTAGTGTTACTTGAGTTTGCTATGTCGCTGTTTGTGACGTTTCAGCAATCGATTATTTTAGGCTCGGTGTATCTAACGGCTGTTCTCAGTGGTGTGCTATTGATTGCCCGTGTTATTTGGCGCGAGTACCGTATGCTGAGAAGTTTAAAGCGTAATCAATTGCATCGTACTGAGGCCGACCGCTTACTCAATAGCGAGCAAGTAGGTGAAGCACTGCCGTGGCTTGAAAAGCTTAATAAACATCAGGAACTTACAGGGTTTGAAGAGTTTAAGCAGCAAATAGCGAGTCACCATACCGATAAAGAAATCATGACCTTATACGCCGATAGCTTATTGGTAAGCCAAGATCAACAAGCGAAAAAACTGATTAACCGTTTTGCGACTGAGTCAGCTTTGTTAGTTGCGCTAAGTCCACTGGCTTTAGTCGATATGATGGCGGTGTTATGGCGTGGCACTAAGCTCATTGAGCAAATTGGCCGTATTTACGGTATTGGTTTTGGTTATGCAAGCCGTATTAAATTGTATCGCTTATTGGTTAAGCAAGTGTTGTTTGTTGGCAGTGCAGAGTTGGTATCAGATCTAGCTGCCACGGCACTAAGTGCTGAATTGCTGGGGAAATTGTCGGGCCGTGCAGCACAAGGTCTAAGTGCAGGTATTTTTACTGCGCGCATAGGCTATAAAGCGATGGAGCTTAGCCGTCCGTTACCTCGCTTGGAACATAAACGCAGCTTGCTAAAAGAAACCGCTAATAGTATTGCCCGTAAAATTGCTTCACGTACCAGTGATAAAGAGACCGAAAACACAAAATGACAACTTTTGTGTACAGTTAATAAAAATGGCTGAGTGATATTTAGCCATCTGAGCATCCGGCATGCTTGTGCATTGTGGGTATCTACGTTTTATTTATGAGTATGAAGTACTGATAATAAAAACGAGAACACACAATGACTAAGCATCACTTACATACACAATGTATTCATGGTCCAGAAAAACCAAATGACCCACATGGCGCACTGAGTGCGCCACTTTACCAAACCTCTACCTTCGCATTTGCTAATGCAGCCCAAGGTGCAGCCCGATTTGCCGGTGAAGAGCAGGGCTTTATTTATACCCGTTTAGGTAACCCGACAACGCAAGAGCTTGAGCAAAAAGTAGCCCAGTTAGAAAACTGTGAAGCAGCGGCTGCCACAGCGACCGGTATGGGAGCGGTGTCCGCATCTGTACTTAGCTTTTTACAACAAGGTGACCACCTAGTGGCATCAAGTGCGTTATACGGTTGTACCTTTGCATTTTTTGCTCACATGTTGCCGCGCTTTGGGATCGAGGTCACTTTTGTTGATATGACTAACGAAGCTGAACTACGTGGCGCGGTTAAAGCAAATTCAAAAATGATTTTTGCAGAAACACCAATCAATCCGACCATGGCGGTGCTTGATTTAAATTTAATTGCCGACGTTGCCAAGCAGCATCAACTGATAAGCGTTATCGACAATACCTTCTTAACACCTTTGCTACAGCAACCTACTTCGTTTGGTATTGATATTGTGGTGCACAGTGCAACTAAATACCTAAATGGCCATGGTGATGTGGTGGCAGGGCTTGTGTGTGGCACAGAGGAACATATCAACCTGATAAAAATGACCGTGTTAAAAGATATTGGTGCAACGATTAGCCCTCATGATGCATGGTTAATTAATCGCGGTTTAAAAACTCTCGCTGTACGAATGGAGCGTCACTGCACCAGTGCGCAAGTCGTCGCTGAATATTTAGAGCAACACCCGTTAGTGAGCCAAGTATATTACCCTGGGCTTAAATCACACCCAGGTCATAAATTTATTGGCTCACAGATGAAAGCGGCCGGTGGTGTAATTGCCTTTGAAATAAAGGGCAACCTAGAAGATGGTGAAACATTTATAAATAACACCCAGCTTTGCACCCTTGCGGTCAGTTTAGGGGATGCTGAAACGCTCATTCAACACCCTGCATCAATGACCCATTCGCCTTATACACCCGAAGAAAGAGCAGCCGCAGGTATTAGTGACGGTTTAATTCGCTTATCAGTTGGTTTAGAAGATGTTAACGATATAATTAACGATCTCAAAACTGCATTTACATTTATTGGTTAGTGTGTAATTTAAAGTTTACAGTAACTTGGTCTTTAACCTCTTTATTTTTGGTTTGTGTAAACTTCCTAAACTTTTTGTGTAATTTTAAGTTTACAGTTAGGTTGTTTTTGAAAGTCTCGGAAACAACCCTAGCTATTAAACTTTTGCTTACTTTTAAATAGTATCAACCAACAAGTTAATGAAACTCTGATCGATGCTGATCACGATTTAACGAAGAAGGTTATTATGGCTAAAGCAAGTAATTACACCTCCAAGCAACCTGATGAAAATGGGGTTATCCATTGGAGCGAAGAAGAAAATAAAATATGGTCTGAGCTCGTTGCTCGCCAGCTCGCTTGCATCGAAGGTAAAGCCTGTGATGAATATTTAGCAGGTCTTAAGAAAATCAATTTACCAACAGATCGTATTCCACAACTCAGTGAGCTTAATGATGTGCTGCTTGAGGCTACGGGGTGGCAAGTTGCCCCTGTACCAGCTCTGATCGATTTTGATGAGTTTTTCCGTTTATTAGCAAACAAGCAGTTCCCAGTTGCGACGTTTATTCGCAGCCGTGAAGAGTTTGACTACTTACAAGAGCCAGATATCTTCCATGAGATTTTTGGTCACTGCGCCATGCTAACTAACCCTGCATTTGCTGAGTTTACTCACAAATACGGCCAATTAGGCTATGCCGCTGAAAAGAAAGATCGTGTTTATTTAGCGCGCCTTTACTGGTTTACTGTTGAGTTTGGTTTGATGCAAACTGAGCAAGGCCTGCGTATTTATGGTGGTGGTATTTTATCGAGTCCTGGCGAAACACAATATGTATATTCAGATAAGCCAGAAATCAATGCAATGGATGTATTAGATGTGCTACGTACACCTTATCGTATTGATATAATGCAACCAGTGTACTACACCATAAGCTCAATCAATGACTTATTCGATATTTCACAAATGGATATCATGTCTTTGGTGAGTAAAGCAAAAGAATTAGGGCTACATGAGCCAAAGTTTCCACCTAAAGAAAAATTAGCAAGTTAAGGATTTATAATGTCTTCATTAAGCACACAAAAGTGTGAAGCGTGTCGTGCGGATGCGCCTAAAGTATCTGATGCTGAATTAGCAGAATTGATCAAAATGATCCCAGATTGGGTTCCTGAAGTGCGCGACGGCATTATGCAATTAGAGCGTGTTTACAAGTTTAAAAACTTCAAGCAAGCACTTGAGTTCACGAATAAAGTGGGCGATATGGCCGAAGAAGAGGGCCACCACCCAGGCCTTTTAACTGAGTGGGGTAAAGTAACTGTTACTTGGTGGAGTCATTCAATCAAAGGCTTACACAAAAACGATTTTATTTGTGCTGCTAAAACAGATGACGTATTCGCTGCATTATAAAAAGCATCTCTAAAACTTTTAAAGGCGTAATCGCAAGATTACGCCTTTTTGCTTTTGCAAAGGGGAAAAAGTAACATGATGAGAGTTTTAAGGAATACTATGAAAAATAAAAGTTTATTAATTTCTACTCTGCTTATTTTTTTACCGCTTGTCGATAGTTTGTTTGTTCCTCAAGTGTTTGGTATTCAATGGCATAGCCCCAAAATGATGTATCAGATAGGGGTTTATCTGATGTTTATAAAATTACTGATGGTGATAGCGGGTATTTTTATCCTTCTTAAACATGAAAGATTACTCCATCAAGATACAAAGCCAACTCGTTTGATGCGTCTGTTATCTTTTATCTTCGCAGGGTTGCAAGTGGTGATAATGGCATCTGTTTGTTTTTGGTATTTAGTGGCAGGCACTCAGGCAAAGCATTTTAAGCAGCAACAACATATTAATGTTTTTACTGCAGATTATGGTGTTTTTGCTGATGTTTACCATCACTTTACTTATCTTTGTTATGACAAACAGGGTTTTTATCATCAAGAACCAATAGCTTCATTACAATGGCTAGGGGAATTTAGTTTTACTGTGAATCAAGATGAATTAATTATTCATCATGAAGATAGCTTGGGTGAGCACAGCAAACATATCTCACTGCAAGGTTTTAATTGTTCTTAATGCAATTAATACCTTTGCTCTTATCAGACATTTCGTAAATTAATCTTTTTTCTTAATAAACATTTTATTTACATACATTGTTTCTACACTTTGTTTAAGCACCTTATCAAGGACTCTTAATGCAGTGGACGCAACGTTAAACAGAGAGAACGTTATGTTTACTAAGTTAAAGTTAAATACCCAGCTGTACCTAGCCTTTGGTGCAATGGTCCTTCTTCTCGGTGTTGTTAGTGTTGTTGCACTTATAGCACTTAATTCTGGATACGAAAATTTTGTAGATTATCGTGCAAATGCGCGTGATAGTAATATTTCAGGTCGAATCCAATCAAATGTTTTAAGTCTTCGCTTAAGTGCTCTTAAGTATTTAAAGGATCAGAACCAAGCAAGTATTAATGAATTTACTAATCGCTATCAATTACTAAATGATCTCATTCAATCTGGAAAGCGGCAGTTTAATGATGCAAACAAGGTTAAAGCGATCACAACCATAGAGCAAGAGGGGTTAACTTATAAATCAGCCTTTGAAAAAATTGTTAACCTCGTTAATAAGCGAAATGAAGTCGTATCCAACATGCTTGATGCTAATGGTAAATATATGCGAGAGGGGATCAGTGAAATAATCCAATTAAGTATGCAAAAAAATGATGTTCCAGCTTTGTTTTACAGCTCACAATTACAAGAGTCACTCCTGTTAGGTCGTTTGTATGCCGCTAAGTTTCTTGTCAATAACACGCAAGAAGAACTTAATAGGGCGAAGCAAGAGTTTACAGTTTTATTGGATAAGCTAGAGAATTTGACAAAAACAGTGAGTGGCAATAAAGAGCAAACGTTACTCGCAGATGTAAAACTCAGAACCAATGAATACATTGAAGGCTTAGTGCTTGTTAACGAAGCAATTAGCGAACGTAACACGGTGATATCAGGTACCTTAGATAACATAGGCCCCGCAATTGCCGAGCAAATAGAGCAAATAAAGTTAGCCAGTCAAAATCGTCAAGATGAAATAGGTCCGATGCTACAAGCTAGCAGCAAAAATGCAATTAATACGATTTTAGTATTTTCGCTAATTATTATTGCTGTAGGTATTTTCTTAAGTATCTTTATATCTCGGCTCATAAAAGCGCCTATTGGTGGCGAGCCAAGCGAGATAGCTCGTATTGTTCAATCAATAGCACAAGGAGATTTAACCTATCGTTTCAGTCAGCAGGGTAATGAAACGGGTATTTATTTAGCGATGCGGGACATGGTGTCTAAACTTAATGAAATGCTCACCCAAATCAGTGACTCAACGACTCAAGTTTCGCAAACTTCGCAAGAGTTAACTACCATCACAACAAATTCTAAGACAGGTGCTGAACATCAATCAGACCAACTGACGCAAACAGCCACAGCAATGCATGAAATGTCTGCAACAATCAATGAAATAACCCAAAGTGCGCAATTAGCAGCAGAGGCAGCTACAAAAGCAGATAACGAGGTTTTAACAGGAACACAAGTGGTCTCGCAAACGCATGCTGCGATGGGAGAGCTTGTAGAAACCATGCTTCATGTTAGTAAAACCATTGCTAATTTAGAGGCTGAAACAGAATCTGTTGGCTCAATACTGGATGTGATCAGAGGGATAGCGGATCAAACTAATCTACTTGCTTTGAATGCAGCAATTGAAGCTGCTAGAGCAGGAGAGCAAGGGCGCGGGTTCGCAGTTGTTGCTGATGAGGTTCGCTCATTAGCTAGTCGTACTCAACAGAGCACCGAAGAAATACAAGTGATGATTTCAAACTTACAAAATGAAGCGAAGAAATCAGTAGACTCAATGAAAGAAAATATGGTCAGTGTTGAGCAAACGGCAGAAAAAACAGAGCAAACAGGCAGCGTGCTTGAACAAATATCGCAATCAGTAGGGACCATTAAAGATATGAATGTACAAATAGCGAGTGCGTCTGAAGAGCAAAATGTTGTCAGTCAGCAAATTAGTGAAAGTGTGCAGCATGTGAATGAGAAAGCTCATGAAACAATGGATGGAGCAGAGCAAGCAGCTGCTATTGCTGATGGACTGGCGCAAACAGCGCTGGAACTTGATCAGATTGTGAAGCAATTTAAAGTTGCTTAAAAGCGCTTATTCAAGCCAGCTTTTGCTGGCTTGAATAATGCTACACCGGTTAAATCAAAGAGATACAAGCTAGCTTGGCTTGTTAATCTTTGCGTGTGTCTAACATATCATCATGTTTTTCTAGATCCCAAGGAAGATCGCCTGGACTGTTATCTAAAAAGTGTAAATAGTTTTCAAATTGGTCGAGAATATCTTTTACAACATCATTTTCTTCAAAGCCATAAATATCGTATGACAACCCACCGCGACGTAAAAACACTTCTGCACGATAATACAGTTGCGATTCACTATCTGCAGCAGCGGGCTCGGCATATGCGAAGCTCGGTTTAGCATGCTCGGTAAGCCTAATGTCGTATACAAAGTCGACATGATGATGACGTGTTACTGTTAGATATGCTCGGCCAATATCAGTGTCAACATCAACAGAGGCTTGCCAATTACGGTTAATTAGCTCGCTTTGCACTTCTTTCATTGCAGTTACAACAATCTTATTTATAAATGCATGCACCTCTTGCTGATTAGGGTAATCAATCATTGCTTTTAAGCGATGTTTCCACAGAGAGAGGTCTAAATTTTTATTAATGAGCGTATGAGCTTGTAAACTCACATCTCGGTGGCCCTCAATGCGAAGAGCACGCCATAGTCCCGCACAGGCAAGAAGCATAATAATAGCAAAGGGCAGGGCACTGGCTATGGTCATCGTTTGAAGTGCTTTAAGGCCACCTGCTAAAAGTAATACCGCAGCAACAGCACCTTCGAGTACAGCCCAAAAAACTCGCTGCCAAGCAGGGGTATGAATACTGCCGCCTGATGCTAATGAATCAATAACTAATGAACCTGAATCAGATGACGTCACGAAGAACGTGATAATCAAAATAACAGTTAAGAAAGAGGCAAATGATGAAAGCGGTAACGCATTGAATAATTGAAATAAAGCAACAGCGTGATTTGCTTCAACATCAGTAATAAGTGAATTAAACCCTTCGTTCATTATCAAGTTTAATGCTGTGTCACCAAAGATGGAAAACCATAAAAAAGTAAATAAACTTGGCACTAACATGACACCCACAACAAATTGCCTGATTGTTCTACCACGACTGATTTTTGCTATAAACATGCCAACAAAAGGGGCCCAAGCGATAGTCCAGCCAAAGATAAATAGTGTCCAATTTCCTATCCAGTCACTGCGGCTATATGCTTGCAAGTTAAAGGTTCTTTCTACAATTCCACTTAAGTAGCTACCTGTATTTTGTAAAAATGATTCTAAGATATGGATACTTGAACCAACAAAAAACACAAACAACATTAACGTTACTGCGATAGCCATATTGAGTATAGATAAGCGTTTTACTCCCTTATCTAACCCCGCAACTACCGATATAGTTGCAGCACCGGTTATGACGGCAATTGTGACAATTTGCACTGTTGTATTAATGGGAATACCTTCCCACAAATAATGTAAGCCTGCATTGATTTGAGTTACAGATAGCCCCAATGTGGTTGCAATCCCGAACAGGGTTCCCAAAATTGCAAATATATCGACGCAATGACCAATAGGGCCATGGATCTTATCACCAATTAGCGGGTATAAGGCTGAGCGAATGGATAACGGAAGGCCATGGCGAAATGCAAAGTAGGCAAGAACAAGACCGACGACGCCATAAATTGCCCAAATGTGGAAGCCCCAGTGAAAAAATGCGATTTGCATCGCTTGCTTTGCTGCATCAATAGTTTCTGCTGCGCCACTAGGCGGTGAGGAATAGTGAAGAACAGGCTCTGCAACACCGAAGTAAAGAAGTGCTACACCATAGCCTGCTGAGAAGAGCATAGCAAACCATTCTAAAGAGCTATATTCCGGCTCTGCGTGAGCGGGGCCTAACTTTATATTACCCCAGCTAGAGGCTGCTATGGATACTATAAATACTAGGAATACCGCAACAGATAACATATAAAACCAGCCGAAGGTTTCTGTTATCCAAGATAGCGTTACTGAAAATGCTTTACCTGCTTGTTCAGGGTCACTGATTGTACCAAGCACAAGTAAAAAGATAATAGAGACTGCCGGTAAAAATACGGGTAGTAAAATAGTTGAGCGTAAGGTTTTTCTTGCCATAAATAAATCCTTTATTTTAAAGCTAACTTTAAGCGTACTTATCAACTACCTTATTGGATCAAATAATGAATAGCTAGTTATAAAGGATTGTTTTTGAATATATTGATTGCTTTTCCAGTATTAAGGGGGAGTTAATAAAGATGTACCACGCGAATCAAAAATAAGTGTATTCACCTAAACGGGTAGACTTTAGTTTAGGAGTACACAACTCGTACTAGATAGTATGAATACAGTAGCTCCTAATTCACTATTTTAAGCCTTCGTTTAAGAGATTAATTTAAAGCTCACCTTGCACCTCAACTTCTTGACCTGTTTGTAATTGTTCAGCACCTCGAATAATAACCATATCGCCGGCACTAAAAATCACTTCAGTGAGATAAACAGTGGGTCAGAAGTAACGCTGAATAGCAGTAAATACGCGATGAAGTGTGTATTTGAAATAAGATGTAACAATTTAAGAAATAAAACTTAAAGCGACGAGTATAAAAAAGCGCCAACCATTATGGCTAGCGCTGTAATGAAAATCGGTTATTGCAAGCAGTTACTCGTCAATTGAACGAAGGAGGGCATTAATACCCACTTTTTCGCGAGTTTGTTGATCAACTTTTTTCACTATGATGGCAGCGTAAAGGCTGTGTGAACCATCTTTTGAAGGCAATGAGCCTGGTACAACAACTGCACCGGCAGGTACGCGACCGTAATGGATTTCACCTGTTTCACGGTCATAAATGCGCGTACTTTGGCTGATATAAACACCCATTGAAATAACTGCACCTTCTTCAACGACAACACCTTCAACAATCTCAGAGCGTGCGCCAATAAAGCAGTTGTCTTCGATAATCGTAGGGTTTGCTTGTAGTGGTTCAAGTACGCCACCTATGCCTACACCACCAGATAAGTGTACGTTTTTACCAATTTGAGCACACGAGCCAACGGTTGCCCATGTATCAACCATCGTCCCTTCATCAACGTAAGCGCCAATGTTGACATAAGATGGCATGAGTACCACGTTTTTGCCTACGAAACTCCCTTTACGAGCAACTGCATTTGGCACAACACGCATGCCACCTTGTTGGAATTGCTCTGGTGTATAGTCGCTAAATTTAAGTGGTACTTTATCGTAAAACTGATTAACACCATCGTTCATTGGCTGGTTATCACGAATACGAAAAGATAATAGCACTGCTTTTTTCAACCACTGATGTACAACCCACTCACCACTGATTTTTTCAGCAACACGTGCAGCGCCGCTATCAAGTAGTTCAAGTGCGTCGATAATAGCTTGTTTTACGTCGCTTGATACCGTGCTTGGGCTGATGCTATCGCGGTTGTCCCAAGCGTTTTCGATCATGGTTTTTAAATCTGACATAAGGTCCTCTTATTCGGTTTCTGCGTTGAGTTTTTTACGCAATGCTTGATGAATTTTTGCTTGTTCTTCGTCTGTTAATGCTTGGTATTCGTTATTTGATACCACGAAGAAATCTTCTGCACGTTCACCGACAGTGGTTATCCGTGCGGCATGAATATGTAATAAGTGTGCTTGAAATACTTCGGCAATTTTCGTAAGTAACCCAGGGATATCCACGGCCTGAATTTCGATTAAACTGCGATCTTTTCGGGCATGTGGTCGAAGCACAATTTTGGGTTTAATATTAAAGTCTTTAAAACGCTGTGAGCGGTTCTTCTTAAAACGGATTTTCTTTTTAGGGTCACTAATTGCAGCGTCTAGTGCACGTTTAATTCCTTGCGCACGGTTACTGGCAATTGGGTCGCCATTCACTTCCAGAATAACAAAACTAAACAGCACATAACCGTCTTTCGTTGTGAGGACTTGTGCATGTTGAATTTGTGCTTTTTTAGAGCCGATGACACTAACTAAACGAGCGAACAGCCCGCCTGAGTATGGACTATAAGCAAATACTTGCGTTCCCCCATGCATGGCGGTATTAGATACCATCACACTGGGCTGGCTTAAATCTTCACAATTGAGTAAGTGTTCGGTGTGCCACGAAATTTGTTGTTCACTAAAAGCGGTAAAGTAATTAGCTTTAAAGCGACTCCAAATTAAGTCGATCTGATCTTCGTTACAGCCGTGGTTCAATAAGCGTTGTTTAGCTTGTTGTTTTTTATCACGAATTTGGTCACGTTGGTCCATCGGGTTTTCAAGCCCTAAACGAAGTGCGCGCTGGGTGTGTAAATAAAGCTCTCGTAGTAGGGTATTTTTCCAATCGTTCCACAAGTTATCGTTGGTGGCACGAATATCGGCTAATGTTAAGCAATATAAGTAATCGAGCTGACGCTCTGTTTTTACTTTGCTGGCAAAGTCTTTAATGACATCAGGGTCATTGATATCTTTACGCTGCGCCGTGACCGACATGAGTAAATGATTAGCAACAAGCCACGAAATGAGTTTACCATCGGACGCAGGAAAGCGATGAAGCTTAGCAAAGGCAAGGGCGTCTACAGAGCCAAGCTCTGAGTGATCGCCACCACGACCTTTGGCAATATCATGGAAAATACCTGCTAAATAAAGTAGCTCAGGTTTATCCATGCGCGTGACAATTTCACTACATAGCGGAAACTCGCTGACTTTTGATTTATCAAAATACTTGTAAATATTGTTGATTAATTTGTGCGTGTGCTCATCCACGGTGTAAGCATGAAAGAGGTCAAACTGCATTTGTCCAAAAATATTTCGCCATTGCGGTAAATAGGCAGCAATCATGCCGTGCTTGTGCATAAGCGTGAATGCACGACCCATGCCGTTAGGATGCTTAACAAGTCGTAAAAATGCTTCGCGGCAGGCTGCGTAATCTTGTAAATCACCGAGTAAACGGCGTCGTACTTGGCGCATTGTACGTATGGTACTTGGGTAAATATGGGTGATTTCAGGATTGTCAGCAATATGCTCGAACAACACAAATAGTTGATCACGGCGGAAAAACACCGATGGGTTTTTTACCCGAATTTGATGACCAATACGCTCAAAGTTACGATCGAGCTCAACGACAGGTAACTCACCTGCGCCCGGTAAAATGCTTTGCTCAAAGTATGAAAGCAGCATTTGATTAAGCTCTCGTACGCGGCTCATAATTCGGAATAAGCGTTTCATCATGCGCTCAACGGAAGCTTTACCATCACTACCAAAACCAAGTATTTCAGCTGCGTGAGGTTGATGATCAAACAATAAACGGTTTTCAGAGCGACCCGCAGCGATGTGCAGCGCAAATCGAATATTCCATAAGTTCTCTAAGCATTCAGAGAGCTCTTGATATTCTTCGTGAGTAAGATAGCCGTGATTAATGAGCTCTTGTAATGTTTCTGCTCTAAAGTGTTTTTTTGCCACCCATATAATGGTTTGTAAATCACGTAAACCACCCGGGTTTTCTTTAATATTCGGCTCAAGGTTATAGGCTGTGCCGTGACACTTTTTATGACGTAAATTCTGTTCTTGCACTTTCGCCAAAAAGAATTCATCAGAGCGCCAAATGGGCGTATCGACTAAATGTCTCTTGAGTTTTTCAAACTCAATATGATTACCGAAAATGAGTCGGCTTTCGAGTAAGCTGGTGGCAAACGTTACGTCTTCGCGCTTTTGTTCTAATGCTTGTTCTATGGTACGAACGCTGTGACCAATTTCTAAGTTGAGATCCCAAAGCATAGTGACGAATTGACCAATCTTTTCACACACCGCATCACTTGGCTGCTCGCTTACTAGCAACATAAAGTCGATGTCGGAGTAGGGGTGCAATTCGCCACGGCCATAACCACCTACTGCGATAAGGGCCAAATCACTTTCGTGCGCAAGGTCATAGTCATGAAACAGTTTAATCAATAAGCGATCGATAAACTCAGCGCGGGCATTGATTAAGTTGCTGACGGGTTGTTTAGAAAATTCGTTCTGAAGCCATTTGTAAAAATAACTTGAACAGTCGCGATAGTCGCTAAGTTGCTCAGCTTGGCTAAGCAACTTCTTTACTTTATTGGGTAATGCCACAGGGGCTGGCTCCTAGTGTTCGATGATCCTGTCAATAGTATCATCTGATCGGAGCGTTAAAATTTCAACACCATTTTCAGTCACTAACAGCGTATGTTCCCACTGTGCAGACAATGAACGGTCTTTTGTTACGACAGTCCAGTCATCTTTAAGCAACTTACATTGGCGTTTACCCGCATTAACCATAGGTTCGATTGTTAAGCACATGCCCGCTTTTAATACTTCACCAGTACCTGCTTTGCCATAGTGCATAACTTGTGGCTCTTCGTGGAACTCTGCACCAATACCGTGACCACAGTATTCACGTACAATCGAATAGCTAAAGCTTTCAGCGTATTTTTGAATCGCAGCACCAATATCACCTAAGCGAACGCCAGGTTTCACCATTTTAATGGCAAGGTACAGGCTTTCTTGTGTTACTTCAGCAAGGCGTTTACCTTGGATATTAGGTGTACCAACATGGAACATTTTAGATGTATCGCCATGGTAACCGTCTTTGATTACAGTTACATCAATATTGACGCTGTCACCTTCTTTAAGTGGTTTGTCATTTGGGATACCGTGACAAATTACATGGTTCACTGAGGTGCAAATTGATTTTGGGAAACCGTGATAGTTAAGTGGTGCTGGAATAGCATCTTGAACGTTAACAATATAATCGTGACAAATTGTATTTAGTTCATCTGTGGTTACACCTGGCACCACATGCGGTTCAATCATTTCAAGTACCTCGGCGGCTAAGCGCCCGGCAACACGCATTTTTTCGATTTCTTCAGGGGTCTTGATCACAGCACTCATTGAGGCTCCAAAGTTGTTTTTTAGGTCATTTTTCAGTGCACAAATTTTGCACTGAATGTTGAGTTTTCAATTTTAATATGGTATAAAGCGCGCCGTCTTTTTACAAATAAATTCTTAACTGATTTTTTGTATTTAAGGCAAACACAATTTTATTTTAACACACACACGTATCGTCACATACACTTGGGTGCACATAAGTTACAAATTAACTTAGGTGTTGGTGCTATGGGATATGTGGAGGCCTAACCCTAAACTATTAGAGGAATTTACAAATGGCAAACGTTTCAATGCGCGATATGCTTCAAGCTGGTGTTCACTTTGGTCACCAGGCACGTTACTGGAATCCTAAGATGAAGCCTTTCATCTTCGGCGCTCGTAACCGTGTTCATATCATCAACCTAGAGCAAACTGTACCAATGTTCAACGAAGCACTTAAGTTCTTATCGAACGCAGCTTCTAACAAAGGTAAAGTACTTTTCGTTGGTACTAAGCGCGCAGCAAGCGAAGCAGTTAAAGAAGCAGCTCTTCAAAGCGAGCAGTTCTACGTAAACCACCGTTGGTTAGGTGGTATGTTGACTAACTGGAAAACAGTTCGTCAATCAATCAAGCGTCTTAAAGATCTTGAAGCGCAAAGCCAAGACGGTACTTTCGAGAAGTTAACTAAGAAAGAAGCGTTAATGCTAACTCGTGAAATGGAAAAGCTTGAAAAGAGCCTTGGTGGTATCAAAGACATGGGTGGTCTTCCTGACGCACTTTTCGTTATCGATGCAGACCACGAGCACATCGCTATCCGTGAAGCTAACAACCTAGGTATTCCAGTTGTTGCTATCGTTGATACTAACTCTAACCCAGACGGCGTTGATTACGTTGTTCCTGGTAACGATGATGCGATCCGTGCTATCCAACTTTACACTGGCGCTGTATCAGCTGCGATCACTGAAGGTCGTGAGAACAACATCGTTGCTCAAGCTGAGAAAGACGATTTCGTAGAAGCTGAGTAATTAGCTGTCATCAAGTCTTCATCTTAATTAAGGTGAAGACTTGTTATTCTTGTTAAGCGGCCCATACCGCTTCCCTAATAACAGAATTCAATTGAGGATATTCTAATGGCTGTAACTGCTGCCCTAGTTAAAGAATTACGCGAGCGTACTGGCGCTGGCATGATGGATTGTAAAAAAGCGTTAACTGAAACTAACGGTGACATCGAGTTAGCGATTGAAAACATGCGTAAGAGCGGTGCTGCAAAGGCTGCTAAAAAAGCTGGTAACATCGCTGCTGAAGGTACAATCTTAATCAAAGAAGGTAACGGTTTCGCTGCGCTTCTTGAAGTTAACTGTCAAACTGACTTCGTTGCTAAAGACGCTAACTTCCTTGGTTTCGCTAACCAAGTTCTTGACGCTGCTGCAGAATCTAAAGCAGACATCGATGCGCTTAAAGCACAGTTCGAAGAAACACGTGTTGCACTAGTTGCTAAAATTGGTGAAAACATCAATGTTCGTCGCGTTGAGTACATCGATGGTGACAAACTTTCTTCATACCGTCACGGTGACCGTATCGGTGTTGTTGTAGTTGGTGAAGCTGACGAAGAAACACTTAAGCAAGTTGCTATGCACGTAGCTGCGTCTAAGCCTGAGTTTGTTAACCCAGAAGACGTACCAGCTGACGTTGTTGAGAAAGAAAAAGCAGTTCAAATCGATATCGCGATGAACGAAGGCAAGCCTGCTGAAATCGCTGAGAAGATGGTTGTTGGCCGTATGAAGAAATTCACTGGTGAGATCTCTCTTACTGGTCAAGCTTTCATCATGGAGCCTAAGAAGACTGTTGGCGAAATTCTTAAAGAGAAAGGCGCAACTGTTTCTAACTTCATCCGTTTAGAAGTTGGTGAAGGTATCGAGCGTAAAGAAGAAGATTTCGCTGCTGAAGTAGCTGCACAAATCGCTGCTGCAAAAGGCGAGTAATTTTCTGCTTGAGTGATGCAGGCGAAATTAGATGAAATTAATCTGCTATTAGCTTTTGCGTCACTGATGAAAATTCTTTAAAATAACCGCGTTTTATGTGTAACCATAGCGCGGTTATTTTTTATCTCATTACTAAGGCTGGCCCAAATATTATGACTATCAATCGTAAACCTATTTTTAGACGTGTTCTTCTTAAACTTAGCGGTGAAGCATTAATGGGAGACGAAGGCTTCGGCATCGACCCGAAAGTACTTGACCGTATGGCTCAAGAAATTAAAGAACTTGTAGAACTCGACGTAGAAGTAGGTTTGGTTATCGGCGGCGGTAACTTCTTACGTGGTGGTTCATTAGCAGAAGCAGGCATGAACCGCGTAGTGGGTGACCACATGGGAATGTTAGCAACAGTAATGAATGGCTTAGCAATGCGTGATGCACTACACCGTGCATTTGTAAATTGCCGCTTAATGTCAGCTATCCCACTAAATGGTGTGTGTGATGCTTATAACTGGGCTGAAGCAATCAGCTTATTAAAATCTGGCCGCGTAGTTATTTTCTCAGCGGGCACGGGTAATCCGTTCTTTACTACTGATTCTGCCGCGTGTTTACGTGGTATCGAAATCGAAGCTGATACAGTTATCAAAGCGACAAAAGTGGACGGTGTTTATTCTGATGACCCAGTGAAAAATCCAGAAGCTACACTATATCGCCACTTGAGCTACAATGAAATCATTGAAAAAGAATTAAAGGTTATGGACTTAGCTGCATTCACTCTTGCACGAGATCATAAAATGCCTTTAAGCGTATTTAATATGAACAAATCTGGCGCGTTGAAACGTGTTATTATGGGTGAAGATGAAGGAACACTTATTTCTTCACAAGCCTCAGATGAAATAAATAAATAGATTATTAGGATTGAACCGTGATTAACGATATCAAAAAAGATGCGTCAGAGCGCATGCAAAAAAGTGTTGCGGCACTAGGCAGTCAATTATCTAAAATTCGCACAGGCCGTGCTCACCCTGCGTTACTTGATGGTATTCAAGTATCTTACTATGGTGCTGATACACCGTTAAACCAAGTTGCAAACGTAACAATTGAAGACTCGCGTACACTTGCTATTAGCGTGTTCGACAAGTCACTAGCACAAGCCGTAGAAAAAGCAATCATGGCTTCAGACTTAGGCTTAAACCCTATGTCTGCTGGTACGGTTATTCGTGTTCCACTTCCTCCACTTACAGAAGAGCGTCGTAAAGACCTAATTAAAATCGTACGTGGCGAAGTTGAAGGTGGCCGTGTTGCGGTACGTAACATCCGTCGTGATGCGAATGGCGACATTAAGAGCTTATTGAAAGATAAAGACATTTCTGAAGATGAAGCGCGCCAAGCTGAAGATGAAATTCAAAAGCTTACTGATAAGTTCATTAAAGAAATGGATACACAATTAACAGCGAAAGAAGCTGAATTGATGGAAATCTAATACGTCCTGTTTATCTTTCAGACACTCATCCTGAATAGGTAATAGGCATAACTAAATTTATTAGTTTTGAAACGCCGTCTAGGGTATACTAGACGGCGTTTTTTTATGGAATACTCGATATTTATGGTTCTTAACGCTGATAAAATTTCCCAGCAAAGTTTGCCTAAGCATGTCGCTATAATCATGGATGGTAACGGTCGATGGGCGCAAGCTAAAAATCGTCCACGTGTTTACGGGCACAAAAAGGGCGTTGATGCGGTGCGTCAATCTGTTCAATTTTGTACTCGCTTAGGTATTCAGTCATTAACACTATTTGCGTTTAGTAGTGAAAACTGGCGCCGCCCAGAGGACGAAGTAAATACACTTATGGAGTTGTTTTTATTCGTACTGGGAAAAGAAGTAAAAAAACTTCATAAAAATAATGTAAAACTAAATATCATTGGTGATTTATCACGTTTTTCTGAAGGTTTACGACACAAAGTAGATGCTGCACACGAACTTACCCGCAACAATACTGGGTTAGAATTAAATGTCGCGGCTAATTATGGTGGTCGTTGGGATATTACCAATGCCGCAACACAGCTTGCGAAGAAAGTCGCTGCAGGTGAATTAGCTGCAGATGAAATTACTGAGCAGCATATGAACGACCACATGAGTATGGCAGGTCAGGTGGAACTTGATTTGATGATCCGTACTGGTGGCGACTTACGCATTAGTAACTTTCTTTTGTGGCAAGCTGCTTATGCTGAGCTTTACTTTACAGATACGCTTTGGCCAGATTTTAATGAAGCTGCTTTTGCTGACGCTATCGCTTGTTACGTTGCCAGAGAGCGACGATTTGGTTGTACCGGTGAACAAATAAAACAATTACTCGCCGAAACCTAATTACTAGTTGAAGGTACACACATTGCTTAAACAACGAATTTTAACCTCACTTGTACTTGCGCCACTTGCACTTGTATTGGTTTTTTATACCCCACTTACTTTATTTAGTTATATCGCTGCCGGTATTGTTTTACTCGGTGCGTGGGAATGGTCTGCTTTTATGGGCTTATGCGATAAATTCAAACGGCTAGGCTTTGTTGCTGCGACCGCTATCATTCTTGCTCTGCTGAATTGGCACTGGCCGATAGAGTCGCTTTGGCAAAACGGTAAACTGGTGGGCGATGCTAATTATTTGTTTACCTTGTCATTCGCGTGGTGGATTGTTGCCACTTATTTAGTATGGCGCTACCCGGCCATGGCGAAAGCATGGAATGAAGGTCTTGTGATGCGAGCGATAGCAGGCTTTCTAACCCTCGTGCCATTATGGTTGGCGTTAAATACCTTAAGAAGTGCGGGCTATAACGAATCGACTCACTTTGGTTCAATGCTTATTTTAGTGGTTTTAGGTATTGTTTGGAGCGCAGACATCGGTGCTTATTTTACAGGCAAGAACTTAGGAAAACGTAAATTAATGCCTAAAGTCAGCCCTAATAAAACCATTGAAGGGCTACTTGGTGGTGTCGTCGCATCGGTTATCTTCGTGTTGGCTTTTTGTCACTTTAGCGACGTTGATATGGCTGTTTGGCCTATTTATGCCATTATGACTGCATTTATAGCACTGTTTTCTGCGGTGGGTGACTTACTTGAAAGTATGTTTAAGCGTGAAGCAGGTTTAAAAGACAGCGGTTCATGCTTACCTGGTCATGGCGGTATTTTAGACCGTATTGACAGCCTAACTGCTGCAGCACCTATTTTTGTCCTTTGTTATGCATGGACATTGAGTTTATGAGTAAGACTGAACAACTGGTAGTGCTTGGTGCAACAGGTTCAATAGGCCTAAGCACGTTAGATGTTGTTGCTCGAAATACAGATCGCTTCGCTATTTTTGCGTTAACCGCAGGGCAAAATGCTGAAAAAATGGCTGAGCTTTGCTTAGCGCATCAACCGAAATTTGCAGTTATGGCTAATAACGCGGCAGCAAAGGCGTTATCAAGCTTACTTGCAAATACACCCTGTACGACCGAAGTACTTGCAGGCGTAGAAGCAATGAGCGAGCTTGCGGCTCACCCCGAGGTTAATACAGTGATGTCGGCTATTGTGGGAGCAGCAGGCTTACTACCCACCTTGAGTGCCGTTGAAGCAGGTAAAAAAGTACTGCTTGCTAATAAAGAGTCGTTGGTGATGTCAGGTCAGTTGTTTATCGACAAAGTAAAGCAACATGGCGCAACATTACTGCCAATTGATAGCGAACATAATGCTATTTTTCAATGCATGCCTGCATCATTACAAAACACATCAGGGTTACTTGGTGATAACGGCGTGAGCAAAATCTTGTTAACGGGCTCTGGTGGTCCATTTTTAACACGTGATTTAGCCACCTTATCATCTGTTACAGTCGCTGAGGCGGTGGCTCACCCTAACTGGTCTATGGGACAAAAGATTTCTGTTGATTCAGCGACCATGATGAACAAAGGTCTGGAATTCATTGAAGCTAAATGGTTATTTAACTGTCACGCCAGTGATATTGAAGTGGTCATTCATCCGCAAAGTATTATTCACTCAATGGTACAGTATCAAGATGGCTCTGTGCTTGCGCAAATGGGGAATCCAGATATGCGTACACCTATCGCACATGCACTTGCTTTTCCAGATCGTGTTGATGCAGGTGTGAAGCCCCTCGACTTTTCAGAGCTAGCTGATTTTACGTTTACTAAACCTGATTATGCACGTTATCCAAATTTAAAATTAGCAATAGATGCCAGTGAAATGGGGCAAGGTGCAACAACGACAGTCAACGCTGCCAATGAAGTAGCTGTTGCGGCATTTTTAAATGGGCAAATTGGCTTTACAGATATCTTCCGTGTTAATGCGCAGACATTAGAGTCAACCTTGAATGTTAATGTACAAACACTTGAAGAAATATTAGCGTGCGATAAAGCTGCACGTATGAAAGCGCTTGAACTTGTTAAAAAGGGCATGAATTAAGATGTTTGATTTTTTCTGGAATTTAGGCTCATTCATTCTTGCATTGGGAATTTTAGTGACCGTGCATGAATATGGTCATTTTTGGGTGGCGCGTAAAGCCGGCGTAAAGGTTTTACGCTTTTCAATTGGCTTTGGCAAACCACTTATAAAATGGTACGACAAGCATAAAACAGAATACGTCATTGCTGCTATTCCTTTGGGTGGCTATGTTAAAATGCTGGATGAACGAGTGGACGAAGTCCCGCCAGAGCAGCGCCATCTATCATTTAATGCCAAATCTGTAAAAGCCCGTATTGCCATTGTTGCAGCAGGCCCCATGGCGAACTTCTTATTTGCTATTTTTGCCCTTGCGGTAATGTATATGGTGGGCGTACAGTCACTAAAACCTGTCGTTGGTGAGGTCACGCAAGGTAGTCGTGCAGAAGCCGCAAATATCGAACCAAACCAACAAATTATCAAAATAGGTGAAGATGATATTAGCACCTGGCAAGATACTACTTTCTCATTAATGAGTCGTTTAGGTGAGCAAAGTGTTGTGGTGACTTTACGCGACCAAAATTACCAAAAGCATGTTCGTACATTGAACCTAGATGGCTGGAAGTTAGACCAACAAGATGTGCCTCCGTTAACGTCGATTGGTATTGTTCCATTTAGACCTCAAGCGACATTAACGGTCGCGCAAATCAATAAAGGTTCTGCAGCTGAGCGGGCTGGTCTTCAGGTAAATGATACAATCTCAGCCGTAAATGGTGAAAATATCAGCGATTGGACCCAGTTAGTCTCTATTATTCAACAATCACCTAACAAATCCTTACAATTTAGTGTAAAAAGACAAGGTAGCATTGAGTCACTTACCGTCACACCAGATGGCCGTGATAATGATGCTGGCGTGTTGCAAGGGTTTTTAGGAGTTGCACCAAAGGTTGAGCCTTGGCCAGAAAACTACATTGAAACTAGACATTATGGCCCCGTCGATAGTATTGTGCTGGGCATACAAGAAACATGGCGTTTAATAACCTTAAGTTTTGATATGATTGGCAACCTCATTACGGGTCAAGTGTCAGTTAAAAACTTAAGTGGGCCCGTAGGCATTGCAGTGGGGGCGGGGACTAGCGTAAGCTATGGCTTGGTTGCATTTTTAAGCTTTTTAGCTTTGATCAGTGTTAACCTTGGCGTATTTAACTTATTGCCGTTGCCAGTGCTTGATGGTGGGCACTTAATGTATTACATAATTGAACTTTTTCGTAAGAAGCCTGTCTCTGAAAAGACACAAGAGTTTGGTTTTAAATTGGGCGCCTTACTGCTCATATTTTTAACATGTTTCGCTTTGTTCAATGATGTATCACGTTTATAACAAGTAAGCGGAAAATTCCAATTTGAACACGATTGTAAAACACCGCAAAAAGTTAAATTTACAAGGTGTTGAGCGGTAATACAGTTGTAAAGGATAAAGATAACAAAATGGCTATAAAAAAACATTTGGCAGTTTCAAGTTTATTAGGTGCAAGCTTTGCAGCCCTAGGCCAAAACTCCTTTATTGTAGAAGATTTAAAAGTTGAAGGTTTACAACGTGTTGCATTAGGTGCAGCACTGACGCATATTCCGATCAACGTGGGCGATAATATTGATGAGTACACAATTTCAAGAACCATAAAGTCACTCTATCGTTCAGGTCACTTTGATAATATTAAAGCGTTGCGTGACGGTAATAATGTTATTTTCCGTGTCACTGAGCGCCCAACAATCAGCTTGATTGAGTTCGACGGCAATAAAGATATTAAAGATGAGCAGCTAAACGAATCACTTGATCAACAAGATATTCGTACCGGTGAGCCTCTTGATAAAACCGTTCTTGATAATATTGAAAAAGGGCTTGTTGAGTTCTTTCATAGTATTGGTAAATACAATGCTAAAGTTGAAGTTAGCATCACCAAGCTACCTCGCAACCGCGTAAAGTTATTATTTAAGTTTGATGAAGGTGACGCTGCGTCAATTCGTCAAATAAACCTTGTTGGTAATGAACTTTTCTCAGATGAAGAACTACTCAAGTTGGCTGAATCTCAACAAGATTTGCCATGGTGGAAGTTCATGTCAAGTGACCGCTATCAGAAACAAACGATTGAAGGCGATCTTGAGAAAATCCGCAGTTACTATTTAGACCGTGGTTACTTACGCTTTAATATTGATTCCACACAAGTGTCTGTGAGCCCTGAGCGAGATTCAGTTTATGTGACTGCAAACATGACTGAGGGTGTTAAATACACCGTAAAAGGGTTTGACTTTATCGGTGACTTACTTGGCCGCGAAGAGCTTATTAAAAGTGTTATTCCACTTAAAGCGGGTGAGTTGTACAATGGCTCTGTGGTTACCTCATCAGAAGAGTTTATCAAGAGCTACCTAGCCCGATTTGGCTATGCGAATGCAGAAGTACGCACGATTCCTGAAATCGATGATGAAAATAAAGAAGTACAGTTAACGCTGTCGGTAGACCCTGGCAAGCGTGTATATGTGCGCCGTATTATCGTTGGCGGTAACCAAAATACCTCAGATGAAGTTGTTCGTCGTGAAATGACTCAGCTTGAAGGTGCGTGGCTTTCTAATCAAAATCTAGAGCGTTCTAAATTGCAAATCCAACGTTTGCCGTATATGGAAAGCGTTGATTTCAATGTTGTTCCTGTACCAGGTGTTGATGATCAAGTAGACGTTGATTTTACTGTGAAAGAACAGTCAGCAGGTAGCTTTAATGCAGGTTTGGCATATGGCTCTTACTTAGGTCTGCAATTTAACATTGGTGTCAGTGAATCGAACTTCTTAGGTACTGGTAACCAAATTGGTTTTAATATCAATACGTCACGTGGTTCAGAGCGTATTAGCTTATCGTATACTGATCCGTACTTCACCCCAGATGGTGTTTCGCAGGGCAGTAGCATTTTCTATAGCAACTATGATGCAAGTAAATTTAGCCTCATCGACTATAAATCGAAAAGCTACGGTATTGGTACCAATATTGGTTTCCCAATTGATGCTGTAAACCGTATTAATTTCGGTATCCGTTGGATTGAAGAAGAGTTATCGGATATCGCTGAATACGAGCAAACACGCGTAATGCGAGAAACCTTCTTAGACCCTGAAAACCCAGATGCTGGCTTTAACTTTACTAAATATGAGTTGAGCACGGGATGGTCGCGTGTGACAGTAAACCGTGGTTTATTCCCATCAGCGGGTTCGCGTCAATCACTTAATCTAACAGCAACAACACCGAACTCAGATTTAACTTACTTTAAGTTAAATTATGACTCACGTTTTTACTGGCCGATTAGCAATGACCATCGTTGGGTATTCTCAACACGTGCAGCGCTTGCTTATGGTAATGGTTACGGTTCAACCAATGGGTTTGATCAAACATTACCGTTCCAAGAGTACTTCCGTATTACTGAGATGGAATTACGTGGTTTTGATAGAAATACCATTTTACCACGTGCTGTATCACGTACACCGCAAACTATTCCGGGCACGCCACAAGGCGATGGTACAACAACCGGCAGTATTGGTGGGGCGTCAGAATTTGACGTACTAACATTACAAGGCCGAATTGGTGGTAATGCCAAAGCGGTTGCAGGGATGGAGCTGATTGTTCCAACCCCATTCTTGGATGAAGAAAATACGAGTTCTGTACGTACAAGCTTCTTCGTAGATGCTGCGAACGTATGGGATACAGAGTTTAACGTTGACCGTTATCAAAACTTAGCCCCTGATCAACGCGCAAAATTAGAGGATTATTCAGATCCGATGCGCTTTAGGGTATCAACCGGTCTTTCATTACAATGGATCTCTCCAATGGGTCCAATGCTGATCAGTTTTGCGTATCCATTGCAAAAAGAAGAAGATGACGATACGAAAACCATCAGCTTTAATATTAGTAATACATTCTAAAGGAGTTTTTTGTGAAAAAATCAATTAAATCAACAGCGTTTGCACTACTTGCTACTTTGTCAATGGGGTTGTCTACCAGTGCATTTGCACATAAAGTCGCTATTGTTGACATGCAAGAAATCTATAAGCAAATTCCTCAAATGGCAAAAGTAGAGCAAACACTTGAAGCTGAGTTTGCTGAACGCCGTCAAGAGCTTGAAAAATTGCAGGGTGATATCCGTTTTGAAGCTGAAAAGTTCAAGCGTGAAGCAACAACAATGAGTGACAAGCAAAAAGAAGAATTACGTACTAAGATTCAAGGCATGCAACAACAACTTGCTGAAAAGGGTCGTCCTTTAGAGCAAGAAATCAAAATGCGTCAAAACCAAGAGTTAGCAAAAGTTCAAAAGCTAATTCTAGATGCGATTGAAGAAGTTGCTAAAGCAGGTAAGTACGACGAAGTAAAAGTTAAAGAAACAACAATTTACGTTAACCCTAAAACAGTGTCTGACTTATCAGATAAAGTTGTTGAAAAAGTAAGTAAGCAATAGAAATTACATATGCAAAACTACACGCTTTCGCAGATTGCGGATCTTTTGGGTGCTGAGCTACACGGCGATGGCACTCAAGAGATTAAAAAAATATCAACACTTGCAAATGCCCAATCTGGGCATATTGCATTTTTGGCGAACAAAAAATATCGTTCTCAGTTAGAGGATACCAATGCCAGTGCGGTGATTTTATCACCGGCAGATGCCGACTATTTTAGTGGCAATAAGCTGGTTATTGCTAACCCTTATGTATGCTACGCCAAGCTTGCCCAGTTAATGGATACAACACCTCGCAGCGCATCAGTAGGGATACACCCTAGTGCAGTCATTCATGATTCAGCATCAATTGGAGATAATGTCTCGATCGCTGCCAATGTGGTGATAGAAGCAAATGCAGTCATCGCAAACGATGTACAGATTGGTCCAGGTTGCTTTATTGGTGAGCAGGTCAAAATAGGCCAAGGAACAAAGCTTTGGGCTAATGTCAGTATTTACCATGAAGTTGAAATTGGCAGTGACTGTCTATTTCAAGCAAATACAGTTGTAGGAAGCGATGGTTTTGGTTACGCCAATGAGCGTGGTGAATGGATTAAAATACCGCAATTAGGACGTGTAATTATTGGTGATAAAGTTGAAGTCGGTGCCTCAACAACGATTGATCGTGGCGCACTCGATGACACACTCATCCATAGTAATGTAATTATCGATAATCAATGTCAAATAGCGCATAATGTCGAGATCGGTTCGGGTACAGCAGTTGCTGGCTGCACTGTTTTTGCCGGCAGTGTTGTTGTTGGTAAACATTGTCAAATTGGCGGCATGGTTGCAATTAATGGTCACATCAGTGTCTGTGATGGTGCTATAATCACGGGCATGAGTATGGTGACAAAAGCAATCACTGAACCTGGGATTTACTCATCAGGTTTGCCTCATCAAAACAACAAAGAATGGCGTCGTAGTATTGCCCATATCCGAAACCTTGGTGATATGAAAGACCGCTTAAAAGTACTTGAGTCACTGACTAAGTCACTCAATATTGAAGACAAATAAGGATGCTATTTTGGCAAATGAATTAAATAGTCTTGATATTCAAGATATCTTGAATTTACTTCCGCATCGTTATCCGATGTTACTTGTTGATCGTGTTTTAGATTACACGCCAGGCGAGTCGTTACATGCAATCAAAAATGTAACAGTGAATGAACCTATTTTTACAGGCCACTTTCCGAATCAACCAATTTTTCCAGGTGTGTTGATATTAGAAGCAATGGCTCAAGCAACTGGCTTGTTAGGTTTTAAGACAGTTGAAAATCGTAGCGATAATGAACTTTACTTGTTTGCTGCCATTGATAATGCACGATTTAAGCAACCAGTATTACCTGGCGATACTATGCATTTGCATGTAGAGTTTGTTAAAGAGCGCCGCAATATATGGAAGTTTGCAGCAGAAGCAAAAGTTGACGGCAAAGTAGTGTGTACTGCCGAAATCATGTGTGCGAGAAGAGAGTTTTAATAGTGATCCATCCTACGGCAATAATCGAACCAGGTGCGAAGCTTGGAAAAAATGTCTCAGTTGGCCCTTATAGCTATATTGGCAACGATGTAACGATTGGTGATAACTGTATCATTGAGTCTCATGTGGTTGTCAAAGGCCCATCGACAATTGGTTCTGGTAACCATATTTTTCAGTTTGCATCGGTTGGTGAAGCTTGCCAAGACAAAAAATACGCGAATGAGCCAACTACCTTGATTATGGGTGACAACAATGTCATTCGTGAATGTGCAACAATTCACCGTGGCACTATTCAAGATCAAGGTGTGACTAAAATTGGTAGCAACAACTTGTTTATGGCTTACACGCACGTTGCTCATGACGCAGTCGTGGGTGATAACGTGATTTTTGCTAACAACGCCTCTGTTGCTGGTCATGTGCACGTAGGTGATTGGGTGATCCTTGCGGGTAACTCAGGTGTTCACCAGTTTTGTAAGATTGGTGCACATGCTTTTGTTGGTATGTACTCAGGCGTTAATAAAGATGTACCGCCGTTTGTTACAACCATTGGTACGCCAGCAGGCCCAGTCGCAATCAATACTGAAGGTATGAAACGTCGTGGCTTTGAAAGTGATGAAGTAATGGCAACTCGACGTGCTTACAAAACACTTTATCGTAAGAGCTTAGGTGTTGAAGAAGCAATTGCTGAGCTGAGCGAAGACGCAGCGAAGTACCCAGCTGTTCAGCTGATGATAGACTTCGTGAAAAGCTCTGAGCGCGGAATTATTCGCTAATCATTAGCGACCCCCTACAAAAGCCACCGTAAGGTGGCTTTTTTGTTTTTATAGTTCAGGTTTTGCTAAGTCAGTGCTTGCTATCTTCACAGCAAAAAGGATCTAGTAATATGAATAAACTCATCGTCTTTGCATTGTTAAGCTTAATTTTAAGTGGCTGTAGTAGCTCGCCTACTATAAACTCAAGTGCTAAGGTACAAAGAGGTAAAGCCAGCTTTTATGCGGACAAATACCATGGCCGTACAACGGCCAGTGGTACAGTGTTTAATCAACAAGCATTGAGTGCAGCCCACCAAGATCTCGCTTTTGGTACCCGCGTAAAAGTGACTAATGTCGCAAATAATAAAAGTGTGATTGTTAGTATTAACGACCGTGGTCCGTTTGTTCACGGTCGAATTATTGATTTGTCTAAAAAGGCATTTTCACAAATAGCTTCTTTGCAGCAAGGTGTTATTGACGTTACCGTTGAGCAACTTGATTAAAAACGAGTGATGAGCTCGACATAATCAGGCTCATTCTCAACCAGCTCAGCATGGCTTGCCATTGCTCTTATTTGCCCTTGTTCTAACCAAATGACTTTATCAACACGATTCAACATAACAGGATCATGACTGATCGTTAGCACGGTTTTATCAGCCCAGACCTTTTCGAGTGTATTCAGTAAACTGTACTTAGTGTGGTTATCTAAGCTTTCTGTTGGTTCATCAAGAACCACAAAATTACCTTGTCTCAATAATGCTTGCGCAATAGCAATACGACGTGACTGACCATGAGAGAGTTTTCTTCCAGCGGTGCCTAATCGGGTATTAAGGCCGTTTTTTAAGTTGTTCAGCCATGAGCCAAGTTCTGCTTGTTCACAGGCTTCTGAAAGCATCTTATCAGTCGCCTCCGGTGCTGCAAAGCGAAGGTTATCTCTTAGTGTGCCATCAAAAATATGATGTTGTTGGGCGACAATTGTGAGCTGCATAAAGCGTTCGTTAGCGTCTAGGCTACTAAGTTCAACACTGTGTTTTGCTGCTAACAGTTTTAATGAGCCAGACTGCAAAGGCCAAAGTCCCGTGAGTAAATTTACTAATGTTGTTTTACCGCTGCCACTTGCGCCAACCAGTGCTACTTTGTTGCCAGCTGCAATGGATAGATTAATATCCCTCAAAGCGTCATTATGCGCCCCAGAGTATTGATAACTCACGTTAGTTAATTCTAAGCCGAGCGCGTGTTGATTGTTTACTTGGTCGTGCTTTTTGTAAGGTGCTGGTGTTTGTTTGTCCTCTAGCGAAAATAACCGCTCTGCTGCACTTAAAGCGACAGGGAGCTCGATAAAAGCAGCGGGCAGGGTAAGTACAGTTTCAAAACTAGCCAAGACGAATAGTGCGAGCATTGCCAATTCAACATTTTTCATAGCGCCTGTTGCAACCAAAGGAATAATTACAAAAACGCTTGCAAGCATGGTTAACTGTACAACAAAGGTGCTCAAACCATTGCTGTTCGCGATGGCTTTATGGCGAGTATAGAGTTGCGAATTATATTGCTGACTTAGTGTATCGCAGCGTGTTAACTGAGCACCATGTGCTTGATAAATTGCAAGTTCACGGCTTCCTTTTAACGTATCGGCAAGCTCAGCTCTTAGCTCAGCTGAAAGTCTGGTCTCGGCATCTGCTTGTTTGTGTAATTTATGACTCAATAAGACTGGTAGCAGCACACCAATTATCATCAATGATATAAAACAAATCAAAGCCACCTTCGCGTTGTATGCGCTCATAAATGCCATGACAATTGGAATTGTAAATAAGGCTATTATGATGGGAAGTAAGACATTTAAGTAAAATTTATCAAGGGCATCCACATCATTTTGCAAACGATTCACAAGGTCGGCACTGCGACTCATTGCCAAATCAACGTTGTTGAGTCGGCTCAGTGTTGCAAACATTTTTACACGAATTTCGCTTAGTAATAAAAATGTAGCATTGTGAGTGATCATTCTTTCGCCGTACCGTGATGCGGTTCTTACAATGGCTAAAAAGCGAATAACTCCTGCAGGTGTAAAATAATTCATATGTACACCTGCAATGCCAGCGGCTGCCATTGCTGCTAAAAACCAGCCAGATATTGCAAGCAAGCCAACATTGGCAAGCACAGTTAAGCTTGCTAAAAAAGCGCCCAGTAGCAGCATGCCAGCATGAGGTTTACACAGTTTTAATAAGCGAATGAAGTTATACATGCGCTTCACCTCGACTTACAAGCTTAGCAAACAGACCCGCTTGTTCAGTGAGTTGTTGATAATAACCCGACTCGATAATTTTACCTTGCTGCATAACGTAGATATTGTCCGCGTGTTTTACCGTATTAAGCCTATGAGCAATAACCAGCACTAAATGATCGTTTGCATAATCTCGGATTGCTTGATTGATTAGCTGCTCTGTTTGGCTGTCTAAGTGTGCTGTTGGCTCATCAAGCATTAGAATTGGTGCATCCTTTAAAAATGCACGAGCAAGGGCAATACGCTGCTTTTGGCCACCAGAGAGACCTTCCCCTTGTTCACCCAGCATAGTATCAAAACCATTTGGTAGGGCGTTAATAAACTCAAGTGCGCCTGCTTTTCGAGTGGCCGCAATAAGTTCATCATGGCTTGCATCTGGTTTGGCAAGGCGTAGATTGTCGGCAACACTTCGATAAAATAGTGTGGCTTGCTGTGGGATCCACGCAAGTTGCGCCTGCCAATTATGTAGTGCGATATCACTGAGTGCTTGTCCGTTAATATTGATAGCACTGTTAGCTTGATGGTGAAAACCTAAAAGGCAATCAAATAGGGTACTTTTACCTGAGCCACTCTCTCCAACAAATGCAATTAACCCTTTATTTGGCAGACTAAAATTAATGTCGGTGACCCCTTCGTTTGTGTCAGGGTAATGATAGGTGAGTTCATGCACATGTATGTCTTTTAGCGGTGTTGATAATTGTGATGAACCCGTATGCTCATGTACTTCGCTGTGATTAACGATGTCGACCATATCAGCAGCGGCGCTAATCCCTTCTAATTTTGCGTGATAGTGAGTGCCCATTTGTCGAAGTGGTAAGTAAAACTCAGGGGCCAGTAGTAACACCACAAACCCGGTGGCAAAATCAAGGGTACCAAAAAACAGTCTAAAACCGATAATAACTGCAACAAGTGCAACACTAATGGTGGCTAAAAACTCCAAGGCGAAAGAGGATAAAAAGGCAACTTTCAACACCCCCATGGTTGCACCACGGTAGTCATCAGAAATCTGGCTAATATTATTAAGCTCGCGTTTGGTCGCATTAAACAGCTTAAGCTGAGTCAGTCCTTGCAAGCGGTCAAAAAAGTAATTGCCAAGTACCGCGAGCTGTTGCCAACGTTCTTGGTTGAGTTGCTCCGCTTTGTGACCGACTAAAATCATAAAAAATGGAATAAGCGGGGCAGTTAACAGGAAAATAAGCCCTGCTTTATAATCGGTTGGAAAAATAACCACTAAAATAGCGAGTGGAATAAGTGCGCTATATGCCACGCTTGGAATGTAGTTTGCGTAATATTGATGAAGCGCTTCAACACCATTATGTAAAGTGTTAAGTGTTGCGCCGTGCCCTTTGTGCTCACTGTAAGCAGGGCCTAGTTTAGTTAACTTCGCAAGTAATGTATTGCGCATCACCGTTTTTATTTTTAATGCGGCAAGGCTACTTACTCGCTCACTCAATGCAACTAATAGGGCGCGTAGTACAATAAGACCTGCAAGAGGCCATAGTAACGGAGTGACAGCTTGCAAACTTGCTTGCTCAAACATAACTTGATGAACCGCGTTTGCCAGTAAATAGCAAGAGGCAATCATTAACAGGGCATTGAGTGTGCCCAGACTAATACTTAGTTTCAGAAGCCCTGAAGCGGACTGGCTATACTGCTTTAAGAACGCGCGCAGCGTTTGCTGCTGCGCGCGATTTGGTCGGGGTTTAGTTGTCATCGTTGTTTTTGAGTCTCGCGTACAGCTCTAGCTCATCATCAGCGATGGAATCTTTATGTTGGTGAAATTCGTACCACATGACGTTGATAACCCCAAGTGTACAGGCTAATAGAACACCTAATATCCAGGCGAAATACCACATAATTAAATCTCCTTAATAGCTACCGTGCGTATTGTTTTCAATTTCACTAATCGTTACTTTGCGCCACATTTTCACATAACACCAAGTGGTGTAAAGAAGAATGAGTGGTACAAAAATGACTGCAGCAATAAACATCACATTTAATGTCATATGGCTCGAAACCGCGTCCCACATCGTTAGACTAATATTAGGATTATTGCTCGATGGCATCACAAACGGGAACATTGACATACCTGCTGTAAGAATCACACCTGCAAGCATTAGACTTGAGGATACAAGTGCTAGCGCAGGCTTGTGTAATTTTGAAAACACCAGTGCCAGAATAGCCATTACAAATGCAAGAGCAGGGAACAACATGGTTAATGGCATTTTACTGTAGTTGTCAAGCCATGCTCCAGGCGCTTGGGCTACGGTTTTTGCAAGTGGATTTGCATAACCTTGCGTATCACCCATGCTAATAATTCGATAGCCTTCAATTTGTGATATCCACACACCAGCAATAGCAAATAACACAATAAATGCCATGAGTGCGTATCGTCCATACTGTGCTGAGCGTTTTGCAACCTCAGCATCTGTTCTAAGTTGTAACCACATACCAGCATGTCCGACTAGCATCAATACACTGATCAAGCCTGCAACAAGTGCAAAAGGATTAAGTAAGGCAAAGAATGAACCTTGATAACTTACACGCAATAGGTCATCAATATGGTACGGCACACCTAATAATAAGTTACCAAATGCGACCCCAAAAACGAGCGCAGGAATAAAGCTGCCAGCAAAAAGCCCCCAATCCCAGTTGTTACGCCAACGGGTTGACTCAATTTTAGAGCGGTAATCGAAACCAAGGGGTCTAAAAAAGAGTGCGAATAACACCAGCATCATGGCAAAGTAAAAGCCTGAGAAGGCCGCAGCATAAACCATAGGCCATGCTGCGAATAGTGCGCCCCCAGCGGTGATAAACCACACTTGGTTACCATCCCAGTGAGCACCAATGGTGTTAATAACTGTTCTGCGTTCTACATCTGTTTTACCTACTAGGCGAAGCAAAATTGCTACACCCATATCCATGCCATCGGTCACGGCAAAACCAATCAGTAATACACCGATTAGTAGCCACCAGATAAATTTAAGTGTTTCGTAATCAAAAATCATGACTGAGCTCCTTGGCTATCTACTTTAGCAAGTTCATGATGATATTTACCTGTATGAAGCGAGCTTGGGCCTTGCTTAATAAAGCGCAGCATTAACCAGCCTTCTACCGCAGCAAGCCCTGTATAAAATACAATAAAGCCTGTGATACTAATCAAAAGATCATTAACGGTCAGTGACGATGTTGCTAAAAAGGTTGGTAAAATTTCTGATATAGCCCAAGGTTGACGGCCGTATTCAGCGACAATCCAACCAAACTCAATGGCAATCCAAGGAAGTGGGATACTCCATACCGCAGCCCATAGTAACCAGCGTTTTTGTTCAATTACACGGTGTGCATTGTAATAAAATGCCAGAACAAATACCCCAAGCATAAGTACACCGCAGCCCACCATGATCCTAAATGACCAAAACATTGGGCCTACTTTAGGGAAGGAGTCTTTAACTGCTTTTTGAATATGTTCTTCTGTGGCATCAACGACATTTGGCGTATAACGTTTTAAAAGTAAACCGTAGCCTAAATCACCTTTTAGCGTGTCAAACTTGGCAATATTTTCAGCTGTATCATTACCGCTACGAAGCTTTTCAAGGTATTCATAGGCAAGCATACCGTTGCGAATACGTACTTCATGTTGTTCTTCAAGCTCTTTGATACCGGTTACTTGCTCATCTATTGAGCGTGTTGCAATAATACCCATAACATAAGGGATTTTAACTGCAGCATGGGTGACTTGTTCTTCTGAGTCAGGAATACCGACTAAGGTGAATGCCGCAGGCGCTTCTTCGGTATGCCACTCAGCTTCAATGGTGGCGAGTTTTACCTTTTGAACTTCACCCACTTCATAGCCAGATTCATCCCCAAGTAAAATAACACACAAAATAGAGGCAAGACCAAAACCAGAAGCCACCGAGAATGAACGTTTAGCAAAAGCGAGGTCACGACCTTTTAAGATGTACCAGCTACTAATGCCTAATACAAACATCGAGGCAGCAACATAACCTGCAGATACCGTATGAATAAATTTAACCTGCGCAACAGGGTTAAACACAAGCTCAGCAAAGCTGGTCATTTCCATACGCATGGTTTGATAGTTAAACTCTGCCCCCACTGGGTTTTGCATCCAACCGTTAGCAATTAAAATCCACAGTGCTGATAGGTTAGTGCCTAGTGCCATTAAAAAGGTTGCAGCAAGGTGCTGGCGCTTTGTTAGTCGTTCCCAGCCTAAAAAGAACATACCTACGAACGTCGATTCGAGGAAAAAGGCCATTAGACCTTCAATGGCAAGAGGTGCGCCGAAAATATCGCCCACATAGTGAGAGTAATAAGACCAGTTGGTACCAAACTCAAACTCCATGGTTAGACCTGTAGCCACACCAATAGCAAAGTTTATACCAAACAACTTACCCCAAAACTTAGTCATATCACGATAAATTTCGCGACCAGTCATCACATAAACGGACTCCATGATCACTAAAATCCACGTCATACCTAAGGTAAGAGGAACAAATAGGAAGTGAAATAGGGCAGTGATTGCAAATTGCAATCGCGATAGATCCACAAACGTTTCATCTATCATTGGTTGGCTCCTTGTAAACGGTGCGGTAGACACGACAAATTAAATTATTCAAGTTTCAGTATTTATTGAAACTTCGTAAATAGTAACCTTGTATTCATTTTAGTCAATAGATAAATAAGAAAATAAGGTGAAACCACTGCTCACCATTTCTACAGGTTAGAGATAAAGCTCTAAAGTTTCAAATGATTAATTACTTTAAAGAATAAGATATTCAGTTATTACTTAATGGGTATCGATTACTTCACTTGAGGTATCAGTCTTTGGCATGTCGAACTTTAAAGCCTTATAAAGAGGCTTAAATGCTTAACCTTTGAGCGTTATTTCAATTTCTAGTATTTATTCAGCGTGTGACATTTATCCTATTGCTAAAACACGGTAAACTAATTTTTATATGTGCCTTTAAGTTGCGAATTATCAACGAATGAAAGAACAAAAAAAGCCGTTACGTATTGCCTTGGTGGCAGGCGAGTTATCAGGTGATATTTTAGGTGAGGGACTGGTAAAAGCACTTAAAGTCCGTTTTCCAGATGCCATATTTGAAGGCATTGCAGGCCCACGTATGCAAGCGGCTGGCTGCAAAACACTATTTGATATGGACGAATTATCGGTTATGGGGCTCGTTGAGGTCTTAGGCCGCTTACCGCGTTTACTAAAAATTCGTAAGCAGCTTGTACAGCACTTTATCGATAACCCACCTGATGTGTTTATTGGTATTGATGCACCAGACTTTAACTTGCGTGTTGAAAAGCCTTTAAAAGAGGCGGGTATCAAAACGGTTCAATATGTTAGTCCGTCGGTGTGGGCATGGCGCGAAAAACGTATTCACAAAATTAGTGCTGCAACTAACTTAGTGTTAGCACTGTTACCGTTCGAAAAAGCATTTTATGATAAGCATAATGTGCCTTGTACATTTGTTGGGCATACGCTTGCAGATGATATTGCGCTTGAACATGACCAAAATGATGCACGCCATCAGTTAGGTTTAGCTCAAACGGATAAGGTGCTTGCGTTATTACCAGGCAGTCGAGGCTCAGAGGTCGGCCTGTTAAGCGAAACTTATATTCAAACAGCTGCAAAGCTACAAGCTGCGAACCCTGAGCTTAAAATTGTGGTGCCCTTAGTTAATGAAAAACGCAAAGCTCAATTTTGCGATGTGTTAGAAAAAACAGCACCACAGTTAAAGTTAGCGCTATTAGACGGTAAATCAAACCTCGCTATGCAAGCAGCGGATGCTATTTTACTCGCATCAGGTACGGCAACACTTGAAGGCATGCTTTATAAAAAACCTATGGTTGTTGGATATAAAATAAAACCAATGAGTTATTGGATTTTCAAAACATTATTCACTTTCAATATTAAATATTTTTCATTGCCAAATTTATTGGCAGATGAAGAGCTGGTGCCTGAATATTTGCAAACAGAGTGTAATGTTGAGAACTTAGTTGATGCATTAACACCCATGTTAAATTCCGATAATGCAAAACTGAAAGCACGCTTTTTAGCTATTCACAAAGAAATTAGATTAAATGCCAATGAACAAGCTGCGGCTGCAGTTGCGGAGTTACTAGATGCAGATTGAACGACCTAACGTTAACTTTATTGCGGGTGTCGACGAAGTTGGCCGTGGTCCATTAGTCGGTGATGTAGTCACAGCCGCGGTTATTTTAGATCCTGCTAAACCTATTGCAGGTTTAACTGACTCAAAAAAGCTTTCCGATAAAAAGCGTCAATTGCTTGCAACCGAAATAAAAGAAAAAGCACTTTGCTATGCTATTGGCCGTTGTAGCCCAACTGAAATTGACGAATTAAATATTTTACATGCCACTATGCTGGCAATGAGTCGTGCTGTTGAAGGCTTGAGTGTAAAGCCTGAGTTTGTATTTATTGATGGTAATCGTGTGCCAACTCAATTAACGGTCCCTGCTCAAGCTGTTGTAAAAGGTGATAGTTTAGTAGCTGAAATTTCAGCAGCGTCCATTTTGGCTAAAGTTGCCCGCGATGATGAAATGATCGAGCTCGATAAACGTTACCCAGATTATGGTTTTGCAGGCCATAAGGGATACCCGACAAAAGCACATTTTGCGGCACTTGAACAATACGGTGCAATTGCAGAGCATCGTAAAAGCTTTAAACCTGTACAGCGCATTTTGGCGTTAAAAGGAGAGCAACGCTAATGCCAACGCCGCAATTTGTCCACTTACGTGTTCACTCAGATTTCTCAATGGTGGATGGTCTTGCTAAAACAAAACCAATAGTTGCAAAGGCTGAAGAGTTACAAATGCCTGCGCTGGCAATCACCGATCAAATGAACTTATGTGGTTTGGTGCGTTTTTATGGTGCTGCCCATGGCGCGGGTATTAAACCTATTGTTGGCGCTGATTTTTGGCTAAGAAGCCCTGAGTTTGAAGATGAACCATGTCGTATAACCATCTTAGCGAAAGATAATGACGGCTATAAAAATCTCACATTATTGATTTCTAAGGCGTATCAACGCGGGCATTTATTTCATCGCCCAGTTATTGATCGTGAATGGTTAGTTGAGTTAAAAGACGGCTTGATTATTCTCTCTGGCGCGAAAGATGGTGATTTAGGCAAAGCACTGCTTAAAGGTAATGCAGGGCTTATTGAGTCAGTAGTAAGCTTTTATAAACAGCATTTCAGCGATCATTACTACCTTGAATTAATTCGAACAGAACGCCCATTAGAAGAAGATTATTTACACCTAGCCGTTGAGCTTGCCGCACAAGAGCAGTTACCTGTGGTAGCAACGAACGAAGTGGTGTTTTTAAAACCAGAGAACTTTGAAGCCCATGAAATCCGCGTAGCAATTCATGATGGTTACACGCTTGAAGATAAGCGCAGACCAAAACGTTTTTCTGAGCAGCAATATCTTAAAACAGCACAGCAAATGGCTGAGCTATTTAGTGATATTCCTGAAGCGTTAGAAAACACTGTGGAAATTGCCAAGCGCTGTAATGTAACCGTGCAGCTCGGGACTTACTTCTTACCAGATTACCCAACCGGTTCGCTGAAAATAGAAGACTTCTTGGTTAAGGTCTCTGAAGATGGCCTTGAAGAGCGTTTACAGTTCTTGTTTCCAGATGAGCAAGAGCGTAAAGAAAAGCGTGGTGAGTATGACGAGCGTTTAAAAATAGAGCTCGACGTAATCAACCAAATGGGTTTCCCTGGTTACTTCTTGATCGTAATGGAGTTCATTCAGTGGAGTAAAGATAACAATATTCCGGTAGGTCCTGGGCGTGGTTCAGGTGCCGGCTCATTGGTGGCTTACGCGCTGAAAATTACCGACCTTGATCCGCTCGAATTTGACTTACTATTCGAACGTTTCTTGAACCCCGAACGTATTTCAATGCCCGATTTCGACGTCGACTTCTGTATGGATAGGCGCGATGAGGTAATAGATCACGTAGCGGCGCTTTATGGTCGTGACGCGGTATCTCAGATTATTACCTTTGGTACCATGGCTGCAAAAGCGGTTATCCGTGACGTAGGCCGTGTACTTGGTCACCCTTACGGCTTTGTTGATCGTATTTCTAAACTAGTACCGGGCGATCCGGGCATGACCTTGGCTAAAGCGTTTGATGTTGAGCCTCGTTTACAAGAAGCCTACGACGGTGATGAAGAGGTCAAAGAGCTTATTGATATGTGTCGCATCCTTGAAGGCTGTACACGTAACGCCGGTAAGCACGCCGGTGGTGTTGTAATATCACCAACCACTATCACTGACTTTGCTGCTCTTTATTGTGATGATGAAGGTAAATTCCCGGTAACGCAATTTGATAAAAACGACGTTGAGACGGCGGGTTTAGTTAAGTTTGACTTCTTAGGTCTAAGAACACTTACCATCTTGCAATGGGCAATTGATATGACTAACGAGCGCTTAGCCCGAGAGGGCAAAGAGCCGGTTGATATCAACGCTATTCCACTTGATGATAAGCCAAGCATTGAGTTACTGCTACGCGCCGAAACCACCGCGGTATTCCAGTTAGAATCTCGTGGTATGAAAGACCTTATTCGTCGTCTAAAGCCCGACTGCTTCGAAGATATGATCGCACTGGTAGCACTATTCCGCCCTGGTCCATTGCAATCAGGCATGGTAGATAACTTTATCGACCGTAAGCATGGTCGTGAAGAGTTATCTTATCCTGATGTGCAGTGGCAACACGATAGCTTGATACCCATTCTAGAACCGACCTACGGTATTATTCTTTATCAAGAACAGGTAATGCAGATTGCGCAGGTACTGGCTGGCTATACGCTAGGTGGCGCTGACATGCTGCGTCGTGCGATGGGTAAGAAAAAGCCAGAGGAGATGGCAAAGCAACGTTCAACCTTCGAAGAAGGCGCTGTTAATAACGGAGTTGACGGCGAACTTGCAATGAAAATCTTCGACTTGGTAGAGAAGTTCGCAGGTTATGGTTTTAACAAATCTCACTCTGCGGCTTATGCATTGGTGTCGTATCAAACGCTGTGGATGAAAACCCACTACCCAGCAGAGTTTATGGCTGCGGTAATGTCGGCGGATATGGATAACACCGATAAAATTGTTACCTTGGTAGATGAATGTGAAAACATGAAACTGACCTTGTTACCGCCAGATGTAAATGCGGGTGAGTACAAGTTTACGGTTAACCGTCAAGGTGAGATTGTTTACGGTATTGGTGCTATTAAAGGAGTAGGTGAGGCGCCTGTTGAAGCCATTTTAGAAGCACGAAGTGAAGGTGGGGCTTTCAAAGACTTATTTGATTTTTGTGCGAGAGTTGATTTAAAACGTTTAAATAAACGTGTGGTAGAAAAACTAATTTATGCCGGTGCGCTTGACCAGTTAGGGCCAGATAAAACCCAGCCAGGTCGTGCGACTTTATTAGCGAGCTTAAAAGATGCCATGCGAGCAGCCGATCAACATCATAAGGCTGAATCATTAGGTCAGGCCGATTTATTTGGGTTATTAGCCACAGAGCCTGACGAAGTTGAACAAGCATTTATAAAAGCAACTGATTTAACGGATAACGAATGGCTTGATGGCGAAAAAGAAACGTTGGGCCTTTATTTAACTGGTCACCCTATAAATCAGTATAGAAAAGAGCTAAGACACTACACATCAGGCCGCCTTGTTGACCTACAACCGACAAACCGTGATGTGCAGTCAACAGCAGCTGGTCTTGTTATTAATGCGCGAACCCTTATTAATAAAAAAGGAAATCGTTGGGGTCTTGTAACTTTAGATGACAAGAGTGCCCGTATTGATGTACGCTTATTCCCAGAACAGTTTGAAATGTACCAAGATATGCTACAAGTTAATAATATCTTGGTGATATCTGGACAGGTCAGCTTTGATAACTTCTCCGGTGGCATTACAATGACCGCCAGAGACATATGCACCATTGCTCAAGCGCGAGAAAAACGTATAAAAGCGATTAAAATGACGTTGAATATGGTGCAAATCGAGGCGAACTTCTTCGATAATTTACAAAAAGTACTGGAACCTTATAAGTTTGGTACTTGTCCTATAAAAGTATTCTATCAACGTCCGGATGCGTTGGCTGAGATTACCTTAGGAACCGAATGGTGTGTTACGCCTAGTGATGACTTAATTCATAAGTTATCACTGATGGCGGCGCAAGATGTAGAACTAGAATTTAATTAATTAGGTAGTTTAGAGCATGAGCCTCAATTATCTTGATTTTGAGCTTCCAATCGCAGAATTAGAAGCAAAAATTGAAGAATTACAAAATGTAAGCCGCGCTGGCGAATTAGACCTTGGATTAGAAGAGGAAGTCAGTCGATTAAAAGAGAAAAGCGCTGAAATGAAAGAGAAAATCTTCTCTGAATTAGGTGCTTGGCAGGTTTCTCAGTTAGCCCGTCATCCGTTGCGTCCTTATACTCGTGATTACATCGAGCGCATTTTCACGGAATTTGACGAACTAGCAGGCGACCGTACTTTTGCTAACGACCCTGCTATTTTAGGTGGTGTTGCACGCTTTGAAGGTCAACCAGTTATGGTTATTGGCCAGCAAAAAGGGCGTGACACGGCTGAAAAAATCAAACGCAACTTTGGTATGCCAAAGCCAGAAGGTTACCGCAAAGCATTGCGCTTAATGGAAATGGCTGAGCGTTTCAAAATGCCAATCATGACCTTTATCGACACCCCAGGTGCGTACCCAGGAGTTGGTGCTGAAGAGCGTGGTCAAAGTGAAGCGATTGCACGTAACCTAAAAGTAATGGCGGCGTTAAAAGTACCAACCATCTGTACCGTAATCGGTGAAGGTGGTTCAGGTGGCGCATTAGCAATTGGTGTGGGCGACCGTGTAAACATGCTGCAATACAGTACTTACTCTGTAATTTCACCGGAAGGTTGTGCATCAATCTTATGGAAAAGCGCAGATAAAGCACCATTAGCTGCAGAGGCGATGGGTGTAACTGCTGCACGCGTTAAAGAGCTTGATTTAATTAACAACGTCATTGATGAGCCACTAGGTGGCGCACATCGTAATTACGATGCGATGGCACGTAACCTTAAAAACCAACTTAAGCGTGACCTAGCTGACTTACAAGGCCTTTCACTAGATGAAATGCTTGATCAGCGTTACAAGCGTTTAATGTCGTTTGGTTATTGCTAAACACAGCTTATAAACGAAAAAGCCGCTTTTGCGGCTTTCTTTGTTTTATAATGCCTGTAACTACTACGCTTGTATATTGATTGGTTTTTAATGCAAACATCAGATTTATATCACCATTTTTTAGCTCAATTACAGCCTTTACTGAATATTCAGCACAGGCGCTTTAGTGTGGCTTTATCCGGTGGTGTTGATTCGGTTGTGTTATTACATTTAATGACTACTGTGCGAATGCAGTATCCTGAACTTGAAATCGAAGCGGTGTATGTCAATCATGGTTTGAGTCAACATGCTGGTGAGTGGCAAAGGTTTTGTCAATCGTTATGTGAAAAGCTTGATGTAGCATTTAAAGCGGTGCGCGTTGAAATTGTTGAGCGTGCACGTACCTCACTTGAAGCACAAGCCCGAGAGGCCAGATACCAAGCACTCGATGAAAACTGTTCAGCGGGCAGTGTGTTACTACTTGGTCAGCATTTAAATGATCAGCTTGAAACCTTCTTGTTGCGACTCAAACGTGGCTCAGGCTTGCAAGGCTTGGCATCGATGCAACAGCAGCGCTTACTCGCGTCAGGACGCGTATGTTTTAGGCCACTCATTAATATTACTCGTGAGCAAATTGAACAGTTTGCTGATGAATTTGCCATTACTCATATCACAGATGATTCAAATAGCGATGAGCGTTTTGATCGTAACTTTTTACGTCATCAAGTGATGCCACTATTAACGATGCGTTTTCAGGGGTTTGAAAAAAGCGCTGCACGCAGTATTCGGTTGTTACAGAAGCAGCAATCGCTACTTGATGAATATACGCAAAGTGACCTTGCACAGTGTCAAAATCAGCACGGGGGCTTAAGTTGTGGGTCCGTTGCAAAGTTTAGTGAAGTTCGCCAAGCCAACCTTGTGCGTGCGTGGCTTAATCAATTTACTCACCAATTGCCTTCTGAAAATCAGCTGCGGCAAATTATTGAACAAGGCTTAACAGCGCAGGCTGATGCGCAATTGAAAATTAGTTTGCAAAGCGGTGATGTGCGCCGTCATCAACAGCATTGGTATTTTGTTGTTGAGCAAGCTGCTCCTGATGCAATGATGATTGACTTACAGCCCGTGCAGTTGTCTGATGGCAGAATGCTTGCGCCGCATAGAGGCAAAGGTGTTCGTATGCCTTTAGAAAATGAGCAAGTGAAGGTTATGTTCAATAATCCACAGGCTCGAATTAAGCCAGTTAACAAGCCAGGTTCAAATACCTTAAAGCATTGGTTTAAAGATGCCAAAGTAGCTCCTTGGTTACGTGCGCAAGTGCCGCTTATTTACTATAACGATGAGCTAGTGCAGGTGGTTGGCTATTTTGTTAGTGCTCAGCACAGTGCTGATGATGGAATTTTTTGGGAGATAGATGTATGAGTGAACAACCACATGCTGGTTTATCACTAGTTAATAAGGCACCGCTTGGATTTATGTTGTCGGTGTTAGTTGCAGTAATTGCGAGTGTTGTTTTCACACAGTTGACTTTAAATACGCTCTTTTATGCGCTCGCTGGCGGAGTCGTGTGCTCGTTATTGCTATTGGCTTATTGGTCAGGTAAAGGCGGTGTGTTCTTTATTTTAGGCGTGCTTACGCCACTGGCGTTAGTAGTGATATCGCCCCTTACCACGATGGCTGCATTACTTTATTTATTGAGTGGTTTTTTCTCTGGCTTTTGGTTGGTATTACTGGGCTATAAGCTGATGGTTAAAAAAGCCTAACGGGGGATGTTAGGCTTTCTATTTGATTAGTAGGCTCTGGCGCAATTTCTGCCTGCTGCTTTAGCCTTGTAAAGACCTTTGTCAGCACGGGCAAATACTTCGTTTTCGCAGTCTTGGTTGTTAGCAAGTGTAAAACCTATGCTAGATGTAACCTTGTATTGCGCCATTAAATCAGACTGAGCAACTAAGTGCATAATGCGATCGGCAATCACTTTGTTGGTTGTAAATTCTGGGTCATCGATAAGCAAAGCAAATTCATCACCACCAAAACGAAAGATTGAATCGGTGCCGCGTACGCTTTTATTTAGTACTTTAGAAAACTCTTGCAGTACATCATCGCCAATCTTGTGACCAAAATTATCGTTAACTTGTTTGAAGTTATCTAAATCCAGCAACATCAAGCTAAATGGGCGGTGTTGCCTGCGACAACGCTCAAGCCTTTGTGCCAAGCTGTCATTAAATTGGCTGCGATTATTGAGACCGGTCAAGGCATCTTTAGTTGCAAGTCGTAATACACGGTTATACATAACCGCATTACGTAATGGGTAAATAAGTGCGCTGTGCAGTTGTTGCAATTTGCTTTTTATAGCTTGTCCCATAGGAAACTTACTAAAGTATATTAGCTGACCAAGGCGCTCATTTTCGATATCTAAATCAAATGAATAAGGCGTCTGGCTGGTATCGCTTTCTGCACTTTGGCAAACACCAAGGGAAGATTGAAATTGCAAACCTGACAAGTTTATTAATTGTTTAGCATGGTCAGCAAAAATTGTAAGAATTTCCTCAATTGATAGAGTTGTCTGTAATTTCGCTACAAGGCCATGCGCATTGCTTAGTTCATTATTTCGGTAATACTCTGCCGAAAATGGCATGAATTCGCCGCGTGCAGACACTCGCTGCGTCAAAATATGGACATTTTCCACGATAATTCTCCCCCCGGAGTGTTTAGATACTGTGAGTAAGCGAGATTTGTGCCACTTTTTTAAACTGGCTGAAAAACAAATGGTTGCTATATTTAAAGAAAGGTATAGCTGGTCATCAAGTTGAAAGGAGTTTATTGCTTGCAAAATGTACTGATTCAAGTGTTTGGCTTGCTTGTCGCTGCCGTTGTATTTGTTTGGTTCTTCAAACGAATTGGTTTACCTCCTATTCTTGCCTACTTGGCAACCGGTGTATTGGCGGGAAGCCACGGCATTGGCTGGATGGCGCAAAGCCATGAAATGCATTTTGTAGCAGAACTCGGTATTGTGTTTTTGCTCTTTAGCCTTGGGCTTGAGTTTTCGATTCCACGCTTGATGGCAATGCGCAATATTGTATTTGGGCTGGGATCATTGCAAGTTGTAGTCACTAGCGTTGTCTTTATCATTATTTTGCTATTGCTTGAGCATAGCCTGTTAAACAGCTTTACGATTGCAACACTTATGGCGTTATCTTCTACAGCCGTTGTGGTTAAGCTGTTAAAGGAGTCTGGCGAGCTGAATCAACGGCGTGGTCAGCTTGCTGTGGGTGTATTATTATTTCAAGATATTGCAGTTGTGCCGTTGTTAATTGTTTACCCGCTTTTAGCGCAAAGTGGCTCAGATGCCATTGCCGGCGCACTGGCTTTTGCATTAACCAAAGGGGCATTTGTATGCGCTTTATTGTGGGCAATTGGGAAATGGATTTTACCTAAGGTATTCAGTGAGATAGCGCTGGTTCGTACCGATGAGTTATTTGTTTTAACAACCTTGTTGGTCGCACTATTTGCAGCAGGCCTCACGTATTTATTTGGCCTTTCTATGGCACTGGGTGCATTTTTAGCAGGGATGATGCTAGGCGAGAGCCAATATCGTCATCAATTAGAAGCTGATATTAGACCGTTTCGCGATATTTTAATGGGACTATTTTTTGTTACGGTCGGCATGCAGCTTGATGTGTTATATGTGCTAAATAGTTGGTATTGGATCTTAGCTGTATTAGTTGGGCTGCTCTTTTTTAAAATTGCCGTATTAGCAATTTCAGCGCAAGTGATTGGTGAGCGTAAACAAGATGCCGTGGCTGCTGGCATTATGCTCTGGCAAATGGGGGAGTTTGGTTTTGTATTAATCGCACTGGCATCGCAGCATTTGCTGATCAGCACAGAGCAAGCATCATTTCTTATTGCCGTGGGCGTATTATCAATGGCACTCACTCCTTATTTGATAGAGAAAACCCCCGTACTTTTAAAGCGCTTTGGTTTACTTTCCCATGCAGGTCAGTACTGGCAACAGCCAGCTACAAGCAGTCCTCTTTATCATAATCATGTGGTGATTTGTGGCTTTTCGCGTGTAGGGCAAACTGTTGCTCGTTTTCTTAAGCCTGAGGCCATTGAGTACGTGGCTATTGAAAGTAACCCTATTTTATTGCAAGAAGCAAAAGCTGCGGGTGAACCGATTATTTTTGGTCATGTAAAACAAAAAGATATTTTAAAATCGGCAGGGGTAGAGCGAGCACGGCTTGTTATTATTACATTTGCAGACTTTGAACAAACGCAAGTCGTTGTTGATGCAATAAAACAAATAGCGCCCAAAGTAAAAATTTTAGTCCGCATGCGAGATGATTCTGAGCTGGAAACACTTAAAGAGTTAGGCGTTACAGAAGTTGTGCCAGAGACCTTAGAAGCGAGTTTAATGCTAGTTTCGCATGTGCTTTATATGTCTGGTGTTCCCATGACACGAATTATTCGCAGAGTGAGTAAAGAGCGCCGTAATCGCTATCAATTTTTAAATGGCTTTTTTACTGGGGATAAGCTTGATAGCGAAGAAACTAGTTCTGATCGATTAGAATATTTACACGTTATTGCACTGCCTGAATATGCGTTTGCTGTGAATCAAAAAATCAGTGAGCTAAAGCTCGAACAGCGCCGAGTATCGGTTAGAGCACTGCGCCGACAAGACAGGGAAATAGAAGCCCCATCATCGCAAACAGTATTAATGGCTGGCGATATTCTTGTTTTACAAGGTAAACCGCGTCGAGTAGAGCGTGTAGAACATTATTTACTCGATGGAACAGAGTAATTAGTCAAGCTCTAAGAATTTACGAATTTCGGGCAGTTTATTGAGCCCGTCTTGGTAACCTATTTCAATCAGCTTTTGGGTATAGCGTTTTTCGAACAGTAAGTAACTGGTTAAACTCGATTGTGAGCGTTTTTTTACACCTATCATACGCAGTAGCACTTTAATCGCGATTGGCATATCGTCATAAAATTGTGCTGCAATCATATTAAAATTTTGTGAGGGATTAATGATACAGGTATCAATCTGTTTAAGTTCTTGATGTTTGTCACGCGCAGGTAACAAGCCAAGTGTTCTGTTTATGCGTTCTAACCGCTCTAAATCAGATTGCAGCGTGTCGGTAAAAACACTATCAAGCAGGTGACCTGCAATATTTGAAAGCCCAGGGTAATGGGGTTGATACCCTGGAGGATGCATTTCTTTGGGTTCATCAACACCAATAATAAAGATTTTTTCAGCGCCTAAATGCACAGAAGGGCTCAGTGGTGACAACTGGTGTATAGACCCATCACCAAAATAATGGTTATGTACATTAACACTTGGAAACACCATAGGAATAGCACTTGATGCCATTAAATGTTCTACATTAATACGCGTTGCCTGGCCTTCACGTTTCGCCCGTTGCCATGGTTTTTGCGTAAGCGATTGAAAAAAAGCGACAGAATCACCGGTTGTATAACTTGACGCAGTAATAGACACAGCATCGAGGTAGTTTTTATGTAAGTTACGTTCTATACGTGATAAGTCTAAAATTTCGTTAAGAAGTTTTCTCAGCGGTTTATTATTTAGCAAGCTTGCTGGTGGATGATTAATGTGTTCAGACTGGAAACTCGTTAAAATATTACGTGTTAGATGTAAAAACACGCTTAAAAAATCACTTTTGTACACTTGAGAGGTGGAAAAGTTTTTCCAGACCCATTCCAGCTTTTTACTCGCCAAATGGGCGCACGACGCATAACATGCAAGTGCGGCGGAATTAATTGCCCCCGCTGATGTCCCATTAATAATAGTAAAAGGTAATGGGGCAGTACGAGGCATACTTTGTGTTATTGCTTTCAACACGCCGACTTGATAAGCGGCACGCGCGCCACCACCTGTTAATAATAAGGCGATTTTAGAGTGCTGTGTTTTTTTTAACTTACTGCTCATAGTTGCATTTAAATTGTTGTGCGTCTTTACTTTATTTATCAACTGTAAGTCTTTAAGCTAGAAGAAGCAAAGTTTACCTAATTGCTCACGTTATTTTGTCGAGTTTTATGTCTGTTTTTTTAAAGGAGTCTGTATGTCAGAGCATTCGTCAGAGACCGAAGTACAAAAGCGTCCAGTTAATAACAACCTTATATTTGGTGTTGTTATTTTAATTATTGTTGCCTGTGTTGCAGCGTATATTTTACTCCAACCAGACGATAAGCCGACGCAAACCGTAGAGGATATTGTAACTGAAGAAGTACCTATGGCGGAGTTTCAAGAGCCCGAACCAGAGCCAGAACCCGAACCAGTTGCAGAACCAGAACCAGAGCCCGTTGTTGTTGAGCAGCCTGTAGCACGTGAAGAAGAGCCAGTGCCAGAGGTAGAACCATTACCTACATTAAACGAAAGCGATGAGGTGGTTGTTGCTCGCATGGACGAAGTACTGAGCGATCAGGTTATGAGTTTAATGGTGACCGATGACCTTATTCGTCGCGGTGTAGTGTATGTAGATAACATTGCAAAAGGCAAAGTAGCAGCTAGCCATGCACCTGTTGAACGTCCAAAAGAGTCATTTAAAGTTATTGAAGGTGATATTTTAACGATTGATCCGAACAGTTATGAGCGCTACACCCCTTATGTAAAACTATTTACTAGTTTAAGTGCTGCGCAGGCTATTCGCATTTATGATGAATATAAACCATTAATAAACGAAGCATATGCTGAGATTGGCTACGAAGGCGATGCCTTTAATCAAACTCTTGAAGAAGCGATTGACGTTCTACTTGATACGCCAGAACCAAAAGGTGACATGCCATTAGTACGCAACTCAGTGACTTATCAATATGCTTATTCAGAGTGGGAAAACCTTCCACAAGCGCAAAAGCAGCTTTTGCGTATGGGCCCTGAAAATATGAAAAAAGTGAAAGCGGCATTACGTAACATAAAAGCTGAACTAGAAAAGTAAGCTTTTAAACCATTAAATACAGTGCGATTGTACAGCAAGTATGCAATCGCACTTTCTTTTTCGAATACCCCTTGAATAACAGGCTAAAACTAGAGATAATCCCTCCCGCGCCAAACAAGGCCCTCAATGGTAGTCTTATTGGTCCTCTCGCAACACTAGCAGGTGAACCTGGTCAGGCCCGGAAGGGAGCAGCCACAGCGTGTGACGTGTGTGCCGAGATGTGGCTGGTAAGACTGCCACCCAAATTCTTCTTGGGTGTTGTTTGAAGTGTAAGTCGGCATAGCCTATTTTCTTCCCAAAAGACAAATCAACCTATTCCCAGCAAAAAGCTAAACACTTCCTTATAAACCTTCCATAAACCTGTAAGCTAAGAATAGAACTACTAGTTTAATCAGCTTTTTATGAGCATGAAAATGCTCAGGTCAACCTGTGTTAATTACTGCGGTGCAGTATCATTAAGAAAAAGTTTCTTGGGTGATTAAAATCACGATACCATTAAAATTTTAAACGGCACTTTTCAAAGCATATGACGAGAAAAAATATTCCGAACTATGTAACTCACCCAAGGTATGGCAGTGCTCCATTGGTTTCCAAAGATGAAGTGCCAGCATGCACAATAGACAGTGCACACTGGCGTTACTCAAGCCTTCAATATTTTCCTGAAACGGCAATTTTTGCAGATACTTCTAAGCAGAATTTTGCTATTTATCCCCGCAAGATTTATGTAGATATAGAAGAAACGTGTGAAGTATGTGGCAGGCCATTTATTTTCTATGCACAAGAGCAGAAACATTGGTTTGAAGACCTAGGCTTTTGGATTGATGCACATTGCACTAGGTGTGTTGAATGCAGAAAAAAAGATCAAAGCACTCGCTTTATGCACAAACGGTATCAAGAACTTATCGTTTTAAAGGAGCGAACGAATCCACAAAATAAAGAACTCAAGCAAATAGCAATAAAGCTTTATAAATTGGGGTATATACGAAATCCAAATAAGCTGAATATTGACACCGGAAGTTAGCAAGTTAAGTCACTGACTTGTTGCTTCTGTAATAAAAGCTATCGAATGCAATACAGTAAGTTACAGCCTTATTATTTCCTAGCCATTTCCTATTATGTAAGCGAAGAGCATCTGTCGATAAAACTAGTGTCGGCGTTTAAATGCAAAGGCTGACTCTAATCGTGTTAGTTACGTGGTGTTTTAGTTTTGGCTCGACTATTTCTATCTGCTGAGAGTGTTTAAACTTAAATAGTTGAAAAGGCTCTCTAAAGTTGATGAATGTAAGCTTAACATTCTGTGCAATTTGTAATTGAAGGTTCAATCATAGGGCCCTTCAAAATTTAAAGGAAAAATTGACTATAAAGGGTCGTTGTCTCATGGTGCATCTTATGTATATAGACCACTTAGCGAGGTAATAAATAATTTTGATAATCTTACTGGTATTTATTCAACAACAGTGCCTATCGTTGATAACTATGTGGAGAAAAGGTAAGTGAAGGAAAGTAATAAGCAACTATATTTATTTATGATTCTTATTGAGTTCCCATTGGCTGCATTTTTAAAAGGAAGCCTATTGGTTGCATGCGTATTGTGTTTATTAGGTGTTACTTCTTATTTTAAACTTAAACCATTTATTTATCTGAAGAAAAATGTCTCCAATTTCAGTCTATATCTTTTTGGTAGTTATGTTGCGGGGGCATTATCTGCTGCATATAAATATGGTTCAGATTTTAGTACAGACTATGCTTTTGGGATCTTTCTATTAATTAATCTGATACTTTTACCTTTTTTTTATAAAGTAAAGAGTGCAATTGAGAATCATTTATTCGCGGGTAAATAATTAGCGTCCAACTATAAATGAAAGCAAAGCCAGTGGGAGCTTGTTTTCTTTTATCTGGCGTTTGAATGTTGGCGCTTCGCTTCCTTTGGGTTGATGCCAAAGGCTAAATTTGAGGAAACGTATTTTTCTGAGTTAGAAACTATCTAGTGAAAGCTGGGAAGTCCAGCGAGCCATTTCAAAAATCAGGTATTTCATATCTTAGAAAGTCTGTTTCTTTGCGTTAAGGGTTAGGTCTTGGAATAGGGTTTATTGCAAGTAGTAGAAACTGAAGTCGTTATTTCTCTTACCGCTAAACTAAATTTTCGAATCAATAGAATCAGCTTTTAAAATTAGCATTAGGGGGCGGTAGTTATTATTTAGTGTGAATTATACTATATTAACATTAAATGTAATGCAAATGGGAATTGTTCGTGATAACATCTTTGCGCTATTTCAATAACAAGGGTTATTATGAATTTTTCTCTACTTCCTACAGCCACAGCGGTGAGCTTAGCGCTTCTGTCAAACAGTGCTTTTGCAGCAGAACAAACTAATAAAAAAGAAACAGACCTCATAGAAAAAATTACTGTAAATGGTAAGTACATTGTTAACGAAAATATCGATACAGCGACAGGCCTTGGTTTATCTATTCGTGAGACTCCACAGTCTGTAACGGTCTTTACTGCTGAGCGTATCAGAGATCAAGATTTAGACACGATTATTGACGCAGTCGATAATACGGTTGGTTTGTCATCTTCAAAAATGGATAACATTCGTAACACCATGCAATCACGCGGGTTTAATGTGTCTAACTATCAAATTGATGGTGTGCCTTTATCGTGGAGTTTGGCAGGGGATTCTGGTGAAACGTCAGCGGATGTTGCAATTTATGAACGAGTAGAGTTTGTACGAGGCGCAACGGGTCTACTTACAGGTGCGGGCGACCCATCTGCATCAATTAATCTTGTTCGCAAACGCGCGCGTAACACCGACTTAACTGGTTACGTTGATGCTTCAATAGGAAGTTGGAATAAAAAAGAGTTAACCCTTGATATCGCGAATGGCTTAAATGATAGCGGTACAGTGCGCGGTCGAGTGGTTGCAAAAGTGGTTGATAGTGAATCATATATCGACTTATACGAAGAGAATAAAAATATCTTCTACGGTGTATTAGAGACTGACCTAACACCTGATACTACCCTTCGTGTAGGGGCGAGTTACCAGAACAGTGATCCGCATGGTCCTGTGTGGGGGGCTTTACCTGCATACTATACAGACGGCACAGCAGCTGAGTGGGATGACTCTAAAACTACGGCCCTTGATTGGACTCGCTGGGAAACAACGCACAAAAACTATTTTGCAACCGTTGAGCATTTATTTTCAAATGGTTGGCAGTTAACAGCAAATTATAATCACTCAAAATATGATAAAGAAAGCCGCTTATTTTATGTTTCTGGTGCATTAGATAAAGAAACAGGGGCAGGCTTAACAGGGCAACGTTATTTTGCGTTTGGCTCAACAGAGCAAGACAGTGTTGATGTGCAGCTTAAAGGTCAATACACTTTGTTTGAACAGAGTCATGACTTTGTGGTGGGTGCGCTTTACTCTAAGCAAACTGGTGAAACAAGTACTCGCGATCCCGATCCTATCATTGGTGGTAGCGCATGGGATGCGGTTCCTATTGATAACTTTTTTGATTTCCAAGGGGATGATATTGCAGAACCTAATTGGACTGAAGAAGTGACACTACAAGATGATAACGACACAGTACAAAAAGGCTTTTACGCAGCTACACGAGTTTCGTTAACTGATGCGTTTAAAGTGATTGCTGGTGGGCGTGTTTCGTCATGGGAGCGAGAGCGCTACTATTATGGCGATCAACAAGATTACGGTGATTCAGGGGTTTTTGTGCCTTACTTTGGCGCACTCTTTGATTTAAATGATCAGCACCGCATGTATGCCAGCTATACAGAAATTTTTCGTCCGCAAAATAGTTTAGATGCGAACGGGGAGTATTTAGACCCTGTTGATGGTAAAGCAAGTGAAATTGGCTTAAAGAGTGCTTATTTTGATGAGCGTTTGCAAACATCTTTGGCTATTTTTGATATTCAACAAGATAACTTAGCAGCAGAAGACCCCAACTTTGTGCCAACCGCTGAACAAATGTCAGCATATTATGGCGCTGAAGGAACACAAAGTAGCGGCTTTGAGTTTGAAGTGATGGGAGAGCCTGTGGATGGTTGGAATATCTCAGCCGGCTACTCACAGTTTAAAGCTGAGGATGCCAATAACAACAAAGTAAATACAGATTCACCACGTAAGCAATTTAAGTTATTTACGACCTACCAATTTGTAAAACAATTACCAGCGCTTACAGTCGGTGGTGGTCTTAACTGGCAAAGCAAGTCATATGCGCAAGGCACAACACGTAATGTAGAGCAAGATGCTTATACAATTGTAAACTTGATGGCACGTTATAATATTAATGAATCAATGGATTTACAGTTAAATGTTAATAATCTATTCGATAAGAAATACTATAACTACATGACAGCAGGCTACTATGACCTTTACCGCTATGGTGCGCCACGTAATGCATCACTGAGCTTCAGCTATAACTTTTAATTGATTGCTTGGGATAGGCTTATATCGAGTTGCAACTAAAGGTGCATTTGTGCACCTTTAGTTTTATGGTTATCAGAGCTTCTTCGCGATTCTAGCTTTAAACAGCGACGAGCTGTTTCATTTTATGACAACTCATTTCCTTCTTTAATCTTATTGATCTTAAATAACACCCTTTTAAATAAACTGGCTTATTCTGTTGCCAAATTAAGTAACGAGCTATTTGCTTGTTTGAGGGATTTTAGATAAATGATTACGTTAGATGAGCAGCGTTTAACATCGTTAAAACGTGGCTTTCATATACCACCTAAGCCTGAACTACTCGATGAAATTGCAACTGAAATGGAGTTAGACGATGCTTGCTTAGATAGAATTGCCAGCATGATCTCTAAAGATATTAGCCTCTCTGCTTTATTATTAAAAACCATCAACAGCCCTTTTTTTGGCTTACAAAGAACGATCAGTGATATAAAACAAGCGGCTATGTTTTTGGGTTTAGAGCAACTAAATCGCTTAGTTACACTCGCATTACTTAAGAACAACTTTGTTGGTGATGCCTGCATCAGTTTAGAGCGATTCTGGGATGAGTCTGTTGAAGTGGCAAACGCTTGTGTATGGCTTGGACATAGTTACAAGTCGCTGATGCCAGTTGATGAGCTCTACTCGTTAGGCCTTTTCCACAATGTTGGCATTGCAGCAATGGCCCTAAAATACCGTGACTATATTGACGTATTACAACACGCAAATCATGCAAAAGAGCAAGTAATAACCGATCTTGAGCAAGCTCGTTATCAGTGCGACCATGCTGTTATAGGTTATTTTATTGCCACATCGTGGCACTTACCTAAGCCGTTATGTAACGTTATTTTAAACCATCATAATAGCCACTTTTTACAGCTAAGTGATAATGACCACCAGCGAATGGCCTTCGCTATTTTAAAATGTGCAGAAAGCATGATTGACTATGCCAGACACAGGCAACATTCAAGCGAGTGGCTAAAAATTAAAGATCAGTGCTTTATCGAGTTAGGAGTTATTGAGCAGGAATACGCTGATCTTCTAGAAGATTACCTCGACAATTCAATGGCGAGTTAAAGCCAATAAAAACCTTCGATAAGCAAGCGGGTGGTGTTAATTCACTGCTCGCTTTTATCTAATTCACGAGCTTCGGTAAGTGCTCATTAGTCCGTAGGCTTTACCTTAAAACCGTGAGTAAATTTAACCTTAAATATAGATATAAAAGCAGTTTGATAAACTGTAGTCGCGACTTTACGTCGCGTTATTTATATGAAACTAATGACGTGTGGTTCAGCGCAAATTATGAAGTAAGTACATAACCATCTCTGATAGAAAATAGCGTGTTTATATCGAGCTTTAGAGCTCAATATTTTCAAAAATTTAAACAGCTAAAGATATGCGCATTACACATATATTTGTTACGCTTCACTAAGTCTATTAAATAGGTATTAAAGTGAAAGTAATTAAATATTTACTGGTATTATTTTTTAGCGGTATTTTCTCGATTTCAGCTTTTGCCGCAACAAAGCACATAAATATTGTCAAACCTGTGGTTGCGGCGTTTAAGGCAGGTGATAAAGCCTTAATTGCCAAGCGAGTGCATTATCCTCTGCAGCGTAAAGCGCCGCTGCAAGCAATTGAAAATGAGCAAATGTTTATAGAAAACTTTGAGCAAATTTTTGATAAAGAATTTATTGAACAAATAGCTAGCTCAAATATTCGCCATGATTGGGAAATGATGGGTTGGCGCGGTATTATGTTCGATTCAGGCAAATTATGGTTAGACTTCGATGGCTCTATTTGGGCTGTGCCTTATGAATCAGAGGCAGAAAAAGCACGACGCGAAGCACTGATTGACGAGCAAAAACAAGCTTTACACAAAAGCCTTCGTGAATTTACAAAGCCGATATTAACGTGGCAAACAAAAAAACATCTAATTCGTATCGATGAGCTTGCGGATAATCAGTACCGTTATGCTGCATGGGAAATTGATCAATCTATGCAAGATGAGCCAAGCCTTGTGATCACAGGGGGCACATTAAGTTTTGATGGCAGTGGGGGCAATCATTTTTATACCTTTACTAACAATGGTTATCGTTATGTTTGTCATGTGACTGTGCTTGGTACTGAACAGTCACCGCCTGGGCTTTTAGAAGTATTTAAAAATAACGTACAAATATTGTCCGAGTCTGCTTTAAGTTTGTAAGTTTTTTTTCTTATTTTGAACTATACTTATCCTTTCAAAGGAGTCTCTTCTAAAGGAGTAAGTTATGGGTGCAAAATTTTGGATACTCAGAGCCACTAAAGTTTTTACGCTGGTAGCTATTTTATTATTTATGGTAGAAATCTTGAAAGGCCATGAGCCCTTAAGTGCATTGGGTTTTGCGCTACTTTGGTCTTTTATTGCTACGGCCATTTTTATCGCAACCCGTTTATATCATTCATCAAAAGGGCGCCACTGTGCACTTTGTAATGACACCCCTGATGATAAAAAAGCAAGTTAGCTTAGGTTATTAACAAACACGCCGCCCCATACCAACGCACAAATCGTTAGAGCAATCAGCACGGCTGCGGAGCCTAAGTCTTTAGCTAGGCCTGATAATGGATGAATTTCAAGGCCTATTCGGTCTATGGCGGCTTCAATTGCCGTATTGACTACTTCAGCAAACATCACAAATAGCACAGATACAAGCAGCATAATTTTCTCATACAGGCTAATCTGCCAGACAAAAACCACTGCGATGGCTAGGACCAACAGTATTAGCTCTTGCTTAAAAGCAGACTCATGCTTTGCTAACCACGTGAATGCTCGTTGGGAGTTTTTAAATGCGAGGCGAATACGTTTAATGCCAATGGGTTTGTTAGTGCTATCAAATTGCATAGTATGAAATCTCTATTTCGTTAGCTTTGTGTTGAGCAAGCATTAAAGATATCTTGCTCTGGTTGATATTCAGTGCTTTGTACATGGGTTAAGCCAAGTAAGGTGTCAAAAATGTTATCGTGCGAAAAAGCCTGGTTACGCTGCTGTTCTATACATTGATTAAAGCGGGTATCGGCTAGTTTATTACTCCAAAACAGCATAGGCACTTGGGTTTGCTCTTTAGGCGCTAATGCATACGGGAAGCCATGTAAGTACAAGCCTTTTTCACCTAGTGATTCACCGTGATCAGAAACATACAGCAGAGCTTTGTCATCCGCCTGACTGTTTTGCAGTAAATTAATAAGTTTACTCAACACTAGGTCGGTATAAGCAATGGTATTATCATAGGTGTTGGTGAGTTGCTCACTGCTACAGTTTTGGATATCGCTACGTGGGCAATCAGGCAAAAATTTACTGTCTTTTTCTGGATAGCGGCGATAGTAGGTTGGCCCATGTGAACCAATCATATGTAGCATCACTAGTTGGTGCTTCGCATGACTTTTAGCAAGCTTTGCGGCTAATTCTTCAACCAGTACTTCATCAAAACAATAGCGTCCGTCACAAAGTGGGTTACTCTTTGTTGGTTCTACCGTTTGTGAGTTTACCCGCACACAAACCCCTTTACAGCTGCTATTGTTATCAATCCACTTTACTTCTACACCACTTCGTTGAATGATATCTAGGGCATTTTCTTGGCTTTGCGCGATGCGCGAATCATAGTGATTGCGATCTAAGCGCGAGAACATACAAGGTACAGAAATGGCCGTTGCGGTGCCACATGAACTAACATCACTGAAATATTTAACGCCAAGTTTAGGGGTATATTGATTAGTCGGCTTGTCGTAACCTTGCAGTGAAAAGTTTGCTGCGCGTGCTGTTTCGCCTACCACCATAATCGTCAGTGAACTTTGTTGCTTAGCTAATAGGTGCGGTGTTTTATCTAAGACTTTAAATGGTAAAGGTGGATAAAAATAATTATCGCGCAGGTACTTATAGCCCGCAGTATAAAATGCAAAGGGGGTAATGTAGCTGGTTAATTGACGATTATTACGCCCTACAGAGGCGTAATCTTTATAAAATGGGACGGCAATAACAGCTACAGCAATAAATGCTGTAACGTTAAGAAACGCAAAGCTTTTAAGGCGCACACGAAAGTTTCCGACAATTTTAAAGCGAGAAAACAAGTAAGCAGGCAGTACACCTAACACACAAATAAAAGCGATAACTTGTACATTAAGATATGAAAATGCTTCGCCTGAATTTGTTTCTAAGATATTTTGCAGCATGCTTTTATCAAAGATAACACCGTAATTTAAGGTTGCATAAAACAACAACGATGAAACCACGATACTTGTTAAAAGCACGGGTTTTACAAAGGTGATTAACGATAACCAACTTAATACCATTGCCGCCAGTGCTAATAAGAAAAACGGTACGCTTGCTATAAATAACCAATCGACATGTTCAGGTTTGCTTGCAGCTTCAAATACATTAAATAAAAACAGACCATTAAATACAATAACCAAGTACAACGACACCAGCCAGACAAATTGGCTGTAGCTAACGTGCCATTTTTTAGTAAGGAGTTGTTTAATTTGCATGCTCATAATCATTCCTCATCGCTACGATTTATTTGGTAAGCGATACAACTGTTCGGTATAAGCTAAATTGCTAAATAAGACGTGCGCTAAGGCTTTTTTTGCAAGCTCAACGCTGCTGCCATCTTTATCAATGGCAACTTGGGTTTTACTTGCAGGGTCATAGCGCCAATAACTCACTTTTTGATTTGGCATGAGTATTACGGCTTCACCATTTTCTACGTAAGCAAAGTTGTCGTAGTACTGCATCATGGCGCGCTCAACAGGGTAGTGTTTCGTTAAATCATAACCAAGCATAGGGGTTGCTTGCTCAACGCCTAATAACGACAACAAAGTAACAGGTAAATCAATTTGGCTGACTAAGCGAGTATCGCGCTTTGCATCCATATCACTATTTAGGATCACAGCAGGGATGTGGAAAGATTTAAGCGGCACAGGCTCTGAACCAAACACGCGTACATCATGATCGGCAACCACTAAAAAGACGGTGTCTTGCCAGTAATCTTGCGTTTTTGCCTTCGCGATGAATTTTCCTAGTGCATAGTCAGCATATTTGATTGCGAGATCGCGCTTGACGTTTTCTGGGTCGTGGCCTTCAGGGAGTGTTACTTTACCCTCTGGAATATCGAATGGGTCGTGGTTACTTGAGGTAAACACAAGGCTGAAAAATGGTTTGCCTGATTTATTTAGCTCACTTAGCTCTTTATCAGCTTGATTAAACAAGTCTTCGTCGCTTGCGCCCCAAGATGAGATAAACTCTGGGCTTTGCATGTCACTAATATCTACAATATCGCTAAAGCCATTCCCTAAGAAAAAGCTTTTCATGTTATCAAAATGACTTTCACCACCGTAAATAAACTGGGTGGTATAGCCTGTGCGGCTTAATACATCAGCGAGTGAGAAAAAGTTGTGCTGTGACTTAGAGAGCTTTACTACAGATCGTGAAGGCGAAGGAGGAAATCCGGTTGTTACGGCCTCGATGCCGCGTACAGAGCGTGTGCCCGTTGCGTATAAGTTATCAAACCCCCAGCCTTGCTGATAAAGCTTATCAAGCTCAGGAGTTACACCAATACCACCTAGTTCACCAACAAAGCGTGCGCCTAAGCTTTCTTCTAAAATGATCACTAAATTCTTGTGTTTGCCTGTATTAAAAGGTGTGTTGTTGGCTAGAGTAGGAATACTCTGCGTTACAAACTGATTTTTATAGGCTGCTTGCTTTACCGTTTGTAAAATCTCATTACGTGGCATGGTGCCGTACAAACTACTGGCATTTTTTTCATTGCCCATATTTTTAATTGCAAATGCAACACTGTAAGTTGAATTTAGAGCCAAAGAGTTAACCAGTGAGTCACTTGAAAAGTACACTAATGCAGGGTTTAAAGGGCGATGGCTTACAGTGCCTCTTGCGCTAATTAAGCAAACTAATAAAGTAGTAACGAGTATCACCACTTGGCTAACCGTTTTAGCATTTTGCTGTTTGCTAAATGCTGCATTTACATAACGATACGCAAACACACAACTAAGCGTTGCAATAATTAAGGTGCTTATCATGGCAAATAGGTGGCCATGTAATAGCATAGAAAAGACTTCTTGAGGGTAATCGAGATATTCGACAAATAAACGATTTGGTCGTACATCGTACTGGGTAATAAACGCGGGGGTCGAAGCCTCAACAACCACGATTAAAGTCACGACTATGCTGCTATAAAGAGTAAACGCACGGCGAAATAAAGCGGTTTTGCTGCGCACAAGCACATCAGCGAGTAACATTAAAACAGCCAAGGCTGACAAGTAGCCTACGCTGCTTAAGTCGACTCTTAAGCCGCCCAATAAAACGGCAAGGCTATCGCCATTTGCTAACCTTTGTTGTTGCCATAATAGCAAGCCCATTCTAGACAATATAAAAACTGACATAATCAGTAGCGTAAAACGTAATAGTGGTTTTAGAACGGATGTGATTGCTTGCATAGTTGTACTTACTTAATCGAAAAGTATCGCAATACTAGGAAGCAAAGCTTAAGAAATACTTATGAAAAACTTAATGTTTACTGGGTTAGCTAAAATTCAGTAAACCTTAAGCAAATCTTAAGTTTTACAGCGTAAGCTGCGCTTAGAATGTTTTATAAGAGAGAGCTATGAAGCTATTACTCATTGAAGATTCGGCGTCTTTGCGACGCAGTTTACGAATAGGTCTTGAAAACTTAGGTTTTACCATTGATGAAACAGGAGATGGAGCCGAAGGGTTAAGTATGGCTATGTCAGGAGAGTATGAACTGATAGTTCTTGATTTAATGCTACCGAGTATTGATGGCATTACTTTACTGCAAACCATCAGAGCAAAGCAGCTTGATGTGCGAGTACTTATTTTATCGGCTAAACAAGAGCCAGAAGATAGAGTTAGAGGGCTGCTCACAGGCGCTGATGATTACTTAACAAAGCCTTTTTCGTTTGATGAATTACATGCACGGTTATTAAACTTAACGCGTCGTGGAAATTTGAAAGCAAAAAGTGATGTGATTTATATTAATAGTTTGGCGCTTAACTTGCAGCTTAAATTATTACAAGTGGGCGATACAGTAATCGACTTAACACCTAACGAGTATAAAATAGTTGAGTGCTTGTTTAGTAATCAAAATAAAGTCATCACAGCAGAAAAACTGAGTAGTTACATTGCAGGTCAATACGATTTAGTATCAAAGAATTCAATCGAAGCACATTTATCATCTGCCCGTAAAAAAGTAAGAGCGGCTGGTGGAGAACTTCCCATTCAAACTAAGCGTGGCTTTGGCTACATAGTACAAGGTAAGTGATGAAATCAATTCGAAGTAAGCTGGTTGTCACTTTATCAATTGCTATTACTGGGCTTGTTTTAAGTATTTTATTAGCCACCGATATTGCTGTTGATAGCTGGATTGATAACGAATTTAATCGCGGCTTGCAGTCAAAAGCAGGGATGTTAATGACGTTGGTACATGAAGATGAGCAAGGACTGGCGTTTAACTTTTCAAGTGAATTTATGCCAGAGTTTGATGGTAAGGTTGAACCTGAATATTTTCAAATCTGGACAGAAGCAGGCGTATTTACGCGCTCTAAAAGCCTTAATTTATTTAAAGTAAAGACCCTTACATTGCAGAGTTTAGACGTTGGCGAATCGAAAATTGTTGCTGCTAAACTGCCCGATGGCCGTGACGGTAGAATCATTTATACTCGCTTTTTTCCTCAGGCTGAATCGCATGTTAGAGCGGGTAACTACGAAAGTAATAAGTCTGCTGTTCAAATGCCTCTTACCCTAGCGTACGCAGCCTCATCAGAAGAAGTGGACTTTATTCTTTGGCTCATTGATATTATTTTTGTTGTCACGACCGTCACCGTCATTGTATTTATTCGACTTTTTGTCCGTAAGTCAGTTGATTCATCGCTTGCGCCATTAAATCAACTCAACAAAGAGATAAGCCTACTTAGTATTGCCGATAAAAGTGCTCAAATTGTAATTAAAGAGCCTGTAAAAGAGTTGCAGCCGATCGTTGAGAGTCTAAATGCGTTCATACAAGAAAACAGGCAGCTTTATTTTCGTGAGAAACGTTTAACGTCAGATATCGCCCATGAACTTAAAACCCCCATTGCAGAGCTAATTAATATGGCAGAAGTAGCCATTCGTTTTCCCAAAGAACAACAACTCAATGAAGACTTTAAGCCGGAAGTGCTAAACATTAGCCAGCGTCTAAAAAGCATTGTTTCTAACTTGTTACTACTGCATAAATACAGTGATCAGGTTTTGCCAAAAAATGAGGCGTGTGATTTAAATCAGGTGACTAGGCGAGTGTTGGAAAACGGTGATACATCGAGACTCGAATTTGAACTCGATAAAACCCTGCCGGCCATAGTCAGTAATATATTTGCGCTTGAGTCTATTATTACCAACTTGGTGAATAATGCTAAGCAATATAGCCCTGAAGGCACATATGTGTTGATTAAAACTAAAAGAGCAGGGAGCTCAATCATTTTAACTGTTAGGAATACGCTCTTAACCGCTTTAAGTAAGGAGGAAATGAGCCAGTTATTTGACCCACTTTGGCAAAAAGACACCGCGCGAACGTCAAATGATAACTTTGGGCTGGGGTTATCGATAGCAAATGCATTAACGAAAGCTATTGATGCAGAACTATTGGTTGAGCAAAGTGAGCAAACAATTACCTTTAGTTTGATATTAAAGTGAAATTTTGCAGCCTCCGTGTTTATGTGCAACACTGATTATGAACAACAATAAGGAATAAAAACTATGGGTAAAATAATTGGTATTGCACTTATCGTCATTGGTGTTGCACTGGCTGTGTGGGGATATAACGTGTATGACTCTGCCAGCGCGCAAGTAAGTCGTACGCTAAGTGGTGATACACCGATTGAAGCGTGGTTAGGTATGGTAGGTGGTGCAATCTGTGCGGTTGTAGGCATATTAAAAGTTAAGTAATCAAACATTGAAATTAGCAAGCTAATACCTGATACTGTGTTTATATACAGTTGTGGTGCTAGCTATGCAGAAACAATTACCAGCAAAATACTATTTAAGTCACTTTTTTGAACTTGCAGAGTTTATCCAAACTCAGTGCACACGCCTGTTAACGGCTGAGCAGCAGTTATTTCTATCAAGGTTAATTCAACTTGATGAGCAAAGCTTGTGTACCTTATTGCGTATTTACTCGCGTAAGCCCAAACTTGTCGCAATATCCTCACTTAATTATGAAGAGATCCCCAATCTTCATGGTGCTATTTTTAAGCTTAAGCAGCAAGGGCTGGTGGCACACCCCACAAGTGAAAATTTAGACTTAGTACTTGAACATTTAACTAAGCTGGAGTTGGTGAGCCTTTTAGCGAATGATGAGCTAATGTCATCTACTGTTGTTTTTAAAAAGTCAGCAAGCAAAGGGGCATTAATTCAACTATGTAAAGATCACATCGATCGTACAAGTAACCTGTTAGAAACGCTTTTCAGTCAATTTGTGATGAATAGCCGAAGCCAGTATTACGAGTACTTTGAGTTTTTATATAGTGGTCGCTTGAGTGGTGGTGATATAAACCACCAAAATCGCTTTGTGATGCGTGATTTAGGGATAGCCAAAGTACGTGGTGATGTCAGCAAAACGCTGTCGCGTTTTCAAACCTTGACCGAAGCACAAACACATTATCAATTAAATCAATTGCGCATGCAGTTTAAGCAAAGCGAGTCAGCAGCGCAGTATCAAAATTTAGCCCAAGCACTTTTAGCCATTAGCTGTGAAGATGAATTAGCCCAGAGTATCAAAAACAAATTACTTATTCGCTTATATAAGCAGTTGAAGGAGCATGATTTAGCGTTTGCATGTGAGTTACTCGAACACTGTGAAGGCAGTAGTGAAGCGCAAGAGCTAGCAATTCGCCAGCGCTATAAAGAGGGGGATAAAGAGTGGGTTGAGCAAAAGCTTGAGCAAATAATTCACGATCCACTTGATGATGGCATTTTGTATTTTGCAGAGGATTTCTTACAACGCAAATACAATAAACAACAACGCTCGCGTTTAACGCAAATGCTCGTTGATACAGAGCATCAATTAAACATTGATGACATTTATCGTGGTGACGTAGAGCAAGGGGTGTGTGAGCATTATCAGCAACAGGAATGCACTGTCTTTTTTAGCGAAAATAACCTTTGGTTGAGCTTATTTACACTGACATTTTGGCAAGAGCTTTTTATTGATACGCCGTACCCACCATGCAACGAATTTGATATTTATCCCAAAGTGCTTCTTGCTGATAACTTTTACGACTCACAGCAAAAACAAATAGAAAAAAAGTTAGCATTTTTAACATCAAGTGATGCTTGGTTTAAGCATGTGTGTAAAGCGGCAGGGCAGTTTTACGATACACCGACAGGTTTATTTCAATGGCACAGTGATGTTTTAGAACCATTAAAGTTACTTATAAAATACAGTGATTTACAAAATTTAAAGTCACATATTTTGCAAATGACAAAAACCTTTAAGCAGCTAAAAGATGGTTACCCAGATTTAATGGTGCTCAAAGAGCACAAGCTCACATTCGAAGAAGTAAAGGCCCCAGGCGACAAACTAAGACGCAACCAACTTGTCAGTATTGATGTGTTAAAACAGCATGGCTTTACTGTGAACATCGTTGCGGTAAATTGGTTTAATGACCCTAATCGCATTTACAGCGTGGTTGATATAGAAACCACAGGTGGTGTTCAAGGTAATAACAAAATTACGGAAATAGCCGTTGTGCAAGTGCAAACTGGCGAGGTGATAAATCAATGGGCAAGCTTAATTAACCCTGAGCGAAGCATTCCACCGTTTATTACTAAACTTACCGGTATCAATGCTGTCATGGTCCGTGATGCCCCACGCTTTGAAGAGATAGCCGATACACTACGCTCACTATTAAAAGGCAGTGTATTTGTTGCTCATAACGTGAATTTTGACTATGGCTTTATTCGTAAAGAATACGCTGCACTTGGGCAAGGCTTTAAAATGCCCAAGCTATGTACTGTGGTTGAATCACGAAGAGCATTTCCAAAGCTTAAGTCTTATTCGCTCGGTAACTTAGCGGCTCATTTTGAACTGAATTTAACTAACCACCATAGAGCATTAGCTGATGCAACTGCCACTGCAGAGCTGTTAAATTTGATTCAACAAACACAATCAAAAAAGGCGAGTTAAACTCGCCTTTTAAACTTAATCTGTCCCATCCAAAATAAGATTACTCGTATTCGATAGGGTCGGTAACGTTATTTAATGCAAAAGCCTCTAAACGCTCTTGGCAAGCACCACATTTGCCACAAGCTTTGTCACGGCCGTTATAACATGTCCATGTTTGGCTATAATCAAGACCCATTTTTAAACCGTCTGTCAAAATATCGATTTTGGTATTATTTAAATACGGGCTGAAAATTTCCACAGCGTCATAGTTGGCAATACGGCAAACATCATCCATTTTTTGTACGAACTCTGGGCGACAGTCTGGATAAATTGCATGGTCACCTGAATGCGCGCCGTAATAGACTTTGCTTGCTTTTAAAGACACCGCATAACCCACTGCAAGTGAAAGTAAGATCATATTACGGTTAGGCACAATTGTGCTCTTCATGCTTTCTTCTTCGTAGTGACCTTCTGGTACTTCGATATCATCAGTTAAAGATGAGCCACCAATTAACTGGTTAATAGCTGAAATATCAACAATCTTGTGAGAAACGCCTAAGTTTTCACACACTTGAGCAGCTACTTTAAGCTCTTTAACATGACGCTGGCCGTAGTCGAACGACAGGGCATATACTTCATGGCCTTGTTGCAGGGCTTTATTTAATACGGTAAATGAGTCCATACCGCCGGAATAAATCACAACTACTTTTTGCGTCATATCTGTTTTGCTCTTACTTTTGATAGAGGTTTACTTCAGGGCGCGATATACTACACGGCTCGGGCCTAAATAACAATTTTTGCGCGTGTTTTTGGTTTTTTGATGGTATGTATTTTATACCGTTGCGTCGTAAGTGAGATGTCTTTTGTACAAAATTAACGAAGTGTTTGAAACAATTCAAGGTGAAGCAAGTTTTACAGGTACACCTTCAATCTTTTTACGTTTACAAGGCTGCCCAGTGGGTTGCGCTTGGTGTGATACAAAGCAAACATGGGATGTTGATAATGTATATAAAGTGTCCTTAGATGACACGGTTGAGAAAAAAGCCGACTCAGATCATTGGGCAGAAGCAACGGCTGAGCAAGTGTTAGCGCTATTTAAAGAACGTGGCTACAACGCAAAACATGTGGTGATCACCGGTGGTGAGCCTTGCATGTACGACTTAAATCCAGTGTGTGAATTATTACACGCAAATGGTTATTCGACTCAAATTGAAACCAGCGGTACGTTTGAAGTGCTAGCACCAGAACAAACATGGGTTACTGTATCACCAAAAATTAATATGCGCGGCGGTTACAAAGTACTTCGCAGCGCCATGCAACGTGCTGACGAAATTAAACACCCAGTTGCGATGCAAAAGCACGTTGAAGAACTTGAAGACTTATTCTTAAAAACAGGTGTGAACCCACGTTTAGTGTACCTGCAACCAATTAGCCAAAAAACCTCAGCAACCAAACTGGCTATTGAGACCTGTATCGCTAAAAACTGGCGCCTGTCAGTGCAAGTACATAAGTATTTGGGAATTAGTTAGTTTATTACTCTGTAGAACAAAAAAGCGTTGCACAATGGCAACGCTTTTATATTTTATACTCAGTTCAATTATTAGCTTTGAGCTAAATAATCAAGCACGACTTGATGGTGGTCTTTAGTTTTAAACTTATCAAATACGTGTTTGATTTTACCGTCTTGGCCTACAAGGAAACTAATACGGTGAATACCTTCGTACTCTTTACCCATAAACTTTTTGTAACCCCAAATACCAAATGCATCAGCAATAGCATGATCTTCGTCGGCTAATAAATCAAAGTTAAGCTCTTTTTTGGTTTCAAAGTTCTTTAAACGTTTGATTGGATCAGGGCTAATACCAACAACACGTGTATTTAATTTAGCAAGCTCAGCTTTTTCATCACGTAAGTTTTCAGCTTGTACTGTGCACCCTGGAGTGGATGCCTTTGGATAGAAGTAAACAAGCACTTGCTGCTCTTTTAATAGCTCAGCGAGTGTGATTGTTTCATCATTTTGGTTTTGTAAACTAAAAGCTGGGGCTGTATCACCTGCTTGAAGAGGATTAATTTTGTTCATGCTTAGCTCCTTAGCGAATGCGTCTGAAAATATAGTCTACGTTCAAACTACGAGAAAGATCTTCAAAACTAACTTTAAATTTATCAATATCAACTTCTACTGGAATATTAAACTCTAGTTCACAACGCATTTTCACATCTTCATCGTCATCAAATGTATCTGATTTTAATGAGCAAATACTGATATTGTTATCAGCAAAAAAGCGTGTCACTTTACTGAGAGTTCCTGGCGTGTCGATACCTGTGTATTCGAGTGTGTAACCTGCACAAAACTCACTTGCCACATGGCTTGCTGTGCGTTTCATCATGGTTAATAAGCCTAGCTCCATCCCTTTAGTTGGCAATGTATGTTCAATTCGGCTAATTGCCGACATGTCACCAGCTAATAACATGATGAAGGTAAATTCGTTGCCTAAAATAGCAATTCGACTGTCGATTATATTGCAATGACAATCACTCACTAGTTGAGTTAGTTCGCTAACGATACCCGGTCTATCTTCACCGATCGCAGTGAGCACTATCTGATGATTCGTAAAAGCAGTCATGGAATTTTAAGTACCTAGTAATTAATAAATACCAACGGATATAAGCCAGAATAAGCTTTGATTTCACGTGAGTTTAATACCGCACGGCGGCGAAGTTTAACATAATTTACCGAATAGACGATAGCGGTGATTAATTAAGCCATTAATAAAGTACGCTCTTTCTTGTTTTTAGGGGCATCTGAAAGTACCATAGTTAAAATTTTGCAAGGCGATAAGCAAACATAGTGGTTACGCGTTAACCCATATTGATTAGGGTTTTTTGCATAAAAACAAAAAATGTAAAGTCAAAAATGATTTTACAGTGAACCAAATCGGCATTACCCACTCATACATTTGTTAAAAAAATTAAGGGTTTGCTAAGGAGAAATATCTGTGCAGTATTGGATCTCAAAGGCGCTTGCAGTAAGCGTAATGGTTAGTTTAACAGGGTGCGGTGTCTTTACTGACGAAGCACATCACAAACGTAATTATCGTGCTAACGAACCGGTTAAAGCGCCTGAAGGACTTGCGCAGCCAGCTCAAGATCTGACCTATAAAATGGATGTTGCTCAATATGACAACGATCCAGAAGCAAAAAATTATCGTCCACCCGCACAAGTTATCACTATTGCTCAGGGTAGCTGGGTAGAAGAGGGTGATAAAGATGCTCGCGTATACTTTGACAAAAATGACGGCATTGTTGACTTAGACGAGTTTATTTGGGACTCAATTAACGCTGTATTACATGAAGAGAATACTCGCGCAACGAAGGAAGACAAGTTGCTTGGCAGTATTGAGACTGATTGGTATAGCATCATCAAACCAGAAGATGTTTGGTTTTGGGAAGATGAAGCAGACGTTTCACAACAGCGATTCTTGTTTACAATTGAAGAAAAATCTCACCAGCGTACGGCATCATTAAGCAGCAAATTGGTTGATTTTAAAAGTGACTCGCAAGAGCTTACGCCACTTTTAAAGCAACAGCTTGAAGTGCGAGCGCTTAATCAAGTAATTGCTGAGTTTGATTACCGTTATCGTCAACTTGAAGTCGAAATGCGTAAGCAACAAGGTATTATTTCTCTTGAAATGGGATTTGATAACAAAGGCAACGCTGCATTAGTGACTGAACAAGATTACTTTGTGGTATTTGATCGTTTTTCTGGTTTCTTAGAGCGTTTATCTTTCACGATTGTTGAAATTGACCAAGAAAGAGGTTTGATTACGGCTGATTACAAGAAGCCTGAGTCAAGCGTTTGGGATTCAATTTGGGGTGAAGAATTAGCAGAGTTACCAATCGAAAATGGCCAATACCAAATACTTGTAAGTCGCACAAATGAAGGCGGTACGAGTCTGACATGGATGGACTCTGAAGGAACTACATTAGAGCCAGGTACAATGAATGACCTACAACAAGCACTAGAAAATGCGCTGCGCCAGCGCGGTATTAATATTTAATAATTATAAAAGTTAAAACCACCACAGAAAGAGCCTCACCGCTCTTTTTGTGGTTTTTACAGGTTGAAAATATGTCTAACTTAAACACTGCAAATCGCAGTAACTTGCGAACTTTGTTTACCTTTTTCGTTCCTTCACTTATAGGTGTCTTTTTGTTTATGACGCCGGTGCCCATAGGTGAGGCAATGACTATTCCTATTGCTGTGATGGCAAAGGGAGTTCAGCAATGGATAGCACCATTCGCATTAGGTTTAATAACCACTATTGTATGTATAACGGGTGTGCTTTCCTTAGTTATTAAATTATTTCAGCCTAAAGCACTTTTAAAGGTGTTTGTAATTAAGCATTTGTTTGACGTAAGTTGGTTGTGGCTCAGTGTTCGCCTATTCGGTATGGTGTTTATACTATTGACCTATACCCAGTATGGGCCTGAAATGATTACTTCCAAAAATACGGGAGCTCTAGTTCTAAATGATCTGCTTCCTGTGTTGTTTTCAGTATTTATATTAGCAGGGTTATTACTTCCTCTATTATTAAATTTTGGTCTGTTAGAGCTTGTCGGCACCTTATTGACGAAAGTAATGCGACCATTATTTGGTGTGCCAGGGCGCAGCGCAGTTAACTGTGTAGCATCTTGGTTAGGCGACGGTAGTGTGGGAATTTTGATGACTGCACGCCAATATGAAGATAAACATTACACCCAACGCGAAGCAGCGATTATTGGTACCACTTTTTCTGCTGTATCAATCACTTTTTGCTTAGTTGTAATTGGCCAAGTTAAATTAGAGCACTTATTTGCTCCTTTCTATTTGACTGTGTGTCTAGCTGGCTTTGTTGCCGCACTCATAGTACCTCGCTTGCCTCCTTTACGTTTTAAGAAAGATTTATATGTTGATGGTACTCAACCTGATGAGCATGCAGAAGCAGTGCCAGAAGGAAAAACACTGATAACGCACTCGCTTGATGTTGCACTTGCAAAGGCTAGAACTGCGCCAGGTTTCTTTGGTACTTTAAAAGAGGGGATTCACAATGCCCTTGACATGGTTTTTGCTGTGTTACCTGTGGTTATGGCTGTGGGTACATTTGCGCTTATTATTGCCGAATATACGCCAATTTTTGAGTATATGGGTAAACCATTCGTACCATTTTTAGAACTATTGCAGGTACCAGAGGCAGAAGCCGCTGCACAAACTATTATGGTGGGATTTGCTGATATGTTTATTCCGTCTATTTTAGCCGCAGGTAGTATTGAAAGTGATGTAACGCGTTTCATTATTGCGGCAATGAGTGTGACGCAATTAATTTATATGTCTGAAGTAGGTGCCTTATTACTGGGTAGTAAAATCCCAGTGAATATCGTTGAGCTATTCTTGATATTTATTTTAAGAACGTTAGTGACACTGCCTGTTATCGTTTTAATGGCTCATTGGTTGGTCTGAGTGAGTCTTTAGATATTATTATGAAGCCCTGATAACTAATCAGGGCTTTTTTTATCTTTATCATCAGCGTTTTGTGGTTTTTTAAAATCCATTTTTGCAGCGTGTTTTAATAAGGCGAGGTTACCAATAACAACGCCGAAAACCGCAACAACAATTGCAATTTTTTGCCATGTTTCCATGCTCAAACCCAACTAGTCAATTTTGATAAATAATAGCACTTAAAAGCGTCTAGCATAAGACAGAGATATAAAATCAAGGCCAGGGTTCGGGCTTTTGAAGCCCGCATTAGAATAATGTAAGTATCTTAATGCTAAACTAGTATTATCACCTAAGTCTGCGACGAGCCCTAATCTATCTTCAAATTGGTAGTGAGTGCTAACGTTCTTACCTGCAAAATGGGTGTCATCTAACAAAGAGACGCCAATCCCGAACTCCACTGAAACAGGGATGTTTTTAACACTAAAAACAGGATATTGAATAACAGGAGACATGGCTAAAACTAGGTTAGTTTGATGGCTGTTTTCTTTACCATATTGCCAAATATTAAAGCTTGATTCGAAGTAGAGGCGTGCATGCTGAAAAGGGAGTTGCTCTTGGGGGATGTGATATTGATAGGCAAGTTTTACCCCTTTTACATCTCCTTCGCCTTGAATATAGTCAATGGCATAACCATGATTTGAATTTGCAAAAGCAGGCGTTGTTAAACTAGCTGCTATAACGAATGTTAGGGCGTTTAAAATGTGTGTAGTTTTCATATCGGGACTTCTCATAGTGACTATGAGCATGTAAATAGGGGTGGCTAAGGGGGCTTTTCAATGTGCAAAAATACACACCTACTGTGCATTTACTTAGTTTTTTTAGCAATTAACTGAAAACTAAAACAAAAATCGATTGGTGCGGATTTGGCATTAAAAAGGTGTCGGATTGTTTCTTTTTATTTGGGGCTAATATCGGTATATTGGCTCAAATTTTCAACGGTAAGTGCATATCATGACCAAATTAATTAACGCCTTTTTACTTGTCACTGCGCTATTTGCTTCAAGTGTCTTTGCTAGCCAACTGAATTCTCCAAAACAGTTGTTAGAGTCAGTGACCGCTGATTTATTTGTAGACATTGCAAGTGTAAACGCAAAAGGTGATGCAAGCTCACAAGCCATGGCGGACATTGTTGAAAAACGTTTGCTACCGCATATGGATATTAAGTTTGTTTCATATAAGTTGCTTGGCAAGCATATTAAGGGGTTGCGCCGTGAGCAAGCTGTTAGCTTTATTTCAGCGGTTGAGCATTATTTAACTGTTACTTATGCTGGTGCGTTAATGAAATACACAGGTCAAAAAGTTATCTTTGATCAAGCACAATTAGTAGATGGTGACTACGCGACCGTTAAAACACAAATTGTGGATGAGAATGCGCCAACTATAGACCTTCATTTTAAGCTACGCCAGAGTAAGAATAAGCAATGGAAAGTGTACGATATCGTTGCTGAAGGGATTTCTTTACTGAGTGCTAAGCAAAAAGAGGTTTTGCAACGTATCAGCCAAGTTGGTATTGACGAAGTTACTCAAGAATTAGCCAGCAAATAGGCTTAGACCTAGACTTACGTTAAAGACATATTTTCAGTAAGTTTAGGTTTATTTAGTCTCCAACCAAGCAGTCAGTGTATCCATGTGCTACTGCTTTTCTATTTTCTTTAAAAATCACTGACTTTACGCTAGCACCTCTTAACCTCTGTGGTAGAATTAAGGCACTTTTCTTCTTACCTTAGTATCATTAGATACTGTTTTTATTGGTCGTGATATTAAGCGCAGTGTCAGTTAAATTTTGGCATAATTTGTAGCTTAATAAGACATCTAATAATGTGCAGCGGAGTTGTGTTTTTTTAATGGAAAATGTACTGATTTGGCCAAAGGAATACCCGTTACTGATCAAAGGATTAGTCGAACAAAATGGGGCCTATATTTTAGATGCGTTAGAAGCTTGGCCTGCATGCCAATCTACCAATGAAGACGATGGTGTATGCACGACTGTATTACCTCCTATCTATTATCTTTCTTGGCTAACACCCCTTGAGCCATTTGAGGAATGTTATTTTCAGCATATTTCTGAGTTTGATGAAGCTGCGCAGCATTATATCAATGCAATGAAGTCTCACTTTTATGAAAACGATTACACGCCTGAAACGCTTGTGCTGATGCTTTGCCAACGATTAGAACAATATGCGAGTGCATTTGCGCAATCTGCGGTTAAAACGCCAATTACTCTCATTCGTCAATTATTTAACCGCCGCTATTTTACTGTTATTGAACATGTGTTAAGTCAAGGTGCGAAAATGTCCGCGGATGATGTATTAGTTCTGTGGACAGAAGTTGATTTTAGAGAGCGTTTCAGTGGTTTTATACCTGATTCAGTCACTGACCTTGAGCAATTAACAGAACTTGCTGCAGAAAAAGTCGCCCTTGGTGAGGATTATTTCACGTTATTAAAATTAGTCTCGCCGGATGTCGATTCAGCTTCGCTTCTTGAGCAAGCATTGTTAGCTCACTTAAGCCACGAGAGTGCTAAGCAAACAATGGCAAAACGTTTTATTGAGCAAGGAGCAACGGGCACACTGGCAGATGAAAACGGCAAAACAGCATTTATGTGGGCTACAGAGAAGGGCTACGTCAATGTTGTTGAGACTTTGCTGGAGCATCAAGATAAAACGATTCAGGATATAAAAGGTAATACAGCATTACACTATGCCGTGCTTGCTGAAAATGAACCATTACTAGTGTTATTACTAAAACAAGGTTTTGATTATCGTGTACGCAATAACGATGGTTTAAGCTGCTATCGCCTGGCGGTGAGTATAAAAGCAGATAGCCTTGTAAAATGTCTTGAGCGTGAATTTGGCATTAAAGAATTATCACCAGAGGGGCAATTTGATCGTGTTAAGAAAGTGCACCTACTCCACGCAATTGTTACCTTGTTGCTGCCAATGCAGTTATTCTTCTTTTTTGATGACAGTATTGCAATAAAAAGTGAATTAACACTGAGCTTCACTTTGGTGGCTATTTTGTGTTTCTTTTTTGCAACGAGCTTAAAGCGTTGCGCACTTTATCCACATTTACGCCATCCTTGGGGTTTATTCTTACTGAGATTATTCTCATTGTTTAGCTTGATTGCTCAAGTGGGGTTAGCCAGTATTGTTGCATTAGCAACTTTATCCGAATTGGTTTAAATAAAAACGGCAACTTATAGTTGCCGTTTTTATTTTCGGCCCTAAACCACCTACTTCAGTAGGTGGTTATCATCATTTAGGCTTTGCCTGAAAAAATACTCATGTTAATTCCTTACTTGATTTTTAGCGAAGTCATATAAGGAAAAAACATGAGTAGATACGAGAAAGCATCGCATGTGTATTGGCGATGTCAATATCATATAGTCTGGACACCAAAGTATAGGTTCAGAATATTGAAGAACAAAGTAGGCAGAGATGTTTACAGGTGCATACAAGTGTATTGTGAGCAGTTAGGGTGCAAAGTAGTCGAGTTAAACGTGCAGGTTGACCATGTTCATTTGGTAATAAAGATACCGCCGAAGTTATCAGTCTCGAAACTAATGGGTGCTTTAAAGAGGGAAAAATAGCTCTAAAGCTATTTAGCAAATATCCATACTTAAGGAAAAACAAGTTATGGGGAAACCATTTTTGGCAGAGAGGGTACTTCGTAGATACTGTAGGGATAAATGAAGAAATAATAAGACGGTATTTCAGGCACCAAGAAAAGGAAGAGGTGCAAGAGCAGGCGCAGTTAACACTGCAGTAAACAACGCCCCCTTCTAGGGGGCTAATGCAAAGCCACCTTCTTTAGAAGGTGGATCTTTTACTTGTAACTGTGCTAAACACATGGTGTGACTATTTGTCGTGCTCGTGGGCTGCTTTTTCCTCAGCAAGCTCTTCTTTGAGTTTACGTATTTTTAACCTTAATTCCTGCCCACGATGGCGCGCATAATACGTGCAACCAATAAACATGAGGCTAGCAAAAGTTAACTCTAACAGTACCCAAAAAAGTTGATCTTGGGCGACCCACAGTAGTGTAAAGCCATGAATAAAATAGAACATGACAATAAAATTAGCCCACGCATATGTGTAGGGCTTGTCTTGAATAATCCCTTTTAATGGTAAGAGTAATGGCACTATATAAACAACAAATATAAAGGCATTACTATGGCCTTCCCTAGGAGCAATTAGGAATAACCAAATAGGCATTAAAATTAATAAGCCGATGTAACCGGTTAATGCAAATCGTTGAAAACGTTTTGTAATCGGTTTTTTGGCAATAGGGGGGGTTACTTCTGAGTTTGTGCTCATTGTAGTTTACTCGCAATCTGCGCCAAACGTTTTCCAACACTGTGGCAAATTTTCATTTCATCTTTACTAAGAACATTACTATTGTTAGTACCAGCAACATGTGTTGCACCGTATGGGGTTCCACCTGTCTCTGTGCTCAGTAATTCGGGCACATCGTATGGCACGCCTAGTAACATCATGCCGTGGTGTAATAAAGGTAATGATAAGTTAAGTAAGGTTGCTTCGTTACCACCATGCATACTGCTTGATGACGAAAAAACACAGGCTGGTTTATCGATCAATTGTCCTTTTAGCCACAGATCACTGGTTGTTTCCCAGAAACTTTTCGCTTGTGATGCCATCATACCAAAACGGGTAGGGGTGCCAAAGGCTAGACCATCACAATGAATAAGGTCGTCTTTGCTTATGACAATATCGTGAGCTTGGCGTTTAACAAAGGTGCGCAGTAAGGCTGTTGCACCTTGCTGTTCAATTGACTCTGCAATTTCGTGGGCCATGGCTTCTACAGAGCCATGACTTGAGTGGTATAACACAACAATGTTAAGTGACATTAAAGTACGCTTAATACGTTTTCAGGTGGACGACCAAGCGCAGCTTTATTATTGTGCTCTACAATAGGACGCTCTATTAATTTAGGGTTTGCCGCCATCGCTGCAATTAGCTTGCCTTCGTCTTGTTCGTTTTTAAGCTCAAGCTCTTTGTAGATGTCTTCTTTTGTGCGCATTAATTCACGTGCCGAGGTAAAACCAAGTTGCGTTACTAGCGTGGCGATTTGTTGCTCATCAAGCGGTGTTTTTAAATACTCAACCACATTAGGTTGGACGTTATTACTTTCTAAAAGGGCAAGCGTTTCACGTGATTTTGAACAACGCGGATTATGATAAATAGTCACAGACATGGAGTGTTCTCTAATTTAATAATTTAGCTTATTTTAGGGTAAGCAAGGCGAGACTTAAAGTCTCGCTAGCTCTTTTTGTAGTTGACGATATTGTGTAAGCAATGCTTTTAAGCGTTGCTGCTTCACTAGCTCTTCTGGCTCGACGAAATTTAATGCTTTTTGAATTTCGTCAGCTGCTTTTAAGTAGGCACCGTATTGCGCTAAAACATCAGCATGTGCTTCATGATACGCCGCTAAGTTTTTTTGCTTTTTATAAACGTTAGCAATCAATTCTTTACCTAAATTATGATCAGGTTTAGCAAGCAAAAAGGTTTTTAAAACTTGCTCTGCAACGTCGTATTGCTCAGCTTCAATAGCCGCATTAGCATAGTTGAGGGTTATAACTTGATTATTTGGTCTATCAATATTTAATTTTGCTAAATATTCTACTGCTTCATCTGCTTTACCTTGCGCAATAAGTAGATCAGTGTGGGTATCGATATAAAATAAGTTTTTAGGATCTTTTTTGCGTAATGGCTCAAGTACACTGGCAGCTTCATCGAGTTTTTTCTGGTCTAATAAGCTAATCCCTAAACCATATTTTAGAGCAGTATCGCCATACGCAGTATTTTCACGCATTAATTTTCGAAAGAGGTCCTCAGCAGCTTCAGACTTTTGATAATAGCGAGCAATAACACGACTTTTTGCTAAATTGAATTCTAAGCTATCTGAGAAATGCTTTTTAGGGTATTGCTCAGCTCTTAAGCGTACATCAGAGACGCGGCTTTCGGGTAATGGGTGAGTAAGCAAAAAAGCAGGGGGCTTGTACTTGTAACGGATTTGCGCAGCTAGTTTAGTTAAAAACTCGCTTGATTGGCGCGGATCAAAGCCGGCATTGTTAAGGGTTTGCATGCCAATACGGTCAGCTTCTTGCTCTGCAGCACGACTGTGAGTGAGTTGGCTGAATGCGGCTTGTGTTTGGTTTGCTGAAATAATCGCAATACCTGCATCAGGTGAGACAACCGTTGCCAAAATGCCTGCAATCATACCTGCAATTGTTAAAGCGCTATTGTCTTGTTGTTGTTGGAGTCTACGCGCTAAATGACGTTGTGTTACGTGCGCTATCTCATGGCCCAACACTGACGCAAATTGGCTTTCGTTATCAGCTTGAGCAATAAGCCCAGTGTGAACACCAACATGACCACCATAGAATGCAAATGCATTAATCTCAGAGTTGTTAATCCAGAAAAAAGAAAACGGAAAACGTACATCGTTGGCATTTGCAACTAAGCGACGACCTAAAGTTGTGAGATACTCGTCAAGTACAGGATCATTAACAACAGGTGATGATCCTCGGATCTGCATCATCATTACTTCACCAATTGCTTGCTCTTTTTCAATAGGAAGTGCTTGCAGTGCCGAGGTGCCTAAATCGGGAAGTTTAAAATTTGTTTGCGCCTTCAACGGCTCACTGTGCAAAACCACGATTGTGAGTAATGCACTGCACAGTGTTATAAAGGCTGATTTAAATCGCATTTTATTCCTTTTTGATCTGCTCACCAAGCATGATTTTAGCAAGGTCTATTTCGTCGCTACATGCACGGCTATCTTTTTCACATAATTGATAGAAATCTTTTATTGTGACTCCACCTAGCTTAACAACGTTCAACTCGCGTTGTAAAAAAGTTATGATTTTATGCACAACCTTATGCGCATGAAGAATAAGGGCTTTGTCGGCCTTATCGCCACGCTCAAAGTAAAAGGCAATAAATTTGTGTAGCTGATTTATGCGAATAAGGTTTTTCATTGTGATGGGATCCCATACCTTAAACTCCATAAAGCGGTTACCTTTGACATATTGATCAACAATTGAATCTTTGGCATATGGCGAAGCCCATAACTCAAAACCACGCTCAGTAAAGCTTTGATGTAACGCTATTCTGGGTTTGTTTTCACAAACAATTTCACCTAAATTGGTTACGTGCCCATCAAGTGTATCAAGATTCCAATTGCTTGTATCAATAAGGCGCTTCACTGCATTATCAAAACCATGATTCAAAATCCCCTCAGATTCACTCACAGAGGACGCAACCATGTGATAAAACGGAGGTAGCTCCCCCCAGTTAATCTGCTTTTTATACCAATTTATTTCTTTAAGAGTTGGATTAGCAGGTAATTGCGCTTTATTATGCGTGCCAGGCATTAGGTTTCCTTTACTACCAGTTATTAAATAAGGATAAACTATTGTTTTGCGTGTTTTAAGAAAAAAATGAATTATGATTCATTCTAGCGACCTTATTTTGGTAAATGTATAAAGCTTATACCAATTGTTCATAGTTATTACGGGATAGTCTCGTTATGTTGAGATGTGATTTGAGGCCGTTTAAGTGCCCGCAACAATTTGTTCAGTTTAAATTAGGACTAAAAAAGGCACAATTAACGAAGCAAACAGTCATTTTTGCATTTGATGTTGCCCATTCAAATCATGATATGCTGCGTTTTTTAGATAAACATCATTATCAATATAGACTTGACCTAAATTTAGGCGAATTAACAGTGGAGCCTGTTTGTGTTTGAATACGTTAAAGCTTGGTACGAAAATAAGTTTTCTGATCCTCATTCAGTTACGCTGTTATTACTTTTAATAGCAACAGTTGCATTGTTTTATTTCTTTGGCTCATTAATTGTACCTGTGCTCGTTGCATTGGTGATTGCATATTTGCTTGATTGGCCTGTTGTTCATTTAGAAAAGCTCGGTTTAAAACGTTTTACAGCCACTGTGTTGGTGATGTTGGTGTTTAGTGGCTTAATGTTAATGATCATTATTGGTATGGGGCCTGTTTTATGGCAGCAAACAAGTAATTTAGTGCAAGAAGCCCCGCACATGGTCGAGCAAGGAAAAGCCTTCTTAATGCATTTGCCTGAAGACTACCCCAATCTGATCACAACAGATCAAGTTAAATCTATTGTCAGTAGTGTAGAGACGAAGGTTATTGAGTTTGGCCAAGTTGTTCTATCTGTCTCGCTTACTTCTTTAAAAGATGTCGCAGCATGGTTGATCTATCTTATTTTAGTCCCGCTGTTAGTTTTCTTTATGCTTAAAGATAAACAAGATCTTATTAAAAGTGCTGAGCGTTTAATCCCTAAGCAACGTCGTTTAATCCTGCAAGTATGGCAAGAGATGAATCAGCAGATTATGAATTACATCCGCGGTAAAGTGTTTGAAATTTTGATTGTTGGTACAGCTTCTTTTATTGCCTTTGCTGTGCTTGATTTACGTTATGCAGCATTACTCAGTGTGCTTGTTGGGCTTTCAGTACTTATTCCGTTTGTGGGAGCGGCATTGGTAACGATCCCCGTTGCTGCTGTGGCGTTGTTTCAATTTGGTCTGGAGACCCAGTTTTGGACCATATTGATCATTTACGGCATTATTCAAGCGCTCGATGGCAATGTGTTGGTCCCTTTATTATTCTCTGAAGCTGTTGACTTAAACCCTGTGTTTATCATTGTTGCAGTGCTGTTTTTTGGTGGGCTTTGGGGGTTCTGGGGAGTATTCTTTGCTATTCCTTTAGCATCACTTGTCAAAGCGTTAATAAATGCTTGGTCGAGCAAGCAGGATCATTTGATAGAGAGCAAATAGTTCAGCCAGTTCTTTAGCATTAAAAAGTATAGAAAACGCACTTTACTGCTTAATTGATTATTACTCTTATACACAGTAAAAATGTAAAATACGTTATAAGATATATCTTTTAGTAATATGGTGCGTTTAATGGCTAACTTTTTTTTCTCCGATGATGTAAATCAGCAAATCTATTTAGATGCAAATGCAACGACACCTGTACTTCCTGAAATTGCTGATATTGTCTCTCATACAATGCAAGTTTGCTTTGGTAATCCGTCAAGCTCTCACATTACAGGTATTCAAGCTAAGCACTTGCTGGAGCAAACTCGCCGTAAAGCCCGTGATGTAATTGGGGCGACTGATGGTGACATCTTGTTTACTTCAGGCGCAACAGAAGGTATTCAGACGGCTGTCGTATCGACTTTAATTGCCGCAAAACATCATAAAATAGATAACCCAGTATTGCTTTATGGTGCAACAGAGCATAAAGCGGTTCCTAATACGCTTAAGCACTGGAATACAGTGCTAGATATTAATGCTGAAGTTCTTGCGATCCCCGTTGATAAAAATGGCATTTTAGATCACGAATTTATTGCTAGGCATGCGGCGCGCGCGTTAATGATTTGTACCATGGCAGTGAATAATGAAACTGGTGTGTTCCAAGACCTAACAGCAATTGAAAAAGTGATCCGCAGTAAAAATACGGATGTTGCTTGGATGGTAGATTGTGTACAAGCACTAGGAAAAACGGACTTATCACTCAGTAAAACGACAATTGATTACGCACCATTCTCAGGGCACAAGCTATATGCACCCAAAGGGATAGGTGTTTTGTATATTCGCAAGGGTAGTGCATATACGCCATTTATAGCTGGAGGTGGCCAAGAAAGTGGCATGCGCTCAGGCACTGAAAACTTACCAGGTATTGCAGGGTTAAATAAACTTTTTTCATTGTTGTTAGATAAAGAAGACAATGTTTTTAAACCTATTGAGCAGCTAGATGCTTATCGCAAGCAGTTACATGCAGCATTAGTGGATACCTTTGGTGACATTACATTTAATCACCGCTTTGCATGCTCAGTACCCACAACATTAAACTTTGCGGTTAATGAGTTAACAAGCAAAGAAGTGATGGATTTATTTGATGCTGCGGGTATTCGTGTCAGTGGTGGGTCTGCATGTAGCTCAGGGGCGAATCGTAGTTTTGTTCTCGATGCTATGGGCGCATCTGATTGGCAAAGTGAGAATGCCATTCGCATGTCGTTTGGGCCAGCAGCAAGCCAGCAAGAAATTGATTATGCGTGCGAGAAAATTCGTTCATTAAAACCGATTCTTGAAGCAAACTGTTTAGTTGTTTCAGACAGTACAACACCACAGCATGAGGTGTGTGCGATTGGTCTAACTCAATTAAGACATCAAGCTGCGTGCTGCTGGTTATATGTTGATAGTAACAAGCATGCGGTGATTATCGATCCTATTATTGAACTTATTCCGCGTTTAGCAAAAATGGTTGCGACACAAGGATTAACAGTTCACGCTATTTTAGACACCCATCAACATCAAGAGCGACTTTCTGCAAGATGTTTATTGAGTAAAGAGTTGGGTGAACACTGTATTGCTGGTGAAGTCGATGCACTAGGCTGGCCAGTTAAGGCCGAACAGATTGAACTAACCGATATGTGTTTGAGCAAAGTCGCTACACCAGGGCACAGTCAAGACAGTGTTAGTTATTTGCTCAAAGATAACAAAACAAAAGCTATTAGTTATTGTTTTTGTGGAGACTTAATTTTACCTGGAGGGTTAGGTAATACTTCGCTTGAAGGTGGTGATGCCGCTCAGATGGCTCAATCATTAAAGTACATTGCAAATACCATAGATGATAAAACAGTGATTTGTTCTGGTCATGATTATCAACAGTGCTTCGCAATGGATTGGCATGCTCAGCAGTCGACAAATCCGCTATTAATCAAATTGCTCAACGAGCAGATTTCTGACGCCGAGTTTATTGAGCTAAAGCAACAAAGCGATCAGCAAAAGCAAACTGTAAATCATACGTTGTGCGGTTATGTCGAAACATTAGAAAGCGCGCCCATGAAACAGCTCACATCAACAGAAGCAAAAGCAATGCTTTGCCAAAAGGACACCTATCTAATCGATACGCGCGAGCCTTATGAGCATAGTGTTGTTGATATCGCAGAGCAGTTTAAGATTGATGACTCTCACGTGATTAATATTCCACTTAGCCGCATGGCTAATGAGATTATGCAGGGGCATCTAAATAAATGTAATTGTTATATCTTAATATGTCGCAGTGGGAACCGCTCAAAACAAGCTGCAAATAACTTATCTCAATTAGGTTTTGAGAATGTTTATAACCTAAATGGTGGGTTAGCGTTACTGTAGCGAACAATACCAGTTCGCACTAATGCTTAATCATTTAATTAAGTGAGTTAATATAAGAAAGCCGCATGTTAATGCGGCTTTTTCGTAACAGTATTGAATCGTTAGATTTTTGGCCCTGAACTTTCACGAACAACTAATGACGGGGTAAATGTCGTGATGATCTCTTTGTCTTGGTTCCGTGCCCCTCGTGTCTTTCTAAATAATAGGCGAGCAGCGTGCTGAGATATAACATCATTGGCTTGATGAGCTGTTGTCAGTTTTGGCCATGTTTGACGCGAGAAAGGCGAGTCTTCGAATCCTGTAATAGACAATTGCTCAGGGATCTCAATTCCCATTAAACGTGACGCAAATAAGGCACCAGCTGCCATTTCATCGTTTCCGCCTAAAAGAGCCGTTATTTGTAGCGGATTATCGGTTCCCAAGAGTGCTTTCGCACCTTCAACACCTGACTCAAACGAATATTGGCCTTCGTAGATTAGCTCATCATTTAGGGCAATATTGTGATCTTTTAATGCTGCTTGATAACCTTCTAAACGTTCTGTTGTTGATTTATGCTCTTTATCACCACATAAAAAGCCAATATGAGTATGACCTAGCGATAATAGGTGAGAGGTAATTTCGTAAGCGGCTTCATAGTCATTAACAAAGATGCAGGTATCTTGCTCTTCATCAGTAGGGCGGCCAGATAACACACGAACGTAATGAATCCCCATTTCATCGAGCATATCAATAATACTACTTTGTTCAGATAAAGGAGGGGTTAGCACTAAGCCGGCTAAGCGAGAACGCTTAATCATGGTTTTAAAGTCATCTTCCATGTTGCTGTCTAGATAATTGCATGGATGGATAACCAGCTCATAACCTTCTTCCTTGCAGCGGGATAAAACACCATTTTGCATATCGATAACATAGTATGCATTTGGGTTGTCATAAACTAAGCCAACAGTGAAAGAGGATGTTCCGGCAAGGTTACGAGCTGCTAAGTTTGGTTGGTAGTTAAGCGTATTAACAGCGTCCATGACGATATCGTAGGTTTTTTTTCTAACCGATGGCTCTTTATTTATGACTCGCGACACGGTTTTCATGGAAACCCCCGCAAGCTTAGCTACATCATTTATTGTTACTTTCATACTGTTACTTTATAGTTAGTTTAAATTGTATTATAATAATACTGAAAGATGGTTAGCCCATGCACTTTAATTTTTAATAAATACATTAATATTTAATATAAGTTGTTTAGTGTATCGAATGTTCAAACAAATTAGCAGTAAAATAATTGAGATAATTTTTATGATACCGGTGTCAAAAGAGAAAAATTGCGCTATTATCTCGACTATAAAATGTAAAAGTAGAACATTGACAGCGTTGTCATTTTAACTTAGTGTTAACCAACTTCGTGTTTTTAATTGCTGTCTTTATTCATTTTTAATTAAAAAGATAGTTACATATCAAATTGTTGCAAGTTTTTTAGGGGATTTCATTTATGAGCAACCGTTCGCAGTTAACTAGTTGGCAAGCATTGAGTGACAGTGCAAAAAAGATGAAACAAATTCATCTTAAAGATTTATTCGCCAATGACAGCTCGCGCTTCGAGCAGTTTTCCGCTCAAATCCCAGGTGTTTTATTTGATTATTCAAAGCAACATATAGATAAAACAGTATTCGAGCAGCTGATTGCACTCGCGAATGAATGTGATATCAGCTCATGGCGTGAAAAAATGTTCACCGGTGAAAAAATTAATATCACCGAAGATCGTGCCGTACTTCATACTGCATTGCGTAACCGCGCTAATACACCTGTTATGGTTGATGGCGATAATGTAACGAATGACGTTAACAACGAACTCGCAAAAATGAAGCAGTTCGTTAATAAGGTTCGCAGTGGTGAGTGGTTAGGTTACACAGGTAAGGCCGTAAAAGATGTTGTGGCCATTGGTGTTGGCGGCTCAAACTTAGGCCCACAAATGGCTACTGAGGCACTTGCAGCCTATGCCGATGACACATTGAAAGTTCATTATGTTTCAAATGTTGATGGCGTACAGATTGCCTCTGTATTAAAAGAGTTGAATGCTGAAACAACGCTTTTTGTTATTTCATCAAAAACATTTACAACATCTGAAACCATGACCAATGCAAAGTCGGCGGTTGAATGGTTTTTACAATCGGCGCAAGCACAAGAGCACATTGCCAAACACTTTGTAGCTGTGAGCACTAATTTAGAAAAGACAGCCGCGTTTGGAATTGCAGATGAAAACGTATTCACAATGTGGGATTGGGTCGGTGGTCGCTTTTCACTGTGGAGTGCGATAGGATTACCAATCGCATTGTATTTAGGCTTCGAAGCGTTTGAAGAGATCCTTGAAGGTGCGTTTGAAGTTGATGAACATTTCAAGTCGGCTAAATTTGAACAAAACGTACCGCTATTAATGGCGCTATTAAGTGTTTGGAATACCAGCTTTTTAGGTCATACATCGCAAGCAATCTTACCGTACGATCAAGCATTGCATATGTTACCTGCTTATTTACAGCAAGGTGAAATGGAAAGTAACGGTAAACATGTAAACTTTGCTGGCGAAACAGTACCTTATACTACAGTGCCTATTATTTGGGGTATGACTGGTATAAATGGTCAGCACGCATTTTATCAATGTTTGCACCAAGGTAATGTAATTGTGCCTGCTGATTTTATTGCATCTATTGAGCCGCAAGTGAATGTTGGCAAGCACCACGATATTTTATTATCAAACTTCTTTGCTCAAACAGAAGCCATGATGGCAGGCGTTGATGCAGAGCAAGTAACGGCTGATTTAACCGCGAAAGGTAAATCGGAATCCGAAATTGCAGAATTACTGAATCATAAGATTCACCAAGGCAACCGCCCAACAACGTCAATGTTACTAGACAAAGTGGATGCAAAAACAGTGGGTCGCTTAATTGCGCTTTATGAGCACAAGATCTTCTGCCAAGGCATTATCTTAGAGATTTGTTCATTTGACCAATGGGGTGTTGAACTAGGTAAAGGACTTGCCTCTAAAATTGAAGCTGAACTATTTGATGACGCAGTGAGTCACCCACACGATAGCTCAACCAATGGACTGATCGCTTACTATAAAACACATCGTAAGCAGTAAAAGATTCGCAGCATTAGCTGTAAACCAAATACCTTTGAACGGGTAGCGCTGGAGTTCTTAGGGCCTGTATTTTTGTGAGAGGATTTACAGAGCCCCTAAGACTCATTTACTTCAGCCAAAATAAGAACAATGAGTAAGCTACTTACATAAATTCAATAGGCTTTGTTAAATGTTTTAAACATCGCCAATCATCCAAATAACAATTCGCATTGCCACACTGCACAAAGTGAAAACATGGCATTGCCAATGTAGAGAGTGATATATGCTAAATCCATTTGATATCGTAATTTTTGGGGGCGGTGGCGATCTTGCGTTACGCAAATTACTACCTGCAATGTATCGCGCTTATCAAGAGGGCAACCTGCCTCAAGGTTCTCGCATTCTCCCTACGGTACGTGACCAAAGTAAACAACAAGAATACATCGAAACAGCGCATAAAGCGTTACAAGAGTTTCTTGCCAAGGGTGAATATAACGCCAAAGACTGGAAAGCATTTTCAGCTTATTTAGTGCCAGTTGTGACCAATGTTACAGAAGCGGATGCTGATTGGGATAAGTTAAAAGATATCTTAGATGAGCACGAAGCTGATAAATCTCGTGTATTTTATCTGTCACTACCGCCAGCTGTGTACGGTAGCTGCTGTGAGATTTTATCATCAAAAGGTCTAATCACAGACACATCCCGTGTAGTTGTTGAAAAGCCGATTGGTTATTGTGGTAAATCCGCGGAAGAAATTAATGCAAAAATTGCCGAGTATTTTACTGAGGAACAGATTTTCCGAATCGACCATTACCTTGGTAAAGAAACGGTACAAAACTTAATGGCCCTGCGTTTTTCAAATTCATTGTTTGAAAATCTTTGGGATGCTAAGTCGATTGATAATATCCAAATCAGTCTATCAGAGACAGTGGGCCTTGAAAGTCGTGCTGGCTTCTACGATAAAGCAGGTGCACTTCGTGATATGGTACAAAACCATTTATTACAGCTGCTTTGTCTTGTTGCAATGGAGTCGCCAAACAAATTAACAGCCAATAGCATTCGCACAGAAAAACTAAAAGTGCTTGAATCACTACGTCCGCTTGTTGCTGAAGATGTTGATGCAAATATTGTCCGAGGCCAATATGTACCTGGTAATTTAGATGGCAAAATCGTGCCTGGGTACTTAGAAGAATTAAACGAAGGCGCAAGTAAAACAGAAACATTTGTTGCTATTCGTGCGCATATTGATAACTGGCGTTGGGCAGGTGTTCCTTTCTATCTTCGCACTGGTAAACGTATGAAAAAGCGTTGTGCTGAAATTGTTGTTGAGTATAAAAAAGTTTCTCACAATGTATACAGCGATAACGTTGGCAATATTGAGCCAAACCGCTTAGTGATCCGCCTGCAACCAGAAGAAACAATTCAATTAACGCTTATGTCAAAGCGTCTTGATAATTTAGAAATGCAGTTAGAGCCTGTGACAATGAATATTGAGTTGTCTCAAGCATACAGTAATGGTTTCCATTCTGATGCATACAAACGTTTAATGCTTGATGCGGCTGCTAATAACCCATCACTATTTATCCACCGTGATGAAGTTCGCCAAGCGTGGAAGTGGATTGATCCAATTATCGAACGTTGGCAAGAAAAAGGCGCTCCTTCGTTATACCGTGCAGGTAGCTGGGGTCCAGAAGATGCTGATGAATTACTAGATGAAAATAATCATGTATGGTTTAACACTGGCGATAAGGCGTAAATACGATGGCAACAATTGTTGAAAAATTCTTTGCGACTAAAGATGAGTTAACAGCTGAGCTTTCTTCAAGTTTAGAGCAAAGTTTAGTATCAGGCATTAAACAAGATGGCCGTGCTGTATTAATGGTATCGGGTGGTTCGTCACCGGCGCCTGCGTACAAACACTTATCTAACCTTGAGCTTGATTGGGCAAATATTGATGTTGCTATGGTTGATGAGCGTTGGGTTGATGCGTCACATGAAAAAAGTAATGAAGCATTTATCAAAAGCACGTTATTACAAAACCAAGGCGCAGCAGCTAACTTCATTACGATGAAAAATAGCGCAGCGACTGCAAAAAAGGGTGTTGCTGAATGTGAAGCAGCATACCAATCTTTAAAGCGTCCTTTTGATGTAACAATTTTAGGTATGGGGCCAGATGGCCATACTGCTTCTCTTTTCCCACATGCTGAAGGTTTAGAGCATGGTTTAGCTACAAATGATTTAGTTTGCGCTATTAATGCTATTGAAAGTGATGTTACAGGTAAGATAACTGAGCGTATGACATTAACACTTGCTGCAATTGCTGATTCTAAAGTGGTTAAGTTATTAATCAGTGGCGAAGAAAAGCTTGAAGTGTATAAACAAGCAAAGCAGGGCGGGGCTGTTGCAGACATGCCTTTACGCGCTGTTTTGAATCACCCAACAATTAATATTGAAGTTTATTGGGCTCCATAATTACTTGTTTTAAAAACATTAAACGAAAGCGAGCTTGAGGCTCGCTTTTTTATTTAAATAAGGAACAAAAAGCATTAGACATTAAATAATATGCTCGTTATAATTTAAAAATGACAACGCTGTCATTGGTATTGGTTTTTATTCTCAATCCCCTTAACGCTTTCTGCCCAGAAAAAGTTAAATAAAATTTATCAATGTTGGCGTGGTTATAAAAAAACACCCCAATTTAAAACTAATTGATTGTTAGTTAAGTCTTTTTTTATAACTTTTGGTTATGGCTAATAATTAACCTCTGGAAAGTAAAGCTTACAAAAATTGCTTAAAATAGGTGCTTTGTACCTAAAAACTCTCAACTATGCTTTTCATATACTTCAAATCTCATGTTATATTTGCGCCGTTTAAATGTAACAATTCTTAAATACTCAATATTAAATTTCATTAATTTCAATATCTTAATTATTTTGTTGTAAATTTTTTGCACAAAACAGCCAAAAAGATGTAGCACAAATGTAATTTAGAGTGTATGGTTTGTTACTAGATGACAGCGTTGTCATCATCACTGGGCAGAAGTGATATAAAACCAACAAAATGATTCAAGGGGAATCCTGTGTTAGCTAAAAATTTTAAGAAAAGCTTATTAGCAGTTAATATCGGTCTTGTAATGAGTGCCGGATTCACTGGTGCTGCATATGCGGCAGATGAAACAAAAGTTCAAGAGGACGTTGAAGTTATTGAAGTTCGCGGTATTCGCCGTTCACTTGAAGCGTCAATGAATACAAAGCGCTTTGCTGACAGCGTTGTCGATGCTGTTTCTGCAGAAGATGTGGGTAAGTTTCCTGATGGTGACGTAGGTGAAGCGCTTGGTCGTATCTCGGGCGTTGCAGTTAACCGTCAGTTCGGTCAAGGCCAGCAAGTATCGATCCGTGGTGCATCTAGCCAACTTACACGTACTCTTTTAAACGGTCAAACAGTGGCATCAACTGGTTGGTACGACCAACAGTCTATCGACCGTAGCTTTAACTACACTTTATTACCACCTGAGCTTGTAGGTGAAATCCAGGTTTATAAATCTTCACAAGCTGACATCGTTGAAGGTGGTGTAGGTGGTACTGTTATTGTTAATACACGCAAACCACTAGACCTTGATGCTGGTACTACTTTCTTAAGTGCTAAAGCAGATTACGGTACGATTTCTGAAGAAACTGACCCGCAAATCTCAGGTTTATTTAGCTGGAAAAATGACGAAGAAACATTTGGTGTTCTAGGTTCAGTTTCATGGGCAGAAACGAACTATCAACGTAATGGTATTGAGTCACTAATTGGTTGGGGTGACATTGTTCCTACCACTTTCCAACAAGAGCGTGAGCGTACAGCATTAAATGCTACATTCCAGTATCGTCCAACTGAAAATCTAGAATTAGGCTTGAATATCATGAGCCTAGAGTTAGATGCAAACAACGCAAATACCTCAAACTTCGTGATGTTCCCTGACGATAAAGATGCAGCGTGTGAACAAACGAATGCATCAGGTACGTGTACTTTCTACCGTCGTACTGGCGAAGGTGCAAATCCAGGTTGGGTACAAACATGGGCGCGTATTGCGAGCATGACATCAGATACAGCTGATTTTAGCCTTAAATATGAAGGTGAAAACTTCACATTAAAAGGTCGTTTCGGTACTACTGAATCAGAAGGTGGTACAGACTTAACAGCAAACTACGGTAACTTCATTGGCTTACCATCTGATTATGCGGGTACGTATGATGCAACTGGCGAAGTAATTAAAATTGATATCAATAACAAATACTTTGAACCGTCAGATTTTACAGGTCCACTTTCTCCAGCTGGTTGGGCACTTAAAAAGCAACCTAATACAGATGAAGAAACCTATGCACAGTTAGATCTTACTTTCCCAGTAGATTTTGGTGCGATTACAGCTATTAAAACAGGTTTCCGCTGGGCTGATCACGAAGTTAAACAAGAGACTTACTCAACAACGTTAGTTGATGTATTACCTACAGGTGATGGTGAAACATACTTCTCAGGTACTATGTCATCAGGTGCAGGCTTCACACTTCCTGAGCCAGATTTCGACAAAATGGTAACTGATGCGTACGCTTCTATCGCTAGCTTTGATAATGACTCAGATGTATATCGTTCAGGCTACGGTACAATTGAAGAAGAAAACTTTGCTGTGTATGCAATGGCAGAATTCTCTGCAGAATCTATTCGTGGTAACTTTGGCTTACGCTATATTTCTACAGATGCTGAATCTGACTACTATGGCTTTGCCAACGGTACTTATGAAAGCACATTAAGCACAGATAAAGCGAGCTACAACGATATTTTACCAAGCATTAACATTGCTTTTGATATCGCTGAAGATGTGATTCTACGTACTTCTGCAGCACAAGTTATTGCACGTCCTAACTATACAGATATGTTCTCTGCGTCTTCATTTGCAGGTTATTCAGATGGCACTGCAGGTAACGAAGTATTAACAAAAGGTAATGTGGGTCTTAACCCATTCAAAGCAACTCAGGCCGATTTAGGCATCGAGTGGTACTTTGATGGTGATGGTATGGTAAGTGCGACGTACTTCTTTAAAGACATCACTTCATTTGTTACATCTAGTCAAATCTTAAACCAACAGATTGGTGTATTTGACCCTGATACACAAGGTGATAACTGGACTCTTTCAACTAAGTTGAATGCAACGGGCGGTCAAATTGAAGGTATCGAGCTACAAATTCAAGATGGTTTTGACAGTGGTTTTGGTTACTCAGTTAACTATACGTTTGTAGATGCACCGTCTGAGGCTGAAAATTACCCAGATCAAATTCCTCTATTCTCTGATTCATCTGAGCATACAGTAAACTTAGTGGGTTACTATGAAACAGATACTTACTCAGCGCGTTTAGCTTATAACTGGCGTTCAGAGTACATGATTCGTGAGCTTCCTGGTTTCTATGGTAACCGTGAGCACCAATCGTACGGTACATTAGATTTCAGCGCGAACTACAGTGTAACTGATAATATTGATGTAACATTTGAAGCTGTTAACTTAACCGAAGAAGACAGCATTCAAATTGGTGTTGCACCAAGTGATGCTGAAGTGGTTCCAGAGCTTCGCAATGGCTACCCAGCATGGAGCTTTGAAGGTGAAGCACGCTACAAGCTAGGTGTTACGCTTCGTTTCTAATTTTAATTAGATAACGAATCTATTAAAGCCCAGTTTGTACTGGGCTTTTTTGTGAGTAAATGAAAGCGAGTTAATAATGATAAAGAAAATCGCAATTGTTGGTGGCGGAACCGCAGGCTGGTTAGCTGCTAATCATTTAGGGCAGTCTCTGCAAGGAAGTAACATTGAGATTACTTTAATAGAATCACCGACTATTCCTACAATCGGTGTTGGCGAAGGTACAGTGCCTTCAATGCGCAACTCATTACAAAAGTTTGGTATTAGCGAAAGCGATTTTATTAATGAATGTGATGTGACATTTAAGCAATCAATTAAGTTTGTTAATTGGTTGGATAAAACAAAACATGGCAGTAACTTTTATCATCATTTGTTTGATCATCCTCATATTTTCGGTGAGCAACTAACAGATGCTTGGCTTGCTTCAAATGAGTCGTCTGACTATGCTTCGTTTGTTTCAAAGCAGCACTTATGTTGTGAAAAAAACTTGGCACCCAAGACGATTACTACCCCAGAATTTATGGGCATTAATGGCTATGCTTATCATTTTGACGCCAAAAAATTTGCTGCATTTTTAAGTCGTCACGCAGAGCAATCTTTTTCTGTAAAACATCATTTTGCAGATATAAAAGATGTTGTAGTAGATGATGCAGGCTACATAACACACTTAGTTGATGAACATGATGTGGCAATGGCATTTGACTTTGTTATTGATTGCACCGGTTTTTCTGCAGCAATTCTTGGCAACAAGCTGGGAGTTGAGTTCTTAGATAAGTCAGCTTGCCTACTAACAGACACTGCGATCACTCTACAAGTTCCTACCTCGCCAGATGATGAAATTCCTCCCTATACAATTGCAACCGCGCACCAAGCAGGCTGGATTTGGGATATTGCCCTCACACAGCGAAGAGGTGTTGGTTTTGTGTATTCATCTAAATATATGACTGAACAACAAGCGTTAGACAAATTACACACATATTTAGGTGAAAAATTTAACCACCTTACCCCCAGAAAAATTCCCATGAAAGTAGGGCGAAGGGAAAAAATGTGGCATAAAAACTGTATCGCCATTGGTCTATCTCAAGGGTTTGTAGAACCACTCGAAGCCACTGCAATTTTAATCGCTGACTTTTCTGCTAACCTACTAGCAAAGCGTTTTCCTCGCTGTAAAGCGGATATTGCATTAGTGATTGATGACTACAATCGCCATGTTAATTACGTGTGGGAGCAGACGTTTGACTTTATAAAAATGCATTACTGTATTTCAGACAGAACCGATTCTGAGTTCTGGATTGATAACCGTAAAGATGAGCAATTATCACAGCAATTGAAAAATAACTTAGCGCGTTGGCAAAGATTTGCGCCAAATAGAGAAGACTTTGCAAGTAAATTTGATTTGTTCGACCTTGAGAATTACTTGTATGTGCTGTTTGGAATGCGCTACCTTCCTGCATCAGACACACTAAATACTGTGTGCGGTTTTGAGCAATTAACGTCATTAAAGCAGCAACGAGTTAATCAATTGCTAGATGAGCTTCCAACACACAGAGCGTTGCTCGAGAAAATTAAAAAGTTTGGAATGCAAAAACAGTAAACAGCAAATAAGTGGCTTTTAATTAACAAGCCACTTATTCAATTCTAAAAAATGATGAAATAGAGAGTCGGCTATTTTTAATATCTTGGCTATATGCTAGGTTGTTTTTTAAGGCCGCACTATGAAGCAGGTTGCTTTTATAAAGTACCACACGGTTTGGTTTTGCCTCTATATCAATAACCTTTTCAAATAGCTCCGTACTTTCATCTAAATAGCCTTGATGTGTACTTTCATGTTGTTGTACATTTTTAATTATATCGTGAACGATATTTTGATTTTCAGCGGTAATTTTAATTGTATTTGTTGGTTTGTATTTATAAATACCTGTACCACCCCATTCTTTACTTGATAAATAATGTACGGCAGCAAACGTTTTATCATCTGTTGAATCAATATGTGGCATGCGTTGCATGACATGTAATTCATTAGCAGATTGCGTAACGACCGAGAGCTTACATTTATGCAAATAGAGATTGTTATTTCCAGAATCTATAACACCATGCGTTATTAAGCTTTGTAATAGTTGTTCAAATACTCGGTAATAAGGCGCTGGCATTTCGTCGCGTTTTCCTGGGTACAAGGTGCCGTCTGTGCCGATAGGTTGAAAGTATGCGACGTTTGATGCGAAATGATAAACACCTTGAAGGTGGCTTAAAAAATCATCGATAATAATGATGTTTTCATCAATACTTTCAATATTGATTACCTGCACTTTATAGTTTTTATTTAATTGATAATTTTCCATTTAAATGCTCAGTAAATTCCTCATCATTAATGAATATACTAACAAAAATAATTAGTTAGAGGCGAGGGAATTTTGCCTTAATTCACCGCTTTTCTAGGCTGTTTTTTAACCGTTGTTGAGTAATTATTTGTGTTAAAAAATAATGTACAATCTGCCACAAAATTTTCACTTCCTTTTTGTGTCTAAAACCGATAGGCTTTGGGCACTAACAGCAAAACATATATAAAATTATAATGGAGCAGTATCATGGCGGAGCAACAAGTACAGCCTTTACATAACGAAAAACATGCCAACACTAAAATTCAAAACGGCATCCATGTCGAGTTCATGAAATCTCAGCATTTAGTTCCTGTGGTTGCCCACGAATTTGCACGTATCGCAAATGAATTTCCAATGGCTTTTGTTAAAAATAATGAATCAGGTCAATTCCAAGCTGTTGCGATTTTTGGTCTGGAGCCAGGCGAAAACTTATTTATCGAAGATGACAAATGGACAGCCGCTTTCGCACCTATGGCGATGACACGTTATCCTCTTGGTCTAGTAAAACACCCTGAGGGTGACCAATTTGGTATTGTTATTGACGAAGCAAGCCCACTTGTAAGTGAAGAAGCGGGTAATGCTCTTTTCGAAAATGGTGAAGAGACTGAATATCTTAAACGTCGTAAAGAAGCACTTGTTTCTTTCATCGAGTTTTCTCAAGTAACAGACGCATTCACTAAGTTCTTAGCTGATAAAGAACTTTTAGTTGCGCAGACATTAACTGTAGATATCAAAGGTGAGAAAAAAGACATCAGTGGTATTTACCTTGTAGATGAGAAAAAGCTAAACGCATTAAGCGATGAAGAGTTCCTTGAGCTTCGTAAGCGTGGCTATTTAGCGCCTATCTACTCATTCTTAACGTCTACTCATCAAGTAGCACGTCTAGCACGTTTGAAAGCTGCTAAAGCATAATTTTAAACTGCTAAAGAAAAGCGCCATTTGGCGCTTTTTTTATTTCTTTCATCGGGTAATACTTGAAAATTGCCGACGAATTATTCACATTGGGCTTATCACCAAAATAAATATAAGTGCCCATTATGTTAAAAACATTACTCACCTCAGCTATTGCGCTCAGCGCATTGTCACTCAGTGTTCCAACTTACAGCGCAGAGCAGCCGTTTGCTATTGCCATTCATGGTGGTGCTGGCACCATAGAAAAAAGCCGCTTTACAGCAGAGCAAGAAAAAGCCTATCGGGCAAAATTAAAAGAGGCAGTAGAAACTGGCTACACAGTGCTAGAGAAGGGCGGTGAGAGCTTAGATGCAATTACAGCAGCTATAAATGTACTTGAAAACTCGCCATTTTTTAATGCTGGTCGTGGTGCTGTGTATACCTATGATGGCGCGCATGAATTAGATGCTTCGATAATGGATGGCCGTAATCGACAAGCTGGCGCAGTTGCAGGCATTAAACACATTGAAAACCCAATTAACCTTGCTCGTTTAGTGATGGAAAAGTCAGTGCACGTGATGCTGAGTGGTCAAGGGGCTGAAGATTTTGCAAAAACGCAAGGTGTTCCTTTGGTTGAAAATAATTTGTTTGATACAGAAAATCGCTATGAAGCACTTTTAAAAGCTAAAGAAAAATTAGATAAGCAAAAAGTAACCAGTAAAGATTACCAAGCTGCACATCAAGCCTTGCCAGTTAATTATAAAATGGGCACCGTCGGTGCCGTTGCGCTCGATAAAAACGGCAATATCGCCGCAGGCACTTCAACCGGTGGTATGACAGCAAAACGCTTTGGCCGTGTTGGTGACTCGCCAGTAATTGGTGCCGGTACGTTTGCTGAAAACGAATCATGTGCAGTATCTGCAACAGGGCATGGCGAGTACTTTATTCGCTACAATGTGGCAGCTGATATTTGTGCGCGTGTAAAATACCAAGGTAAAACGATTGTTGAGGCGGGTAACGAAGTGATTCACGATGTTTTAATGCCTGTTGGCGGCACAGGTGGCGTGATCATCATTGATGCTAAAGGCAATATCAGCTTACCGTTTAATACTGCGGGTATGTATCGTGCGAGTAAATCAAATACATCACCAACGTATGTGGGTATTTTTAAAGACGAATAATTACTCGTAATTGCCTGACAATAAAAAACCGAGTTCAACTCGGTTTTTTATTGTCGTTTACTTATTGACGATTAATTTTCACCTTAAAGGGCGTTTCGTCTTGATTCGTTGAGCGATAAGGGTTGATGTCTAAACCTCCGCGGCGTGTATAGCGGGCATACACTTCAAGCTCTTCAAGGTCTAACTGCTGCATTAAATCACAATAAATACGCTCTACACACTGCTCATGAAACTCGTTATGAGTACGAAACGAAATCAAATATTTTAATAAGGCTTCATGGCAGATTGCTTGACCTTTGTAGCGAATAATCACGCTTGCCCAATCTGGCTGTGAGGTAATTAAACAGTTCGATTTTAGCAAGTGGCTGTGTAGTGTTTCTGAGATAACGTCATTGCCATTGTGACGAAGCGAGCTTGCGTCAATATCGTAACTGTTGATTTCGATATCAAGATCATCAATACACTCGCCTGGTAACGCGGTAAATGGCAAGCAGTTATAATCGTCAGCTTTATATAAAGTGACGACGACAGGCGCATTCACGGCGGCAGATAAGTCGCTAGAAAGAGCTTGCTGTACGTCTTCAATAGCTGCAAAGCGTGTCTGGTTAAAACTATTCAGATACAGCTTGAATGATTTTGACTCAATGATGTGACTGCTTTGGCAAGGAAACACAAATGTCGCTACAGCAACCATTGGTTTACCCTTATTATTGAGCCACGATAACTCATAGCCAGTCCAAATATCTTGCCCTTTAAATGGTAAGTTATTTTCGCTAACACCTAATGCGTCACGATTAAGTTTACGGGCAATAGGAAACAATAAGCTAGGTGTGTAGGTGTCTATATACTCAGTTGATTTACCAAGCACACTGTCTTTTAATTCGGGAGAGTTGCTGTAATCTGTCATCTTTACACTTTTGTGGTTACAATGGCGACATTATACCCAAAGCTAATGAGTTTCGCAGTATGTCCGTTTCTTTAAAACTAGAAAAACTACACCAAGCATTTAGTGAAAAATGCCTAGAGCGCACGGAAAGATTACCCGTTATTGAGCATGATGAAGCATGGCCTAGCCCGTGTGAGCAAGGTGATGTTGATGAGCAAGGCCTTATTCAGTGGCGAGCAGCAGCGCAACAGCCCAAGGGATCTTTAAATGATTTAGCAAATGCTTTAGAGCTTAATTTTCCTGAAGAGCTGGATGTGTTATTTGGTCACCTGTATGCAGGAAACTTGCTAGTTCGTATCGACGATCATCATATTGAGTTGCTGCAAGCATGGAATGAAGATGATTTTAGCCGTTTGCAGCAGAATATTACTGGCCATGTACTCATGAAACGTAAGTTAAAGCAGCCAGAAACGGTGTTTATTGGTCTTACAGAGCAAGATGATTTACTTATTACTGTACTGGTTGAAAGCGGGGAGGTTTGCTTAGAGTATGTGGGTAAAAAGCCACATCACGTACTCGCAAACAGCATCAGTGAGTTTTTAGATAAAGTAACGGTGTAAACTTAATAAGTAAAAGGGGCGATTGCCCCTTTTGTGTATCTGGTTATTGCATTTATTGAGTTATTGAAAGTCCCACGAGATATTCGAAACAATGCCACAGGGCTCGCAACGAAAATCAAATAAGCCAAACCATGGTTCGGGCAGTCTCCAATCTCCATTACAGCTAGGGCAACGACGTTCAAGCTCTGATTCTTTATCGACTCCACCAACGCGATACAAATAGTAATAAACTGGCTTCTTTGTTAGGTAGCTAATACGCTTAGTGATATCTCGCCCACGGCGGTATAAATCACTGTTGATACTGGTTAGCTCCTCAAGAGCAGGAAATTCACAGCGGGTTGCACCATTGATCTGAATTTGATCGCATGCTTGCCAGTCTTCTTGCCATTTTATCAGTGTTTTGTAATCACCATTGGCAATCGCAGGAATGCGGAATAACGGCACAGGTAAAAAGTCATCACCACAATAAACAGGGCTACAGGTATGCACGTAGGTAGTGTATAAAATATAGCACGACGGATCATGACACATGTCTGCGCCATTTGAGTGAATGTCTTGGCCGATCACTTTAACTTTTGGTGCAAGTAAACCCGCAGTGTGCAGTTGCTCAATACTGTGCTTTACAAACGGGCTATTATTAAGAGGATGCATTGCATCTTCGGTCGGGCACATCACGCGGGTGATAAAAAATCCATCTTTTAAAACTGTAGGAAATTCATCCCCAATAATCTGGCCGTTAAAACGAAGCGCATTGACTAAGCGGTTTATCGCCTGCTCAGCAAGCTCTAGGGTGGTATCTTGGTAGCAATCAAAAGTCAGATCGACAACAAACATTATTTTTTCTCAAGCAGTGCTAATAACCTATCTAATTTTGCTTCGATACGATCCAATTGACTTTCTTTTGGTGTACTCAGTTTCTCATTTGATGGGTTATTAATGAAATTTTTAATTGAATCCGGATTGTTTTTATATTGGCTTACAGCTGCAATAATTACTGGCATCGGCATAGGTTCTGCTAGCTTACTTTTTGTTAGGGCAACTGTTGGGGTTTTACCTTCATCAAGAAGGGTTTTAATTGCATCAAATACAACGGCATTCATTTTTGTATAAACTCTTTAATAAAGACTAAAAAGCACCGTAGCGTATGGGCCACAGTGCGCGTGTATGGTAGCAATAATAGAGATGGAGTGAAATTAATTTCCTTATTTACACGCTAAAATTAGGTATATTAGTGTGTAAATAAGGGAGCGAAAGCTACTGGCGTAACCTTGCGTCTAATTCGTCAATCACCTCGCTCCATGCACCATCTTCAGCTAACGACTCGGCTAGAAAATGTTGCTGTGCTTCATCCCAAAACGGAGCTTCCTGTAACAAAGTTGTATCTGACAATTGATGTGAGGCTATAAAAGCGTCTATTTCGCTTTCTTTACTTGGTAAACCAAGTTGTGCAAAGAGGGTTGAAATATCATGTTTTGTCGTATCCATAGTTCTACTCCTTGTGTATGGTGATAATTTATTACTGCTTAAAAATAATAATGGAGAATGTCAGTTTAACTTACGCTGAATTTGTTTTTAGCTTTGCTTAGGTATATATATAGTCTAGTGGTAAAAATAATAAAGCCAAACAAAGGATGAGTATGACAACGATAGCCGAACACGACACATTCAGTGTGCAATACCTCAGTGCTGAAGATATCAGTATAGCTGCAAGTCTTATTTACCAAGCTTATTATGATGACCCTGTGTTAAAGAATGTACTTGGATACCAACCAGATAGCCCCACTAAATACGAAAGTAAGCTCAGAGCCCTTGTGCGTGAAGAACTGGCCAGCTTTTGGCAAGAAAAGCAGCCGTTAATTGGGTTGTACTCTCAAAAAAGATTGAAAGCCGTTGCGTGTGTTTTTGACTCAAACAGTGAACTTCAAGCCGAACGTTACTGGCACTGGCGCTTGAAATTAATGCTTAGTGCAGGGTATTTGCAAACCAATCAATTGATTGAAAAAGAGCGCACAATACGAGAAGCATTATCGCAAAAAGCACCTTATTTATTTTTAGCCTTTATTGCCGTGGACCCGCACTTTCAGGGGCAGGGCCTTGGGCGTTATTTACTAAGAGGACTTGATGATTTATTACAAAGCAGTCCTAATACATCGGGTCTCGCTGTATTTGTGACACGTGCGGAACAGCGCGAGTTTTTTACCTCAGAGAGCTTTGAAATATTTAAGTCACTAAGCTTTAATCAGGTTAATGGTGACCTTATGTTTAAGAGTGCAAAATAACCAACGGACGTTTTGGAAATTGCAATGTGAGACTTATCTCACATTGCTGTAAGTATTATCAGAATAAATACTCAAATTTTGTACCCGTTTTTGCTTATCTTAATGTTTTTAAAAGAATTCTTATATCTTACTTTAATATGAACGCAAAAAAATTGCTTTTTGTACCTATCCTGATTTCTCCATTCCACTAAACTTAATCATGTCAAGACGACACAGGTTCAATGAATGAACTGATGCCAAGGATTAGGACGCTGGCAATTTAGCAAAGATGCTTAGCAGGAAGCAAAAGGACAGAAGCAAAAGGACAATTTAAAAGGGAAGCAAGGACGACTAAGGAAACTGCTAGGATGCAGTACGATCGCGGAGCGGTTGAAAAGGATTGAGTAAGGGATTATTTAGCAGGAAGCTAAAGGAGCGTTTGGAAAACGAAGTGGATAGCCATTGATGGCAAGAGGACGACACCGGGATGTGTTAAATGCGACATGATGTTGCATGGTGGGTGTATCTGGATGTATACCCGTTCAGGGGATAGAAAAAAACGGCAGCTTCGGCAAGAGTAGGGATACTTTATCATGGAAGTAGCAAGATTGAGGCGTGGCTAGTAGCTACGCCTTAGTTCTTTCTGGGCTTTGTATTTTTCGCAATCAAAATTACTTCGTTTATACGCAACTTAAATTTTGTGCGGTGGTATCACTACACTCTTAAGCAATTCGTTTTCCATGATCAAAACGCCTTGATATACGCTTTGCCCATCACTTGAAAACTCAAAAATAAACTCGCTTTTAATACCCGGTTTACCACTTTTTAAAATCCCAAGTCGGCGTTTATTACAAGCGACACTCATCAATTGCACATTTAACTGCTCAATTTGTCTTTGTGCATGGAGGTTAGCTGCTTCGGCTACTTTTCTGTTTAACCAAAAAAAGTAGATGATGCTGCCAATGATAATGAGTGTCCACAAGCCTGCCATTTACGAAAATAACCTTCCAATTGCTCGAGCGAGTGTTTCGCTTCGATTTTCTAGTCTTAATAAACCTAATAAGTGAGGGCGAATACTCGGAATTGCAACTAAATCGGTGAAAATACTCACAAACAGTTGCTCAATTTCAGTGTGGTGTGCACAGCAATCCATAAACACATGTAAGCGTTCTGGGTCTTCTAGTGTGCTAAAACAACGCCCTGCAATCGTTAATAGTACATCTGAGTGGGTGTTCATATCAGAGCGTAATACAGCATCAACAAGTTGTGCAGTTAAACCTTGCGCTGGTGTTTTTGATAAGCTTCTAAGAGCTGCAACAAGCGCAATGTCGTCTTTTTGTTCTATGGCGTTTAAACCATAGGCTAACAATTGCTCTGCAAATACGGGTTCGATTGCAACATGTTCAAGCATTGCACTTAGCGGTTGTAATACTTCGACAGGTAATTGCCCCCAAGCTGCTTGTAGGTTTGCTAAATTGTTGTCGTTATCTAAACGCATCGCAAAATCAGCAATACCTTGTACTGCAACACTTTGCCAATTATCAAACCCCAGTTTGCCTGAAAAATACAACTGAGCATATTCGTAGTACTGTGAAGCACTTTGTTTAAGTAAACATTTAACCTGTGCATTAAATGCAGCTAGCTTGTTGGCGTTTGGCGTAAATACATACGGGTTGTTATCAAGTTTGCCCTCGGCATTTTCACCGGTAATTTCTGTACCAAGTGCTTCAATTACCATACTTGCAAAGTGATCGCGGCTTGCGCTTACTAGGCGGCTTTGCTCATCTAATGGAAATTTTAAAAACCATACATAAGGTTCTTTAGACGCTTTTACATCCCAAAATTGAATAGCAAGCCAAGCATGACCAGCAAGCGGGTATGGGTAAGGGATTTTTGTTTCTTCAATGGCAAGAAATTGTTTTTTGTCTAATTTCGTGATGTGTCTGCCAATATCGAAGGCACGCCAAGTGGTACCTGCTGCATCCAGAAGTTGCCCTAATGTGGCGATCTGCTCAGTCATAAAATCTCAATTACCGTAATTAATCTATATCAGGCGCGAATTATACGCCATACCATGGCGCCTTGGAACAGGGTATACTAAGCACAAAGGTATTAAGAGTTTTACAATGCATCAACAGACTTTGGCGCTGCTGCGCGAATTAGAATCCACATTACAACGCCATTCACTTTGGCAAACAACACCGATTGACCCAAGTGCACTCAATTCTAGTGTGCCGTTTTGTCATGACACCATGGCTTTTGAGCAATGGCTGCAATTTGTTTTTCTTGAAAAAATGCATGCTTTAATCACACATGCTCAGCCTTTACCCCGTAATTTTGCAATTGCGCCTATGGCTGAAATGATGCTGGTACAACACAGCGGTGCTAATGAAGTAATTAGTGTTTTACAAAAACTCGATCAACTTTTGAGTGATGACTAAGATGCAAGAGATTGTTAAGCCACAATTTGACGAGTTAACGATTCTGTACCGCGATGAAAATTACATTGCGATTGATAAACCATCCGGTTTATTGGTTCACCGTTCGTTTTTAGACAAACACGAAACCCAATTTGCAATGCAAATGCTGCGTGACCAAATAGGCCAACACGTGTTTCCTGTTCATCGTTTAGATAGACCAACCTCAGGCGTATTACTGTTTGCGTTAAGTTCAGAAGCGGCCCGTGATATGAACCAGTTGTTTATTGATGGGCAAATTGAAAAGCGTTACTTAGCTTTAGTAAGAGGCTTTTTAAACGAATCAATCTTCTTAGATAAACCTTTAAAAGAAGAGCTTGATAAAATTGCCGATAAGTTTGCTGATCAAGATAAAGCACCGCAAGAAGCACAAACGCAATTTCATTGTCTGCACCAAGCAAGCTTACCTATTCCAATTGGTAAGTACCCAACAGTTCGTTACTCGCTGGTGGAGTGTTTTCCTAAAACTGGCCGCAAACATCAAATTCGTCGTCATTTAAAACATTTATCATTGCCAATTATTGGTGACGTAAATCATGGTGATAATCAGCATAATCAATTTTTTAGAGAGCATTTCCAGCTTCGTCGTTTAATGTTATTTGCCTCTGAATTAAAGTTTGTGCACCCTTATAGCAAACAACCAATAACAATTAGAGCGCCATTAGGCGATGCAATGTTAACGATTTGCCAGCAACTTGGCTGGCCAACAGAAGAAAAGGATTATTATGGCAACTATTAGTATTTTTGTCGGCAGTGTCTATGGCGGTGCTGAGCGTTTAAGCGAGCAAGTTATTGAAGTTATTGAAAAGTCAGAGCATCAAGCGCAATTAGTTGAAAATGGCACGGTTGATGACATGCTTGCTGCATCACATATTTTAGTGATCACATCAACGACGGGTCAGGGTGATATTCCTGATAACTTAATCGCTTTATACAGCCAATTAAACGATCAATTCCCACTGTTAACAGGCAAGCAATACGGCATTATTGCTATGGGCGACCGCAGCTATGGCGATACGTTTTGTGGTGCAGGTCGCAGTTTTGATGAACTGTTTCGCGATTTACAGGCAAAACCTGTTGGTCATCGTTTAGAAATTGATGCCTGTGAAGATTTTGAGCCTTGGCCTGTTACTGAGCCTTGGTTAAATGAATGGCTGACGAAAATTAGTTAATGCCTATTAATTAGCTAGTGTCTCTTAAAAGTGCTGATTGAATAAGCAATTGGCACTTTCCCCTTGGTTTTTCGAGTACAGAATCTGATATACTAAACCATCATTTTATGAGGCTGTTATGATTTCAAAAAACCAACTGAAACTAATTCGTGCATTAGGTCAAAAGAAATACCGTAAGCAATACAATCAGTACCTTGTACAAGGCGAAAAAAATGTACTTGAATTACTAAACAGTGGTTTAAGTATTGCTCATATTTTTGCGACTCCTGCATTTATTTCTGCGCACCAATCAGCACTTGCAGCCCATCAAGTCATTGAAGCAGATGAAGACAGCCTAACTAAAGCCAGTACACTTGTTAGTAACAACGCCGCAATTGCTGTTGTTGATATGCCAAGTCAGCAAGCATTACCAACATCGGGACTTATTTTAGCCCTTGATGGCGTGTCGGACCCGGGGAATTTAGGAACGATTATTCGAGTTGCTGATTGGTATGGTATTAAGCATATTGTTACCAGCACAGACAGTGCGGATGCTTATAACCCTAAAACCATCAGCGCAACCATGGGTTCATTTGCTCGCGTGTGTGTCACACAAACCGACTTAACCAGTTACTTACCTAGTTTAAACCTTCCTGTGTATGGCGCATTTTTAGAAGGTGAGAACATTCACAAAACTGCTCTCAAGCAAGATGCCGTATTACTCATGGGCAGTGAATCCCATGGTATTCGTGCTGATTGCGAAAGCTTAGTTACTGATAAAATCACTATTCCGGCTTATGGCCAAGCAGAATCGCTTAATGTAGCAATGGCAACGGGTATTATTTTAGATAATTTTAAGCGCCACGCTTAACCTTTTACCCTAAAATGGGTTAAATTGAAGAATAACAATAAAAATCGGTAAAACAATTAGATGCGCTTAAGCACCATAAAATTAGCGGGTTTCAAATCGTTTGTTGAACCCACTAAGATCCCATTCCCTGATCAGATGACCTGTGTTGTCGGCCCGAACGGCTGTGGCAAATCAAACGTCATTGATGCAGTGCGTTGGGTGCTAGGTGAAAGCTCAGCTAAAAACTTACGTGGCGATGCCATGACCGATGTTATTTTTAACGGCTCAACTAATCGAAAACCTATTTCACAAGCCTCTGTTGAGTTGGTGTTTGATAACACCAGTGGCCATCTTCCGAATACCTTTGCTGATCGAAACCAAGTGGCGATCAAACGCCTAGTGACCCGAGATGGTCAGTCAATTTATTTTCTAAATGGCAGTAAATGCCGTAAGCGTGATATTACTGATATTTTTTTAGGCACAGGTCTTGGCCCGCGCAGCTATGCGATTATTGAGCAGGGCATGATCTCGCGTTTAATAGAGAGCAAACCGGCTGACTTGCGTGTTTTTTTAGAAGAAGCCGCGGGAGTTTCAAAATACAAAGAGCGTCGTCGTGAAACGCAAACACGCATTAAAAGTACCCGCGAAAACCTTGAACGTTTGCTTGATGTAAGACAAGAGCTGCAAACACAGCTCGATAAGCTTGCAGTGCAATCAGTCGATGCAAAAAAATACCGAGAACTAAAAGCCACTGAACGCACTTTAAAAGGGCAAATTGCGGTTTTAAAGTGGCAGAAGTTACACCAACAACAAATCGATAAAGCTGAGCAAATCAATAAACTTAAAGAGCAAATTCAGTTCTTTAGAGAAGCACATTCTGGCCATGATGATGTTTTAGCCAGCCTTGAAAATCAGGTGCAACTTGAGCAGCAGAAACTGCAAGATGCTCAGCAGGCTCAGCATCAAACTCATACAGAGTTAACACGCAAAGAACAGCAACAGATCAGTTTAAAGCAGCAACAGCAAACACTTAGCCAAAACCTTATCAAACAGCAACAATTGCAGTTACAAAACAAAGAGCTGCAAGAAGAGCAACATGCTTCTGCCGCCATTTTACAAGAGCAACTTCAAGATGCGATTGAGCAAAGTTTGTTGTGCGCTGAGCAAGTTGCAGAGGTTGAAGAACAAGTCGCTTTTAAGCAGCAACAAACGCAAAGTGCCAATGAGCAATATCAAAGCACTTTACATAAAAATCAAGCTCATAGTAGTGATATTAATGTTGCAAAGAGTCAACAGGCTCACTTTGCCCTGAGTCTTGCACAACTTGAAACTCAGCAGACACAACTTGCCGCTGAAATTAGTGAGCTAGAAGCGACCCCAGTTGCAGCGCAAATTGCTGAGCAACAACAGCATATTCAAACACTGACAAAAGAGCTTGCGCAGCAACAAAGTGCGCTAAATAAGCTCACTCACAATCTAGAACAAGCGGATAAAGACCAACAGCACTTAGAGCAGGATTTAAAGCGGGTTCAACAGCACAGCAATGAAAACAAAGCCAGCATAGCTGCGCTTAACTCTTTGTTATCAGAGCAAACCGACAGCGGGAGTGTCTCTTTATTAGCGCAGTTAAAAGTGGCTTCTGGTTTTGAGCCGTTAGTTGAGCAAGCCCTACTTGGCCTTGAGCATCTAAAGGTCAGTCAATATAAAGAGCCGAATAGTGTTTGGCCTGTAACTAATAATGCTGAGCTACCAAAAGAGTCATTAGTAAATTATATCGAATCGGGTGCTTACCCTGACATATTAGCACGGTTTGCATTTCAACCTTGTTTTGATGACGCTATTTTGGCGGATCCATATTGGCTGGCTGTGATTGATGAAGAAGGCTGTATACATGGTCGTAACTTTCATACCGATGCTAATAAAGACACCGACAATTCTTTGCTTTTAAAATATGCTCAGCTTAGCGATGCACAGCAGTTAGATGAAGAGCTCAACGAGCAATTAGAAACCAAGCAGCAATTGTTAAATGAGCATCTAGCACATAAAAAAACGCTCACCGCTGACAAAGAGCAATACAGAGAACGAATTCACCAAGCGGCTCAGCAGATTGCATCGGCCAGTACTCGCCGCGATATGTTGCTAGAGCAGCAAACGCAGTGGCAAAACCAGCTTGTTAAGTTACAACAGCGTCAAACGTTACTGGCTGAGCAAAAGCAAAATGCCGACGAACAGCAACAAACGCAGCAGACTTTACTTGAGCAATTGTTAGAGCAGCAGTTAGAACTTGAAACTGAGTTAGAGCAGGCGAAACATCAACAAACTGAGGCAAATAACAACTATCGCCAAGTGGCTTCTCAGCTTGAGCAATATAAAACGCAAGCACATCAAGCAAATTTGGCCGAACAAAAAGCTCGCAGTGAGTGTCAACTTAGCGAAACTAAACTTCAGCATGCTAATGCCGCCCAAAGTGCGGCTAGTGAAGCTGTATTAGAGCTCACCGAGCAACTAGAAGAGCTAGTGATCCCGCTTGAAGAAGTAGCAGAGCAAATTATGCTATTGCTTGAAAAGCATCAACAAAGTGACGTTGAGCTGAAAAACTTGCAAGCGGCATTGAGTCAAGCTAAAAAGGAGCTTGCTGATAAGCAAATAGCGCTGAAATCATCGCAATCTGAGTTGGTGACGTTGCAAGAGCAGCTGCAAGCATTGGCACTGGATGAGCAAAGTTTAATCGTTAAAGCACAAGCGGCTTTAGAGCCACTTGAAGAACTGCAACAAAATTTAAAAACAGTACTTGAAGAACTGCCTGACAATGCCAATTTAAATAGCATGCAAACTTTGCTTACAAAAACCACGCAAGCTTTAAATGAGCTTGGCGCGGTGAACTTAGCGGCAATAGATGAGTTTGAGCAGGCTAAACAACGTAGCGATTATTTAAATCAGCAGCTTGATGACTTAACACAAGCATTAAATACCCTGGAAGGGGCGATTCAAAAAATCGACCGAGAAACAAAAAATCGTTTCAAGGCGACGTTTGAACAAGTAAACACTGACTTTGGGGAGTTATTCCCCAAAGTGTTTGGTGGCGGTAGTGCTTACCTTGAATTGACCAGTGATGATCTACTGGAAAGTGGGGTGAGCATCATGGCAAGGCCACCAGGCAAGAAAAATTCGACAATTCACCTGCTTAGTGGTGGAGAAAAAGCGCTGACCGCATTATCATTGGTGTTTTCAATATTCAGGCTCAATCCAGCTCCATTCTGTATGCTAGATGAAGTGGATGCGCCATTGGATGATGCGAACGTGGGTCGTTTTTGCCGTTTGGTAGAAGAGATGTCACAATCGGTGCAATTTATTTATATTAGTCATAATAAAATTGCCATGGAAATGGCAGGCAGATTGACTGGTGTAACTATGGCTGAACCCGGTGTTTCTCGGATGGTTGCTGTAGATATTGAACAAGCAGTGCAAATGGCACATGCATAAATTTAGTTAGGCAGATCAAATAATAAAGGTGAGGGGATGGCCGAAGAATTAAGATGGGCTTTAATCGTAATCAGTGTGTTTGTGATTGGTGGTTTATTAATACACGGACTTTGGTCTGTACGGAAAAAAGACAATCCAGAGGTTACGCAGCAAGATCGGGTCGAACCTAACGAACCGACGCCAAGTGTCGAAGATACACCAGAGCCTGTTGTTCAAGAACGCGATGAACCTGAATTTGGTGATTTAAGCTTTAGTGCTGAGAATGATCAGCGCGAGCTTGAGCCTGAAATCGAACAGCAGCCAGTCGAAGAAGAGCAGCCATCAGAGGTTGAATCTGTGACTGATGAGCCGCAACAAGAAGTGCAACCAACGGACTTTATTATTGTTCACTTGCAAATGCCTGAAGGTTTATCGATGGAAGGCAGCCAATTGTTACCTGCTGTTAATATGCTTGGCTTCAAATATTCAGAAGAAGGCTTCTTTAATCGTCACCTAGACCCTGCGGGTACGGGGCCTGTGTTGTTCCGATTAGTGAACATGTATAACCCTGGTACATTCGATATTGATAATATGGAACAATTTAGTACCGCAGGGGTAAGCTTATTTATGACCTTACCATGTGAAGGCGATGGCTTAAGTGCCTTTAATATGTTGCACAGCGCAGCTAAAAAACTTGCTGATGAATTTGGTGCAACTATTTTAAATAGCAACCGTGAAGAAATGACGGTTGACAGTGTGAGAGAGTATGTTGAGAAAGTAAGAAGCTTTTCAGCATAATAGTCGTTGCACATTTTTTGTATTTTAGGCCACTTGGCGATGACTCGTTTAAGTGGCTTTTTTATGTAGATTTTTGAGGTTTTCATGTCCAGCCCTATCTTTGAGCAAATTACTCAATTGCGTGCCCAGTTAGAAGAGCATAACCATAATTACTATGTGCTGGATGCACCCAGTATTCCTGATGCAGAATACGACCGTTTAATGCGTGAGCTAAGTGCGCTTGAGCAAGCGAATCCAGAATTTCAAAGCCCTGATTCACCTACCCAGAAGGTGGGTGGTGCAGCACTTGATAAATTTGAGCAAGTAACGCACCGAGTACCTATGTTGTCACTTGATAACGCGTTTTCTGAGGAAGAATTTGCAGCCTTTAATCGCCGAATTAAAGAACGTGTTATGAATAATAACGAGCTGACATTTTGTTGTGAGCCAAAACTTGACGGTTTAGCCGTATCAATTATTTATCGCAATGGCGTGCTTGTACAAGCAGCCACTCGCGGCGATGGCATGGTCGGTGAAAATATTACCCAGAACGTAAAAACGATTCGAAATGTGCCGCTTAAGTTACGTGGTGATGATATTCCTGCAGAGCTTGAGGTTCGCGGTGAAGTATTTATGGATACCGCTGGGTTTATAAAGCTTAATACTGAAGCTCAAAAGCGTGGTGAAAAAGTATTTGTTAACCCTCGTAATGCAGCGGCAGGAAGCTTACGCCAACTAGATTCTAAAGTAACAGCAATACGCCCATTAATGTTCTATGCCTACAGCACAGGTTTGGTTGCTGATGGTCAGTTACCGGAAGATCATTACCAACAACTTGCTAAGTTGACGGATTGGGGCTTACCACTTTGCCCTGAAACAAAGCTGGTTGAAGGTCAACAGGCCGCGCTCGACTATTATCAAGATATTTTAGTTCGTCGCGAACAATTAAAATACGAAATTGACGGCGTGGTGATCAAAGTAAACGATAAAAAACTACAAGAGCGTTTAGGCTTTGTTGCACGTGCACCACGCTGGGCAATTGCTTTTAAATTTCCTGCCCAAGAAGAAGTAACTAAACTGCTCGATGTTGAGTTTCAGGTAGGCCGCACCGGTGCAATTACCCCCGTTGCTCGTTTGGAGCCAGTATTTGTAGGCGGCGTCACTGTGTCTAACGCAACGCTTCACAATGGCGATGAAATTGCCCGATTGGGCGTTAAAATAGGCGACACCGTGATTATTCGCCGTGCAGGTGATGTTATTCCACAAATTACGCAGGTTGTACTTGAGCGCCGCCCTGACGATGCCAAAGAGATTGAATTTCCAGCTACTTGCCCAATTTGTGATTCGCATGTGGAGCGCATTGCAGGCGAAGCGGTAGCTCGTTGTACAGGTGGTTTAGTTTGCCAAGCGCAGCGTAAGCAAGCAATTAAGCATTTTGCGTCACGTAAAGCGCTTGATGTCGATGGCTTAGGTGACAAAATTGTTGACCAGTTAGTTGACCGTGAACTGATTAAAACGCCTGCTGATTTATTTATCCTTAAGCAGGGTCATTTTGAATCACTTGAGCGTATGGGACCTAAGTCTGCTAAGAATTTAGTCAACGCATTGCAAGACGCTAAGCAAACAACGTTAGCCAAGTTTCTATATTCATTAGGTATTCGCGAAGTGGGTGAGGCGACAGCACAAAACTTAGCAAACCACTTTTTAACCCTAGAAAAAATAACTCAAGCAAGCGTTGATGCATTGACTGAAGTCAGTGATGTTGGTGAGATTGTTGCTAAACATGTACGTGGTTTCTTCACTGAAGAGCATAATATGGACGTTGTTAATGCACTTATAGAGCAGGGCATTCATTGGCCTGCGTTGAGTGCTCCAAGTGAAGATGCGCAGCCATTAGCAGGGCTGACTTATGTTCTAACAGGTACGCTAAGTGAGCTTAACCGTAATGATGCAAAAGCGCGTTTACAGGCATTAGGTGCAAAAGTATCGGGAAGTGTCTCAGCAAAAACAGATGCGTTAATTGCTGGTGAGAAAGCCGGTTCTAAACTGACTAAAGCACAAGATTTAGGAATTGATATTTTGACTGAAGCCGATTTAATCGCATTACTAGGTGAACACAATGGATAGTTTTTTACAGGCAATGTCGTCGCTTGCATTAACTCTAGGTCATTGGTTGCAGCCTCACTTATATAATATTTCGTTATTGTTAGTGGTTTGTTTTTTATCTCTCTATGCGGACGATATCATTAAAATAACAAAGCGTTTTGTGGCACGTCGTCACTTCATTATACGTATTCTGTGTTTTGTGTTAGTCACAGGGTTCGGTATGGGGTTATTGGTTGTATTTATTACCCCTTACTTGAGCAAGCTGCTTATGCTGTTGGGTGTAAAATGGTTGGCTTTGACACTCACAGCTGCCTTTTTAGTATTGGGTATTATCGCTGATAGAAAGAACCAACTGTAATGCGTTATGGGCCTGAATATTGGGATAAATACGGAGCATATAGAACGCCTATAGCTTTTCATTTATCTTTATTAGTACTTTTACGCAGTTACTTTATTTGGATTATGGCGGCGCTGAGTCGTCGCCCTGATTTAGATATTATGTCGTTATTTTTTAGCAGTAAGTCTGATTTCTTTTTTTCTATCGGTATTGCGGCCATTGCTTTATTACCTGCTGTTATATTTTGTTTAAGACGACCACAAGACAACCCTGATAGCGCAAAGCGACTCGCAAGCATATGGCGTTTTATGCGTTGGCCATTAATTTTATGTGCAATCATTGATCTAGGCTGGCTTACATATCAAGCAGCGCATAGTCATTATCAATTTTCATTGTTTCTAGCGTGTCAAATGGTAATGGTATTATGGGTGTTGTTGTACTTACTGAAAAGTCGTTACCTCAGCGTATTTTTTAATGATTGGCCTGATCCAATTATTAAAAAAGGAGAATAAAATGCTTCGTGTTAATAAGCTATTAGCTAAAATTTCAGTGGCAATTGCGTTCGTTTTACTGCTTTTATGGCTTTTCACACCACTGTGGAATAGTGCTCTTTTTTCATTGTTTGTTATTTTTTGGTGTGTGATAACAAGCTCTGCGTTGTACCGAGTTACTCCTTTATTTAAAAACAGAAACCCAGTTGAAGAGTTAATCAAGCGAGATGTTAATCAGCTTGCTTTAATAAGCCTAGCGGGATTATTTGATTTTAAACGTAAAGCCGAATTTGTGTTAATAGGGCAAATCAAAACAATCAGTGTCGGTGAGGGAAGTATTGTTATCGAAGACATTAACTCACAACGGTTGCATGCAGTACTGAGTGTCTCTAAAGCTGAAATAATTTCACATCTTCATATCATTTTATCAGCGCGTGAACGGCAGAAAATTACAATAACATCTTAAGGCTTGCCGAGCCTTAGCTTTTTGATGTAGTGTCTTGGCATACTTTAAATCTTGAGGGGGCCTTATGTTAACTTGGCAAGATATATTAACGTTCGCACAAACTGGTAATCCGACTCCGCCGCGCAGAGTCGAAAAGAGCGCCTCTGAGTGGCAGTTACAGTTAGATGAACACACCTTTTATGTGACACGTTTAAAAGGAACAGAGCGCCCACACAGCTCTGGTTCATGTACTTTATTCGAACCTGGTAAATACGCTTGTGTATGCTGTGATAATTTGCTGTTTGACGCAGATGAAAAATTTGACAGTGGTACTGGTTGGCCTTCATTTACGCAACCAAGCAGTAAAGAAAGTATTGCTTATATTATGGATAACAGCCACGCAATGCAACGTATAGAAGCGGTTTGTAATGTGTGCGATGCGCACTTAGGCCATGTTTTTCCTGATGGCCCAGCACCGAGTGGCCTTCGTTATTGTATGAATGCTATTGCCATGAAAAAATGCGACTAATCTAAGTACTGGGCAATAATAAAGATAAGGTGCTCTCGGTATATTGGTTTACTGATTATATAGTCAGTTAGAATATTCGATTGTGCCTTTTCATCTTTTAACGAGGATGCGGTTACTGCGATAATTGGAATGTGTTTAAAACGGTCGTCACTACGAATTAACTGACATGCTTCTAGCCCACCCATTACTGGCATTTTTAAATCCATGATTATTAAATCCGGTTGCTGTTGTTCTACCTTTTTAAGTGCGTCTTCTCCATTTATAGCGGTATCTATAGTAAAACTCCAACGTGATAAAAATGACTCTAAATAGTCTCTGTTGTAGGGGATATCGTCGACAATTAAAATACGCGCAGGGTTAAAGTGGTAGCTTGAAATAGCAGGGTAGTTACGATGCTCTACCTCGGCCATTGATTCCGCAAGTTCAACATTAGGAATTGATACAATAAACTCACTGCCTTTATCTTTTTCACTCAGTACCGATAACTCGCCACCCATTAATTTAATAAAACGTAGTGAAATTGCTAATCCAAGGCCTGTTCCCCCAAACTCTGAACTGCGCTGACCCTGAACTTGTTCGAAGTCATTAAAGATTAAATCTTGCTGATCTTTAGGAATGCCTTTGCCCGTGTCTTTAACATGAATAGCAATATCGATATGACTTTCATCATCATGAGGCTTGAAGTCGAAATACACATCGACACACCCTTGTGAGGTAAACTTAATCGCATTACTGATTAAGTTTGTCAGTACTTGGCGTACTTTATTGCTATCAAGTAATACGGGTGTTTTGAAGCCAGGGTGAGCTGTCACTTTAAAGTCGAGATCTTTTTGGGCACTTAATTGCAAAAACATCATGTTTAATTCATGACAGATAGTCGGGATCTCGACGCGATCTATATCAAGTTGCATTTTTCCAGCATCAATTTTTGACAAATCAAGAATATCATTAAGAACATTGAGTAGTGAGCTACCTGAAATTGATATTGCTTCTAAGTAGCGACGCTTGTTTTTGTCTGTTTCACTGTCTTGTAGTAATTGGCTAAACCCAAGCACCGCATTGAGTGGTGTTCTTAACTCATGTGACATATTTGCTAAAAAGCGGCTTTTGGCTTGATTAGATTGTTCAGCTTGCTCTTTCGCATCAATATATTCTTGTGTGCGCTTAGCGATGGTTTCTTCTAATTGACTGTGTTGTTCATGCATGCTGTTTATCTGCTGCCTTACCGCTGCGCGCATCATCTTAAAGCCACTTGCTAGGGTACCAATTTCATCTTGGCTTTTAATATTGATAGGGCAGTTTAAATCACCTGTGGTAACAGCATGAGAAAACTCTACAAGTTGCTCTACAGGCTGTAAGATAATTCGCCTGATGATGATATAGGCAATGATCATCGCAGCAAGTAGGTAAATTGCAAATAAAGATATTGCATTACTAATGATTGATTTTGTTTTTAGGGCCAAGTCCTTGTCTGAAAAGGTCACAATAACGTAACCTATATTCTCACCTTGATGGTTATCAATGGGTACGGCAACAGCGTATTGTTGATCTAAAGGCACGATGGTATTTTGATTTGGCTTAAGTTGCTTGAGTATTACTTGATTTGTTTCTAGCGTATCAATTTTAGATGTGTCGGGGTGAGCTGCAATAAAGTTATTTTGATCAATAAAATAAATGGTTTGAAGATCATCGAATGTATTGTTTTTTAAGATGTTCTTTAACGTGATCCCCTGAATCTTTAAAACCCAACTGCCAATGGTGTTATCGGTCGTTAAATTGTCGATTTCTGAGAGCATAGGTGAAACGATCGCATCGGCTTTCTCACTCATGTTCAGTAAAGTCTGTTCTTTTAATTCAACTACATGCATAGAAGTGCTCACCCCCAAAATTAGAGTGATGGTAAAACCTATAATCATCAAAATTTTATGAGCAATACTGACTCTCATTGTTGAACCGCTCTATTTGATGTTAAGTGCTTCATATCGGCGTTAATTTTAGCATGGGTGGCTTTTATTGATTCTTTAATATCTGCACCATAAAAGATTTGACTAAATGTATATGAAATGACTTTTCCGATAACCGGAAATTCAACCATGCCTGCTTGTAAGCGATCTGGTGTGGCGTGATCAAATACCCATAGCATAGTGTTATTAAAGCCAGGTTTGTTGACAAGAGTGAACAGTTTTTCGTGCCATACTTTTTTTCGTGGGGGCGAGCCGCCAGTACTTAATAATGAGGCTGTTTGTTCACTTGTCGCCCATTGAATGAATAACCACGCAGCTGTTTTATTATTTGAATGAGCATTAATTGTAAACGCCCAAGCCCAAGGAGAGGTTTCTCGCGCAACAGGGCCCGCTGGTAAAGGGGCCGCTTCCCATTTATTCCAAATATCGGATTCTTCCGCTGTATCAATTTCATTGTAGAAATGTGAGGCTAAAAAAGCGGATGCGAGTTTTCCTTGCTTAAACTGGTTTCGCAACTCATAAAAATGTAAAAGCCGGCTATTGTCTGGTGTGCCATAGCCAGTTACTAAATTGCGATACATCTTTAAGGCATCTTCTGTTTCAGGGCTATCAAACTCTGATTCCCCATGTTCATTGATTACCTGTGCACCGTAAGCCCGCATAATAGGTAAAATAGTCCATGTGTTCAACCCTGCACCAGGTAAGGTGCGAGAGGCAAATGCGTGCATACCCTTTAATTGAGGATCAGTATCAATAGCGCGTTGTAATGCTACTTTTGTTTTTAATAGTTCTGCATACGTATCGGGGACTTTAAGATTGAAACGTGTAAATAAGTCTTTTCGATAAAAATAAATTGGCGCAGAAAAATCAAAAGGAAGTGAATACAGTGCGCCATTAATGCGGCAGAGCGCAAGACTTCGTTCACTAATATCCTCTAATTGATACCAACTTTTATCGGTAATTAGTGGATTTTCTAAATAGGGTGCTAAGGGCTCAATCCAGCCATGACTTTGTGCTTCACCTAAAAAAGTAATTCCCATTGGGTGAACATCATATAAACCAAGTCCTTCACTTAAATCTTGGTGGCGTCTAATACGCATTTGAGATTGCTCAAGTGGGTGAAAGCCGACAGAAATACCAGTTAGCTTCTCGAATAGAGGAATATAAGGCTTTAAAGCCATAAAAGCAGGCTGCTCATCAGCTAATATATTTATATGGCTACCAGCTTCACTTTGCCAATTGATCTTTGCTTGTTGCCAGTGTTGTAGCTCTGATGAGGCACTCGTATTAATACCGCCCAGTAAAGTGATTAAAAAAAGAAAGTGTTTTAAATACGTTTTCAAAAGAAGCCCCCAGTAAATCAGTTTTTAATCAGTAAGCTGTAGGTTCATTTTTGCTGCGCGGGCTTTTATTTTTTCAAAACGCGCGGCTTGCTCATCTTCAAGCGTGTGCTTACTTAGCAAGCGGTAGCATTTTTTGGCAAGTACAAGGTTGAAGGATTGACCTTGCCCATTGTTATCAAATAAACACTGCAATAGATTTAGCGCAATGCTGGCATTTTTAGGCATGACTCTAAAAGCTTGTGTAAATGCTTCGAGTGCAACATTGAGCTGACCTTTATTAAAATGCGAAACAGCGTGATTGTTTAACTCTTTCGGACCCATTTTGATGTCACGACGCTCTGTTTGTTGCTGTTGAATATAGCGTACATAAACTGGGTCGCTGACAGATGGGTGTCGCTCGCAATGAGTAATTATTTGATTAAAAAGCATTTGTGCTTTGTTATGAAAACCAAGTTCGTGAAAAGCTTTTGCTTTATCAAGTGCTCCGTCGACAGAGCGAATTTGCGTATCACTTTCATCAAGCTGTTCAATCAGTGCTTTTGCTTTTTGATGTTCATCTTTTAAATAGTGCAATCGTGCATTTAAAACATCAATTTGAGTTTGGTTATTACTGTTCGGAAACTGCTGCTTTAAATCATTTAAATATTGATTAGTTTGCCTTGAGATACGATTAACTTGATCGCTTTGATCTGTCGTAAGCGCAAAGTCGATGCCTGCGCGTGCGGCATTTAAATAAACATCAGGGTGATCATGAATAGAGTGTTTCGCGTAATTGGCAATATCTTTTTGTGTTAGGTAATTTTTCTCATAATCATGATTAAGCAAGGAAACGTGACTGAGTGCTTTTTGGCGAGAAATATTACGGGGAGCAATATTAACAGCCTGACTGAAGAAAGCTTGAGCCTCGTCAAATTGGTTTAGTTTAACCTCTAAGCGACCGAGTAAATCGAGTGCGACTAAGCGAGTTTCATTGCGTTGTAACATCGTTTTGAGCATACGCTGAGCGAGAATATGTTCGTTATTAGCGATAAGCGCTTCAACTAAGCCCACTTTAGCCCATGTAAATTTTTGAATATTGAGTACTGACTTGAAGAAAGCTTTTGCATCTTCATTACGCTTTAAGCGGAGTAGGGCATTACCCTTTAACCGTAACAAAATAGCACTATAAGTATTACTCTTATTTTGTAATAGCTCGTCTATGTGCTTAATTGCTTTAGAGTCGTTATCGTCATCAATTAGCTGGTACACACGCTGTAAATGGTATTTACGCATGAGTACTTTTTCGATACGGTTTTTGAGTTCGTAAATTGTGTATGGTTTAACAAGAAAGTCATCGGGCTGTAGTTCTAATACACTATGAACTAATGAGCCGCTTGTCTCTGCTGAAATAAAAATAAACCCAGTTGAGCTTTTAATATAACGTTTTACTTTTAGCTCTTCATAGAGCTGATAACCATCTTGGTGTTTGCTTAAATTAAATGAGCAAACAATTAAATCAAACTGTTCAACTTGGCATTGCTCCTTGGCAGCTATTGCGTGTTCAGCAAAGCGAAGTTGACGAAAACCTAACCCTTCAAGAGATTGTTTCATATAGCTTTGAGCTAGCGGCTGCTCTTCCACTATTAATATTTTAGCTTTCGAAAAAATCTTTGTAGGCATTGGACTTGCGACCGAGTGATATTAAAGGTGACTATAATAAACAGTCTAGCTGCTGACAAGGCAATTTGCAGGTTTAGTATAATTAGGACTGATAATTCATGCTAAATAATGGCTTAATTCAGTATTTAAATTTCAGGTATTGAAAAGCTGTTAAATGTTTATATGTGTTAGGTCGTACTGGACTTTAACTATCGAGCCTGTGCTTTGTAAAGAGTGGCGATGCTTTTAAATGTGTAAAGATTTTTTGTATGAAGAGGGCTTATATGTGGTGGGTCGTACTGGACTTGAACTATCGAGCCTGTGTTTTGTAAAGAGTGGCGATGCTTTTGAAACTAGAGATAAAAAGGAGTCTTTAAAGAAAGTGTTTATATGTGGTGGGTCGTACTGGACTTGAACCAGTGACCCTCGCCTTGTAAGGGCGATGCTCTCCCAACTGAGCTAACGACCCACATATAAATTTTTGAAGATTAAATGGTTGGTTTTACTGAACTTAACCACCGAGCCTTTTCGTTGTAAAGAGTTGCGATGCTCTTTGCTTCAAAAAGTAATGGTGGGTCGTACTGGACTTGAACCAGTGACCCTCGCCTTGTAAGGGCGATGCTCTCCCAACTGAGCTAACGACCCATATAATCTTTTTTCTTCGCTACCATTTTTAACTTTTTTCTTTAAAAAGTAAATGGTGGGTCGTACTGGACTTGAACCAGTGACCCTCGCCTTGTAAGGGCGATGC